>CAZPMT010000139.1:0-14838 GCA_964587655.1 uncultured Nitrospiraceae bacterium
TTTGAAGCTGTCGCCGTTCATCCCCGTTTTCGACGTGGTCGGCTTGCAGCCGATAGAGGTCGCCGAGCGCGTCGTAATCTGGAACGCCTTGTCCGGTCACGAATGTTAGTTCATTGCGGAGCGGCTCAGCGGCCGCCAGCTTGACAATCGAATCGAACCTGAGACTCCTTGACGGCCCGCCGGCCGGTTCGAAAACGATTTCGAGCGTTGGATTGTAGGACTGCCCAAGGTACTGTTCTCCGACGTACATTTCCCGCTCGCATAAGGCGTAGCGGCCCTGGTACTCATTGACGAGTCCGCTGACGGAGTAAAGCGGCTCGAGGTCCAAGACTGTAACCGGCGCTGCCCTGAATGTGACAATCGTCAAGTCTTTGAAACGCGTCGCGTCATTCCAGAGGAGTCCTGTTGATTTGTAAAGACGTTGCCCATCCGGACCCTCGTCTTTCATATATGCGATGAGCCCGTCACTTCCGAACGAGCACGCAATCGGCGAATAACCCGCGCCGTCGTTCTTACGGAGGTCGGTATTGGCGAACGCGCGGCTTAGTGCGCCGCTGTTGAAGAGGTCGAACTCCCCGTAAGGGTCCGCGAACGCAAACGGAACGTCGTAATATCCCGGCGCGGAAAACTGCTGCGGATTTAGACGGGACCTCGTTCCCAAGAGGGCATTCTTGAGCGGATAGTTCGGCACGATGCTTTGACCGACATTGGACAGCAGCACCCTGCCTTTGAAGTCATACTTTGAGCCGCTCGATGCCGGAAACTTGCCGACGCCGTGCGCGAGCGACAGCGCCAATCCGCCCGCCAACGACAACGAACCGCGCATGCTTTCGACGGCGTGCATGAACGGCAGGTCCACGGGAACGCACGAACGGTCATACGATTCGCTGCGATTGAAATTGACCAAGCGGAAACTGTGGTATCCGAAATCGCGGAAGGTTTCGCAAGCGCCGTATGGCGATTGGCCGATCTCGCGCCACACCGCCGCGTCGTGCCAGCGGTCGACCTTCGGAATCTCGATAGCGCGTTCGATCCCGGATTGCTGGCTGAGCAAGCCGTCCGAGTTCGCAACCATAGCGGAATTGGCGAAAGCCACGGGGCAGGAGAAGCACGGCATATACGCCGATCCAAGACTCGTCAGCGCCGGTAACGGCGGCATTGGAAGACTTCCCATCGAGGAGTACTTGCTGAAGGCCGGCTCGCCGGCGAAGGATGCCGGACGCAAAGTCGCCCTAAGCAAAGAGTGGCTCGCAGAACGCCGGAAGTTCCTTACCGAAACCGGCGCCGAGGCCTTCGGCATACCAATGGAACCCAAACCCGTTCAGGAGGACTATTGGGGCAACAAACTGAAGAGAGGCGGGACAGTTTCCATCGGCGCGCACGAAGGAGAATGAACATGAAGCGCGTTCAATATCGTCTTGAGGGAGGATTGACCGACAAGGACCTCCGGCAAATGCACGTGGAAGTGTTGCGAGTGCTGGACGAAGTGGGAGTCGAATGCGACAACCCCCGCGCGTTGGAAATACTGGCCGGGAAAGATGGTATTCGCGTTGCGCCGCCGCGAGTGCGGTTCTCTCCCGAGGTCGTCAACGAGGCTATCGAGCAAGCGCGCAAGCGCGGCAGGAACGCCCCTGCGCCGCCAGCCGAAATATCGGTAAGCGGCTCATGGAATTGTTTCAACATCGAGGACATGGAAACGCGCGAGGTCAGGCCTTCCACAGCGGCGGACGTTAGAGAGATGTTCAAGCTGCTGCACGTCACCAAGACGGGCCCTGTGTCGCCGGTCTATCCCACGGACATACATCCCGCGCTACAATTGCTCTATCTCGAAAAGGCGGGGCTCGAACTCTCAGACACCGACGGCTCGCGCATGGAATTCAGCGACCGCCGCATGCTCGAGTTTGCCATCGAAATGTACAAGGCGGCTGGGCGCACATTCACCTTGGTCGTCGAATATCCAATAAGCCCGTTGAGGATGAACCCCTCCGGAATCGACACAATCCTCGATTACATGCATCGAACCGACACAAAGCTGGACCCGCAGACCGCGTCCCCCTGACAATCTACGCCTGGATCTATCGGTGGGCGTCAGAAGGTATTTCGGTCGAGCAAAGGCCATATACTCCTTTCCCCACGACGATCGACACTTGCGCAGTCTGCAAGGAATCAGCGAACAACGTCGGCGTGGAACGAAAAGAAGGTGTGGAGAACGGCCGCAGACAAATCCTCACGCGCATTTCGACCCCTTTGGGAGACCTCACCGAACGCGCCGAGTTCGACGTGTCCTTCCAAAGCCGATGGATTCGCGAACACCTCGTCAAGTCCGTGGACGACTATCCAATAATCAAGTACATTTGCGACCACACACAGATCGAACCGGCCCCGGAGGACTACCGTCAAGCCGACGCAGCCATGGGAGAGCGCGGAATCGTTGTGGGAGGATTGCCGCCGATTCCTCTTGTATGGCTGTCGACCGAAATCATGGGAACCGAAACTTGGTGTATGGGCCTGATGCAAAACCCCGACGCGTTTGATGCAACCTCTTTACTTGCTCCGACGACGAGATCGCGGAACACGCCGAGCATTACATGCAAGAAGGCGGCACCGAGGGGAGATTCGTCATCGGCTGCACGGAGGAGTTCCCGCGACAAGAGTTCGACCGCGTATTCTCAACAATCGCGCGCATTATCGGCAATCACTGTTCGGTAACCTAAGACCCGACTGATCCCTCTATTGGTTCTGGGCCGCGAGTTCCGCAAAGGCCAGCACGCGGGCGTCCGGGATCTCTGGGTCTATGTCCGCCATGACGACATCGCAAGGGCCGAGTTCGCGGCGGATGCGGACCAGGTCCGTTTCAATCTGTTCCAGGGATTTTGCGGCCAGGTCTCTTGGGGTATACATGACGGCGCGGCGCGCGTCCGGGCATAAGCGTCTGGCGCGTTCGAGGTTCGAGTCAAGTCCCATGTCTATATAGCCCAGCTTCGGCAAGCGTGCGTAATCTTCGACATAAGGGTCCACGTTCCACGCGCAATTGTGGACGCCGAACGCGTCGAAGGCGTCGGCGATCTTCTGGTCACACGGGAAAAGAAACTCGCGGTAGAGGTCTGGGGACACCATGTTGACCACGCAATTGCTGACTGTGGCGTGGCGGACGACTACGCCGGACTGCTGTTGCCGCGCGTAAACGCGCTTCATGCCCGCAATCATGGTCTCCGTGACAACCTCGAAGACGTGGCGGGCAAGACCAGGGTTCACCAACGCATCGGTAAAGACAGCCGCACCGCGCAACCGGAACGCAGTGTTCAGCACGCCCTGCCAGTTCAGATAACCCTCGATTCGTCCGAACGAGCGCGCGATAGTATCCATTTGATCGAGGATTTGGGAGAACACGGGCGTATTATCGAGGATCGGCGGTTCGAGTCTTGCGGCCTGCGCATCGGTCAGAAACGCATGCGTGGCGGCAGGCCAGTTGTCGCAATAGTACTCGACCGGGATGCCGAACAGCATGGCCATTGTCAACGCGCCATGGACGCCGTCTATCGTGCCGGGACAGGTGTCCGGTTCCGGCCCGCCCAATTGGAGCGACGAAAACCGGCGGTTGAGTTCCAACCGCATCACTACGAGACTGTCGTGCCGGTAGATCGGGTCCAGGTGCCACCGTGTCGAAAAATCCACGCCGCACCGCTCATGAAACCATCGTGGCGTAAACCCGAACTCGATACGGAGGTTCGGCTCGGTCCCGTCACAAGGCGCGCGCGTCGCTGGCGATCCTGGCGCAATATAGCTTCGAAGGCGATAAGATTCCATAAGAGCGTTGTAGCCCGAGGGCGGGATGGGATGCAAGTCAACATGGAGGGTCTCACTCGGAGTCTCGTCTTTTTCCGAGCGTTTGTGCTATAGTCGAAACTCACCCCTCGATATCGGAGTTGTCGTTGAAAGGGATTAACATGCCTGGTGCGTTCAAACTTGTAAAGCCACGTTTCGCGCCCCTGTTGGATGCCGCGTTCCGTCCGGCCGTCTTGGCGAACCGGGCGTTTCTCAAGGAAGTGAAGGAGAGCGGCGCCGGTGTTCCGCTCGTCCTTGGTCTCGAGCGCGGCGACGGATCTGTTTCGCGCTTCGAGACGGAAGTCTTTCTGGAAGGCCATCCGCGCGCTGCCGCCAATCTCGAGTATGCCGAGCGTTTGCTGAAATTCCTGCTGTGGCAACGGGGCGGATGGCGCGTCTACGTCGGGGGGCCGCGCTCGATCGGCGCGCACCTCGCCAAGACGTATGCCCCGGACGGCGACCGCAAGTTCGACTACCACTTCATGGGCGAGGACGTTTACGAGCGCACGTTCACGGTCGTGCCGTGCGAGGCGGCCGACGCGCCGCCGGAAAAAGAGACGACGCAGCCCCTCGGCAGGCATCTCGACGGATACCGCATTGGGTTCGACCTTGGGGCGTCCGACCGCAAAGTGTCCGCCGTCGTCAACGGCGAGCCGATCTTCAGCGAAGAGGTTGTTTGGGAGCCGCGGAAACAAAGCGATCCTTCCTATCACTACAATGAGATCCTGGCTTCCATCAAGAAGGCCGCATCCAAGATGCCGCGTGTGGACGCTATCGGCGGAAGCTCGGCCGGCGTGATCATCAACAGTCGCGTAATGATCGCTTCGTTGTTTCGCGGCGTGCCCAAGGATCGTTTTGACGAGGTGAAGAGCATTTTCCAACGCATCCGCGAGAAACTCGGCGTGCCGCTCGAAGTCGTCAATGACGGTGAAGTGACGGCGCTGGCCGGATCGATGTCCCTCGATGACAACGGCGTGCTCGGCGTCGCGCTGGGTTCGAGCGAGGCCGGCGGCTATGTCACCATGGACGGAAACATCACGGGCTGGCTCAACGAGCTTGCGTTCGCGCCGGTGGACTACAGTCCCGACGCACCCGCCGACGAATGGTCCGGCGACCGCGGCGGCGGCGCGCTCTACTTCTCGCAGCAGTGCGTTTTTCGCCTTGCGCCGAAAGCGGGCATCGATATTCCGAAGGATATCACCGACGCGGAAAAACTGAAGCTCGTCCAGGACAAGCTCGAAGCGGGACACGACGGCGCGCGGAAGATCTGGCAGAGCATGGGCTGCTACATGGGCTACGGAATCGCCCACTATGCGGATTTCTACCAGTTGAAGCACGTTCTCATCCTCGGGCGTTGCACCTCCGGCAGCGGCGGTCAGATGATACTCGACGGCGCGAATGAAGTTCTGCGGGCGGAGTTCCCGCAAGTCGCCGCGAAGATCAACATCCAGTTGCCAGACGAAAAAAGCCGGCGTGTCGGGCAGTCCATTGCGGCGGCCAGCTTGCCCGCCATCAGGAAGTAGATTGCGTTGCTCGAATGGGAGGAAGGATCATGAAGTTCAAACTGGATACGGCGGAGTTGTTCGTTCCTGATGGCCTTCCGGCGGAAGAAGCCCTGGCGCGCACGACCCACATGGCGATCGGCGCACACCAAGACGATCTCGAGATCATGGCCTATGCCGGGATCCTAGAATGCTTTCAGCGGACGGATAAATGGTTCACGGGCGTCGTTGTGACGAACGGCAGCGGCTCGCCGCGCGATGATGTCTACAAGGATTACACCGACGAAGAGATGCGCGTCGTTCGCCGGAAGGAACAGAAGAAAGCCGCGGTGGTGGGCGAATACGCCGCGCAGGTCCTCCTGGATTACACCAGCGGCGCCGTCAAGAGACCGGCCAATACGGATCCCGTCGAAGACCTTGCCGTGCTGCTCAGGATAGCTCGACCGCAGATCGTATACACACACAACCCCGCGGACAAACACGACACCCACGTCGCCGTCGCAGTCAAGACGCTCCAAGCGATCCGCAGCCTGCCTGCGGACCTGCGTCCGAAAAAGCTCTATGGTTGCGAAGTGTGGCGCGACCTCGATTGGATGATCGACGAGGACAAGGTGGTCTTCGACTGCACCGGCCATGAGAACCTCCAGGCGTCGCTCCTCGGTGTGTTTGATTCCCAGATAGCAGGCGGCAAACGGTACGACCTCGCAACCATGGGCCGCAGAAAAGCACACGCCACCTATCATGCATCCCACGGCGTGGACGTCACGACCGGGCTGAATTTCGGCATAGACCTCACGCCCCTCGTCGCGGACACCTCAAAGGATGTTGTCGTATTCGTTCAAGAGCATGTCGACCGCTTTGCGAAGGAGATCCGGGATCGCCTCGGCAAGCTCCTGTAGCTTTGCCGCAGACTCCGGGTCGATGTAAGCTAGTAGCGCGATCTTGGAATAACGTTACAGGTTCGGTATTGCATCCCGAAGGGATGCAATGTGAATAGCCGTGGGTGAAACCCACGGAACCCGTGTCCGTGATACACAACCCTGAAGGGGTTGAACACGCAGTATTGACGCCCGTTCACGTGCGGTTCGACCCCGTCAGGGTCGTCCGCCCGCGGAACCTGTTTCCGTGGGTTCCACCCACGGCTATTCACATTGTACCCCTTTCGGGGTACTGCAACGTTATTTCGGAAACGTTCTACTAGAGTGCAAGTAAAGGCGAATAGGCGTTTCATGAAGACTCGAGAACGACCTCCCGGCTTTGCAGGAGCCGTCGTGTCTTTAGCGCTGTTCTGCGCCATCGGCGGGTGCTCCGGGTACAATACGGACGGCGCGTTGCCGCGGAAGGGCATCATCACGATGGCGCCGCACCTTACGGAGACGGTGTTTGCTCTGGGACAGGGCAAGCGGGTGATCGCCGTGGGATCGTTCGATGATTTTCCTCCCGAAGCCGCGGAGCTGCCGAAAGTCGGGGGCTATGTTGATCCGAACCTCGAGAAGATCGCCATGCTTTCGCCGGAGTTGATCGTCTTGCCCGGAAAGGACCAGAAGGTCGCGGATTTCGCCGCCATGAAAGGGTTGCCGGTCCTGAACGTGAACATGGACAGCCTGGCGACGATTGACTCGGGCATCGAGCAGATCGGACAGCGGCTCGGATGTGAGACTGAAGCAGCGGCTCTCCGCGCCCGCGTCAAAGGGGAACTCGATGCGGTCCGCAAGTCCGTCGAGGGCCGCCCGCGCTCCAGAGTCCTCATCATCACCATGCGGCAGGATCACAATTTGAACAGTCTTTACACGGCGAACCGGAATTCGTTCATTTCGGAGATCATGGATTGCGCGGGCGGGGACAACATTTTCGCGGACGCCTCCACGACGTATCTCGAAGCCTCAAAGGAAACGGTCGTGGTCAAAGCCCCGGAGGTGATCATCGAATTGCACGCGGGCGAGAAGCTCGGCGCGGCCGATCAGGAACAGTACAAGGCCGATTGGCAGCAGTTGCCAACTCTGCCGGCGGTTCAACAAGGGCGGATCTATCTCGTCATGGAAGCGCATGCCGCGCGACCCGGTCCGCGCGTGGGCGAGATCGCGCGGATTCTCGCGCGGTGTCTGCATCCGGAGGCGCCGATTCCGAAACCATGACCCGCGTTCTCAAAGCCGAATCGGCGGCATACGCCTATGAACCGGGCAAGGACGTGTTCACCGGCGTGAGCCTCTCGATCCGGACCGGCGAGGTGCTCGGATTGGTCGGACCCAACGGCTCCGGGAAGAGCACGTTGCTGCGCGTTCTGTGCGGACTCCTCCGGCCACGCGCCGGCCACGTGGTCCTCGACGGGAAACCTCTCTACAGTTACTCGGGCCAGGAACGCGCGCGCATACTCGCGTTTCTTCCGCAGGCCGTGAATCCGGCGTTCGCGCTCAGCGTGTTTGAGGTCGTTTGTCTGGGACGCTATCCGCATATCGGCGCCTTCGGCGCTCTGCGTCCGCATGACAAGGAGATCGCGGAACGCTGCATGCGCGACACTGAAGTCGAGTCGCTCCGATCTCGCGAGTTCCTCACGCTGTCCGGCGGCGAGCGGCAGCGCGTGCTGCTTGCAAGCATCCTTGCGCAGGAGCCCAAGATCCTGCTGCTCGACGAACCCACTTCGGCGCTCGACATTCATCATCAGATCGAGATCTTCGCCCTGCTCGAACGTCTTGCGAACGAGGGATACGGGGTCGTAGTCGTCACGCACGATCTGAACCTAGCCGCGCAGTTCTGCGACCGGTTGTTGCTTCTCGGAGACCAACATCGGATGATTGCCGAGGGCGGGCCCGATAGCGTCCTCACAGAGGCACTGCTCTCTGGGGCCTACGCCTCGGCAATCCGCGTGAGCAAGAATCCGGTGACCGGCGCGCCCCTGATATGGGCCGAGCCGCCCAAGCTCATCGAGAAGGAGCGCAATTGATGGTCCGTCGTGTACGCACTTCATTCGTGCTTGCCCTCGTGGCACTCAGCCTCGCGATGATCGCAGCGAGTCTATTGATAGGCACGGAGACGTTGAGCATCCGCGAGGCGTGGCGCGAATGGCGCGCCGGACTCTCCTACGAGGAAGCGCCGATCCTGGGCATTCTCATCCAGCAGCGCCTGCCCCGAACGCTGGCCGCGCTGATCGTCGGTAGCGGGCTTGCCCTGGCGGGGTGCGTTTTTCAGGCAATGTTGCGCAACCCACTTGCCGAGCCATACACGCTCGGCGTGGCGAGCGCAGGCGCATTCGGCGCGTGGACGGCGACTATCCTCGTGGCCGGGTACGGCCTGCCGCGCACGATCCTCGGCATCTCGCCGATCCAATTGTTCGCGTTCGTTTTCGCCGAACTCGATATCCTGATCGTTTACTTCCTTGCCGCGCGCAGGGAGCGGATCTCGCCGTCGGTGCTCCTTCTGGGCGGCGTCACGATGGGCATGCTGGCCAACGGCGGCATCCTGTTCATGCGCTACCTCGCGGATCCCGAGCGCGTCGTGATGATGGATCGATGGCTCATGGGCGGCGTGGACGTCCTGGGATACGCTCCGATCAAGACGCTCCTGATAGGTGTTGTGCCCTGCATGGTTCTCCTCCTTGCGCAGGCCGCGAAATACGACCAACTCGGCTTCGGCGCGGAGATCGCCGCCGGACGCGGAGTCAACGTCAAGATGCTGCAAGTGATCACGTTCATGGTAGGTTCGTTGCTCACCGCCATTATCGTTTCGGTGGCCGGCACAATCGGTTTCGTGGGCTTGATCGTGCCGCACGCCGTGCGAAGCATTACCGGCTCTCGCCACCGCCTCCTCATGCCGATGAGCGTGCTGGCGGGCGGCGGATTCGTCTGTTTTTGCGATATCCTTGCGCGCAAGATCCTACCGGGCGAGACGCCTATCGGAATTGTGACTACCTTATTCGGCGGCCCGTTCTTCCTGTACCTGCTAATGAACCGCCGATTCACCGACTGGGAGACGTGACAAGGCCATCTTTGGTATACTTGATGAGGTTTGATACTTGGAGGCTGTGAAGCGTGACTCGGCTGTCAACAAGCGAACTCAGAAAGGACATTGCGGAAGCGCTCGATCTTGTGGCGTCGCACGGCGAGCGAATTGTCCTCCAGAGTGGGAATAGAGACGTGGCGGTGTTGATTTCGGTAGAAGACTACGCCCTGTTCAAACGACTCGAGGACCATTTGGACGTTGAGGCTATCCAAAGATCGAAAGTGGAGCCCGGCGAGAGTGTGGATTGGGAAGCCCTGAAGAAGGAGTGCAATCTCTGAGTGTCTTGCAAGGTCGCATTCAACGCGCACGCGGCGCGCTCCTTCCGAAAACTGCCTCGCAATATTCAGACACGCCTCAAACCCGTGGTTGATTCCTTGGAGAACATACCACGACCGCCCGGAGCAGAGAAACTGTCGGGAATCGAGGACACCTACCGGATTCGAGTGGGAGATTACCGGATTCTTTACGAGATCCACGACCGAGCCCTGCTGATTCTCGTCGTGGAGGTGGGCCATCGACGAGATGTCTACCGTTAAAGGAGAGATTCCATGAAGAAGTGTTGTATTGCAGTGATGCTGTCCCTGCTGCTGGTTTTGGGCTGCGTAAAGGCTGACCTGCACGGGGGTGAGGCGCGCGTCCAGGTAGGCGCGGCGTCGGCCGTGGTCAATCCGCAGAACGGCGTTTTCCTCGGCGGTTACGACCATAACAGGAAATCGACGGGCGTGCACGATGACTTGTATGCGAGGGCGGTCGTGTTCTACGACGGCGCGAGCGCCGTGGCGCTCGTGACCATCGACAGCCTCAGCCTTCAGTACGACACCGTGAATGAAATCCGCGCCGCAGCCTCGAAAGCCGTCAGCAAGATCCCGCTGCCGCCGGAACGCATCATAGTCCAGGCGACCCATACCCACTGCGCGCCCGACACGATAGGCATCTACGGGGAGGATGAAACCCACTGCGGACGCAACCCTGAGTACATGAAAGGACTGGTCGAGATCGCCGCGCGGCAGGTCGTGCGCGCAGCCGACGCACTCCAGCCGTCAAAGATCGTCTATGCCGAGACCGAGTGCAAGGGCTGGGCAGTGAACGACAGCGAACCCGGCCTTGTCGACAATTCCGTGACGGTATTGCAGTGTCTCGACGCGAGCGGCAAGTCGATCGCAACCCTGACCAACTTCGCCTGCCATCCCACGGTGCTCGACGGCGATAATACGCTGATCAGCGCCGACTGGGTTGGCAGTTTCTACAAGACCATGTGGCGGGCCCTTCCCGGCGAGCATCTGTTCCTGCAGGGCGCCATCGGATGCTGGATTCAGCCAGAGACGCCCGAGCGCACTTTCAAGCTCGCTGAGAAGTACGGCGCGGACCTTGGACAGAAAACGCTTGATGCCCTCAAGCAGACAAAGCCGCTTACGGACACTAAACTCCGCTTCGCTAACAAGGTATTCGAGGTCCCAATCGAGAATGACAAGTTCAAAATGATGAGCGCTCTCGGACTTGTCTCGCGCTCGTTCTCGGACAACGTGACGACCGAAGTGGCGTGGTTTGCCATCGGCCCCGCCCAGTTTGCCACCCACATCGGCGAGACGGCCCCGCTCTACTCGAACGAGACCAAGGCTTTGATGAAGTCCGGCCCGAAATTCATCCTGGGTCTCGGACTCGACCACGTGGGTTATATCTGCCCGCCGAAGTACTTCGAGAATACCGCCGCAATCAAATTCGCGGACTATCTCACCGACATGTCGCCCGGTCCTAAGGCGGGCCCCGCCATGATGGAAGCACTACGATCGATTATTCAGTGAGTCTCCGCTCTGTCCTGAATGTCGCGTGTGGCGGGCTCATCCGCCGGGTGCTTTCGGCGACTCCTGCGAGGGCTGGGCATCTTCGCTCACGGAGGAAGGCGTGTCCGCCGCCGGTTCCTTATACGGATCGCTGTGACTCTCTTCCTGAGACGACGCCGGTGAATCGGGACCTTCCTTCTTGGCCTCCTCGGGATCATCGATGGCGGCCACGGCCTTGGCCACATTCTCGATATAGTCTTCAGGATTGTATTGCGAGAGCTGACGAAGCTCCCGTTGCACCGGTTTCATCTCCTCCGCCATCTCGTGCTTGATGTCGTCCACGTAGCCGCGCAGATCGCGGTAGGCGCGCAAGGCGATCTTGGCGAATTCGGGAAACTTCTCCGGGCCGATTACGACGAGGGCGATCCCCGCGATGATGATCAACTCGCCCATGCCCACATTGCCAAACATCTTCTCGACCTCTCGCCCCTCAATGCATCTCAAGCCAACTCACGACGGTGCTTCTTGCGCCTTCTTCCGACGCAGTACGACGTACGAGAGCCAGATGCTCGCTTCGTACAATATTACCATGGGAACCAGCATCATCGTCATAGAAATCGGATCCGGCGGCGTAAGGAGCATCGCCGCGAAAGCCATCACGACGATGGCGATCCGCCGGTACCGCTTCAGTGTGGACGGGTGCAGCAAGCCCATGTAGACCAGTGACAGAGCAACCATCGGAAATTGGAACGCCACGGCAAAACCCATCAGGCCGAGGATGATCTGGCCTATAGTCTCGTTCATCCGAAACTGGAACTCGACCCCGGGCGGGACATATGCCATCAGATAGTTCAAAACGAACGGAAATACGGCAAAGTAGGCAACGAGCACGCCGAACAACGCAAAGCCGGCGCACCCGAAGATCAGAATCCTAACAAGCTTGCGTTCTCTGGGCTTAAGGCCGGGGAAGATAAATGCGCATAGTTGGTAGATCACGAACGGCGAGGCAAGCAGGAACGCCGCGTAGCTCGACAACTTCAGCTTAACGAGAAACGGCTCGAGCGGATTGAGCACCGTCCACTTGGGACCGGAGGCCGGCGGGCTCGCTTCCGGACCCGCCGTTTCCGGCGCGGTCCCCTCTCTTGGAACGGCTCCCGGCTGCTGCTCCGCAGGCTCCGTGGACGACTCTTTGATGATACCGGCCATGTTCAGGGGCGTGAGCGGCCGTTTGATCACCTCGAATATCTGGTCGGCGAACATGTAGCTGATGACAAATGCCACAAACACGGAAATGGCCGCCCGGATGATCCGCGTCCGGAGTTCGGCCAGGTGTTCGATAAACGTCATGCGCGCCTCTTCGTCCGGCGCGCGATTTCCCTTGTTTTCGAGTAACATCGAAGACCACTTCAGTGGTTAGAGTGCGCTTGCAGGATAGTGTCCAGATGTGAACTGCGCCGGAAAGGGAGCGCCGCTTCACCGCACTCGGAAATGCACCTGCGTTACGACCTCGTTCTCGCCGCGGCCCAGCGTATCTCAGGGATCGTTCGCCTCCGCGTGACAGGCATCACGCGCCGCCGCCCTGACCGGCGTCCGACGGTCCCGGCTCGCCGAACGCGGGCTTCGGGCCTGTTCCTTCAACGTATTCCTTAAGCGCCTTGCCCGGCTTGAAGGTCGCAACGCGCTTCTCGGCGATGCTGACCTCCTCGCCCGTCCGCGGATTTCTGCCGGTCCGGGCGTCACGAGTCTTCACCTCGAACACGCCGAAGTTCCGAATCTCCAGACGATGCCCGTCGCGAAGGCAGTCGGTGATGGAGTCCAACGTCGCCTGCACGACACTGGCAACTTCGTTCTGCGTGTAACCCAGATGCTCCGCGACCGCTATCACCAGTTCTCGCTTCGTCACGCGCTTCTCCTTTCCACGTAAGCTTAACAGGCGCCTCGCCCGCCCATCCCCTTAAGCCAAACCGCAACGGCTACGTCAAAGGTCTCACTTCAAGTTCGTGCCAAAGAACTTGTTGATCGCATCGGCATACATCGCATGCGTAGGCTGAAAGAACCAAAGAAACGCGAAGATGGCAACGACAACGCCGGCAATCAGAAGATTCTTCTTGGTGGCCGGCGATAATCCGCCGCCTCCTCCGCCCTCCCCGGCCACGGGCCCTAACCCAAGGAATACCTTCTCGCCGGCTTCGCCGCGCGCTTTCTTGTCTTCGAGAGACCCCAGCGTCTCGTTGATCGAAATGAAGGCGCGATGCCACTCCGTCTGAAGCTTCTTCACCGCGACCTCGGACTGAACGTGGATGTTCTCAAGGCTCGTCGCGCCGGCCACAATGTTCATGAGGTTCCCATCGATGTTGTAGTCGGTCTGAAGAGTGTCCTTCAGCACTTTGTGTTCGCGTGCAAGTTTGCTCTTGATCTTGAGGAACTGGTTTTCGAGTTGGGCCTTGTTCGCGCCCGGGTTCGGATATGCACTCAGGATCTGATTAAAGAGCAGCCAGTCGTTCATGAACTCGCGGCACATCTCAACACGTTTAGTAAGCTGTTCCACGAGTTTCTGTTGTTTCGTACTCAGCGACATACGTAAGAGGGACTCCCACGGTTGTTTCCGACCCCACAGGATTCGTCTAACTTAGCACACAAACGCCAAGATGTCAAACAACGTTTCACGGGAACGAAACTGCAATGAACCCGCCGGCATCCCCCGCACAAGTCTCTAGGTCCCTCTCACATCTCGTTTCAAATTCTGGACATCCGAAAGAGATCCGTCAAGCTGTAGGCTATAGGCATTCTGTTTTCCTGCGGCCTTCAAGCTTGCTGCCTACAGCCTCTTGTTAACACCATGCCTTACCCGACGGGCACAACGACCCAAATCCCTTTATTGACAATTCGTTACGGCTTCTCACGGCGGGTGTTGAAAGATCGCTCCTCTTGCCCGTGCGCAGCGCATTCCCCTGGAGAATCCCCCACAGGAGAAAGACCACTAAACATCTATTTGACAAATAGTTATGACCTGACCTCCGGAGTCTTCGCGAACGCGAAGCTCCGTGTCACCTGCCTGTGGAGAACCTGTGGAGAACCTGCGGCCTGCCCTTCGAGAAAAACCGTGCTAATCCGGCTATTCTTGAATCGGCGACACTGCGAAAGCCTCGCGGTGAGACTGTTCAAAGGACCCGTTCCCGAACGTGCACCTCGCGATCCACAGGCCTGTAACCGCGAAGAAGCAAGGGTTTATGAACACCCTTGAAAGGAGTCTGCAAGCCTCAATGCGGTTTACTTGCGCGCCCACGTTCTACCACGTGTTGACACGGCGCCACGCTTGCGGTAGTATGTGGCGTGGGAAGTGCTGTATTGCAGTTCTTCTCAGGAGGTCATGTTTGATGCGCCCGTGCTTGTGAGGCCGGGCGAGGTATGAGGCTAGCGACAAAGGAGCACACCTATGCCATACGATTTCTTTTACTTCTTCTTCAATCTCTTCATCTCGATCCTCAATTGGCTCTTGCGTCTCTTCGGCATCCCGACTCTCTGAACATAGTCGGAAATGGGCGCACGTTTCCCGTAGTGTCTGTGGTTTGCGGTCTTTGATCCCGGGCACGTGGTGAACTGTATTTCCTCTCCGTCTCCCAGCAATCCCGCGACGGCATCAAGGGAGTTCACCGTCCTCCAGGAACGGTCCCATCGAGTCTAACCCGGACTTCTCACACCTACGGTAAGCGATGTCGTGTTGCCTCGTTTGG
>CAZPMT010000140.1:0-14742 GCA_964587655.1 uncultured Nitrospiraceae bacterium
CTGGAAAGCCGTCATGATGGGCGGGGCCGACACCTATGCGAGTTCATCCTTAGCCGTCGGAGATATCGATCAGGACGGCAAGGAGGAGATCCTTGTCTCCGACGCGAAGGGATACGTGTATTGCTTCACGTGTGCGGGAGAGGTGCGTTGGATCTTCGCCACGGAAAAGCGGACGCATGCCGCCGTGTCGTTAGGGGACGTTGATGGTGACAAGGCCATCGAGGCGCTTATCGCCTGTGGGGACCACTACCTGTATTGCGTTGATTCGGAGGGGCGGTTGAAGTGGCGCTACGCGGCCGACCTCCGCCTGATCTATTCCGCGACGATTACCGACGTCGATGAAGACGGCAAGACCGACATCCTATTCTGCGGAAGTGACAAGACACTGCGTTGCCTGACCATGGACGGCCGATACGACCCAGGTCTTGTCCCATGGCCTTCGCGGCGCTTCGACGCGAAACAATCCGGCGCGTCCTTCAGCAAGCGCGCCGCCCAATCAAGCCCCATGGTTGATGAGGTCGCGCCGCTGTTCGCGTCGGGCGGCTTCGAGCAGGCAAAGGAAACGCCTCCCAAAGAAAGCTATCCTGAAGGTTCCAACCTATTCGACGTTTGGAAACAGCGTCCGCGCGGGTGGCTCTGCGAATCTACAAACGAAGGGGCGTGGGTCCTCGACGGTGAGACGAAGCATGGTGGGGCGCTGTCTCTCAAGGTTGTCGCTAAGGATCAACCCATGACGATAGCGTCGGACCCTATTGAGGCCGATGTCGCGTTGAGATCTGTGTCCGCGCAGGTGGCACTGAAAGGGGAGGGGAGCAGCGCCGCCTTTGTGCGCTGGCTCGGACTCGAGGGCGCGCTCCGTGAAGACACCTTGGTCCAGGCGCAACCCGGTACGGACGGATGGAACGTCGTCAGCCTCGCCGACAGCCAGCGTCCGCACGGCGCGCGTTGGCTTCAGCTTGTTCTTGTCACGAAATCAGGCACGGTCAGGTGGGACGACGCCGTTCTCAACGGAACCTTCCGCAGGCCACGCTCGATTCGCGCCTTGGTCAATCAAGCGGGATACGATATCGGTGCGCCGAAACGTTTCACCGCGCAGAGCAACTTCGTGGCGCAAGAAGCGGCCTTCGTGTTGATCGACGAGAAGGGAGAGCCCGCTTTCAGCGGCGCTCTGCGCCATGAGGGCAGGATACGCGGCGCCTACGACAGTGACTGGGGCTTCGAGTACTGGCGCGGCGACTTCTCAACTTTCAACACACCGGGCCGGTATCGAATCCGGATTGGACTCGACGGCAGTACTGACGTCTCATGGCCTTTCGAGATCGGCGATGACATTGTCTGGAAAAAGACGGCGCGTCCCGCCTACCGCTTTTTCTACTACCAGCGCTGCGGGATGGAGATACCGGGTTTCCACAAGGCCTGTCACCTGGACGACGCGGCGAGTCCCGACGGGAAACGTCAATATGAACTGTGGGGCGGCTGGCACGATGCCGGAGACTACAACACGTATGACAACGTCCCGTACGTGCTGGGGCTTCTCACGGCCTATGGCGTTCGCAAAGAGGCGTTTGATCGTTTGGATGACGACGGCAATGGCGTCGGCGATTTTCTGGATGAGATCCTCTGGGGCGGCGAGCACACGCGCAGGATGATCGCGCCGGACGGCTCGGCCTTCGGCGCAATCACGTCCGGTTACGGTTTCTGGGGACCGCCGGAACTCGAAACCGACAACAAGCCGGGCACGGGCGACGAAAGGCGCATCAATGGCGCCGAAACCGGCAATGACTCTTCGCAGCATGCGGCCGCCATGGCGCGAATCGCGACGTACGTGTCCGACAAGGCGCCGTGGATCGAGGCGGCGGAACGTGCGCTCAATCGCGCGCTCGCAAACAACCAGCGAGGCCCACTGCAATTCGCAGCCGCGCTGGACCTGTACGTCGCCACGAATGACGAGAAGTATGCAGCGCTGGCGAAGGAGCTTTTTCCAGGACCGAACACCGAAGTGATTGAATCCGTCCGGCTGTACGATGCGTTGTTCCGTGAAGACCACAGCGCCGCATTGAAAGAGCAGCTTACGGCGAAAACCGAAGAAATGCTCGCGCTGGCGCAGAACCCCTTCGGCATGCATACGTTCGGCCCGAAGGAAAAGCCGAGCTTCTTCGGCACGCCCGCGGATCGGGCCGGCTGGCACGTCGGCACGAGTTCACGCGTGCTCCAAGCGGCCGCTATCGCCGCCGAGGCATATCAGTACAATCCGGATCCCCGCTACCTCGAATTCGTCTACGATCAGTTGAACTGGATCCTCGGAAACAACCCCTTCGACATCAGCCTCATGGAAGGCGTCGGCAGCGCGTTTCCACCAACGTACCACCATCGCTACACTTTCTCAGGTGTGCCGCGCGGCGCGGTTCCGGGAAGCATCGTAAATGGAATTACGTGGCGCGTACCAGGCGATGATCGCCCCTACTTGGATATGCGCGGACTGGACATTGCCGATTTTGAGCCGAACGAGGTGTGGCTTCCTCACAACACCGCTTATCTGAACGCCCTCGCCAATCTACAGCGGGCGCGACATCCGGCGCCGTGAATCTCCGTGGAGCAGGGCCATTCGGGCTTGGATGTACAAACTGCAGACCGGGGCTTTGGAAAAGCCCTACCGGCTACACTGGACGCAAGGAGGGACATTATTGGGCACGCGACTTCAGTTTAGCCGTCGCCGTTTTCTTGAAGGTGCGGCAATCGCTCTGGGAGGAACGGGATTAGTCTCGCGGAATCCGCCGAGTGAACGTATAGCAGTCGGTTGCATTGGAGTGGGGGGGATGGGCCGAGGCGATATGGGGGCATTTCTGGGTTCGGAGGACGCGAGGGTGTTGGCGGTGTGCGACGTGAAACAGACGGCGCGTGAAGCCGCGTGCGCACAAGTCAACGCTCATTACGACAACAAGGATTGCGCCGCGTACGTCCACTTCGAGGAACTGGTGGCGCGCGCCGACCTCGATGCGGTACTCATCGCTTCGCCGGACCATTGGCACGTGCTGCACGCGCTGGCGGCGGTGCGCGCGGGGAAAGACGTCTACGTCGAGAAGCCGCTCGGGATGAGCCTTCAGGAGATCAAGACCCTGCGTGAGGCGGTTAGGTCGCGCGGACGAATCTTCCAGTTCGGCACGCAGCAGCGTTCGATGCGGGAGTTTCGCGTGGCGTGCGAACTGGTGCGCAACGGGCGGATCGGCAAGCTCCAAACGATCAAGGTGGGCGTGCACGCCGGGGCCGCGGAGCGCACGGGACTGCGGACGCTTTCGCCCGCTCCGATTCCGGAGGGGTTTGAGTACGACCTGTGGCTTGGGCCGGCGCCCGTGGCGCCGTATGTGCCGCAGCGTGTGGTTAATCCGCACTGGTTCCACATCAGCGACTATTCGCTTGGTTATGTGTCGGGCTGGGGGATTCACCATATCGATATTGCGCAGTGGGGCCACGGAACGGAACTGACCGGCCCCGTCGAGGTGGAAGCTACGGCCGTTTTCCCGGGCGATGACGCGCTCTGCGACAATCCGATTTCGTGGGACGTTCGTTACGCGTACGCGGACGGCGTGACGATGCGGTTCACGGGGCGCGGTCCTGGGTTTGAAGGGGTCCGTGATGGGATCACGTTCGAGGGAACCGAGGGATGGGTGTGGGTAAACCGCGGCGCGCTTGAAGCGAGCCCCGCATCCCTGCTTCAGGAACTCATCGGCCCGAACGAGATCCGGCTGCCGGTCAGCGCGCATCATCAACAGAACCTGCTGGACTGCATCCGGACGCGTGAACAGCCGATTGCCAACATCGAGGTGGCGGTGCGTTCGGATACGGTGTGCCAGCTCGGATGGATTTCGTTCATGTTGCAGCGCAAGTTGCGGTGGGATCCGGAAAAGGAAGTGTTCGCCGATGACGCCGATGCGAACCGGATGATGCAGCGGACGATGCGCTCGCCGTGGCGGCTGTGATAAGGTCTTTGCGGGACGCTCTAACGACGGCAGAAACTGAGGAGTGGGTCAAATGAAGACACAAAGTTTCGTCTGCGCACTGGCGCTAGTCTCCTGTTGTCTGGGAAGTCCGCTTGTTTATGCGGCCCCGTTGCGCGTGCTGATCCTCAGCGGGCTGAACAACCATGCCTGGAAGCTCACGACGCCCGTGATTAAGGACGCGTTTGCGAGTTGCGCGCGGTTCGGCGTTGTTGATGTGACGGAGACTCCCGGGAAGCTCGACGCGGCGGCCTTCGCGAAATACGATGTGATCGTGAGCAACTGGACGCCGTACCCGGATACACAGCGGCAGTGGCCGCCCGAAACGGAGAAGGCGTTTCTCGACTTCATGAACAACGGCGGGGGCTTTGTGGTGCTGCACGCGGCCGCGTGCACGTTTCAGGTCTGGCCTGAGTTTCAACAGATCATCGCCCTGACCTGGAAAGAAGGAGAGACAAGCCATACGGCATACAGCCCGTTTCAGGTGAACGTCGAGGATGCGAAGCACCCGATTGTGAAGGACATGAAGGATTTCTACACGACCGATGAGTTGTATCAGAACATGGTGCAGGCTTTTCCGCAGGACCTGCACGTCGTGTGCAAGGCGTTCGCGGCCAAGGATAAGAACGGCACGGGCAAATTCGAGCCGGTGCTCGTCTGGACGCAGGCCGGCAAAGGACGCGGCGTCAACCTTGTGCTGGGTCACGACGTGCCCGCCATGCAGAACCTCGGGTTCAAGACGCTGCTCTTGCGCAGCGCCGAGTGGGCCGCCACTAGCGAAGTCACAATCCCGATCCCCGACGGCTGGCCGGAAAACCCGCCCGGCGGGAAATGATCGGCGCCCGAATCCGAATTTGGCGGGCGATCTGTTCGGCGGTCTGGGTGCGGGGCCACTCTTGTAGCTACGCTTCGACGATGCCCTTGGCCCAAGCCACAACTGCCTCCGCGATGGCCAGCATTCGGGCACGATCCTCTTTCGTGGTGAACCCGCTGACGCCCGGATATCGCATCTGGGTGGCGAACATGGTCAACTTCTCCGCCTCCCGGATCTCTGTCGGCACCGCCATCTCGTTCTTCTCCAGCCCATCCAGCAGATGCCGAAGGTCATGTACAAACGCAAACTGCCAACTCCTGGATTGATACACGGCCTTGACCGCCAGTTCCGCGGCTTGTTGCGCCATGTAGCATAGGTCTTCCCAATACCCGCCCTCCGGCAAGGGTTGACGCGCCAAGAGCAGCTTCCCTTCGGCGCGGTTCAGCCAGTCCTCCGGACTTCCTGGCGCGTACTCACGCCGCATGATAGACCTCCCTGCCTTCGGTCAGCGCCGTGTGAATCACCAACGAGGGATTGTCTCTCGTGGCCGCCACTTCGCTTTCCAACACGACTACGATGTCCGCGGCATACCCCAGACCTCGCAACGCCCGATGTGCGCGGTAACCTGTCTCCAGCCGATCCGTTCCGTCCGGCATAACCACCAGCAGGTCCAAGTCGCTGTCCGGCCCAATATCGTCTCGAGCCGCCGAACCGAACACAATCACCTGAATAGGATGGGCCTCCTCCACGATCCGCCGAACCGCCTCATCAATCACTTCAATAGGTGTCTTCATACTCGACTCCTCGAACACGAACGCTACGAATTCTGCACCTCGAACGCGGCCGAATCAAGAAAACAATTTCGTGTGTATTGCCTCGAGACGCAACGCGGAGCTCCGCAGTATTCAGCGAGCGCTGTGTTCGGCGGTGTGGCTGCGGGACCACTGTTGCAGGATGATGAACAGCACTACGCCTACGATGAGAGTGACGATGCAGAACACTTGCTGGTCGCTTAGGACGCCGAATGTGGTGGGGTTGTGATCGCCTCGGAGGAATTCAATACAGAACCTGCCGACGCTGTAGAGAATGAGGTAGACCGGCATGAGGAAACCGGTGTATGGATGCCAGTGCTTTCTCAGATACAGGAGAACGAGGCAGAGTGCTAGGAGGCCTAACACGCCGTAGATCTGTGTGGGATGTATGGGGTATGACCAGCGGTCGACGCTGGTGGACAATTCGCTGAACCGCTGACAGTGGTCGAGGTATGCCGGGCTTCCGGTGGCGGGTTGCGCGCGGTCCCAGGGGATGCGTGGAAAGCGGATTGCCCAGGGCAGATCGGTTCGTGCGCCGTAACAGCAGCCGTTCATGATACAACCGATGCGTCCTAATGCGTGCGCCATGGCGAGGTACGGGATAGTGCAGTCGGAGATCTTCCAGAAGGGCACCTTGTTCTTCCGGCAGCCGTACACGGCGTAAATAAGGGTGCCGGGCAGCGCGCCTTGAAAGACCAATCCGCCTTGCCATATGGCGATCCAGCCGATGGGATCTTTCCAAGAATAGCCTTGCGGGAACAGGATGATGTGCATGACACGTGTGCCCAGTATTCCGAACAGGAGAGCCCAAACGGCCATCGCGCCGATGAGGTGTGGATCGATTCCCTCTTTGGCGGCGTCGCGTTGGGTGAGATGCAGCGCCAGCAGGAAAGCGATGGCGATCATCAGGCCGTAGGTGTGTATGGCGAGCGGGCCGATCTTAAGAAGGATCGGGAACACTTTTTTCTCCGTACCAATACCAGGTTGCGATCAAACAGAACACACCTGTGCAGATGCAGGTATCGGCGAAGTTGAACGCGGGATAGATCTTCCATGGGAAATCAAACGGGATGAAGTAGAAGTGAAACTGGAGGAAGTCGGTAACGACGCCGAGCCGGAGTCGATCTGCCAGATTTCCGATGGCGCCGCCCCAGATCATTCCGTAGGCGATGGATTGGAGCTTCGATGCCGCATCGAGGTGCCGGAATAGATACAGCAGCACGACGGTGGCGAGAATCGGCGCCACATGAGCCATCGTGCGGTTGTTCCGAAAGATCCCGCCGACGACGCCGGGGTTCTCCTGATGGGAGATGCGGAAGAACTGCGGATCTTTGCCCATCACGAGGTATTTATCGACGGGACAGACGGCCCTGACAATCGTCTTTGTTGTCTGGTCGACGCATAGGACCGCCAGGAAGACAATCACGATCCATAGGATCTGTTTTCTCCGAGGCGTCACGGGGCTGGCCTCACAACGACCCTTCTTTCTCGAGCTTGGACCGGCACTTGACGCAGTAGCGCGCCGAGGGGAAGACCTCGAGGCGCTTCTTGAGAATTGGTTCTTCGCAGCCTTCGCATACGCCGTAGGTGCCCGTCTCGATGCGCTTGAGAGCGTCATTCACGTCGCGGAGCCTCTCGGATTCGCTCGTGGCGATGTTGAGTGCGGTCTCGCGCTCGAAATTGTCGGTGCCGGTCTCGGCGTAACTGTAGAGGTCTCCGGTGGTCTCGCGAACGGACTCGTGCAGTGCGCTCTCCTCGATCTTGCGTATGCCGGTGCTGAGGCGTTCGAGTTCGTTTAGGAGCAGTTTTTCGTACTTCTTGGCTTCTTTCTTATTCATACTGCCCAATCTCCTAGCGCGGCCAAGCCGCCATGTCATGATCCTCGACAGTGATTCTTTTTCAGAGGCATCTGCGCTTCCCGTTACGATGTCTTTGAAAAAGAATGTAGTTGCCGTTCACATCGATCGCAGATCTGGGGATGTTCTTCACTATTGCCGACGGACTCCCGGTAGTTCCAGCATCGGACGCACTTCGCGCCGGGGGCCTTCTCGAACCTAGCGATAAGTTTATCCTCGGCCTGGCCGGCCTCCGCGGAGACCGGGCCGATTGTGCATTTCGACACGATAAAGATCCACGGCAGTTGGGCCTCGCACTTTCGCAGGACGCCCTCGGTGCGCGCATCGCCCGGGATGAGCGTGACCGCCGCCTCGAGGGACGAACCGATCTCGCCCTTGCGCCGCGCCTCCTCGAGGACCCGCGAAACCACGCTGCGCACGCGCATCAATTCGTCCCAGATGACCACGGCGTCATCGGAGAGGACGTAGCCGGGCTTCTCCGCCGGGAACGCTTCGAGGTGGACGCTTTCCGAAGTCCGCAGATGCGCGGGCAGGAACCGCCAGACCTCTTCGCAAGTGTAGGGCAGGATGGGCGCGAAAAGCTTGGCGAGATCGACGAGGATTTCCGCGAGAACAGTCTGTGCCGCACGCCGTTCGCGCGAATCGGCCGCGAAGGTGTACAGACGGTCCTTGAGGATGTCGAGGTAGAACGCGCTCATGTCGACGGCGCAGAAGTTATGCACGGAGTGATAAATGACGTGGAATTCGTAGTCGTCGTAGGCCTGGAGCACCCGCTTGCGCAGGAGTTGCAAGCGGTGCAGCGCCCACTTGTCGGCTTCCTCGAGATGATCGAACGGCACGGCGTCCCGCGCGGCGAAATCACGCAGATTGCCGAGCATGTATCGGAACGTATTGCGGATTCGGCGGTATGCGTCCTGGAGGCGTTTCAGGATCTCGTCGGAGATGCGGACGTCTTGCCTGTAATTCTCGCTGGCGACCCAGAGTCGAACGATGTCCGCGCCAAGCGTGTTCAGCAGGTCCGTGAGTTGCACGGTATTGCCGAGCTTCTTGGACATCTTCTTGCCTTCTCCGTCGACGACGTATCCGTGTGTGACAACGGTGCGGTACGGCGGCTCGCCCTTGACGGCGATGGCCGGGATCAGAGACAACTGGAACCAGCCTCGGTGTTGGTCGCTGCCTTCGAAGTAGAGATCGACGGGCCAGCCCAGCTCGGGGCGCTTCTCGCAGACGGCCCGGTGGCTTGCGCCGGAATCGAACCATACATCGAGGATGTCGGACTCCTGCCGGAAGCGTGTGCCGCCGCACTTCGCGCATCGCGCGCCGGATGGGACCAACTGCGACGCGTCGGTATCGAACCAACGGTCAATTCCGTCCTCGGCGGACCGCGCCAGCGCCTCGGCCTTTGCGAAACTCTCGGGCGTGGCATACACCTCGCCGCACGCATCGCAGTACAGGACGGGGATCGGCACGCCCCAAGCGCGCTGGCGGCTGATGCACCAGTCCGGACGCGACGCGACCATCGAGCGGATGCGCTCCTGTCCCCAGGCGGGAATCCATTCGACTTTGTCGATGGCCGCGACCACTTTTTCGCGCAGATGGTCGTGGTCCATTAGAACGAACCATTGCGGGGTCGCGCGGTAAATAACGGGGCTGGCGCAACGCCAGCAGTGAGCGTAGCTGTGGACGATCTTGGAGGCTTTCATCAGTGCGCCGGACTTCTCGAGGTCGGCCACGATGCGCGCGTTGGCATCGAACACCGGCACGCCGGCATAAGGCCCGGCGTCTTCCGTGAAGATCCCGGCCCCGTCGACGGGCGAGAACGGATCGATGCCGTAGCGTCCCCCGACGATGTAGTCCTCCTGGCCGTGGCCGGGCGCTGTGTGAACGCAGCCGGTGCCGGCTTCGAGGGTGACGTGCTCGCCGAGGATGATCGGACAGATCTTGTCCCTGAAGATCACGTGCCGGTACGTGAGGCCCTCCAACTCCTTGCCGGTGTACTTCCTGACGACCTCGTAGTCCGTGATTCCGCAATCGGCCAGCGCGGCCGGCGCGAGGAACGTCGCCATGATCAAGGTCTCGTTGCCGGTCTTGACGGCGCAGTAATCGAAATCCGGGTGGAGGCAGATGGCGAGGTTGGCCGGGAGCGTCCAGGGCGTCGTCGTCCAGATGACGTACGCGGCCGGCCCTTCGACGCCGGGGATTGGCGCGACGGCTGGGAATTTTACGTAGATCGAGGGCGACGTGTGGTCGCCGTACTCGACCTCCGCTTCCGCGAGGGCCGTCTGACAGTCGGCGCACCAGTAGATCGGTTTGAGGCCCTTCGCGATGGCGCCGGCCTTGTACATCTCGCTAAACACGTGAATGATGGTGGCGACGTAGTCGGGGCTTAGCGTCAGATACGGGTGTGCCCAATCGCCGGCGACGCCGAGGCGCTTGAACCCCTCGCGGTGGATGTCGACGTATTTCAGTGCGAAGGCGCGGCAACGGCGGCGGATCTCGACCTGGGAGAGGGTCTTCGCCTCATCGCCGAGGTCGCTGATGACCTTGTACTCGATGGGGAGTCCGTGGCAGTCCCAGCCGGGCACGTAGGGGGCGTCCCACCCGCCCATCTGCTTTGACTTGACGACGAAATCCTTCAAGATCTTATTGAGAGCGGTGCCCGCGTGGAGCTCGCCGTTGGCGTATGGGGGGCCGTCGTGCAGCACAAACTTCTTGCGGCCCCGAGACTGCTTGCGGAGCGTCCCGTAGAGGTCGATAGACTCCCAAAAGGCAAGCCTTTCCGGTTCGCGCTTCGAGAGGTCGCCGCGCATCGGAAAGGCCGTTTCCGGCAAGTTTACAGTTGACTTGTAATCCATGATTATCTTGTTTTGATGCACACTATGTCCCGGCGGAATGGGCCAATTCCCACCCGCAAGAATGGGGGGGACAATACCACATGGGCTTCAGGAAGTCAAAAAAGCGACGTGATTCCGCGGGGCCGGGTATCGGGTATCGGGTTTTGGGTTTCGGGTGTCCAATCACACCCAGCATTCAGCCTTGTCGCGGAGCTATGGGTATTGCTATAATGCACACATTGTGATATGATCTGGACATGAAGCTCTTTGACTGGAGTACCGAGAAGAACGAATGGTTGAAGCTGGCTCGGGGCGTCACGTTTGAGGAAATCGTGTACCATATCCAGGCCGGAGGCCTTCTCGATGTGATTGAGCATAGCAGACCAAGCAAATATCCGGGACAGCGCATTTTCGTAGTGAATGTGGAAGGGTACGCCTGTCTGGTCCCCTTTGTGGAATCGGAAGAGACGATCTTTCTCAAGACGATCATCCCGAGCCGGAAAATGACCAGACGCTACCTGGGAAAAGAGGTGACATGAAACTCACAAAAGAGGAACGGGCCATTCTGGAGTCAGTCGAGCGAGACGAATGGAGGCGGGTCCCAAGTTTTGCGAAGGAAGCTCGGCGGTACGAGTCTGTCGCCAAGGCGACGCTACGCAAAGACAAGCGGGTGAACATCCGGATGACGGAGAGGGATCTCGTGCATTTCCAGAAGAAAGCCGCCGAGGAGGGATTGCCCTACCAGACGCTCATCTCCAGCGTGTTGCACAAGTACATCAACGGCCGCTTTGAGGACAGAGCGTCATGACTTCCCGCGTCCTACACTGGCCGCACTTCGTCATCCTTCACCCTTCCTTGGCAAGCCTCACCGGCGCCCTCGAACTCTCGCAATGGCCTTGGGAATATCCGAACGCTTGAGACCAACCTCCCGCGCCTGTTGTCGAAGCCGGCGTCTAAGATGCTCGTACTCCTCCGTCGACGGAGGGTTAATAACCTTGAACATCACCACGTCATCCTGCCCGAACACGGCGAACTGAACGCCGGCCTCGAGCCCAAGTCTGTCGCGAATGGACTCCGGAATCACCACCTGCCCTCGGGAACTCATCTTCGTTGTGGAAACCTCTTGGGACATGATACGTCTCCTCTTGATCTTACCAGTAAGATTCTAACGTAAGATTCGCGTGAAGGCAAGTTCCAACGGAAAGAGGTCGCGATGGGGAATCCGAGACGAAGCCTTCCGCGAGACGGCCGTCGCGCTTGCCACTCGCAATCCGCGTCCCCGGACTGCGGGCCTCCAGACTATGGGTTGAATTGTGCTACACTGGCATAAGTGGAGGGATTGGGTTCTTGCGGTGAGTCATGTGATCATTGGTTGAGCTAGTGCGGGGTGAGAAACAAATGGGCGAGCACTTCCAGTACGACGTTTTCTTGAGTTATAGCTCGAAAGACAAGCAGGTCGTGCGCGAACTCGCGCAACGGCTCAAGGCCGACGGGCTGCGCGTCTGGTTCGATGAATGGGAGATTAAACCCGGCGATACGATCAGCCTCAAGATCGAGCAGGGACTGGAACAATCGCGGACCTTGGTGCTCTGCATGTCGGCGAACGCCTTTGCCGCCGATTGGGTCACGCTCGAGCGCCACACCGCCCTCTTTCGCGATCCCACAAGTCAGGACAGACGCTTCATCCCGCTTCGGCTCGACGATGCGCCGATTGGCGTGAGCCTCAAGCAGTTTGCCTGTGTAGACTGGCGGGACAGGAGCGAAGACCAATACCTCCGCATGCTCGCCGCGTGCCGGGCGCGTTACGATCGCGAACCGCAAGTATCTGGTGCGAGAGTTGAAGAAAGAGGTGCCCTTCTGTCCCTCGGCCACATTGATCCCGTGTACGCCGCTGCTGTGGCGGGTGTTGGGAATCTCGTCGTTTCGGGTTCGCTCGACATGACGATCCATGTGTGCAGTTTGTCGCCGGGTGAGTGGATAGGCACACTCAAGGGCCACACCCGCCGTGTGCTCGCCGTTGCAGTGTCAAGGGACGGGCGTGTTGCTATCTCCGGTTCGTCGGATACGACGCTCCGTGTGTGGGATCTGCCTCAGATGGTCCACCGGGCAACGCTTGAAGGTCACTCTGATACGGTCTCTTGTGTCGCAATGGCACGGGATGGAGGAATGGCCGTTTCGGGTTCCGATGACAGGACCGTCCGCGTGTGGGATTTGTCTCGGTGTGTCTGCCTGGGCACGCTTGAAGGTCACACAGGTCGTGTCTCTTGCGTTGCGGTTACGGAAGACGGGCGCCTCGCACTCTCTGGATCGCACGACAATACGGTTCGTGTGTGGGATCTTTCTTTGGGGAGGTGCGTGGCTATCCTTGATGGCCACAGAGCTGGTGTCCACAGCGTTGCGGTGACCGGCGGCGGAGCCCATGCCCTCGCAGGCTCGGGCGACAACACGGTTCGCGTGTGGGATCTATCCTCTGGTCGCTGCCTGGCCACTCTTGAAGGCCATACGGATGTTGTCTCTGCAGTTGCAGTGTCACGCGATGGGCAGACTGGGTTCTCAGGCTCATGGGACATGACGATTCGAATGTGGGATGTGCTGAACGGAGAATGCTTGGGAATTCTGAAAAGGCATACTGGTCGGGTGTTGACTGTGGCAGTGACAGAGGGCGGGCAGGTCGTCTCGGCCTCGGCGAGCGGTGTGGTCCGCGTTTGGGGAGACATAGACACGCTATGTATGGAGACGCGCCGTGGCCAATCATCGGCCCGGTATACGAATGCAAAGGTTTTGCTGGTGGGTGAAACGGGCGTGGGCAAGACGGCACTATCGATTCGGCTTACGGAAGACAGATTCGAACCGGCAACGTCTTCAACTGACGCCGTTGAGGCGAGACGCCCCACATGGGCCACACAGCTAAGATTGTGCCGCGGGCGCGGAGATGCCAATGTCGAGCATGAAATCTGGCTGTGGGACTTTGCAGGACAGGCGGATTACCGTTTGATTCATCAACTTTACATGGACGAGACGGCACTGGCCGTTCTGATTTTCAACCCGCAGAGCGAGGACCCTTTCGACGGGCTCGGCCAGTGGGATCGGGATATCCAGCGGGCAGCGCGGAGGCCATTCAAGAAACTGCTTGTAGCCGGCCGGTGTGATCGGGGTGGTCTGATGGTAAGCAAGGACAGCATCGAACGATTCTACGCTGAACGAGGGTTCGCCGAGTATATAGAGACGAGCGCGCGGCAAGGCACCGGCTGTGATACTCTGCGGGACGCGATTATTCGCCATATTCCGTGGGAACAGATCCCTTGGACGGCATCCCCGCGTGTTTTCAAACTCTTGAAAGAGGAGATCATCAAGTTCAAAGATGAAGGCGTGGTGTTGTTGCGGATGGCTGAGCTGAAACAGAGACTTGAGCTGCAGCTGCCCGACGAGAGCTTTTCCATCGACCAGATGCGTGCGGTGGTGGGGTTGCTCGCGGGGCCAGGCATAATCTGGCAACTCGAGTTCGGCGAGTTCGTCCTATTGCAGCCGGAGCGCATCAACTCCTATGCTGGAGCGGTGATCCGGTCCGTCCGCGCGCACACAGAGGAGATCGGCTGCATTGCTGAAGAGGACGTCCTGGCCGGAAAGCTGGATTATCAGGATGTGAAACGTTTGCCGCGCGACGAAGAAGAGATCGTTTTACGGGCGATGCACCAAACACTCGTGGATCACGGGCTCTGTTTACGAGAGCATACCGAGCACGGCACGCTTCTCATCTTCCCGAGTTACTTCAAACGGGAACGACCACGGATCGACGCGCATCCAGTAGTACTGGTTACATATCGGTTTAGTGGAGCCCTCGATGAGATCTACGCGACCCTCATAGTCAGACTCCATCATACCAGTGCCTTCGAGCGTGACCGACTATGGCGTTTCGCTGCCGACTACAAGACGCCCGCGGGGAAGCGCCTTGGACTCAAGATGAGCAAGAAAGGCGAGGGAGCAGGGGAATTGGAGGTATACTTCGATCCAGGTGTCTCGGACGATGTGCAAGTCACGTTCATCCGGTATATCCATGAGCATCTCAAAGTCAGGGCGCAAGACGTTGTCCGCTTGCGACACTACGTGTGTCAGCATTGCGGAGCATCCATCGACAATCGCAACGCGATCGAGGCACGCCTTGCAGAAGGACTAAGGGACATCGTGTGTGTTGCGTGCGAAAGGCGTGTCATGCTGTGGGACTTGATCGAGGAGAAGTTCGCATCCGAGGAGTTTCAAGGCCGAGTGCGCGAGTTGGAGGAGCGGGCGAAAGCATCGATTGATAATGAGAGCCGGGAGCTCATCCTTGTGGGGCATATGTACGCAATCGCGGGCGAGGCGGGGCAAATCTACAGGCAGTACACGAACTCGGATCACGGAATCGATGGCGAGGTCGAGTTCAAGGACTATGAA
>CAZPMT010000141.1:0-14656 GCA_964587655.1 uncultured Nitrospiraceae bacterium
TGCACCAGGGGCGCGCCGCGTGCGAGATGAATCCTTACGTGCGGATTTTGGGCGAAGCACAGGCCCTTGTTTCCGGCATCGACGTGTGCGTCGTGAAACGCGGCGTCACAAGAGGCTCCGGCGAAGAGTGCACGACGGAACAATACGCCCGCCGCAATGCCGGCGCGGTCCACGTCCCTCCACGGCGCGCCTGCGAACTGATCCGCAAGACGGCCGAGGCCGCCGCACTAGAACTGAAACAGCGGCCGCCGGACATCATTCCTTTGCGCGGTCCTTTCGAGAGTATGGCCCTGCTCCGCCCGGATAAGGAAGGTGAACCGAGGAGCATCTCGCGCGCGTCGCACCCGAGGTCCGTCATTCAACTCATGCGCATGCCGCTCGCGGCAAAACCCGTCGCGTGAATCAGGCGGCGTGATCGGTGCTGAAATCGAAGTATTCGAACACGTCGCGGTACTCCGCTCGAATGTGTTCGCAAGTCAATTCCCACTGATCGAGTGAATACCGGTGGCTGCTCTTGAAACTGCGCATGGCGTCCTGCTGTGCCTTCAGGCACGCCCGAAAAGCGGGGGAGAGAGGAATTCCTAAGCGTTCGTACAACTGGAGTACGGCGCGTTCGGGATAAGCGGTAAGGTCGTCGTACCGGAGGAACGCGTGCCGGTCGGTCGGCCAGTGGGGGAGACGGCTAATGGGATGCCGGTAGAAATAGTCGGCCATGCCGAGGATCATGTCGCGCAGTTGGAGTCCCAGTGGGTCATTGTCGAAGGTTTTCCAGTGAAACGACATCATGCTGAGGAGAGAAGGGAGCGTTTCATATGGTCTGCGGACGTTGCACACGATCTTCGCGTCCGGAAACGTCCTGTTGATCGCTTCAATCTTCGCGCTGAACGACGGGTTTTTTGAGAGGAATCGCTTGTTCGGGCCGTGAACATAGAGATGGCGCTGTACGCAAGCCTTGTAGCGCGCCATGATCCGGTCCTGTTCGCGCAACGGCACGTCGTCGTCAAAGCGGATAAGCGCCCAGAGCATCTCCGGGAATGGAAAGGGAAGCAATAGAAAGGCCGACGCGAAATACGGCAGCAATACCAGCTCATCTTCTTCCGGTTCGAATAGGGCCGTGTGGTGAATGGTTCGAAGGTTCTTCAGGGCGCGATCTTCAATGGCCACCAGCAGCCTGCGGCCGAAACCGCCGAGGGCACGGTCGGCCGCACCCACGGCGAACCAGAACTTGCGCTCGATGATCGCAGGCGCGAACAACAACTCCCACAGGTTGAACGTGGTGAAGTTGTCCGTGTCTTTCGAGAGGAGACGATGCAAGTAGGTGGTGCCGCTGCGATGAATGCCGACGACAAAAACGGGTTCCTTGACCTCGACGTCCCTGTATCCGTGGAAGAAAACATCGTCCAGCAGAAGCGCCGCCCGGTTAATTGCCTGCATGGCGAGAAAGAACGGTACGAAAAAAAGCAGCAGCAGCGCTCGCTTGAGCGTGAAGCGCGCCGCCGTCCCTCTTGAATGGAAGACGGTGCGATAGATCAGCTTCAGGAGGACTCGGAAACCCGCATACCGTGGTTCGCTGCGCATCCGCGTATGTTCAGCACCACTCATGGCATCCTTTTCCGTACGAGGTTCTCAAGACGCGGTCAACCCTGATGACTGATTCGGCGGGCGCCCATAGCTCTACACCGAAACGGCGACCACTAATAATACAGCGGAGAGCCGGATTCGTTACACAGGAGAAGCATGAAAAACGGAGAATAGCGGGCTGCCTCGATAGGAATCGGCTTCCGTGCCCATTCGAGTACAAAGCGAGAAGCGATCTTCAGGTGGACACCGGGACAAGAGTGTAGTATCATTCGGTTCTTCAAATGCACAAGACGGGAGGGAAGGCCATGGCTATCAATCTCATCAGCACACTGAAAGGCTCCTTGCTGGAGGGTTATTTTCCAGCCGGCTGGGACATGGAAGCGTTGGACGCCTGTTGTTCGCGTCCACCTGAGGCGATCACGCAGAGGGAGAAGTGGTGGAACAAGAAGTTCGAGCCGGTCTCGTGCGAGACTCTGGCGGATTTCGACACGATGATGGGACACGAGATCGCGATCGAGATCGCGAATGCGAAAAAGGCGCGGCGAGACATCGCTTTTATTCTGCCCGTGGGCCCGATGGGCATGTACCGCTGGGCCGTCTATTTCCTCAAGGAGTGGGGCTGCGACTGCCGGCACGTGCACGGGTTCAACATGGATGAATGGAGCGATCACGCCGGAAACACGTTGTCCCCGAAGGATCCGGGCGCGTTCCAGAACGCCATGGAGCAGGCCTTCTACGGGCCTCTCGGAAAAGGGACCGCGCCGAAGAACCAGCGCCACTTCGCCACGAAGCGCGAGTTGCCGGCCTACGGCGATCAGATCCGCGCGCTGAAGAAGAAAGGCGCAAGGCTCGTCACCGTGTTCGGCATCGGGCGCGCGTGCCACATCGCTTTCTGGGAACCGCATTTCGCCGCCGAGTTCAAGTCCGTGAATCGATGGAAGGCGGAGGAATTCCGGCTCGGCGCAAAGCTCCATCCGATGACCATCGAGCAAAACGCGATCACGAGTTTCAAGAGCCGCACGACGCTCGTGCCCACGACCGCCAACACGATCGGACCGGGCCTGTTCCTGAAATCGGATCGGATCATCGGCGGGGCCGACGGCGCGCTGGGCCGCGGCATGATGTGGCAGGGCCTCTCGTTATGGGCGACGCTCCATCATCCGCCGACGCCATGGATCCCGAGCACGTTCATGCCGACCTTGGCCGGACGGCTATTCTTCCTGAAAGAGCTCGCGGGACCCCTCGAAGCGGAATGCAACTAAGCCAACAACAAGAATGCGCGTTTGTTCGAGCGAGGCCGCGGTTTCCTTGAAGACCACGCTTCTGGCAGGATATATTGCGCGCGAGCGTAGAACGCCACGTCATTCCCGCGAAGGCGGGAATCCAGTGCGGAGGTTCCGAGGCGGTGCACCCGTGGCATCGAGTATTCTCTTGTAGTCTTGTATACTGTGGCCTGGGGATGCGCTTCTTGTGCACCTGTTGCAGCGGATAAGCAACGCTTCGGAGGGCATCAATGATTGTAGTGCCAACACTTATCGCACTTGGTTTCCTTTGGCACAATGGTAGTTTGGCTTGGATGTGCTGGCTTGTGGCGGGATTCGGCGTCTTCGCATGGCTATGTGGAAAAACTTACCTCACTGCCTTGCATAACCTTGAACAGGGACATGAAACCGATCCAAAGGTTCTTGTTTTTTGGACATGGATAGCAAATATCGTTGTATGGATTCAATGGATACTTTGCATCGTAGCGACCGTAACATCGCTTGCGATGCCTCGGAGCTAACCAATCAACAGGAAGAAGTCTGCATCTCTTAAAACACGCACAAGGAGGGGCGATGAACCTGATAATCGAAGATCTGACCCCATATCCGCCCCATATCCGCCGCCCCAAGATTTGTAGTGCTCGACTTCGACAATACCGACGACTGGGCGCCCAAGCTTTCATCTGTACTGCGCCCGCATGTGCCGGAGTCTGCTGAACAGGGTCGAATGGGGGTCGAATGGGGTCAGGTCTTGACTTATCAGGTCCTTGGAAACGAGTGAAATCCGTGAAGATGGCAACCACTTTTTGCGGGGCTGTAGGCGGATCGGGTTGAAGTGACGGGTTTGACGGCTCCGTTGATGGGCGCGGAACGGAAGCTGCTCGTGAAACGCAACACGAGCGTCATCCTGACTACAGGACATCGAACGTCTCGTGCGGCGATGCCGCGTTGACCTGGGAGAACCGGCCTGCCTTGGTGACCGTCTTGTCAAGCGTGAAGTTCTGTTTCCACTCATCCACGAACAAGAATGCGCGTTCGTGTGTCCGATCCGGGCCGCGGTTTCCTTGAAGATCATGCTCCAGGCAGGATATATTGCGCGCGAGCGTAGAATGCCACGTCATTCCCGCGAAGGCGGGAATCCAGTGCGGAGGTTGCGAGGCGGCGTGTGTGTCCTGGATTCCCACTTTCGTGGGAATGGCGCCATGGAGATCCAAGATGAGCGACCAGAGTCCGGCCCGGTCCTCCTTTCGGAATCGTCTTCAGCGGCCAGGTCGGTCGCTCCTGATAATAGTCGCGGTCTTCTGCATTCTTCTGACGCCCAATGCATTCGCCTATCTCGATGCGGGAGCGGGCGGTCTCATCATTCAACTGGAAATGGGGGACAGCCACCTATTTGTTGATTCTCCGTTCGAGCTTGCACCTCCTGCTGGCATGCTTGGACAAGCTTGCGTCAGGCGTGTCTCAATGCAGATCCGTGAAGCCTGGCTTTGGTCTTGACTGCCAGGTACTTGCGGATCGGCAAACGGGACCCGCCTGCGACGACGTAACGCAATCGGCCCTCGTCCATCATCTTGTGTATGCCCTGTACAGTTACACGCATGACCTTGGCCGCTTCTTGAACACTGGCGAGTTCCGCCGCTACAACACGCGTTGCGTCATGCCGCGCCATGTGTTCCGCAAGAAGACGTGCAATGCGCCGTTCCGATTTCAGGGACCAGAATCCTTCTCCGCAGGAATCACAGAACTGGCCATCGAGCCCGGAAATGTCCAGAGGCGGATAACCGGAAGGATGGAAGCGTTCGTCTTGATTCTTTCTTGTGCGCATGTTGCCTTTGGCGCCGCATGCGGGGCAGTCGACCCATTTCTTTTCGCGCATACTATCCATCCTCCAATGATTTGAAGGAGATGACAACCGTGGTGTCATCCACTATCTGCACCTTAACATACGCAGGTGTCTCCGCAATTCTCGGATGATAGACATCCTGCCAAAGAGCCGAATCATGAAGCGTAGTCATCGACTTGTAGAAATCCTTGCCCTCAAATCCCAGCACGCATTCAGCCAACTGTGATACTTCAACGTAGCCAAAGTCGCGCGCCGCACACTGTAACGCCGTCCGAGTCACTCGATAGGCGTCCTGCCGAATGAGCGTCTTGACGCTCGACAAGGCATAGTGAGGAGTCCGCTTCTCCATGCGTAAACGTTACCATATCAGGTATAACTTTTCAACCTTAAAATGCGCAAAGGGCGGCCGGAGCGCGTGCGCGGGTTCGTGTGTCCGATCCGGGCCGCGGTTTCCTTGAAGACCAGGCGTCAGGCAGGATATATTGCGCATCGGCACAGAACGCCACGTCATTCCCGCGAAGGCGGGAATCCAGTGCGGAGGTTGCGAGGCGGCGTGTGTGTCCTGGATTCCCACTTTCGTGGGAATGGCGCCATGGAGATCCAAGATGAGCGACCAGAGTCCGGCCCGGTCCTCCTTTCGGAATCGTCTTCAGCGGCCAGGTCGGTCGCTCCTGATAATAGTCGCGGTCTTCTGCATTCTTCTGACGCCCAGCGCGTTCGCCTATCTCGATGCGGGAACGGGCAGTCTCATCATTCAACTGGCCATCGGCGCTTTTCTTGGGGTTCTGTTGACCGCGAAACTGTGGTGGATGAAACTCAAGATGCTTCTCGGGCAGGTCTTCGGAGGAGGCAAGAAGGACATTGGGAGTGATCGGTGACGGCACTATCGCAGCGTCTTTCCGTGACCCGAGCGGTTTCGTGTTTGTCAGCGGGGGCGAGCTCTACCGGCAAGTAAACGTCTCCTACCGCGAGTGTTTCGATCGCCTCATCGCGTCCGGTCTGTACGACGCCCTGACGTCGGCGGGCTTGCTCGTGCCGCACGAGGAGACATCGGTTCCGCCGCCGATACCGGAAGCCGCGTACAAGGTGATCAAGCCGGAACGCATCCCCTTCGTCTCATACCCTTATGAGTGGTGCTTCAGCGAACTCAAGGACGCGGCGCTGGCCACGCTCGAGATCCAGCGCAATGCTCTCGATCGCGGGATGACGCTGAAGGATGCCAGCGCGTACAACATCCAGTTCCGCGACGGCAAACCCGTGCTCATCGACACGCTCTCGTTCGACTTGTACCGCGAGGGAGATCCCTGGGTGGCGTACCGTCAGTTCTGCCAGCACTTTCTTGCGCCGCTGGCCCTGATGTCCAAGTGCGACGTCCGCCTGAGCCAGTTGTTTCGCGCGTTCATCGACGGGGTTCCGCTTGACATGGCGCGAAGGCTGCTGCCGTGGCGGTCGCGACTCCGGCTCGGCCTGTTGATGCATATCTACATGCACGCCAAGAGCCAATTATCCCATGCGAACGACGCGCGCGCCGACGGCGACGAGATCCCGAAGCGCCTGGCCAAGCGCAAACTGGGATTGCAACCCCTGCGCGGGATCATCGGGAGCCTTCGCGCCACAATCTCGAAGCTCGAATGGCGGCCCAAGGGAACGGAGTGGGGCGACTACTATGACGACACGAATTACTCGACGGAAGCCATGGAGTCCAAGAGGCAGACCGTGTCGCAGTTCTTGGCGCGGGAAAAGCCGCGCTGTGTGTGAGACCTTGGAGCGAACACGGGCGTGTTCAGCCGCATCGCGAGCGAACAGGGCGCGTTGACAATTTCACTTGATGCCGATCCCGCCGCGGTCGAGAAGAACTATCGCGAATGCGTCGCGAGAAAGCGTGCGAACTTGCTGCCCCTCGTGATCGACCTCACGAACCCGAGCCCGTCAATCGGGTGGGACAACAACGAACGGGAGTCGCTCTTCGACCGGGGCCCGGCGGATCTCGTGCTGGCGCTTGCGCTCATTCACCACCTTGCCATCGGCAACAATGTGCCGCTGAGCAAGCTTGCGGCGTTCTTCGCCCGCATCGCGCGCGGTCTCGTCATCGAGTTCGTGCCGAAGAGCGACTCACAGGTCCGGCGTCTCCTTGCATCGCGCGAGGACATCTTCGCCGGCTATAATAGGGAGAGCTTTGAACGCGAGTTCACCGTGCATTTTTTGATCGAGGAATCGCGCGGCGTTCAAAGTTCGGAACGCACCCTGTACCTCATGCGCCGCCGATAGCGGTCCCTTCCGTGGGTCAACGATTCGCCGAAGCTTGATTTTGAACCGCGATTATGCTATCCGTTGTGCAGTCCCAATCCCTTGATTCCCTGTGTCGCGGTCCGTGGTGGAGGCGGCATTGGCGAAGGCAGCAGGTTGGAAACACCCCGTGAATGGGGAAAGTCGCCGTATCGGCAATGCCCCTGCGTTGCGGCCGGGGGAACAGACCATGTCTCTCACATAAGGCGCTTCCGCCGGGAGTCGCCAGGGTATACCGTGCATGAATATTCATCCAACCGCCGTCGTTCATGCGGGCGCGGAGCTGGCGGACAGCGTTGAGGTACAGCCTTTTTCGATCATCGGTCCGCACGTGAAGATCGGCGCCGGAACGGTCGTCGGCCCCCACTGCGTAATCGACGGGCGGACGGTCATCGGCGAGGGGAACATGTTTTACAGCGGAGCGCAGATAGGCGTTCTTTCGCAGGACCTCAAGCACAAGCCGGGACTCGTCGGACGTACCCGGATCGGCAACCACAGCATTTTTCGGGAGCATGTAACCGTCAGCGCGTGCACCATGGCCAGTTCCGACGAGGAGCACCGGATTACGTCCATCGGCGACCAATGCATGTTCATGGCCTACTCGCACGTGGCGCACGACTGCCACGTCGGCACAGGTGTCATCATGGCCAATTGCGCCTCGTTGGCCGGGCAAGTCGAAGTGGAAGACCGCGCGATTCTCGGCGGCCTTTCGGGCGTGCACCAGGAATGCGTGGTCGGGAAAATGTCGTTTATCGGCGGGTTGTCGCGCGTGGCGAGAGACGTGCCGCCGTTCATGATCGTGGACGGCAATCCCGCGCGTTGTTGCGGACCCAACACGGTCGGGCTCAAGCGAAACGGTTTCGACTCGTGGCAACGTTCCCGGATAAAGCAGATGTACAAGATCATGTTCCACTCGGACCTGAACACGACTCAAGCGCTCCACGAGATCGAGACTACCGTCGAAGAGAGTGAGGAGAGAAACTATTTCCTGGAATTCGTACGCCGATCCATACGCGGAGTAACAAAGTAGGGGAAAGCCGAGGGGTTCACTAACCGCGGCGGAATCTTCCAGTATCCATCATGTCCTCCTCCGTAAAGAGCGTCGAGGTGGATGCCTCCTGGGCAAGAAGTCGAGACCTGATCGTAGGCGACGGCGGGAACGGACCGGTCGGAGGCAAAGCGCGTGTTTCGACGATAGGAATCCGTATGACAGATCCGGACGGGGAGATTGAGGCCGTTCTCATCGATGTCGGCGGGGTCATTCTCGGTGAGGAAATCCTTTACGATGTCCTTCTTGGAGCAGTTCATGAGGGCCTCGCGCGAAATGGGATCGCCGTTCCAGAAGGACATTTCAAGGAAAGCATTTTATCCGTGATGCAAATGTATGTGCCTAGCCTTCAGCGGGCGCTTGTCTGGCATTACACAAGACCGGACGTCTCGCGCTACCGGGCGGTCTGCGCCCACGTCAAGTCTGAATTCGGCAACTGGGTGGAGGAGCAACCCCGGCATCTCGTGCCCGGCGTTCGCGAGGCGCTCGGGATCCTGAGCGAGAAGTATCCGCTGTTGCTTGCGGCAAACCAGCCCGCTTCGATACGGGAACGTCTTCAGGAGTGCGGGGTCCTGCACCTGTTTTCCTCGACCGACGTGTCCGCCGACATCCAATTGGATAAGCCAGACCCGCGCTTCTTCTTGCACGTGCTCTCAAAATCGGGGCATGCCCCATCCAAGGCCGTGATGGTGGGTGACCGCATTGATAACGACATAATTCCCGCCAAGTGGCTTGGGATGAAGACGGTCTGGTTCAGGTCAGGCCGTTACAGGGTTATCGAACCCCGGATGCCGGAAGAGATGCCGGACGCCGTCGTCGAGCAGGCGTCCGCATTGCCGAAGGCCATTGAAGACATTGCAGGCATGATCCTGCCTTCCTGAGATGAAGGGACATTCAATGTCGAACATACGCGTCGGCGTCATCGGCGTAGGGCATCTCGGATACCATCACGCCCGGAACTACGCTTCGATGCCTGGCGTGTCGCTTACAGGCGTGGTGGACACGGATCCCGGACGCGGCAGGAAAGCCTCTGGCGATTTCGGAGTCCCTTGGTTCGCGAGCGTTGCGGAACTGGCAGCGGCAGGAGTTGACGCGGTCTCTGTAGCCGTCCCGACTACACTGCACCATCCGATTGCCCTCGAACTGCTAAGGGCAGGCGTTGACGTACTGGTCGAGAAACCGATTGCGGCGAACATAGCCGAGGCGCGCGAGTTGGTCACCGTTGCCGGCCAGAACCGGCGAATCCTGCAGGTAGGCCACATCGAGCGGTTCAACGGGGCCGTTATGGCCCTCGCGGAGACAGTGAAGGAGCCGCGGTTTATCGAGTGTCACCGGCTGAGTCCGTATCCGAACCGTGGCCACGACGTGAGCGTGGTTCTGGATTTGATGATCCACGACCTCGACATTGTGCTCGCGCTGGCAGGGCGTGATGTGACGTCGATTGACGCCGTGGGCGTAGCCGTCTTCTCGCCCTCGGAGGACATTGCCAATGCGCGACTGCGTTTCGGCTCGGGGTGCGTTGCGAATCTCACGTGCAGCCGCGTAGCGCCGGAGCGCATGCGCAAGATCCGAATATTTGAAACGGACGCGTACCTTTCGACAGACTACTCGGAGCAGGAGGTCTTGCGATACCGCAAGAAACCGGGTCCCGTCCCGGCCGGCGTTTCCCCGATGGAACACATCACAGTGGAGTCTCTTCCGGTGTCCCGGGAAGAGCCGCTAAAACTCGAGATCGAGTCTTTCATACGCTGCGTTAAGGACCGGACGCGGCCCTTGGTGGCGGGCGAGGACGGCCTGGCGGCCCTCGAGATCGCGGAGCAGATCGTTGATTTCATCCGTCGGCATCCATAGAGCGTGACTGAACGAAGCGCATCCCGGGAATCGACCGGGGCGAGCTGGAGTTCGATTGATTCGCATATTTCTTTCAGCCGGAGAGTCGTCCGGCGACATGCACGGCGCGAATCTTATCCGTGCGTTGCGGAAAGAAGCGCCGCAGGCCGCGTGCGAGGGTCTCGGCGGCCCCCGCATGGCGGCGGCCGGAATGGAACTGCGTTGCGACCTTGCGGGGCGCGCCATTATGGGGTTCGCCGAAGTCGTGAAGTCGTTTCCATATATCCGCCGCGTGTTCCTGGAAACGGTCGAGCACTTGAAGCGCGCGCGGCCGGACTGTCTTGTTACGATTGACTATCCGGGATTCAACATCCGGCTCGCGCAACGGGCCAAGGCAATGGGCATTCCGGTCGTCCACTACATCAGCCCGCAGGTCTGGGCGTGGAAGAAACGGCGCATATACACGATCGCGAAAGCGGTGGACAAGATGCTGGTGATCCTGCCTTTCGAGGAGAAGATGTACCGCGAAATCGGGGTCGACTGCGTGTACGTGGGCCATCCGCTTCGCGACCAAGTTGACGAGACGCCAGTGAGGGGCACGTTCAGGAACGGAATGGTGATAGGCATTTTGCCGGGCAGCCGCGATCAGGAGATCCGGCGTCTGCTCGGCGTCATGGTCCAAGTAGCGAAGGGCATACGCGCCGCCCATCCGGAGGCGCGTTTTATCGCGCCGTGCGTGGACGAGATCCGCGAACGCCAGGTCCGCGCGATTGCAGGCGATTTCCCCCTCGATACCGTTATCGGGAATACTTACGAGGTGCTTGCGGCCGCCCGGTTCTGTCTTGTAGCATCCGGTACGGCCACGCTCGAGACGGCCCTCTTCGGGGCGCCCATGTTGATCCTGTACAAGACGGCGCCGCTCAACTACTGGATTGCGCGCCGCTTGGTGCACATCGAGCACATCGGCCTTGCAAATATCCTGGCGGGCCGGGGCATTGTTCCGGAGTTCATTCAGGACGACGCCTGCGTTCAACGCATGCTGCCTGTTGCCCTCGAGCTGATTGACGACACGCCCCGCCGCGAAACGATGATACGCGACCTCGCGGCGGTGCGCGCACAACTCGGCGGGCCCGGCGCTTCGTCGCGCGCGGCGTCCCAAATCCTCGGATTAATGCGAACGAGATCGGCGGCTTGACGCTCCGCTCGGCTTGGCGCGGAGGTCAAACGAAAGGAGCCATGAATCATGGCCAAGCGTGAAAAAAAGACTGAGACGGATAGTCCCGAAGGAACGCGCCCACGGCTGTTCTTGATCGACGGGACGGCGTTCGCCTACCGATCATATTTCGCCATCCGAACGGCGCTCACCGATTCAAAGGGCCGGCCGACGAACGCGGTCTACGGGTTCGCGCGCGTGCTCCTCAAGATCCTCCGCGAACAGAAACCGACGCACCTCGTGGTGACCTTCGATGCGGGCGGCGAGACCTTTCGCGACAAGATGTACGCCGAGTACAAGGCCACCCGCCAGGAGACGCCAGAGGAATTGAGATCGCAGTTCCCTCTGATGGACATGCTGGTTGAGGCGTTCGAGATCCCGCTGCTGCGCGTCCCGGGCGTCGAGGCGGACGACGTGATAGGAACGTTGGCGCGCCGCGCGGAGGCGTCCGGCATGGACGCCGTGATTGTATCGGGCGACAAGGACCTGCTGCAGCTCGTCACCGACCGCGTTTCCGTCTATGATCCCTCGAAAGGCGACGCGGGCGTCTGGTACACGCCGGACGACGTGCGCGAACGGTTCGGCGTTGAACCGGCGCGCGTGATCGACGCCCTCGCACTGATGGGTGACGCGTCGGACAACGTGCCGGGCGTGCGCGGCGTCGGGGAGAAGACGGCCTTCAAGCTTCTCGAAACGTACGGTTCCGTCGATGCGCTGTACGAGCACGTGGATGAGATCAAGGGCAAGGTTCGCGAGAATCTGATAGAAGGAAAAGAATCGGCCTATCTGAGCCGCAAGCTCGTCACGATCGACACGAACGTCGACGTGGATATCGATCTGGAGTCCTGCCGCCGCCGCGAACTCGATCGTGCGCGTCTCGCGGATGTGTTCGCCAAGCTCGAGTTTAGGTCGCTGCTCGAGGAATTCCTGCCGGACGCCGGCGCGGAGGAGAACCTCTCCTACAATCTCGTGCTCACCGAAGCCCAGTTGGCGGCAGCCATCAAAGAGATGCGCGCCGCGGGCGCCTTTGCCGTCGATACGGAGACGACATCGACGGACCCGATGCGCGCGACGCTTGTCGGCGTCTCGATGAGCTGCCGTCCGCAGGTTGCGTACTACGTTCCCGTCGGGCATGACCCGGAGGCATTCGCCGTCCGCACGGACGACGGACAACTCTTCGCGGAACGCATTGAAGCCGTGCCGCAAGCCCGAGCGCTCGAAATGCTTCGTCCCGTGCTCGAGGACCCCGGCATCGCCAAAGTGGGCCACAACATCAAATACGATCTCATCGTCCTGTCGCGGGCCGGAATCCGGCTCCGGGGGATGGCCATGGACACCATGGTTGCTTCCTACTTGACTGATCCCTCTCGATTAAGGCATAATCTAGGTGAAGTAAGCCTTCAATACCTCAAACGGAAGATGATCCCCATTTCCGATTTGATCGGAAAGGGATCGAAAGCTGTCACGTTCGACAAAGTCCCCGTAGACCGCGCGTGTGAGTATTCGTGCGAGGACGCGGACGTTACGTGGCGGCTGAACGGGGTGTTCCGGACGTTACTGCGCGAGCGGTCGCTCGATGCGCTGTTCCGCGACGTGGAATTGCCGCTCATAGGCGTGCTTGCGCGGATGGAGACGGCGGGAATCGCCATCGACCCTGTCGTGTTCCATAGGCTGGAACTCGAGCTGACGGCTCGACTGGGCACCCTGGAATCGGCTATATTTGAAGAGGCTGGTGAATCCTTCCAGATCAATTCGCCGAAGCAACTTCAGGCCATCCTATTTGAAAAACTGGGGTTGGCGCCGAAGCGCAAGACCAAGACCGGCTATTCCACGGACGTCGAGGTCCTGGAAGAACTGGCGCAGGATCATCCGCTGCCGCAGAAGATCCTGGAGTATCGAGCCCTTGACAAGCTGCTTGGCACGTATGTCGAAGCGCTGCCAAGGCTCGTGCATCCGGAGACGGGCAGAATTCACACATCGTTCAATCAGGCGGTGGCCGCCACGGGGCGGCTGTCAAGCAGCGATCCGAACCTGCAAAATATCCCTGTGCGGACGGAGATCGGGCGGGCGATCCGGGAAGGTTTTGTCCCCGGGAGCCGCAACCAGCGGCTGATTTCCGCGGACTACTCACAAATTGAATTGAGGATCCTGGCGCACTTGTCCGGCGACGCGAACTTGAAGACCGCCTTCGAAAACGATGCGGATATTCACACGGATACGGCGGCGCGGATCTTCGGCGTGAACCCGAAGGACGTCACCGGTGAAATGCGCCGCCAAGCGAAGGCCGTCAACTTCGGCGTGGTGTACGGCATCAGCGCGTTCGGCCTCGCGAGGAACGTCGGGATCTCAAACACCGACGCGCAGCATTTCATCGATCACTACTTCGAGCAGTACCCCGGAGTGCAGGCGTGGATCGAGGAGACGCTCGAAGCCGCGCGGAAGACCGGTTACGTGACGACCGTCCTGAAGCGCCGCCGGTACATGCCGGAACTGAACAGCCCCGACGTGGTCACGCGTAAAGGGGCGGAGCGGGCGGCGGTCAACACGCCCGTGCAGGGCAGCGCCGCCGACGTGATCAAACTCGCGATGATCCGGCTGGACGACGCGCTTGCGAAAACGGGCGCGCGGCTGCTGCTCCAAGTGCACGACGAACTGGTCGTGGAAAGTCCAGCCGACGAGGCGGAGAGCGTCGCCGCGATGATGAAGAAGATAATGGAAGAAGCCATTGAACTCGACGTTGCCCTCAAAGTGGACGTGGGAACGGGCGATAATTGGGCGAAGATCCACTAAAACAGAAAAGGAAACAGCACGGCGCAGGCATTGCGCACGCCGCGTAAAACGAAAGGAAGATACATGTCGGACATGAACAGCGGTTATCGCAATCCTGGAGGTAAAGGCAGGCCCAAGGGAGGCCGGAAAGACCCGAGGGGCAAGCCGCAAGGGAAACCACCCAGAAACCGTCGTCCTCCGCCACATATGACGCAGGGACCGATGAGGCCGCCCATGGAAATGAACGCGAACGACGTCGAGCCCGATGAAATCCCGCAGAGCAACGGCCCTGAGCTCGCCATCGGCGATCTGAAAGCGATGTCAATGCCGGAACTCATGGACATCGCCCGGGAACTCAATATCGATGGGTTCAGCGGCCTCAAGAAACAGGACCTCCTGTTCAAGGTGCTCCAGGCGAGCATCGTGCGGACCGGATCGTTGTACGGCGAAGGCACCCTCGAGATCCTCCCGGACGGCTTCGGCTTCCTGCGCTCGCCGGACTACTCGTATCTGCCAGGGCCCGATGACATCTATGTGTCCCCATCGCAGATCCGCAAGTTCGCGTTGCGCACCGGCGACAGCATCCAGGGCCACGTGCGGCCGCCAAAGGAGGGAGAACGCTACTTCGCGCTTCTCAAGGTCGAGGCCGTGAACCAGGAAACCCCGGAGGTCGCACGCGAGCGGATTATCTTCGACAGTCTTACGCCGCTTCATCCGGATGAACGCCTGCGCCTCGAGACGGAGCCCGGCGAAGTGGCCATGCGGATCTTGGACCTGATCTGCCCCATCGGCAAAGGCCAGCGCGGGCTCATCGTGGCCGCGCC
>CAZPMT010000142.1:0-7312 GCA_964587655.1 uncultured Nitrospiraceae bacterium
ATTTTATGAACGTTTCAACGCAAGAAACTGAAAAGTTCACAGGCTCTGAGCCGTCAAAGCGCTTATCTTGATAGAGGACAATACGGGCGACCGGCTCCAGCCGGGGAATACGAGAAAGGAGGTCATATCCCGTCTGAGGAATGTGTTGCAGGACACGGGTTTCGTCCTCGCTCAGGGTTTCGCCGCCTCTAGCTTTTGCGATCAAATCGCGAGGGAGCGCAATACTCCCGATCCTTGACAAGAGTGCCGCGAGTTCGATTTCCCAAAGGTTCGTGAGCTTCAAGACCCGTGCGATCGACCGAGTGGTTCCGCGCAAGTGAAGCGCTTGCCCAAACGCATCGGGATCGGCCCATGACAAGATCTCCACGAGCAGTTCAAGGGCGCCGTTGAGAGTATCTTCCAGGATTGTCTTTTCCGCGGTGATCAGACGGTATTGGTTGATTCCCGCCGCGAGCGCTTTGCCCATGGCTTCCGCGGGACAGGGCTTTGTAAGAAACCGGAAAATGCTGCCCTCATTCACTGCTTCGATGGCAGTGTTCATGTCCACGTTGCCGGTCAGCATCATCCGGACAGTCTCGGGGGCTTCTTCCTTCACGCGCGCAAGCAATTCAATCCCGTTCATGCCGGGCATGTTCATGTCGGCCACGACTACCGCATACGGACCGTCCTTCGCCAGGCGCATCAGGCCTTCTATCCCGCCCTCCGCGGTGTCCACGTGAAGAACGCTTTGGAGCTTCCGTTGATACGCTTCCAGGACGTTTGCGTCATCATCTACAAACAGAATTTTGTCTTTCATGGTGTCCTTTCTTCCCGACCGGCTGTATCAAGATCGATACCGCCGGCTGTATCAAGATCGATACCGCCGGGCAAGACCGCGAACGCTTTGCGCCACCCATCAACACGCTCCCGAAGACCCAGCGTCTCAAGGTATTCCAGACTGAGCTGCCCGCCCACCGCGTTGCCTTCGGTCTGCGCTGTCTCATGGGCAAGAGCATCCGCGATATGGACCGCCGTCAGGGGAGCAAAACTCCGCGAAATACATTGACTTGGGTTGTGGTGAAACGCCACGGCCTCCACGATGGAGTCCGGCAATCCCCAGATACCGAGCAGATAGGCGCCGATCTCCGCGTGGGTGCATCCAAAGTTAGCCTTCTCGGCCTGAGCAAGGGATAATTGCCCGGTACAGGCGATTTCTAGGACCTTGCTGTACGCTGCCGTGTAGTTTTCGATCAAGATCAGCATGCCGGCATCGTGAAGCAAACCCGCCGTAAAGGCCTCCTTGCTAATGTCTTCGCCAACTCCCGCGTCCTTGCATATGTCCTGCGCGTAAACCCCGACCAACATGCTGTGATGCCAAAGCGTGTCCAGAGAGAAAGCTGCCGTAATCTTCGTCTTCCTTGCTTGCGAGAAGACTCCGGCCATCAACACGAGAGCCTTGATAGTATCCAGTCCCAGGAACGTCACAGCCTGGGTTGCGCTGGAAACGTGCTGTCTGAGACCGAAGAACGCTGAGTTGACCAACTGGAGGACCTTCGCCGTCATCGCCATGTCAGATTCGATGATCTTCCCGACCGTTGCCACCGAGGTCTCCGACGATTGAAGTTCTCGCGTGAGCTTGGCATAGGCTTCGGGAAGCGCGGGCAACGTTTCAATCCGGGAAATGACCTGTTTGAGCGCGTTGTTACTGAGCAGATCGCGTAACGCAAGTGCGCGGTCGACGCAAGACTTCAGCACGGTCGGGTTGCACGGTTTTGCCAGAAACTGGTGGGCCGGACCCACGGAGCGGAATACCGTTTCCTTGTCCGACTGTCCCGACAGAACAATTCGCACAGTCTGGGGATACTTTTTCATCACTTGGGTTAACAACGTCGCGCCGTCCATACCAGGCATGCGCATGTCTGACACGATGACGTCAAAGGGCTCCTGTTCCATCCGCTGGAGCGCTTCCGCGCCGCTGAGCGCAAAGACGATGCGCCACTCTTTTCGCAGTGGGAAAAGCATCCGCTGGATGGCCTCCAAGACGTTGGGCTCGTCATCGACGAAAAGTACGCGCTTCATGTCAGACTCCGGGTCGCTTCCTCCTGGATAGGCAAACGGACAATGAAGGTTGTCCCTTTCCCCATCTCTGTTTCGAAGGTGATGGTCCCGCCATGTTTTTCACAGATCACGTTATGCGCGATTGCCAGCCCTTGGCCTGTCCCTCTGCCCACTTCTTTGGTCGTGAAGAACGGATCGAACACGCGGTTGCGAGCCTTTTCCGGAATCCCGGTTCCCGTGTCCCGAATCCGGATCTCCGCCCAATCGCCATCCCGCCGTGTGGTCACGGTAATCGTGCCCTTCTCCTTACCTTCTTCACGCACAACGCCGGTAATTGCGTGAACGGCGTTTATGAGGATGTTGAGGATTACCTGGTTGAACTCCCCTGGCAGGCACAAAACGAATGGCAGACCCGAGTCGAATTCCGTGACAACTTCGGCGACGTACTTCCATTCATTCCGTGCAACCGTGATTGTGCTTTCGATTGCCCGGTTGATATCGATGGGGGTTTTCTCCTCGCTTCCGGGATGCGAGAACTCCTTCATGGCCAAGACGATTCCGGCCACGCGAGATACCCCGTCAAGGGATTGCCCTATGGCGCGGGGAATCTGGCTCATCAGGTAATCCAGCCCCATATCGGCCGCAGCCGATTCGATGTCCGCGGCCATGTTGGAGTTGACGGCGCCTTCTTTTGCCGCCGTCAACAGTTCGCCATAGCTGACAAGAAGTCGGCTGATGCTGGAAAACGCATCGCGCAGAAACTCAAGATTATCGCCAACGTACTGTGTAGGCGTGTTGATCTCATGGGCTATTCCGGCGGCCAGTTGCCCAATGGACTCCAGTTTCTGTGCCTGAATAAGTTGGACCTCGAGACCGCGACGTTCAGTGATGTCCACGCCCGAGAGGAAGAGCCCCGCGGGTTGACCGGATTCATCCCGGATGGGATTGGCGCTAATCCCGAGGCACCCTTCTGTTCCGTCGGGACGCTGGTAGTGCACTTCGGGCAGGCGAACGGTTTTGTCCACCATCGGCCATCCACGGATGTGTTTGACGATGGAGGCCCAATCCCATGGAATACCGGCGTCCTCAAGGTGTTTCCCGATCACACTCTCTTTGGGTAGCCCGAATATTGTCTCAGCCGCGGTATTCCACCGAGCGATGCGCGCGTCCGTGTCCACCGCGATCAAGAACGAAGACATGGACGCGAGCAGTCTTTCGACCTCGCTGTGGGCTTTCCGGAGTTCCTCTTCCGCCTGCTTCTGCCTCGTCACGTCGCGCGCGACGCAAACGGCGCCTATCAACTGCCCTGCGGCATCGCGGAGCGGCGATGTGCTTGCCAGGAAGTGTCGTCCCATGTCCGGCAAGCAGATTTCCTCAAGGTGATACGAGGCCGACGGCAGTAACTCGGCGTTTGCGCCGAATAGCGGCGCCACCTCTTTCCCGCGTGGGCAGTCAGCGTAGGTTCGCCCGATGGCGTCCTCGGGTGTGCAACCCAGCACCGTCGCTATCGCGCGGTTGACACGAATAAAACGCTGATCCTTGTCCCGGACGGCAATGAGGTCCGGGACCGTATCGAAAGTAGCTTCCCATTGTTGCGCCACTTCCGTCATGGCCCGTGTCTGAGCGCGCAATTGGCGGTGCGTCACGGCGCGGGCAATGACGCTGCCAAGCATTTCCAGTACGGGTGGTTTCTCAACAAAATCGAAAGCCCCGGATGTCAAAGCCTTCACGGCGTTGGCCACGCTGCCATAAGATGTGAGCACGACGGCGACGCTGTCTATGTCCGATTCCCGCATGGCGGAGAGTAGAGAGAAGCCGTCCATATCGGGCATGTGCAAGTCGATCAAGGCCACGTCGAAGTCGTTAGCCCGGAGCATCTCCAGGGCGGTCCGCCCACCTGAGGCCGTCGAACAAGAGTAGCCGAGATGCGTTAGCTGGCGGTGAAGCGCGCCTCGCATGAGTTCCTCGTCATCGACGACTAGTACCGCATGCCTCGTTTCCATGCCATGTTCTCCAGTAAGGCCAAACCGCGAGTTCCGGTCAGGCGCCGTGGATTGCCCGGATCAGCCCAGATCGAGCGAGGCAAGGCCGATCCTATCGTGCGCTCACGCACGATGATTAGTCAACCTAGATTCGGCAGTCAAGATTGAACGTGCTTCCCGAAATGGTGGACGGCGTGGACTTTGTGGACGACGTGGACGCCGAAAAGGATCACCTGCAGGGTTGCGTCCACTTTGTCCACAACGTCCACTTTGTCCACTACTTGGACAAACCCAACTGGCTCCAATTGCCGAATCTAGGGTCAAGGGGTTGCAACCCCTTGTCCATCATTCGCGCATGACTGCTGCACGATCGCACCGCTGCCAAATGGCCACATCAAACAGAAGCGGGATCCTGTATCGTCTTGCCCTTGAAGGAGTGTTCGTCCAGAACTTGCCGGACCACTCTCGCCATTTCCAAGGGTCTTACGGGTTTCACGAGAACGGCGGATACGCCGATGCCGGTAAGCCGCTCCCTCAGCTCGCCGCCGGTGAATCCAGTGATGAGTATCACGGGCATGTCAGGGCGAATGCGTCTTACTTCAACGGCCAGTTGCTCGCCCGTCATATTGGGCATCGTCTGGTCAGTCACGATCAGATCGAACAGATTCGGGTGAGCTTTGAAAGCGGCAAATGCGTCCGCGCTGTTCGTCATCGCCACCACGTCATAGCCAAGCGGCGCGAGCGTCCTTTCCATCAGGTTGGCGAGCACTTCTTCGTCGTCCAGCACCAAAATGTGTTCATGTCCGCCCTGCACGGGTCTTTCCAGTAATGACGGTTCGGATAGGCCGGGCTCGGCACGGGGCAGGTAGACGCGGAATGTGCTCCCTTTGCCCACTTCAGTGTAAACAGTGATCACACCGCCGTGCGCGGAAACGATGCCGTGCACGGTGGCGAGTCCTAGACCTGTTCCCTCGCCTTTGGCTTTCGTGGTGAAGAAAGGCTCGAAGATCCGTTCCTGGACATCCTTGTCCATACCGCATCCCGTATCGCTGACGGAAAGGCGCACATACGGGCCCTCATGGAGTCCCGGATGGGATTGAATAAGGTGCGAATCCACCTGGAAAGGCTCAACGGATAACGTCAAGACGCCTCCGGCGTCCCGCATGGCATGATAGGCATTGGTGCAAAGGTTCATGACCACCTGGTGTGCCTGGGTCGGGTCCGCGAGCACCGGACCGGAGTCAGTATCGATGTGGGTGTGGATTTCAATCGTGGTGGGCAGCGACGGACGCAGGAACTGGAGCGCTTCATTGACAATGATGCCCAGTTCGATCGGTTTGCGTTCTTCCTCGACTTGGCGGCTGAACGTAAGGATCTGGCGCACAAGGTTCTTGGCGCGATCCGCAGCGCAGAGCACCTGGGTTAAGTCCTTTTGCAGAGGGCTGTCCGGCGCCAGTTCAGACGCCGCTATCTGGCCATACCCGATGATGGCCGCGAGCACATTGTTGAAATCGTGCGCTATGCCGCCCGCAAGCGTCCCGATGGCCTCCATCTTCTGCGCCTGCCGCACGCGGGCTTCCATAAGGATCTCGTTAGTGATGTCTCGAGAGATCGCCACGCGGCTGACGATGTTGCCGGCGCTGTCCCGCACGGGCGAGATACTTGTTTCCGCTGTGAACTCGGATCCGTCCTTTCTGCGGGTGACGATGCGTCCACGCCAGACCTCTCCGCGTCCGAGCGTTTCCGCCACTTCACGATCGAGCGTCGTATCGTGGTGCTCGGCGCTGGGAAGCGTAGCTGCGTTCCGTCCCATGAGCTCGTCGCGGCTATATCCCGTCATGCGTTCGAAGGCGGGGTTGACGTACTGAATTACCCCCTGACCGTCTGTTATGATGACGCTCTCAGCCGCCTGGTTGACCGCCATATCCAGCCGTCGCCTTTCCTCCTCCGTCCGCTTACGCTCGGTGATGTCAAGGCAAGTTCCCACCATGCGGATGGGTTTGCCCGTGTCATCCACAAAGACCTGCCCGCGCGCGTTGATATGCCGGTATTCCCCGTTCGGGAGGAGGACGCGATAGTCGGTATCATAAGGCCGGCTCTGTTTCATGGCATCGGCCACGTCCTGCTCGACCCGTGCGCAATCGTCCGGGTGCAGTAGGTTGATGAACTGCCGATACCGGGCGAGTTGTTCGGGTTTGACGCCGAACAACCTGTAGAACTCGTCGGAACCCGTGATCTCGTCCCTGACCGAATCCCATGCCCAGTTTCCGAGGTGAGCTACGGCCTGGGCCGCGACGAGGCTTGCCTGGCTCTCTCGCAGCCCATCCTCGGCGCGCTGGCGCTCTTGCTCGACCTCGATGGCATGCAGGGCGAAGCTGACGTCGCCACAAAGTTCCCGGAACAGCGATTGTTCTTCATCGTCGTCAGCCTCGGCCGCCGGCAGCGCCACCACGAGCACGCCGTAATTGTGCCCCGCGTACTGCAGCCGCTGGGCAAGGGCCGCCGTGTCGCGGTACGTGTGCGCCAAAGGACACTTGACGCAGTTCACCGCCGTGTCGTGCATGATGACAATGCCCGGCCGCCCCAGGGCTTCCCGGCAGCACTCCGGCCATTCACCGCGTTCGAGTTGCGTACTAACGGAGGCGAAACCGGTGCCGATGCCCGACTGGGCCGCGGCGTGGATTGCCCCCGCCGCGTCAAGCGTGCCGATCCAGGCGGAACGATACCCGCGCGTCTCCGTCAGAATCTCGCAGGCCCGACGCAGGAGCGTATCCCGGTTTTTCTCATGGGTGATGAGTTGGTTCACGTTGCGGACCGCACGCAGAACCTCGGTCAAGTGCAACAATCTCTCCTCCGTCCGCTTGCGCTCGGTGATGTCCTGGCCTTGTGCGATCGTGGCCACCGGCGTCTTGCCGTCGGTGGCGATGACATTGGCCGAGTTCCAGAGCACCGTCCGGACCGACCCGTCGAGGTGGAGAATGGCGATCTCGACCGTTTCCCAACGCGCGCCACTCAGCGTTTTCCGGATGAGGTCCATCGAGCTTTCCACCAAGGCGGGGGGAAAGAGGATTTCGAGCGATTTCCCGATCACATCGCCCGCTCTTCTTCCCGTCAGCTTTTCAAAGGCCCGATTGAATCGTGTGATCCTGAATTGCGGGTCCCACACGATGATGGGGGCGTTGGCGTAGTTGAACAGGTTCTCCAGGTATTCATTGGTCTCCCGTAATGCCTCCTCTGCCCGCTTGCGCTCGGTGATGTCCTGGCCTTGTGCGATCGTGGCCACCGGCGTCTTG
>CAZPMT010000142.1:7412-14356 GCA_964587655.1 uncultured Nitrospiraceae bacterium
CCCGATTGAATCGTGTGATCCTGAATTGCGGGTCCCACACGATGATGGGGGCGTTTGCGTAGTTGAACAGGTTCTCCAGGTATTCATTGGTTTCGCGCAATGCCTCCTCCGCCCGCTTGCGCTCAGTGATGTCCTGGCCTTGTGCGATTGTGGCCACCGGCGTCTTTCCGTCGGTGGCGAGGACATTGGCCGAGTTCCAGAGCACCGTCCGGACCGACCCGTCGAGGTGGAGAATAGCGATCTCGACCGTTTCCCAACGCGCGCCACTCAGCGTTTTCCGGATGAGGTCCATCGAGCTTTCCACCAAGGCGGGGGGAAAGAGGATTTCGAGCGGCTTTCCGATGACATCATCCGCCGTTCTTCCCGTCAGTTTTTCAAACGCGTGATTGAAGCGGGAGATTCTGAATTGCGGGTCCCACACGATGATGGGGGCATTGGCGTAGGTGATCAGATTCTCCAGGAAATCCTTGGTCTCTCGCAGCGCCTCAGCGGCCTCGTATCTCTCTCGGTAGAAGCGGACGCGCTGCTGCCGCCAAAGCGAACCCACCCCGGCGCCCGCGCCGAGAAGCAGGCCGCCGACAAGCACGACCACTTGCCACAGCCGTTCTCGCACGGGCGCGTACACCTCCGAACGGTCCATGCGGGAAACCATGAACCATGGCGAATCGGGCACGGAACGGATGTCGGCAATCACTGGCGCCCCACGGTAGTCGATACCTTCCACTATGCCTTCACGGCCCAAAGCGGCCTGTACGGCAGTCATTTGCTCGTTCTCCAGGGAACTGCGCAGCGTAAGGGCTGTGCCCTTCTTGAACCGGAGATCGTTCAGAAACACGGCCTCATTCCCTTCCCGGCGGACGATCAGGGTCTCGGCGGTTTGGCTGGGCGTCGGCCACCGGTTGATCAGGGGGTAGAGATAGGTCTTAGGATCAATCCGCAGAACAAGAACGCCTAGAGGCCGGCCGCCGTCCTGTTTGTCGAGAATGGGGACCAAGACACTCAGGTAGACAGGGGAATCGGGTGCATCGCGATAGAAATCCAGGAAGACGACTCGACCCGATTGCAGAATCTCGCGACCTTGCTCCATCAAATGCTGGGCGACTGGCTCTGCTGTGTCGTGGGCCGATACCCGCTCGACGTTTTCGGCATCGAGCAGGAAGACCCGGTCATACTGATAGGCCGACCGGATCTGGCGCAGCCACGTCTGAATCCGTTCCCGCGCATCCACGTCACCCGGCGCATCAAGATACCGCTTCACACGCTCGGAAAAGTCCTTGTTCCCGAAAAAGATAGCGGCATTCGCGAGTCGTTCCTTTCGCCACTGCACGATCTCGGAAACTTTCAGCTCCGCAATGGCGGAAAGTTGACGCTCGATCTCGGCGCGGAAGCGTTTCTCATAATTCCGCTGGTAGAGGCCGCCTGTCATAACGATGCCCGTGGCCAGAAGGACGAACACCAGGACGAACCTATACGAAACGCGCGTGGCCGCTTCGGTCCGTTCGCTGAGCGACCAGGTTTGCGGCCCCGCCAGAGCCAACATCGCTATCCCCAGAGCCACGAAGGCTATGCTGGTAGTCGCCGCGGGCGGGATGAAGGATCCGGAATAGAACAGAGGATCTCCATAGAGATAGGCCAGGAGCAACAGGGAGGCCATCGCGGTCAAGACGCCCGCGAAACCCATAGCAGCTATGGCTCGCCAAGACCGGCGGAGGGAGGAGGGCAGCGAGGCCAGAAACGACAGACCGGCGAGCAGAAAGCAGAGCGCCGTCACCGGGGACATGTGCCCGATCGGCGCTTTGCCCGAAGTGTCCACGACCGGGAACCCGAAGTGCTCAACATCAAGATGGATCCCTTGGACGGACAGGAAGAAGAGCAACAATGCCACCAGCACGCCCGAGGTGTTGATCGCCACCCCTGTCCAATACGTTCCGCGGCGCAACGGCGCGCGGGTGCGGAGGATGGCCGCAATTCCATAAAGCACGAACAGCACCGCCGTGCTGGGCGCCATCGGAATCTTGCCCGCCCCCAGGCTGGCCAGAAAAGGAATCTCGAGGCCCCATCCAAGCAGAGCGATGAACCCGGCGCTCGCAGCCAGTGCGCCGCAGACGCGGATCAGCCGGCGGTAAAGGATCTTTTCTACGGTCAAGTCCGAACTGCCACCGAGAAGATGCATCAGGGTCTCCGAGTCATCAACAAGCATGACCCTAATAGTCACATTATACCCCTACATAATCTTACTTTGCAACCAGCCGTTGTCAATTCGACATTGTCAATTCGAACGCTTGACACAGTGCATGTCCTGTGTTAACATAACGGTGCTTTTTGGGTTACGTCCGGCTCGTGGCAGGGGATAGGGGCCGGCGGGAATGCGGAACAAGGAAAAGCGTCCGCTGGGCGCACAGGGAGTCTTCGATGGGGCAAACACGTCCGCTACCAATGTTCAGGTGGTTATTTGTGTGCTTAGGCTGTGTTCTTGCGGCGGCCTGGGTTACCGGGTGCGCACACTCGGTCCAGTTCAGGATGGTCGATCCAGTTGTCGGCGCAACGGAAAGCGGGGCCTTTGATCCTCCGGAGGTCGCGTTCCACAAGCGCCACGGGGCGCACAGCGATTCCGCAGTGATCGCCTGGGAAAACCCGGTGAAGCCGGTCAAGAACCGAGTGAACCTGCACACGGACTCCGTCTACGACGTTTCGGTAGTCCTGCCGGAGAACTTCGAGTTCCGGCGGATGCAGGTGCTGCAAGGCAAATCGGAGACGCTCTACAAGTCCATCGAGGCCGCGGATGCAGAGTTGCGCACCGATACTGAGAAGCGCGTAAAGCTGCTGGGGGACGATGCAAGGGCAAGAGTTCTCGCTGATTGCGAGGGGATCCGCGGAAAAATCAATCAGCATAGCATCCAACTGGTGTCAGCGAAGAACGACGCGGAACGCGAGGCGAACAAGAAAGCCATCGACGCGCTGGCGGCGGAAGTGGCCGGAAAGGATGCCTTGCTCCGTGCCGACGACAAGGACCGCGACACGTTGCTGACGCCAGCCATGACCGTATCTCTTGTCAACCAGATTGAGGACTGGAGGACGCAACTGAACACGATCAAGTCTCGCATCGTGGCTCTCAACATGATGGTGCAGAACTCGAACGACCCATATCCCAGGGTGATTCGTGGAACGATGGAGTTGTTTGACAAGACTCCTTTCACTGAAGTGGGCGCAATTCCCGTTAGCATAGAAGATGAGTATCTCGATTGGATCCGAGAAGACAAGGTGGTCACGATCGTCTCGTACGATCCCAATGAGAAACCGGAGGCGAAGGGGGCTGCGGAGCGACGCGCGCAGTTGCCGGAGCACTGGCCTCAGAGCGGTCTGTGTGTGATCGAGTTTCGCGACTACACGAGCGCGCTTGGCCGAGGTGAACACGCAGGCGCCGCCCCGGCCGCCTATGTCGCCGACAGCGGTAAGAACGGCAGGTTCTACGACTGCCAAGCGGTAACGTATCGGTCCGAGAACGGCTACGAGCGCACTTACATCAGGTCGGCCGATAAGAAACTGACCTGGGTTTTCGGCCCGGATCTGACACCTCCTGCCAATGTTGAGGTCTGGCTGCAGGATGCCTCCGGTGTCCTGTCCACGAAGCTTTACCCGCCTGACGCACGAGAACGGGCCGACGAGGTGTTCGTGCGGCAGATTGCCGGAGTCGAGGGCGGTTCATTCGATCCGGTTGGCGAGGCCAAGAAGCGCGGCAAGGTTGTTTCGATCATGCGCTTGGGCAACCTGCGCCGGTACGGAGACAGCAAGGCAATTCAGCGGATACATGGAGAAGAGTTGCGGCGGGCGCAGGAAAGGGTCGCTGACGGACCAAAGTGAAGGGATCCGGGGCCGGGACGCCCGTACAAGCAACTGCACGGATAGAAAAGGAAGGGGATTGTCCGCTCTGATTACGGACGTGGGCGGGCACAACCAAGAACGGAGGAGATAAAGACAATGCGGCACGGATTCGGAATTACCGTATGTATGTCGGCGCTGGTCGTATGCTGCATGCTGGCGGGGTGCGCTCAGAACCGCTATGTGCTGAACCCGAAAGCGCATGACATGATGACTGGCGCGCCTGATTGGGCGCGAGCCAATGCGCAGGAACCCACTGATCGGGAGTTATTCTTTGTGGGCGTATCCGAAGAACAGGTGGCCGGAGAGGCCGAGGCAGTCAACCAAGCGTATAACGATGCCTTGCGCAAGGCGGCTGACGCGTTGGGCGGAACCGCCATCGTCGGTGAGGACAGCCTTAGCGGCGGTGCTTCGACCGGCACGAAAAGCAAGTGGCCCCACCAGTCGAGCAAGCGTCTGGCGTTTACCGGCCTCGGCTTGGGAGGACCTGCAGGATATGCGTTGAGCAATGGCGAGAATGGCCTCGGAGCCGGTGGCGCGGTTGCTGGTGTATTTCATCTCAAGAAGCCGCAATACAGGCGCAATGTGGCGAGTTCGATGGTTACGTCGCGTGCGAGCCAGCTTCTGCGCGAACAGGTGCTCTCTCGTGTGAACGTTGTGGACGCCTGGAGCGTTGCGGAACGGTTCTCGAGGCCCCGGCGCGACGCCCAGCCCAATGAGATGCAGTACGGTGAACTGTGGAAGGCCAAGGTACTGGTCAGCGTTCCGAAGAAAGTCCTCGAACAGATCGCAGAAGACCAGTATGAGATGAGACAGCAGGAGCTCAAGCAGGATTTCGAGGTACGCAAGGCCCAGTGCGATATGGAGGCCGAGGAAATGGAGTTCGACCTCAATATCCGCAAGCGTACCGCCGAACGCATCCTGGAACCGCCTACTTTCTCTTTCATGAACAATACGTACTGGTACGGCTATGTCCCCGCGGACAAACTGTTTCATGCAAAGGAATACGACGATTTTGACACCAAGAACCCTGCACGCCGTCTGACAGGGGAAGAATAGCACAATCTGCAACCGCAGGATGCTGTCAATCCAGGGCGGTCTTCGGCGGAGGGGAATCAGTTCCCCACGGCAGGTGAAGGTTATTTCCATGATACGACACACGAGCGGCGTTACGCGTGTCCCCGTGTTGCTTATTGCAGCCGCACTGGCGATCCCATTTCCCGCACACGGCCAGGCAGCTATGGTGACCGTGTCCAAGGTCGGCGCGTCCGCCACGCCCGCCACCGTACGATCTACGTCCGTGTCAGACGTGTCCGCGGCACTTACGGAGGGCTATCGTATAGCGGAGGACCGCGGTATCTCGAAGGCCGGCCAAAGCGCCGGAGTTTTCGGTGCCCGTTCCGTAGGGGAACAGTCGGCATCTGCCAACGCAGTGGGCGCGAGCCAGAACGAAAAAACGGCGGCGGTGGTGGGTACGCGTTCGGAAGCCGCGCCAAATGAGACAGAGCATAATGCGGCCACCACGAGTGTTTCGACGGCCGCGGCACGACGCGCCGCATCATATCTGGCGGCTGCCGGGCGTTGCGAGGTGAACGCGGCTCCAACTGAGGCGGCTGCGGCTACCGGACGGGAGAGCCCCGCGAGGTATTCGGCGTTCAGCCTGGCGTCGAGGAACGCCGCATGGGCCTCCGTCGCAAACCGCCGTGGCGGTTCGCGATTACGCAACACCGGGGCATCTTCGGAAACGGCCGTGGCATCTACCGGCAGTCACGCGGCGGTGTCACGGCAAAACGAAGCTACTCACCGCTCGCGAAGCGCTATGAACCCGCCGGGACGCCGCCCCTGACGACCTCTCTCACGCAAGGAAATATGTGGCCCTCTTGGACGGGGGGCGCATGCCTCGCGCCTCTGGGGCCGTGTCCCTCGCGCAAGAAAGTGGGCAAGAAGTGCTGCGGAAAAGGCGCTCAGACGGATGTTTTGAAAGGCCGGCGCGCTTGGCTATACTGACGACTGTCCGCATCCGTGGTGGTTGATGGGCTTGGGTGATTGAACGAAGGGGATACACACATGTCGAGTCATCATGATATGCATCGGCGAGATTTCCTGCACCTGGCGGGAGGCGGCGCGGCTCTTGCCGGACTGGGGCTGATGGCGGCGTCCGCCGAAGCCAAGACGAAGAAGCGGAGCGTCCCGGTGGACCCTCGATCGCCCAAGACGGGCCGGCTGCTCAAGGAAGGCGAGGTCATCGGCGTTGGCATCATCGGCGTCGGCGGTATGGGCGGCAGTCATCTCGAAGATATCTGCGCCAAGGAAAAGGCCGGAGAGAAGGTCCAGTTGCGCGCCATATCCGACGTGTACATGCGCCGGCAGGAGTATCGCAAGCGCTGGGTGAAGAGCAACGCCGGGCACGACATCGACGCTTACACCAACTACAAGAAGCTGCTCGAACGGGACGACATCCACGCGGTCATCATCGCTACGCCAGACCATTGGCACGCGCCCATTTCGATGCACGCCATGGACGCGGGCAAGGACGTCTACTGTCAGAAGCCCGTGACGCTGACCATCGAGGAATCGCTTGATGTGCGCGACAAGGCCTGCGAAACGGGCCGCGTTTTCCAGTGCGGCGCCCAAGGGTCCTCCGAGGATTTCTGGTGGCAGGCGCGGAAGTTCATCAAACAGGGCGGCATCGGCAAAGTGCTGTGGGCGCAAGCCGATTACAGTCGCAACTCCGCCGGCGGACCCGATGATCGGGGCGGCGAATGGAACTGGCACATCGACGACGACGCCACCGACGATCCGAAAGCGGGAGAGGCTTACGTTGACTGGCAGCAATGGCTGGGCCCGGCGCCGAAGCGGCCCTTCTCGAAGCCGCGGTTCTTCCAGTTCCGCAAGTTCTGGGATTATTCGGGCGGCATCGCCACGGATCTCCTGTACCACGTGCTCGCGCCGCTCACCATCGCCCTTGACGCCAAAGCCCCGGAGCGCGCAACGGCAAACGGCGGCATATACCTGAGTCTTCAATATAGGCCCTTCTGAATTTTCGTAACCCCTTGTCTGTGTTG
>CAZPMT010000143.1:0-14154 GCA_964587655.1 uncultured Nitrospiraceae bacterium
CACCAGGGGCGCGCCGCGTGCGAGATGAATCCTTACGTGCGGATTTTGGACAGGACCGGAAAGGTTGACTCCACGCGGGTCGATTGTTATGATTTCCTTTTATTCCGCAGTGGCGGTCGTATTACGGGAAGGGCTTCCAGATGAGTGACTTGCTGCAACCGCACAGTTTGTCAAACCCCGACAAACTGTGTGTGGGGGCGCAGAGCTACAGCTTCCGCAATTTCGACTTCGAAGGTTCAATCGCCTGTCTGAAACAGCTTGGGACCAAATACATCGAGTACTGCTCGGCGCACTTTCCTTGTGATGCCGCGCACGAAGGTTTCCCGCGCGTCAAGCAGCGCCTCCAGGCCGAGGGGCTCGTGACGGTCTGCTTCGGTGTGGAAGGTTTCACCGCGGACCGCACCGCGAACCGCAGGAAGTTCGAGTTCGCAAAGGCGCTTGGCATCAAAGTCCTGACGGCCGACCCGGCGCCCGATGCATTCGACAGTCTCGATGCGCTGACGGACGAGTTCGGCGTCAAGATCGGCATCCACAATCACGGCCCCGGCGCGCGCTACGATAAAGTGGCCGATACTTTGAACGCGATCAAGAACCACAGTCCGATGATCGGCGCATGCGTGGATACAGGCCACGTAATCCGTTCCGGCGAGAATCCCCACGAAGTCATCGAGCAGCTCGGACCGCGAACGATCTCGCTGCACCTCAAGGATTGGAAGCGCGACGGCGAGGAACAGATCCTGGGCCACGGCGACATGAACATGGCGGCGGTGGCCGGCGTCCTGAAGGCCATCGATTTCACGGGCCCCGTCGTGATGGAATATGAGAACAGTCCCGACAACCCGGTCCCGGATATGAAGGCCGGTCTCGACAACTGGCTGAATGCCTGGCGGACCGCGTAAGGGGACGTAGGCTGTAAGCTGCGGGTGTTCTGTTTTCCTACAGCCTACAGCCTTCAGCCTATAGCCTAACCAAGCGGCTGTTTGATGTTGTCTCTCGTGAAAAACGCTCTCATCGTGACGCTGGCTCTCCTGGCCTGTGCGGCGACCTGCGCCCGCGCGGACGAAGCCGCGGCGCCGCAACAGTTTGTCGAACCACGACAAACCGTGGTGATCCGCTTCACGTATTGGGCGAATTACCTCGATAACCAGTACGTCGTCAAGGTCTGCGAGGCATTCGAGCGTGACAATCCCGGCGTCAAGATCAAGCGCGAATGGTGCGTCGGCGATTACGGACGCAAGCTTCAGCTCCTCTTCATCACGGGCAAGGCCGGCGACATCATCATGATGGACGACGAGTACTTTCCCACGTACGGGGTCCGCGGCTACCTCGAGGATCTCCGACCCTACATCGCGCGCGCGAGCGACGACATCGAGCGCGGTCTCGCGGCCGAGCTGCGCTACATGGAGACGCCGGAGGATCAGCGCGACCCTGACTTCAAGCGCGAGTACCTGCCCACGGCACTGCAGAGCTTCAACTACCGCGGTTTTCAGGGCGGCCTCGCGTGGGACGGCAACATCAATCTCATGTTCTACAACAAGGACCTCTTCGATCAGGAAGGCATCCCTTACCCGAGCAAGGACTGGACCTGGGAAGAATTCCGCGCCCTCGCGAAACGATTCACGAAAGACCTCGACGGCGACGGGATCATCGATCAGTTCGGCACGAACATGGGCTTCGACATGCTCGGCCTTGAATCCATCGTCTGGAGTTACGGCGGCGATCTCCTGAACGCGGACCGGACGCGATGCACGATCCAGGAGCCGCCTGCCGTGGCCGCCTGTCAACTCATCTACGACATGAAAATGATCGACAAGTCCATCGCGTGGACCGGTCAATTGTCGGGCTTCAATGCCGAAGTGCAGTTGCTCACCGGACGCGTCGCCATTGTACCGGCGATGTCGTACATGACCCCGGCGCTGAACCGCGTCCAGGACGCCATGCGCTGGGGTATGGCGCACATGCCGCGGGGACCCGATGGACAGCGGTACAGCCGTGCGACGTGGGACGGCATCTCGATCTACGCGAACACCACGCCCGAGAAGAAGGAAATCGCCTGGCGGTTCCTCAAGCATTTTGTCGATGACGAGAGCCAGGCGCTGCTTGGCGACATGCAGCGCGGCATTCCGGTGCGGCGCGAGGTCGCGCGGAAGCACTACGTGCAAGCGGCCACTCCCGCCGACGAGGAGATCGCCATCGAAGCGATAGACTACGCGCGGCTTACTCCCATCACGCCGCGATATCAGGAACTGCGAGTCGCCTCCAACGCGGACCTCGAGCGCCTGACCTTTGCGGACGTTTCCGGCGTCACGCCACGGCAAATCCTTCCCGGCCTCGAACCCAAGATCAACCAAGTCCTTGATAAAGAGCTCGCCGAGTGGAAGGCCCGGACAAGCGAAGCGGCCCCTGCCGGCGTGCACCTCTCCCTGGGAGCCGCCTCGGCCATGGCAGTCGGGATCGTGGCGCTCGTGTTTGCGGCCTTGATGCTGCTCCGCCCGGTTCGCGGAAGCTTTCTGCGGCAGGTCGATGAGTTGCGTCACATGCTGCGCAGCCGGCGCGCGCGCATCGAGGGACTCGAGGGCATTCTGTTCGCCTCACCGTGGTTGGCGGGGCTGTGTCTCCTAACCGCGTTTCCGATCCTGTTCAGCATCATTCTGAGCTTCAGCCAGTGGGACCCATACGAGCCGATCCAAAGGCTTCAGTTCGTTGGCCTGAGCAACTTCCTTCGCGCGTTCTCGAGTGACGAGATCACCGGCGATCCCCTCATGCTCAAAGCCCTGTACAACTCGCTGTTCTACGCCGTCTTTGCCGTGCCCCTGGGCTTATGCGCATCCCTAGGGCTTGCGCTGCTGTTGAACCAGCCGATTCGCGGGATCACGTTCTTCCGCACGACCTTTTACCTGCCGAGCATCATCTCGGGCGTGGCCACGGTGGTGTTGTGGATGTATATCTTGAATCCGGCATTTGGCCCGCTGAACGCATTCATCCGCGGTGCGAACAACTTCTTCGACTGGACGCACCTCCTCTCATTCATCAACCTTCCGGAACCCAAGTGGATCGAGGATCCGCTCTGGGCGAAACCATCGGTGATCATCATGAGCCTGTGGGGCGCGGGCGGCGCCGGGATGCTGATTTTCCTAGCGGGCCTTCAGGGCGTGCCGGACCAATTGTACGAGGTGGCCGAACTCGACGGCGCCGGACGGCTCCGCAAGTTCTGGAACATCACCTTGCCGATGTTGACACCGACGATCTACTTCAATCTCATCATGGGGATTATCGGCGCATTGAAGGTATTCATGCAGGCCTTTATCCTGACCAACGGGACCGGAGGGACCGAGAAGTCGCTGTTGTTCTACGTGCTTCACCTGTACACCAAGGCCTTCGTCGAATACGAAATGGGCTATGCGTCGGCCCTCGCCTGGATCCTGTTCGTGATCATTCTCGCCCTGACCCTGCTCATCATACGCTCCAGCGCCGCCTGGGTGTATTACGAGGGAGAGGTGAAACGATGATCGAGTCGAGCGAGTTCAAGGGCAGCATGAAACGGCAGCGCCGCATCGAGCGCGCCGGAGGCATCGCGCTGCTGTTGGGACTCTCGGCCCTCTTCATGATCCCCCTCGCGATCACGGTCAGCGACAGCCTCAAGGCGTTCGCGGAGATCTACACGGTCCCGCGGATCTGGATTCCGAAACCGCCGCGGTTCGCAAACTTCGTCCACGTCTTCAGCATGCTGCCGTTCCACCGTTTTATCATAAACACCGTCTGCATCACCTCGCTGGCGCTCTTCGGCCAGGTGTGCAGCGCGTGCCTGGTAGGTTACAGTTTCGCGCGAATCCGGTGGCCGTTCCGTGACTTCCTTTTTGTTGTGCTGCTGAGCACTATCATGCTCCCGGGCGAGGTCACGATGATCCCCGTCTTCATCCTGTTCAACAAGATCGGCTGGGTCGATACATGGCTTCCCCTCATCGTACCGGCCTATTTCGGCGGCGGCGTCTTCAACATTTTCCTGATGCGCCAGTTTTTCAAGACGGTCCCGGTCGATCTCGGGGATGCCGCCGGGTTCGACGGCTGCTCGACCGTGCGCATCTTGGCGCGGATCATGGTCCCGCTGGCGAAACCCGCGATCGCGACGATTTGCGTGCTCGGCTTTATCGGCTACTGGAACGATTTCCAGGGCCCCCTGATCTACCTCTCGGACTACACGAAATACCCCATCTCGATGGGCATATACATGTTCAAGAGCGCCGAGTTCATGTTCGCCAACTACGTCATGGCCGCAAGCCTGATTTCCGTTGTGCCCGTACTGATCATCTTCTTCTCGGCACAGCAGTACTTCGTGAAAGGCATCGTTCTTACGGGCATTAAGGGATAGCCGGAATGATGGACGGCGTGGACCTCATGGACGACGTGGACACCGAGAAAACTCACCTGCGCGGTTCCGTCCATTCTGTCCAGAACGTCCATCCCGTCCATTACCTGGACAAGTCCAATTGGCTCAAATTGCCGTGCCCAGGGCTACTTCTTCTCGAGGATGATCAGGAAGTCGTTGTAGCTTTTTCCGTGATTCGCGGTGATCGACACAACGGTCCAGCCATCGGCGAGCAGCGCGTCAAGCTTCTCTTTCCCCGATCCGTTCGATTCGATGATGAGCGATTTCTGCATGGTGTCTTCCTCCGGCGTTAAACATGTCCCCGCATTCGTTGCCAGGTATTGTATTTGAAGGGGAGTGGAAAAGCCAAGCGGACATTCCGCTTGGCCGCCGTGTTTACGCCGTCGCTCGGATCATTCGTCCTTGAGTCGAGCCTTGAGCGTGGACACGAGGACTTTCGGATCGATCGGCTTCTGAAAGATCCCGGCCAACCCGAGTTCGCGCGCGTCGATGTTGTACCGGACCGTGTCGCCCGCCGAACTCAGCAGGTAGATGGGCCCTGCGTAGCCCCCATCCTTGAGGGTGCGCGCCACGACGCTGCCCGCGTCCACCGTCTCCATCATCAGGTCCACGATGATCGCGTCCGGCTTGATGCGTTCCGCCGTGCGGACGCCTTCCTCTCCCGTCGAGGCTTCTCCCACCACGTATCCCGCGGTTTCGAGGAAGACGCGTATGGCGCCGCGGATATCGGGGTCGTCATCAATCGCCAGAATGGTCTTCTTGTGCGTGCTGCCTTTATCCATGTGTCGCTCCTTCCACGCCTCGATCCACTTCCGGACAAAGGCGGTTGCGGCCTTACAGTTTTCCTGCGCCTTGGCGGTCAGCCCTTCCTCGAACTCGAAGGCGTAACCTCGAACGCCCAACACCCACGCTTCCGGCCGCGCGTCGAAATGCTCCGCGCATGCCGCGAGCACCGATCCCGGCGAGACCGAGTGGCTCGTGAAGCTGATCTCCGCGGCGGCCTCGATCCGTTCCATCTTGAACGGCTCCGGTCCGTTCACGCTTGCATCCACGAAGACTACCACGTCGTGCTCCGCGATACTCGCCGAGTCTTCTATATTCAATTGATAATCCGCTTCAACGGTGACGCCCGGCGTCGCCGCCTGCTCGATGGCCTCCGCCACGGCGGGCCCGAGCCCGTCGTCCTGCCGCCCGGGATTGCCGTAACCCAGCACCAGGATCCGCGGCCCGCGCCGGTACAAATCGCTACCCGCGGAAGCGTTCATCCGTCACCACGCCGTCCGGACCCACCAACTGCACGTGCAGCCGCATCTGGCCGAGCGCGTGCGTCGCGCAACTCAGGCACGGATCGTACGCGCGAATGCCGACCTCGATGTGATTCAGCAGACCTTCGGTCAACTCCGCCTTACCCTCGAGATGCTGCTTCGCCACCACGCGCACGACCTGGTTCATCGCCTCGTTGTTGTTCGTAGTCGAAACGATCAGGTTCGCTTTCACAATCTGATCGGTCTCGGGATTGATCTCGTAATGATGAAACAAGGTCCCGCGCGGCGCCTCGATCCACGCCACGCCACGCGTGCGTTTCTTGCCGGTCTTCACGAGGTCCGTCCCTTGCAGGTCCGGATCGTCAAGGAGTTCCTCAATCTTCTCGGCCGCGTGCACCAACTCGATCATTCGCGCCCAGTGATAGGCCAGCGACGAGTTGATCGGTTTGCCGCCGCCAAGCGCCATGAATTCCTGGCGCGCCTTCTCGGCGATGGGCGTATCAATGAAATCGCAGTTGTTGATCCGCGCCAGCGGCCCCACACGGTACCAGCCGTCATTCTTCCCCAACTTGAGAATGAACGGGAACTTCATGTAGCTCCACGGACGCACTTCCTCGCGAATGTAGTCGAGATAGTCCGCCGGGGCCACCTTATCAAGAATTATGTTGCCCTTGGCGTCTTTCGCGCGGAGCTTCCCGTCGTAGAGGTCAAGGCATCCGTCTTCGCGAACGATGCTGAGATGGTTCGAGTCGAAACTCCCGAACGCTAGTAGACGTTCGGCGTCGCTCTTCGTGATCTTCTTGCACAGCTCCAGTGCGTCGATCGCCCATTCAAGCATCGTGTCCGCGTCTTTGCGCAGGGCGTCGCGCTCCTCGATTGACAAGTTCTTGTTGATCCCGCCTGGAATGGCGCCGGTTCCGTGCACCTTCTTTCCGGCCGTGGCCTTTATGATCTCCTGGCCGAAACGCCGCATGAGCACGGCGTGCGTCGCCGCCTCCGGATACGCCTCGATCACGGCAATCACGTTCCGCTTGGCAACGGGCGCGTCGAAGCCAAACAGCAGGTCCGGGGACGCCAGGTGGTAGAAATGCATCGCGTGCGACTGATACGTCTGCCCGTAATGCATCAGGCGGCGCATCTTCTCCGCGGTCGGCGTCAGTTTGTCCACGCCCACTATAACATCGGTCGCCTTTGCGGCCGCCAGATGATGGCTCACGGGACAGATCCCGCACAGCCTCTGGATCACCACGGGCGCCTCCCAGTAGAACCTGCCCTGGATGAACCGCTCGAAGCCTCTGAACTCGATGATGTGAAACCGCGCCTCTGTTACATGGTTCTTCTCATCCATGAGGATGGTGACCTTGCCGTGCCCCTCGACGCGCGTCACGGGATTGATGACGACCTTGCGCTCGGTCTTCTTAGCGGTAATGCTCATGTTTCCTGCCTCCATCAAATCAGTCGTACTTGACAAGCTCATACGGCAGCCCGACGTCCTTTCCCGTGAGCAGCGCCGTCAAGGCCGCCCACAGAGTATCCGCCGAAGGCGGACACCCCGGAAGGAAGTAATCGATCTTCACGACCTCATGACACGGATATACCTTGTCCAACAGGATCGGGATATCCGGGTCGTTCGGAATCACGCCGTCCACGACCGTCGGCCCGTTCAGGTAGGCCTCTTCGAGACACTCCTTAAGCGAAACCGTGTTGCGCATGGCCGGGACGCCGCCCGTGATCGCGCACTGCCCGACGGATATCAGGATCTTGCAGTTCTTGCGGAACTCGAGCAGCCACTCGAGGTTCTCCTCGTTGCTGATACCGCCTTCGAGCAGACCGATGTCGACCGGGCGCGAGAACGTCTTGATGTCATCGATCGGGGACTTGTCAAACTCGATAAGCTGCACGAGGTCCAAGATCCGCTCGTCAATATCGAGCAGGGACATATGGCATCCAAAACACCCGGTAAACGGGGCCGTCGCTACAAGTGGTTTTCCCATGGATTCATCCTTTCCTAAACCGTGGCCCCTGATTCTTTCCGCTCGATGTCCGAACCGATCGGCGTCCGGTCGTAGGTCCGCCGGCCGATGGGGACCTGCCACCCGGTCCGCTTTATCACGATGCTGCCCGTGGGGCACTTCTTCGCCGCCGCATCCGTCGCCGCAAGCGCCGTCTCCGAGAGCGAATGCTCTGCATCCACGGCGATCCGCGTGTGGACGCCACGCCCCTCAAAGCCGAACACGTTCTTCCCGTCAAGGTGTTTCGACGCCCGAACGCATCGCCCGCAGAGGATACAGCGGTTCCGATCCACGTACACGTCCTTGTGGGTCGCGTCCAGTTCGCGCGGCGTGTTGAAATAGGGGAGTTGCGGCGCCAGAAGGCCCAGACGATACGCCGTCGCCTGGAGTTCGCAGTTCCCGCTCGCCTCGCACGTGGGACAGCAATGGTTGCCCTCGACGAACAGCATCTCGACGATCGTGCGGCGCAACGCGTTCAACTCCTGCGTGTCATGCTCTATCACCTGGCCGTCGGACACCGGAAACGTGCACGCGTTTTGCGGACGCCCGTTGACCTTGACCGTGCACACGCGACAGTGCCCGCCCGCCGGCAGGTCCTTCACGTAACACAGCCTCGGAATGTACACGCCCGCGGCATCGGCGGCATCCATCACCGTGTCGCTCGCCTTCGCCTGGATTTCCCTGCCGTCCAAGATTATCGTGACCATTTTCTCACTCATGCGTGACGTCCCTCCAACTCTTCGGTCCGGCCCGCCGCCGCCGCGCCTTCCCTGAGCGCCTTCGCGAGATCTATACGCGAGATAAACACATCAGGTTTGACTCGGGCCTCATACGCCTCTGGAAAATTCCGCATCGTGGTCAAGATCGGGTTCGCGGCCGTTTGACCCAGCCCGCAGCGGCTCATCATCTTCACCGTCGTCCCGACCCGCTGAAGCTCCTCGAGGTCCGCGCGCGTGGCCTTGCCTTCGATCACCTTGTCCAGGATCTTCTTCAACGCGGTAGTACCAACGCGGCACGGCGCGCACCACCCGCAGGATTCCTCGACGAAAAACTCGACGAACTGCGCCATGCACCACACCAGGTCGCGGCCCTCGCCGATAACAATCACCGAGCCGCCCGTGGGCTGGTCCTCGAAAGAAATGCTCCGACCGAAGTCCTTCGGCGCCAGACATTGCCCCGACGGACCTCCGATCTGGACCGCTTGCACGCTCTTCGCGCCAACCATATGCAGCAGACGGTCAACCGAAATCCCGTACTCGACCTCGTACACGCCCGGGTACTCGCAGTCGCCTGAAACGCTCAGCACCTTGGTGCCCGTCGAGTCCTTCGTTCCCATCTTCGCGAACCACGCCGCTCCCATCTCCACGATGCGCGCCGCGCAGCACAAGGTCTCGACGTTGTTCACGGAAGTCGGCTCGTTCTTGTAACCCTTCTGTACCGGGAACGGCGGACGGTCCCGCGGGGCGCCTCGTTTGCCCTCGAGCGACTCGAGGAGCGCCGATTCCTCGCCGCAGATGTAAGCGCCCGCGCCCACCTGTATTCGGATGTCGAAATTGAACCCCTCGCGTCCGCAAATGTCCTTGCCCAAGAGACCAAGCGACCGCCGCTTCGCAAGGACCTGCTCCAACGCCGGAAGCAGATACTCATATTCGCCACGGAGATAGAAGAGGCCCTCCGCCGCGCCAATCGCATACCCCGCCACCGTCATCCCCTCGAACGCCAAGTCCGGGTTTTCCGTCAAGATCACCCGGTCCTTGAAAGTGCCAGGCTCCCCCTCGTCGGCGTTGCACACAACGTAGTGAACGTTCCCGGGGGCCTTCCGGCAGAAGTCCCATTTCATGGCGGTGGGAAATCCCGCGCCGCCGCGGCCCCGTAAACGCGCCTTGTTCATCTCGTTGATCACTTCCGTCGGCGCCATGTTGACCGCCTTGCGGATCGCCATCCCGCGATCCATCGACGAGAAGATTACCGCGCCCGGCTTCCGAAGGTTCACCGCCACCTCCGCCTGAGGCAATACCGACGGCGACTCGCCCTTTCGCAACGCCTCGATGATCTTCGGGGCATCCGCCGGCGTCAGGTTCGTCACGGCCACGCCATTAATCAGCGCGCTGGGTCCCTGATCGCTCAGGCCGATGCACGCCGTGTACTCCAGCGTGATCGAGCCGTCCGCCGTTGTCTCACCGAATCCAACACCGGCAGCATTCTCCAACGCCTTCGCCACTTCATCCGCGCCTTTCATCCGTTCCACAAGCGAATTGCAGAGGCGGATGATGTTCTTCCCTTTCGGTTTTCGCGAGAAGAAAGCGTAGAAGCTGGCCATGTCGCTCACCTCCACGCGGTGAATGCCCAGCGCCTTCGGAATCACCCGAAGGCCCTCCTCCGGCAGATAACCGAGCTTCGCATGGACCGCCCGAACGATGTCCACCATCCGGGATCGATCCTTGCCGTACCGCTCAACAATCTCGTTGATGACTTCCGCGTCACTCTTTGCCATGCTCGTAGCCTCCAACGCCTTGTCCATCCAACTGCAACCGATGCCCGGGCACAATATCAAGTCTAGTGGCTGTGCGCCAGCAAACAACCGATGTTACAAATTTCACAAGTATCGACAACAGCGGCAATGTACCACAAGATCTCTCCCAAGTCAAGAAAAATCAGAACCTCGATCTTCCCGAGTTGTGGACCGTGCGATCCCCCGCGCCCCTGCACGACGCCGGTCCAATCCGTCCGATCCGTCCAATCCGTTCACGATCACCCCGGACGCCTACGCGATGCCAACTACACCGCCGCGGTTGCCGCGAGGCCTTCAGACGTGAATCCATCGAGGATGTCACGCTCGGCTTCGGAAAGGTCGACAAAGCGCACCCCGAAATAGTGCAGCCCGTTCGCGGATACGTCCGTCCAGCAGACCTTTCCCTTGCATTCGACGTTGGCGGAGGGCAACTGGAGGGAAACCAGCAGTTTTTCGCCGGTTTCGACTTGGTGTAGGGCGCCGAAGCGGGCGCCATCAGGACAAAGGTCGACGGTAAGCGTCCCGTAGGCGGCGGTGTCTTTCCGGAACGATATCCACGCGCAAACGGGATGCGGTACGCGCGGGAAACGTCTCTTCTCTTCTCTAAACGGCATTGCTTCTTACCCGGTAGCCCCGATCCAACGGGTCATAAGCTCTACCTACACGTTCAGGAACTCCACGAGCCGGATGGCCAGGAATGCATGAACTATCTAGCCCTATTATACCCGAAACTCGCGATCTTGTTCCGGGGCGGCGGGCCGATCATCAATATTCCGTTCCCTATGCGCACGCGGCACGCCGGCGTGCGGTCGGCGGGATCGGCGCGAGCCATGTGGCGACAACGGGTTGCGTTCGCTGCGGCCGCTCGAATATGATCGAGCGACAGCGTGTCTCACGCGGTTTCATGGCTTGCGGCATGGGCCTGGACGGGGTGCTTATGCGAAAACTTCTTGCGCTTCTCCTGATAGTATTATTCGCCATTCTGGGTGTGTCCGCGTATCGAACCGCCACGTTCGAGCGCCCGAGCGCCGCGGTTGCCCCGGTCGAGGGAATGCGGCTCGATGACGCCGCGCTGGCGAAGCGCCTTGCGGGTGCGCTGCGTTTCAGGACCATCTCGGCGCAGGACCCCGCCCAGTTCGACGCTGCGCCGTTTCGTGCGCTTCAGCAGTACCTTGCCGAGACGTTTCCAGCGGTGCACGCGAAGCTTCAGCGTGAGATCGTGAACGACTACAGTCTGCTCTACACTTGGCCGGGCAGCGATCCCTCCTTGAAGGCGGTGTTGCTTCTTGCGCATCAGGACGTGGTGCCCGTCACGCCGGAGACCGAGAAGGATTGGCTGCACCCCGCTTTTGCCGGCGAGATCGCGGACGGGTTCGTGTGGGGGCGCGGAACCCTCGACGACAAATCGAGCCTCATGGCGATCCTGGAAGCGGTCGAGGCCCTGTTGAACGAAGGCTACCAACCGAAAATGACGATCTACCTCGCGTTCGGACACGATGAGGAAGTGGGCGGGCCTCAGGGCGCGCCGAAGATCGCCGAGACCCTGAAAGCCCGTGGCGTGCGCGTCGAATATGCCATCGACGAGGGCGAGACCATCATCAAGGGCGTTATACCGGGCGTTTCCGTCCCGGTGGCCGTCATCGGACTCGGCGAGAAGGGATATCTGAGCCTCGAGTTGACCGTCGATGCCGAGGGCGGCCACGCCGCGACCCCGCCGCGTAACACGGCCATAGGAATCCTCGCGCGCGCCATCTCCCGCATCGAAGACCATCCGTTTCCCGCCAACTTGGAATATGCGGCGAAGTTCTTCGCGTACGTCGGCCCCGAAATGCCGCTGCCGCAACGCGCCGTGTTCGCCAATCTCTGGCTCACGGCGCCGCTCGTCAAACGGATTTTCGGCGGAAGCCCACCTATGAACGCCGCCATACGCACGACAACCGCAGTCACCATGTGCAGCGGCGGCATCAAAGAGAACGTGCTGCCCGCGCGCGCGTCCGCCGTGATCAACTTCCGCATCATGCCCGGCGAGACCGTCGAGTCCGTCACGGAACGCGTCAAGAAGATCGTGAAAGACGATCGCGTGAAGATTGCGGCCCTCGATCAGCCTAATGACCCTTCCCGGATCTCCGATACAAACTCCGAGAGCTACAGGACAATCGTGAAGACCACCCGCGAAACCGTTGCCGATCTCGGTACGGTCGTCGCGCCCTTCATCACCCTGGGCGCTTCGGACTCCCGCCACTACGAGGCCATTGCGGATAACGTCTACCGGTTCCTGCCCATCCCGACGGACGACGAAGACCTCGAACGCATCCACGGCACAAACGAACGCATCGCGATAGGCGACTACGCACGCATGGTCCAGTTCTATGCCCGCCTGATCCGCAATTCAGATCCCGGCGCTAGAGCGTTTCCGAAGTAACGCTGTAATACCCCGAAGGGGTACCAACGTGAATAGCCGTGGATGAAACCCACGGAGAGAAGTTCCGCGGACGCACGACTCTGACGGGGTCGAACCGCACGGAAACGGGCGTCAATATTGCGTGTTCAACCCCTTCAGGGTTGCATATCAAGGACACGGGTTCCGTGGGTTTCACCCACGGCTATTCACATCACATCCCTTCGGGATGTCATAGCGAACCTGTAACGTTATTTCGAGAACGCGCTACTGGCCGGTAGGAGTGCGCGGAGAAGCTCAACCGGAGTCATCGAAGCGCTCTTGGCGGGGTGGGTGTGTTACACTCGCGCGTGACGGAGATGCGCGGGTACGGGACGAGGCCACCTAACCAGGGGATAGAACCGGAAGCTCCGCGCCGCTCATCCGCGAATCGTTGGGCTGAAAGGAAAACAACATGAAACCATACATGTCGATGGTTACGCTTGGTGTGGACAGCATCCAGCGGAGTCGGGAGTTCTACGAAGGCGTGCTCGGACTCCCCATCAAGGTGGCGTCCGCTGGCTTTGTCGCCTACGAACTCAACAACCTTGTCCTTGGTTTGTACCCCCGCGATGCACTCGCGGAGGATATTGGAATTCAAGATACAGGCAAAGGGTTTAGCGGGATCACTCTGGCGCACAATGTTCCCACGAATGACGATGTCATAGCCCTACTCGACTCCGTTCGAGCATCCGGGAACAAGATTGTGAAGGAACCCAAGAAGGTGGATTGGGGAGAGTGCGTTGGTGGATACTTTGCAGATCCCGACGGCCACCTCTGGGAAGTCACAAGCAATCCCAGTGCAATGTATGAAGAGCATGTTCCCAGTGACGAATCGGTTCAGAAGCGAGACTGAGCCTGACAAAGCTTTGCGCAGCGACGCGGTAAACCGTGCGCGTGAACACGGACGTTGGAAGGATGAGACATGGAGATTGAACTCAAATACGGCTGCAACCCGCATCAAGTACCGGCACGACTGACCGTTCCCGACAAATCCGGTCTTCATATTCTGAATGGCAAACCGAGCTATATAAACTTCCTTGATGCTCTAGGCGCCTGGCAACTCGCCCGTGAACTCAAAGCTGCCACCGGAAAACCGGGGGCTGCATCATTCAAACACACCAGTCCCGCGGGCGCCGCTATTGGCGGTTCCCTCTCGGATGCGTACCGGGCGTCGCAGTTCCTCGCTGACGATGATCTTTCCCTTGTGGCGAACGCCTATGCCAGAGCCAGAGGCGGAGACCGGATGTGTTCCTTCGGCGATGTGGCCGCTGTCAGCGATGTGGTCGATCTCTCATTGGCTCGCATGCTCAAGAGTGAGGTCTCGGACCTCATCATTGCGCCAGGATTCGAGCCTGCCGCGTTGAACATTCTCAGAGCCAAGAAACAAGGCACTTACATCATATTCCAGATTGACCCGGACTATGAGCCTCCGGAGATCGAGACTCGTGAGGTGTTTGGGTTCGGCCTTCAACAGAAACGTAATACCGCTCAGAGCCTGTGAACTTTTCAGTTTCTTGCGTTGAAACGTTCATAAAATG
>CAZPMT010000144.1:0-14076 GCA_964587655.1 uncultured Nitrospiraceae bacterium
GTGGGATGTAACCATAAAACCAAAAACGGTATTTTAGAAACTGCTAGGCCCCTAATTCACGAAAGGCTGAATCATCATGGAGTTTACGTCCGGACGGCCGCCCTCGCCCGCAAAGGACCAGAGATTGCTTGCCAGGGCGCCGACAACCCAGTGACCGGGCATGGTCAGGACCACGGCGGACGCCCCCGCGCACCATTTTCCCGTACCCAACACGTCATCCGTGGCCGTGGGAATTGAGAACGACGGGCCGATGCCCCAAATGACCTTTCCCGCTTTTGCCGGCGAGAGGAACATCGTGTACTGCAGGTCGCCCAATCCGAACTCTCCGTCGTCCTCGCCAGTCGGCTGGTACATGACCGGCAAAATGAAGCGGTTGATCAGATTCAGTTTTCCCACCGTTACAGGGTAGACTGGTTGGATATTCAGAACGTGCTGCGTTCGTTCGTGTTTTTCCAGGCCCGGGAGCCATTCTCGCAGGAGACGGTCCCGGACTCGCAATCTCAGGACTCCATCCGGCCCTTGCTCGTCCGGGAGCCACCGGTGCAAGAAGCCCCTCATGAAGAGCGCGTCCCTATCGATGTCGTACCTGTCGACTCCTAGCATCATCTGGTACTGAAACGGCAGGCTGATCATTCCACCGACGGGATTCTGAGATGCCTTCGCCAATGCCGCCGTATCGGGCCCCGCTTCGGCGGGTGGGCTGGAAGCGGTTTTCGCCGGCTCTTGCGCACTTGCCGCCACGCCAATGGCCAGCAGAAAGATCAGTGCCATCCACAACTGACCTCGGTGTATGTCACGCGCCCCCTGTCCTACAGATAGATTCAACATCATTTCATCCTCCCTTCGCTTGTTCGCCCCCGACCTGGCTCCTCGTGAAGCCGGTCGTTTAGGCATCGCCAATGGTCATCTACTTCGCCCGGAATTCGGCCAGTCGCGCTTTCAGTCTCTGCGCCCAGTAGTCATAGGCCTCCTGCACTCCCTCCCACTTGCTGAAACTGCTCGCCTTGCCGCCCGCCCGTGCATCCACTGCGGCCGCAAGCCGCTTGCCGGTCTCAGCATCCAGCAGTTCCATCTCGACGCCTGCCTTACCTACCCCTGGACTGGCCCCTGTGATTGCTTTCTTGAGACCGCCGAGCGCCAAACCGGCTGGAGTGACGGAGGACATGGCATTGACCGCAACGTTGGCGCCTTTGGCTTCTGTGATGGCGATACGCAGCCGCATGGTTCCGGGTCCGGCTTTACTCACAAACGTGTAGTCTTCGACCAGTTGCACTCGAACCGCGGTATCAAGGTAGTTGATGATGCTCTGCAACTCTTCCTTGGGAACCTTGTACAGGCTGCTCTTCTCGTCAGCGGCATACACTTTGATGGGATCCATCATGATCTTGTTGTACTTGCCGAACTTAGCGGCCGGGTCAATGTACAGCAGTTGCGCCTGGTCTTTTTCGCCGGGTTTCAACTGCGAGTAGTCGCCCAGAAATCCCGACTGGGTTACCTTCGTTGTCTGGCTCGTTGTGGCACAGGCCGCCAGCAAACCGGCCAGCGCCACTACAGTGAAAACGCAAACTAGTGACTTCGACGTTCTCATGTCCATACTTCCTTCTCCTCTCCCTGCTCTTAAGGTGTGTTCTTCTGTTGCATGCCTCGCACGGATTCCCATGTCCACCTCAGGCGCATGTTCTGCGCGCCGCACAGGCAAAACGCAAGAAGTAGGCGCTGAGAGATTGTTCCGTGGTCGCATATTGGTTCTCGCCATAGAAGAAATCCACCAGGATCTCTCTCGTTCTGGCGATTTCCCTCAATCGATGTCTGTGTCCGGGGCACGCCAACGTCAGATCCAATAATTCCAACGCGCGCTCACACGCTCTCATGCAATAATCGGGATTATTTCTTGCCCTCCATTTCAGGGCCCGCTCGACTTCACTGCCGACATGGCCCAATTGCTCAACCAACGACAGCTCATTCCAGCGGCCCGAAGCCAACTCCCGGTGCTGATACGTCATCGCGCAATCCTTTTGCTGACGATCTGAATGATTCTGTTTCTGATCGCTTCGTCTTCCACCCCTCGGCTCCTGTTGCCCTGCGAAGGGCGGACGTTGGTCATCGAATCAAACTCGATAAATGCATCGCCGGGCGCCTGCGGATAGAGGTTGATTCCCCAAAGATGTTTCTGTTGTGACCCATCCTCTAATAAACGCGCCTCCAAGTCAGCATGCAGCTCGGCGTCAACAGCCATCAGCTCTCGGTCAGTATCAACCACGGCTTTCACCATATCGCCAAACATATCGGCGGCCATCTTCTTGAGATCATCAAGAGAGAGTGCGGTCGCGATGATCTGCATGATCTATACCCTCGTGAACACTCCAAGTTCTTTGATGAGGTTTTGTCTGAGTGTGATTTTCATGGTTGTTGTTCCTTATCTGTAACTGTCCTTGCCCTCCTGAACCTGCCGCCATGTTTCCTGCAAACCACGCGCACCAATCTGCCGTTCCAGCTCGACGCGCTGAATCAGCTCCGGGGACGTGTCCAGCATGGAGCGGATGTCTCGCAAATGCTTCTCCGAACCGCCCTCCCGATAATACTCGAGCTTGCGTACGATGACATACTCGGGCGGCGCAACGACCAGCGGTTCGCCCTCCACTTCCAACTGCCGCGCCCGCGCCAGTCCCCACGCGTGCAACGGATCGCGTCCACTCAGATACAGGTCCGCTTTGAAGCCCGTCTCGTGGTGAATGATGTTGAAGTGCCCGCGTTGTTCGCGCGCCGCTTCCACCGCGATCACCTCCGTCGGTGGACAATAGAATTCTGCCGGCGGGAATACCTCGGGCAGTCGGGCGATGTGCTCCGGATCCAGCACCACGATCAAGTCCACATCATTCGTCAGGCGCGGCTCGCCATAGATGATGACCGCCACGCTCCCGCTGACCATGTACCGCACGCCCAGCGTATTCAGCCGCCGCGTGAACAACAGAAAGAGGTTAGCCTCGGGCATATAGGAACGCCTCGCGAACGACACGGCGGACTGTCGCGTCGCTCCACTCCGGGTGCTGCGCGCGCAACGCCGCCGCTTTGAGTTGACGGGCCGAATAATACAGCCGCTCGGCAGCCCTCAACTTCTGCGCCGGCGACATCGCCTGCACCACCCGTTGCGCTTCGGTGTTCATCTCGGCAACCGATTGTACCTGTTTCGCTCCCGCGCGCAAACGAGCGCGGCAGCGATGAGGATTTGTTTGAGGGTGGTTCTCATTGTTGTGTCCTTCCGGTTGCTCCTTCGTTTGAATGGTCTACCGCGCCCGCCGCCTTGCGACGGCGGGCGCGGACAGTCGGATTCTACTTTTTTGAATACGCGATCTTCGTCGTGCCGATGCTCCCGTTGAAGGCAAACGGCGCCTGGTCGTAGTAGTCCAGCGATACGGGCGAGCCGAGGTCGCTGCCGAGGTCGAGGCAGTCGTTGGCGGTGAAGAGGAGCGGGGCGCTCATCGGCACCTGGCCTTCGGCGAAGACCTTGCCGTTGACTTTCATGGTGATGGCCAGCGGCGTGCCGGGTTTCGGCGCGACGGGTTTGGTTTCGACTTCGATCTTCGCCTTGCCGGCCGGGAGTTTGTCCTTGGCCTTGATCTGCGTGCGCTGGATTTCGAAGAGGTTGTATTCGTAGGAGAGCACGCCGTCCTTCACGTAGCAGGCCAGCCCGCCGGAAAACGACCCGACGGAGTAGAGCACGCCGTTGGCGTTCGCGGGCACATCCACTTCCATCGTCACGAGGCTGTCCCTGTTTCCGAGCCTCGGCGCGGCGAACTCGGGCATGCGGGTGATGGGGCCGCTGAACGTCCATTCCGTGTAGGGTGTGGAGGGCGCGTCTTCCGGGTGGAAGACAGGCGACCACAGGCCGCCGCCGATGGGCAGGTTTTGGTTCTTCGCGGATTCGACGAGGAAGATGCTCTTCATCTGCGCGACCTTCTCCGGCATCTTCGCGGCAAGATCGTTGGCCTGGGTCCAGTCTTCGTCGAGGTTGTAAAGCTCCCACAGGTCATTTTCGGGGTTCCATTCGCCGATGCCTTTCGGCAGTCCCGGAACCCACGGCATGCGCGGGCCAAAGGTGCAGGCAAACCAGCCGTCTTTATAGATGCCGCGGCTGCCCATGATGTCGAAGAACTGCATCGCGCGCTGATCCTTCGCTTTCGCGTCGGCAAAGGTGTAGGCCATGCTGACGCCATCAATGGAATTCTGCGGCACGCCGTTGACCACGCTGGGCGGGGTGATCTTCGTGACCTCGTAGATCGTCGGCACGATGTCAATGACATGGTGGAACTGCGGACGCGGGGTGCTGTCGGCCTTGATCTTCGCCGGCCATGAAACGGCCATCGGCTGGCGCGTGCCGCCGAAGTGCGCGGCAATGAGCTTGGTGGACTGGTAGGGCGCGCTGCCCGCCCAGGCCCAACCGGCGTGGAACATGTTGTCGGTCTTGGGCGTGCCGAGCACATCAAGCCCGCCGAGTTCGTTCAGCGCCTTGATGTGCTGATCAATCGTCGAGGGAATGCCGTTCTGCGCCAGCAGTTCGCTGATGGTGCCGTTCTGACCTTCGGCGGAGGACCCGTTGTCGCCCCAGATGTAGAAGATGAGCGTATTATCCAATTTCCCCTGCTGTTCGATTTCATCAATGATGCGACCGGCGTTGTAGTCGGCGTGCTCGGTGAAGCCGGCGAAGATTTCCATGAGCCGGCGCTGGAAAGGCTTTTCATTTTCCGGGATGGAATCCCAGGAAGTCAGTGTGGCGGGACGCGGCGTGAGTTGCGCGTTCTGCGGAATCCAGCCGAGCTGCTTCTGACGGGCGAAGGCGCGCTCACGATACTTGTCCCAGCCGTCGTCGAACTTGCCCTTATACTTGTCGGCCCACTCTTTCATGATGTGATGCGGGCCGTGCGCGCAGCCGGTGGCCCAATACATGAAGAAGGGCTTGTCCGGCGAGAACGCCTGTTGCTCGCGCAGCCAGCGGATGGCGTCTTCGGCGATGTCCTCGGTGAGGTGATAGCCTTTGCGATGGAGTTCGTGCGGGTTCACGATGGTCGTGTTGCGCACCATGTTTGGCTCATACTGCGAGGCTTCACCGGCGAGGAAGCCGTAGAAATACTCGAAGCCGTAGCCGGCCGGCCAGTAGTCGAACGGCCCCTTCGAGGTGGTCTGCTCGGCGGGCGTGTTGTGCCACTTGCCCCACGCCCCGGTGTTGTAACCGTAGCACTTCAGCACCTCGGCGACGGTCGCTGACGATTTCGGGATCGTGCCGCTGAAGCCGTCCCAGTCGTTCGCCAGCTCGCAGATCTGGCCGTTGCCGACGCGGGTGTGGTTGCGCCCGGTCAGCAGCGACGCGCGCGTGGGCGAGCACATGGCCGTTGAGTGAAAGCGGTTGTAGGAGATGCCCGCCTTGGCGACGCGGTCGAGCGTCGGCGTGTTGATTTCACCGCCGTAGGTCGAGGGTGTGCCCGGCCCCACGTCGTCAATCAGGATGATGAGCACGTTCGGCGCTCCCGGCTGCAGCCGCGATGGCGTGACGCGCTTCTTGTGGACGGAGTCCTGCATCGTCAGCCCCGCCGTGGACGCCGACGGCGTCGGCGGAAACGGTAGAACTTCTTGTGCGCACACCGAAGCAGCCGCCAAGACCGTCAGTAGCGCAACACTCGCAACTAACCCTCTTCTAGCCATCATTTGGCACCCCTCCATTTTGAACTCCACACGGAAAACGAACACCTTCACAGCGCCCTAACCCTGTTCACGAACATGGCGCGTTCCCTGGTACTCAAGTCATCGATTCCGGACGCACGCCGATAGATGGCTCATGCCCTATCCTTGCGGCAGACGCAGCATCAGTTCTCCCGCACGAACTCCACGTCGAAGTTTACTCGTTCGACTGCCTGAAAGTAAACACCGACCATCCGATCTTCTGCTTCGACGAACTCCAGTGTGTAGGTAGATCCGGGATAATTGACGTCGCGCAATTCGACGAAGACGGAGAGCTTGCCGTCCTTCTGCTTCCACTCGGCACGGGCGACGTGGATCGGACCCGGATTGAAATAGCCGGCATCGAGTTTGCCATCCGGTGCCGCGCTGCGAATCTCCAGGATATACCCTCCGTCGGGGCGCAGCCAGCGCCCGACCAGCCGTTCCTGCCCCGCGTCGTCAACCTTTTTCGCAGGCGCCGCCGGGGCAGGCGCAGGTTGCGCCACCTGAGCGGATGCGGAAGGGGATGCGGGCGGGGGCGACGTCGGCCGGCACATGAAAAGCGCCGAGCCCGCGGCCGCAATGACCACGAGGGCCACAATCCACATGATGCGCTTGGGCGCGAACAGTTTGGCTGGTTTGGAAGCGGCTGACATGTTACATATTCTCCATCAACCAAGCTTGGGCTTTGGCGGCTTCTTCAGGCTGAAAGTATTCGACGAGACAATGCCGGAAGCCTTTGCCGGCAAAGATCAGCGCCAAGTCTTCCCACTTCTTGTCCCCGACAATAGCGATCTTTTCCATGTATTGGTCGTTCTCATCCTGAAACGACAGGTCTCCCCAGTCGCCTCCCCGCTCCCAGCCCTGGAAATTCTCGGCAAGAACGAGGATGCGCATCTTCCCGTGTTGGCGGAGTATTCCTCTCGCGGTATTCTGGGCGACGGCCAATTCAGGTTGCGTCAGCTTGCCCGAAATCTTCAAGGTGAGGATGCCATTCTCGACACTCACAATGTCAGCACTCATTGCGCATCCTCATTTCCATTCCTGTCGCTGCTTTCGCGCCACTGTATTTACCCTTGTTCGCGCCGCTTTGATCGCTTCCGTTCACTTCACCAATTCGATTTGGCGAGATGCAAACAGCCAACACTTCTACAATGCATTCATCCTGGCCACAAACATGGCGCGATCCTCGGCGCTCAACGCATCGATTTCAGACGCACGCTGATAAATGGCTCGCGCCTTTTCCTTCTCGCCCCGGTGTTCATAAATACTTCCAAGAAGCTTGTACGCATCGGCATACGCGACGGACCTTTCCAGGAGGGTGGTCAGGGTTGCGATTGCGCCATTTTCATCATCCATTTTCGCCTGGTAAAATGCAAGCGTATAGCCATACTTTGGTTCGGAAGGCAGCAACTCCCATGCTCTTCGGCAGCAGTTGAGTCCTTCGGATTTACCCTGCTGCAAGAGCAGGACACCCAGGTTGTACGCCGCCTGCGCCAGTTGAGGATCGAGTTCCAGCGCCTTGCGCAAGCAGGATTCGGCCTCCTCCATCCGGTTGGTTTCGGCCAGGAGCAGGCCCAGATTAAACTGGGCGGGCGCGCTGCGCGGGTCGGCCTTGATTGCTCTCCGCAGCACCTCCTCGGCCTTGTCCATGTGCCCCTGTTGGCTGTGCAGCAGCGACATGTTGACCAGCGGCGCCACGATGCCCGGATTCAGCTTCATCGACAATTCGTACTCGGCTACGGCGCGATCGTATTCGCGCCGTTCCGCGTGGAGGTTGCCCAGATTGTAGTGTAACGCGTAATCGTCCGCCCGCGAGCGGAGAGATTTCTCAAACTCGTCCATGGCTTTCGCGAGTGATTCGCGGTCTTCCGAGCCCAGGTCGCCCGGGGAGATTCCTGCAAGCACGCCGGCCGCGCGCACCCGAACCAGGCGATAGTCGTCGCGGGTCGCCTTAAGGAGGGCCGGCACGGAGTCCCGCGTCAGATAGCCGTCAAGGGCCTCGGCCGAACTTGTCCTGACCAGGGGCGAGGGGTCTTTCAGCGCCTTCACAATGGCGGGCCATTTCTCCGGCGAAGCGCAGGCCATGGAGAGACGGAGTAACGACGCGGCCGTCACTTCATCCCGTTCGGGGCGCAATATGTATGCCATCATCTCGGGCAGACGGGTCCAGTCTCGCTTGCGGGCTGCATCGATGAGACCCGCCCGTTCCAGTACAGGCGCCTGGTAGTCGCGCGTCCGCCATTCGCGCACGTACTTGTCCGACCAGGCGGCGTCTTTGTCCGCGTGACAGATGTTACAGGCGTTGGGCGACTGAAACTTGATGGTCGCGGCGGGAGTAGGCGGCAGCATGGAGTGGTCGTGCCGGACCATGCGGGCAAACTCCGTCTTGGGCATGTGGCACGAGATGCACTTGTTGCCCTCCCCATCCGCCTTGTGATGAGTGTGGGCCGTTGCTGCATCCACCTTGTCCTGGTGACAGGGCGCGCAGGCGTTGTTGGCCTTGTCGGGGTCCTTGAAGCGGTATCGCCCGCTGGAGGTGTGGCAGAACACGCAGTCAAGCTTGCCCGACTTGGCGCACGGGCTCATGCGCCAGAGGGTGAAGGTGTAGTTTTCGCCCAGATCGCGTCCGTCAGGGTAGAAGTCGGGGTCTTCGAGGGTTACCAGACCGTAGTGGTCAAAGAAGCGGTCGCCCGGCGTGAAAGAGGGCGTTACGGGCTGCATCTTCGCGTGGCACGGAGAACACATGTCGTTCCGTTGCTCCTTCGACATGATCTTTGCGCTGATGAGGTGTAGCGGGGGTTTCTGGCCCTCGGGGGCCTCTCTGAACACTCTGGTATGCTCTGCGCTTGGTCCGTGACAGGTTTCGCAGTTTATTCCCGGTTCAGCCCACGTCGTGTGATAAGAGTCCGTTCCCAGGTCGTAGTTCGTCGAGAGCTGGCTGACATGGCACCCGTAGCAGGATGTGTTGAACGTGTAGGGGCGTTCGCGCCAGTTCACGGGCTGATCCTGTCCTCCGCCGGCATGCCTCATGCCGCTCATGGCCATGTCAAACCATTCTTTCTTTCGCATGTCATAGGCGAGCGGCAATGTCTGGAGCATGCCGCGGTCGGTGGGTGTCAGGAAGTAGTAGACGTTCTTTCCGCCCATGGCGTGGGCAATCGGAAGGGCCTTTTCCCCCTGCGGGCCGCGTTCGCGGACGCAGGCCGCGCCCGGCGTCAGGTCGACGGTGTACGTGTATTCGCCGATCGCGATCTCACCCGTCTGCGGCGTAAGGTTCTTCTGCGCAAGGGCGTCGGTAAACGGTTGCATCGCAAGACCGTGAAAAGAGGTCGACCAAAGCTCGTAGAACTTCTCGTGGCACTCACGGCAACTCGACGAACCCGCAAGTTGTGCCGATGATTCAGGAGGGAGACCCGGTTGGGCATGGCTTAGGTCGCCCATCGAGACAGCAAACAAGACGAACATCACAACGGCGATGCCGCGCCCGCATTCCTCAGCCCGTACGTTCGCTGTTGCCACCCCCCGAGCAGCAGCCCTTCGTGTTCCCCAGAAACCCATGCCCTCATCCTTCAGACAACACAAAACTTCAGAATCGTGTACCTTAGCATGCAGCCCGCAGTAAACGCAAACCCTCTCCAATCGGCCAGATATCCGCACGTAACATCTTCGTCGCAGCGGTGCGCTTGTACATCGGCAAGAAGTGTTGTGCTTACGTGCGGACAATTCTGGTCTCAGACCAGACGTTGCCCCACGCGACCCCATCGTGTATCATAGTAAGAGCAGGGCGGGTTCGGTTCGTGATGTCGGAACCGTTCCCCAAAGAAGATGGTAGTATGTGAGAAATGAGGGAGCGCCTACTGCACACAGTTCGCAATCCAACAGGAGAAGCGCACGCCGTTCTCAATAGACCTGGAGCGTAAGGCAAAAAGATGGCCAACAATAGCAGGAACAAACGAAGCCGCACGCGAGATGATCCAGGCACGGTGGCGACGCGTGTTGCTGAACTCCTCCGGGATGACATCATTCAAGGACTCATTGCCGGTGGCGAACGCCTCAGCGAGGTTGCTTTGGCGGAACGGTATGGTGTCAGTCGAATTCCCATCCGGGAGGCCCTGCGGATCGTAGAAGGACAAGGGCTGGTCGAAATACACCCGTTCTCCGGCGCGTTTGTTTCAGAGCTGTCTACCGATGATGTTGTGGATATTTTCGAGATTCACGAAGCCCTCGAGTCCATTGCACTTCGCTTGGCGCTTCCTCAGTTGACTTCCGAGGACCTCCTCGCGGCGGAACAGCTTGCACGGAAAGCCGAGCGCGAGCCGGATCCGCGGCGGTGGGCTGAACTGGCGGGCGACTTCTTCACGACGATCTACGGTGGGATTGGGCGTCGCCATCTCTTGGATTTGCTTCGACGGGTGGTCACCAACCATAGTCGTTATCTCTATGCTTTCTTCACTGCGTTGCGCACCCTCCAGCCCGACCTACCGGGGCCGCGTGACTATGTGGCCGTGTTGCGCAGACGAGACATTGACGCGGCCCTCAAGTTTCAGAAGGAGTGGCGTAGGGCGCAACGGGACTTCTTCATCCAACACATGACCTCCGGCCAGAAACGTTCTTCGGGCGCGTCCGACCCCAAGAAGCGCGGGAAGACTCCGCGAAAATAAACGTAGCGCGCCCTCGATGATTTTCTCCTCTCCTGCAAGTGCTTCGCGTGTAACCGTTCGCGCCTGAACCCCAATCCGCGGGTCCGACCGTGTGTCATCCTGCGCCAAGCCTGCATCGTTAACCAAACTGTATACAATATTTGAAGTATGTTGTCGGAAGAATCCTTCCGGAGATTGCTGATTGTGAGAAAATGCGCATGATCTAGCGACATAACAACTTCGGCGCGGGTTATTCCGCTGTAACGAATTCGACTTGCGGTTGTAATTGTATACAGTTTGGTCGAAGCATAGGGCTAGGCCACAAGAAGGCAACAAAAGGAGCACCATCATGAAGCACGTACAGTACGTAACGAAAAGTATACCCGTGAAAGCCGCCGGCACTCCCGGCGGACAATTCCTGCTGGACCTCAAGACATTCGTGCAAAGCCACTCGGATGTGTTCCAGCAGCTTTTCCAGAAGGGCGCTTCGCAGTAAGCGCGTGCATGGCCCGGACGATCTCGAGCACAAACACAAGGTTGCTACCCATGAAAATCGTAATGTTTCCACTGAGTTGGGTGTTGGCACATGTGGGCCGCACAGTACAAGTAGCAGAGGCTTTGCGCAAGCGAGGTCATGAGGTTGTCTTTGCGGGAGAGGATCCGGGCCATCCCTTGTCTTACCTTCGGCTCGCGAAGAACGCGGGCTTTCGTGTGGTGCCCGCGAAGGAGCCCAAGTGGCACTGGGCTTGGCAGCGCTTTCATGACCACGGCGCGTGGACGGGTGTGTGGGACTTCTTCAACGACCAGAAATGGGCGCCGCTGGAGGATATTCTTGAAGACATGCTCCGGGTGGTTGGGGAAGAACAGCCCGATCTCCTGCTGGGTGATGCAAGCATCGGTGTCAGTACGGTAGGTCATATTACTGGCATCAAGGCGGCCGGGATCCTGAACTCGTACAACCTTCGCTTCTTCAAGCCACGAAGCCTGTACCGGGGCATTATTCGGACGTGCGACCGGTTCAAATGGGCGCCGATTCGCAAGAGGGTCTATCGGCGTCACGGCGCCGCGCCCAAGAACGCGGCCGAATTGATCCAGCAGATTCCCCTGCTATCGCCCGACTTGGCGGCTCTCCATGATGCGCACAGCGTGTACCCAAACTGGCAACCCATTGGCCCTTTGGTTTTCGAACCACAGACTCCCCTTCCCGGGTGGTATGACGAACTGGCGGATGGCACGACCAACGTTTATATTACCATGGGATCGACGGGACTGCTCGATCCCCTTCTCCGGAGAAGCTATTCCGCTCTGGCCAAGACACCCTATCGATTCGTCGTGACCACAAGCGGGCAGGTCTCGCAGGACACCATGGACGCCGCCCCCCGCAACTTCCGGTTTGCTCACCATGCCCCCGGCTCCAAGCTCCTGGAGCGAAGCGCCGCCATGGTCTTCCATGGAGGAAACGGCACGATGTACCAGGCGCTAGCGGCTGGCGTTCCAATGCTCGCCTTGCCCAGCCATTTAGGGCAAGAGGCTTCAATCGCACCGGGATTGCGGGAAGGTTTTGCGCGCCGGGCCAACTGCCGGCGTATCATCGGCGAAGATTTGGTGAAGGAAATCGACCTGCTTGTAAGCGACCCATCATACCGCTCTAACGCAACGCGATTTAGCCACGCCGTCCGCACCGCCCACGCATCTGAAGTGGCGGTAGACATGTTGGAGCGCTATGTCATGGGTGGCAGCCGCATTCGTTCGGCCGCAGTTGCACGCCCATTGGAAAGCACACCACTCAACGTGCTGAGGCATGCGCCCGCAGCCCAGTTTACAACACTAGAAGGACATTCAACATGAAACCCACATTCTCGATCGTCATACCGGCCTACAATGAGGAAGCCTACTTGCCCGCCACCCTCGACGCGATCCGCAATGCCGAGGCGCGGCTCAGTGAACCCGTTGACATAATCGTCGCCGACAACATGAGCACCGACCTGACTCGTCAGGTCGCCGTGTCCTTCGGGGCTAGGTTGGTGGTGGTCTCCACAAAGTGCATATCGGCCGTGCGCAACAGGGGCGCCGCCGAGGCCACCGGCAAATACCTCGTGTTCCAAGATGCGGACAATCGGATGACGCCGGACGTACTTGTGGAGATAAAGCGCAAAATGGACACCGGTCGATATGTCGGCGGGGGGCTGGTGAACGCCCAGTACGACAGAGATTCCTTGGGGTTGCGGTTAATCCACGGGCTCATAAAATTCTCGGTTGCCTTGAGCGGGGTTTCCATGTTCATGTTCTACACAACGCCCGCGCATTTTCGCGCGATCGGCGGATTTGACGAACAACTGCTGGCAACCGAGGACCACGACTTCGCCCTCCGCTTGAAGGCGTATGGCAATAGCCGCAGCTTGCGCTATCTGAATCTGCGCACGGGAGGAATCATCCTTTCCTCCCGGAAATTCGACGAGTACGGTGACTGGGCGGTGTTTCGCCGTCCGGGCGTGTTCATGCAAGCCCGTTCCAACAATCGCCAGGCCGCATACGAGTTGTGGTACAAGCCCCGTCGGGAAGGTTCCTTTGCCGCCGAGCATGCGGCGCCATTGCTTTCTAATCACGCACAAGGGATGGAGTAGAGGACGATGGGCAACGCTGCATACCGCATCAAGAATACACTGTACCGGTCCGGCATGCGAATACTCATGCCGGGCTTGGCCCGTCAGATGCTTAAGGAGGGCAATCTCGCGCTTCCGGAGGATTCGGCGCCTGCTGCAAGAGGCGCTGCACCTCCACCGGAATTCATTCAGATCGAAGACCGCGACGCGAACGTCACGATTTTTGCGTTCTCCGGCCTCGACGTTTTGTACGCCGGATTGGCGCGCTACGAGTTCCGGCGCGTCCTCCATGAACTTCATATTGAGGCGAATTTCGTTTTTGTGCGCGACGTGCAGCGAATGGGGTTTCAACTAAAGCCGGATGGCTCGCCCGGCGGCCTGGAGTTTTATGCCGCCGAACTCCTGCGCGTCAAGAACTTGCTGGGGGCAGGGCGCAACATTGCCATTGGGTCGTCTATCGGCGGCTGGGCGGCCTTCCTCTTTGCCACCATGTGCGAAATTGACGAAGTGATCCTCTTCGGCGCGGCGTTTAACATGGATGGCTTCAGCGCACCGTCCATGTTGCGACGCACTGCTCTTAATTTCCGGCTGCTGCTGACCGAACCGGGCGCGTATGTGGAACTTATTATCGTGACGCTGGCGGCGCGGCGGACCCGCAGGAATTTTGTCAGCCGTATCGGGGAAGAGAACATTCCCAAGCCCCTGGAACTCTACAAAACCGCGTCCGTCAAACCCGCCATCACGCTTTTTTACGGGATCAAGTCGCTGCCGGACAAGAATCAGGCCATGCTCCTCCGGGGATATCCGAAAACGCGGCTCATCCCCCTGCCCACCGGGAGGCACAACACACCGGCCTTTCTGAAGCAACAGGGCGCATTGGTTGACCGTATTGCCGAGGCATTGAGTAACCCGCCCCGTGGAGACGGGCACGGTCCGATACATCAGTGTACTTCATTGCGATGAGTGCTCACGCAAATACAGTAGATAAATCAAATGATACATAGGCACAGCCTACCTGTGAGAAAGAAATGGCCCTGCGATGGGCCATACTCTTGAGCGAGACGAGACCTCAGAGCCTGTGAACTTTTCAGTTTCTTGCGTTGAAACGTTCATAAAAT
>CAZPMT010000145.1:0-14044 GCA_964587655.1 uncultured Nitrospiraceae bacterium
CGGCGGTCTGCTGAAGCATGCAAACGCGCTCGTGGCCCTGACGAATCCGACGACCAACTCATACAAGCGCCTCGTGACCGGCTTCGAAGCCCCCGTCAACCTGGCCTACTCGAGCCGCAACCGCAGCGCCTGCGCCCGCATCCCGATGTACTCGCCCAGCCCCAAGGCAAAGCGCATCGAATGGCGCATTCCCGATCCGGCCTGCAACCCGTACCTGGCATTCGCCGCCATGTTGATGGCGGGACTCGACGGCATCCAGAACAAGATGGACCCGGGCCAGCCGCTCGACAAGGACCTCTACGACCTGCCGCCGGAAGAAAAGGCGAACATCCCCCAGGCGCCGGGGAGTCTCGCGGAGGCGCTGGACCACCTCGAAAAGGATCACGAGTTCCTGCTGAAGGGCGACGTGTTCACAAAGGACGTAATCGATACATGGATCGACTACAAGCGCGAGAAGGAAGTCCTGGCAGTAGGCTTGCGCCCGCACCCCTACGAGTTCTTCTTGTACTACGACATCTGAGCGCGGCGTATACCGTCTCATTCCAATAACCGGCGAGGTCTGTGGGCTTCGCCGGTTATTACGTCTTACCATTGAAGTCTGTTGACTGACGCTTCATGCTGTGGTACGGTTTGGACGTAACGGGTTTTCGATCATAACACGGCAGATCCGTAGAGGACGGAAAGCGTGACCCAGATCAACCTCACGACACCGCACGACGATCTTGCTGATGCCATCGAGCAAGTTCGGGACGGCAATCCGATTGTTCTGGAGGTGCAAGGCAAGCCCGTGGCGGCTCTCGTGTCCCTGGCCGACTTACAGCGGGTCGAGGAGCACTTAGAGAACCTGCGCGACGCCGAGATTGCTGAACGGGCCTCTCGAGAGTTCCACGACAGCGGACAGACTGCAATTCCGCTGGAAGATCTTGCCCGCGAATTTGGCGTCGCCATTCCAGGAACGACCTCCGAATAATGCCATACTCTGTCGCCATCAGCCCCGCCGCCGGTAGGGATCTGAGAAGACTGACCCAGCCAATCCGAGAGCGTATCCTGCTGGCCCTGGCCGAATTGAGGATAGAACCACGCCCACACGGCGCGATCAAGCTCACTCGAAGCATCGATACCTATGGGATTCGCGTCGGTGACTATCGTGTTCTCTATGAGATTCACGACGACCGTCTTCTTGTCCTGGTGTTGCACGCGGCCCACCGCCGCGATGTCTACCGAAAGTAGGAGCGAAGAGTGGAAGGTTGTCGATTCCTTGAAGTTTTCGCCGTCTCCGCAGATGAATTCCCCGATTCTAAGGAGAAATCAGTGTTAGTCCGGGGAAGCAATCGCGAAATCGTCTCACATCGCGAGTGACAAGGGCTAGATTCTCGACTGCGGCGTGCGCGCCAATGAAGAAATCAGGCAAGGACAGCGATTTCCGCCCGCCGCGGCGACCGTATTTCAGGAAGCATTTTCCGGCGAGAAATGCCGCTTCGCGAGGTATGGCGCGGTATTCAAAGACGTCGAGAGAAAGAAACGCCTCCAGTTCCTCAATGCGCTCAAAACGGATCGAGATCTCGGCGTAGATCACGGGACTCAGGACGATCGTACCCGCGTCTGCGGCATTGGCCAAAGCCATCGAGGACCACTCGAACCAGCGCGAATCCTTCGTGAATATGTCAAGGTAAACACACGAATCCACCATGACGGACATCAGGCATGCCCCCGGGTCAGGGCCAAGATCTCGTCTGTGGACATCTTGACAGTGCCCCGTCCCGCCATCTGCTTCACCAGAGCTTTCCCGGGGCCGGAGTCCGCAATCTTTTGCACGTAGATCCGGCCTTTCTCTTCGGAAAACTCCACCTCACAGCCCGGCACGATGCCGGCCTTGTCGCGGAGACGCAACGGTATGGTGACTTGTCCTTTTGTCGTCACTCTCATCGGAATCTCCTCTCGATTTGTAGTACTCTTACCAGTAAGAATACTACTCGATCTTTCGCGGAAAGTCAACACCGCTGGAAGTCCCCAAGATTGCCGGATGCGCGCGGAAATGGTACTCTCTATGTGGAGGTGACGAATCATGGGCATGGTTCACGTGAACGTGAGGCTCTCGAACCCTCGAACAACGGAAATGCAGCCGGTAGACGTGGAAGCCTTGGTTGACACGGGCGCGATTACGCTGTGTATTCCGCAGCACGTGAGAATCCAACTCGATCTGGCGGAGTTGGAGCGTCGCGAAGTCACTGTTGCCAACGGGACAAAAGAAGTTGTCCCCTACGTCGGGCCGGTCAAGGTTACTTGTCTGGGTCGAGGTTGCTACACAGGCGCGCTTGTGTTGGGAGACCGCACCCTTCTCGGCGCTGTCCCTATGGAGGACATGGATCTGGTGATCTCTCCAGCCAAACGAGAGGTAACGGTTAACCCGGAAAGCCCGAATATTCCGTCGGCAATAGTGATGTAGACGCCCAATCCCGGCATCAAGCACGCGGGAGTCTTGGGGAGTTGTGGGGGCATTCTGAGGACAGTAGACTTCATTGTCACTTCATTGTGCTGGTAAGTGCTAACCCGCACGCGGAAAGAGGATGAATCAGGAATGCTGCCCCCGAACTCTGCTTTGCTTTCCTGGCCAATACTCTTTGCCCGCAGATCGCTCGGTCGTATACGGATTTGCGCGTCACAGCCCCATTATCAAGCGGATGTCGGGGGCTGAGTTGTTGTGATTGGAGTAGGTTAATCGATGAAAGAGCCACTCTCTCGCTTGACCTCCCCCAAACTCCTTGATTGTCTCCTCATGGAAGTTACTCGTGGTGTCTTTCCACCGCACATGGTCCACGTCAGCATTACCGTCGGAAACGTACATACTTCTGAAAACCGCGAATGGCAAGGTGTTGGTTGGGCAGTACAGACTGACCCGTACACGTGTCCTGTCGCGGTTTACTTCCAGCATGTTAAGAACCGCCAACGCCCTGCTCTTGTAAACAATCTGCACCGCATCAGATCCTGAGTAATACCGCGCTAACGCGATCTCTGCAATGGGGCGGACATCCGGAAGTGCGGGGCCAATCAACACCGAACTACCAAAGCATACGCTGGCAAAGCCTACTGGAGGCTGGGGAATGAGTCTCAGGTTGCCGTCCATGTAAAGCACCAAGACCTGCGGCCATTCATTTGCTCCGGCGATCTTGCGGTACAAGCGGACATAGTGGATATCGGACACAGGAGCGCCGTTCTCTGCGGCAAGCGTCATGCCGTTGGGCCGCCACCAGAGACTCTCCCGAACAGCCTCAACCACCGTTATGCCGTTGTCGAATAGCTTGAAAACGCCCGGCGTGAACGGATAGCCCGTTTCGGGGGGTGGACAGTTGGCAAAATTAGGCTCGCAATTACTCGTTTCAACTTCGTATGTCGGGTGGGTTGCTTCCACTACAAAGGACTTGAACCCACTAACTGGGGAACCGAACCAAACAGCACAGTTGTCTTCTTCGGCGCACTGGGTGATAATCGTTTCGTTAGCGGCGCGAGCAGTAGTTGGCGGCAATGGGCACTGCGCCCCCATGCTTGAGGCGGCTAGTGCAAGCAAGAGCAAAGCGAATCTCTTTCCCATGATTTCCTCCGTTCTTACCTGGGTAAGCGTGTTTCCTTGCCCGTATTTGGCTCTTGACAGGCCCTGGCTCCAGCGATCAACACTTGGTCACGTGCCCCTAGCATTATAGCAAAAAGCGGGAGTTCGGGGGAGTTCGGGGGACCGCATACCCGACTGTCATTGTGCCGTAAGCGCGAACCCACACGCAGAAAGAGTACGGATTCAGCGTACTGTCAGCAAGAGTTCCTTAGCCACACGTTATGGACACCGGCGCCCGGAGTCCGAACAGATCAGCATTGTGTTTCCAGGCTTGTCCTTGGATTTGCAGATCGGCCTTCGGTAATATACGAAAGGAATCGCGCGTGGGTGATGGAATCTGTCGATGGCAAGCCTGAGAGAATCGTGGGAATCCGAGCTTAACGATTTGAACCCTGAACGCAGAAGATCCGCTCTTGATCAATTACTGGATCGCGTGCGGCAGGGCGAAGTCGTCTTTCCTGAACCGGGCCACGCGGTCAACTTGCATTGCCACACGTTTTTCTCCTTCAACGGGTATGGCTATTCCCCCACGTTCTTTGCGTGGAAGGCTCGGCGTGAAGGATTGCGGGTTGCGGGCATCGCCGATTTTGACGTCTTGGATGCCGTGGACGAGTTCTTGGACATCTGTCCTCGGCTCGGCTTGCGCGGTTGCGCGGGCATCGAAACGCGGGTGTTCGTGCGGGAGTTCGCGACGCGCGAGATCAACTCGCCCGGTGAACCGGGCATCGCGTACCACATGGGCGTAGGCTTCACCTCCGGCACAGTTCCCAATAAGACCCTGCTTGCCGAATTCAAGCGGACGGCCCAGGAACGCAATCGCAACGTTGCCGCGCGCGTGAATGCGTTTCTCGATCAGGTGGTCGTGGATTACGAGAGCGATGTGTTGCCGCTGACGCCCAACGGCAACGCCACGGAACGCCACCTATGCATAGCCTACGATCAAAAAGCCCAAGAGCTTTTCCAGGATGAGGCCCGGCGCGCGGAGTTCTGGGCCGGGAAGCTGAGAACGGACAGGGCCAAGGTGAGGTCCGTGCTCAACGACCCTCCCGCGTTTCAGGCGCTGATTCGTTCTAAGACGATGAAGGCAGGCGGTGTCGGCTACGTGAAACCCTCCGGGCCGGACTTCCCAACGTTGGAATCCTTCAATGCCTTTGTGTTGGAAGCGGGCGCCATTCCCACGTTCGCTTGGCTCGACGGGACCAGCGAAGGGGAACAGGCTATCGAGGAACTCCTTGATGTCATGTTGAAGGGCGGCGTGGCGGCCGTAAACATCATTCCGGATCGCAACTGGAACATCACCGATCCCGCCGTGAAGAAGACGAAACTGGACCACCTCTACCGGTTCGTGGATTTGGCGCGGTCGCACGACTTGCCCATCTCGGCCGGCACGGAGATGAACGCGCACGGCAACCGCTTCGTTGACGATTTCGACGCGCCGGAACTGAAGCCGCTCGCGCCTGTCTTTGTTGATGGCGCACACATTATCTATGCGCACACGATCCTGCAAGCGCACGCAGGCATGGGATACCTCAGCGGTTGGGCCAAGCGGAACTTCGCATCCACACAGGATAAGAACGCGTTTTTCAAGCACATCGGCGAGGTCGTCGATCCCTCACGAAAAGACCTGCTTGCCGGCATGGGTCCTCACATGACGCCAAAAGACATCGAAGCGGCAAGATGCCAGAGGGACAAGTGACTGTGGGCATACCGCTCTCGAAGCGAGGAGATGGAGATTCATGAAGGCTAAAGGACTGGATAGGAAGTTCGACGCAGGGGAAGACATCACCCGCTTTCTCGACCTGTCCAAGGTACGCCGACCCGGGCAAGAGCAGAAGCGTGTCACCATTGATTTCCCGGTGTGGATGATCCATTCTCTGGACAGAGAAGCCAAGCGCCTCGGCGTGACCCGCCAGGCAGTTATCAAGATGGTCATCGCACAGCACATCGAAAAGACCCGGACGTGATGTGGCCGCGACGATCAATGGAGACCGGTTCCGTGAATAGATTGCGCCGAATGGTTCTATGGGGAATCGTGGGCGGCCTGTGCGTCATCGGACAGGCATACGCAGCGGGCACACTGCAATGGGCCGAGATTGACGTGGCGCTGCGTCCGGACTACAAGGCGACCGTCACGTACAGCGTGTGCTGGCGGTCGAACGGGGGCCTGCACGGGTTCTATTTCGAGGGTGCGGAAGAGAAGCCAATCTTTGACACGGCGAACGCGCGGGCGTTTTACGACGACAACAGGCAGAGTTTGCCTTTGTCGATCACGCCGGTAACGTCTCGCAAGTGGGACGTCGTGCTGGCCGGCGGCAAGGCGATCGATTCGGGCAACGTCATCTTCAAATTCGACTACGCGACGGATTTCGCGAAGTCCGGTCATATGGGGGAAACCAAGTCCGAGCAGTTCGGCGAGTTGATCTTCTTCAATTGGTCGCCCGTCCAATGGGACGCGCCGATGGATCACTATACGGTCCGAGTGTATTACCCGATCGAGGTCCAGCCCGGCGAACTCACTATGCAGCAGATGGACACGTACGGCTTCAAGACGGAGCCGTTCATGAACAAGGAGTATCTGATCTCCTACCTTGGCCAGGAGGACAAAGGAAAGAACTGGCTGACGATCCGCCTGCACCGAAAGAATCCGCCGCCGCAATATCACTTCCGCATCCAGCAATACATAGACCGCGAATACTTCGATGCGCCGCGTGCGGAAGTAGAGCAGTCCCGCCCGGTCCAGAACCAGGCCCTGATGCAACGCCGTTCGCGGGCCACACCGCCTGCACCGGCCTTTGGCAGGATACCGCGTGGACCGGCCGTCGCGCTGGCGGCGGTTCTGCTCGCTGGCGCGTTGCTGGTCATGTCGGCAAAGCATCGGTCGATGCTCCGTGCGCGTGACGGTCTGAGCGAGGTGCAGTGGGCGCGAAACGACTGGATCCCGCCGAAGATCGAGTTGTCGTCGTTCCGAAAGCCGGGCAAGATCGCCGAACTCGATATCTACGAGGCGTGCATTCTTTGCGATGTGCCTTTCGCCACGGTCCTCAGCGCGATCGTCGGGCGGCTCGAGACCTTGGGCGCTATCCGCGTCGCCGGCATGAATCCGTTTCGGACAAGCACGCTGCAACCCAATCCATCCCTCACCAACCCCTACGAGCAGGCCGTGTTTACGTTCATCGTCAGCGACGGCGACCTCAGCCGCGCGGAAATGGACGAGGTCTTCCGTTCCGTGTGCACGAACCTTCAGCGCAAGGCGTGGGACTGCGACGTCGACGCCACAAAGGCGCACTACCAGGAGATGGTCGCGCAGATCCTCCCGCCGAAAACCGAGCAGCCCGCGGAAGAAGTCCAGCCCGGGCGGCGCTACTACTATCAAGACTACTATTGGCTTCACCATCCCGCCTACTACGCAAACCAATTCGACACGCCCGTGAGCCAGATGAGTTATTCGCAGTTCCTCAGTTCCGACAAGTGCTTCGAGGGATGCTTCACGCATTCCGCGTGTCACGACGCATGCCACGACGCATGCCATTCCGCGTGTCATTCCGCATGTCATTCGGCGTGTCACTCGGCGTGCCACTCGGCGTGCGTCAGCGGAGGCTCGCACTGACATGGCCGCGACCATCGAATGCCCGCCTATCGAGTGGATCGACGAATACGTCGCGCGGCTGCGCGATTACGTCTTCGTGCGCGAGGAGGACTGCCTTCTCATCAAAGTCCCCAACGAGGCGCACAAGCTGAACGAAGGCGGCGTGCGCGTGCTGAAGCGGCTGCTCGACGGCGAGAGCGTGCTGGGGCTTTGGGCGTCATACGGATCGACGCCCGATGTGCGGCGCGACCTGTATGCGTTCTTCGTGGGCCTGAAGCAGGTCTTGCAGGGATGCGTGAATGAGCGCCGCTTGCCGGAAGGCGTGACGACGCGCCCGTTCGCGCTCGGATTCAACGCGTTGCCGGTGTTGAGCGAACTCGCGGTGACGTACCGCTGCAACCTCGCCTGCAAGTTCTGCTACGCGGGTTGCTCCTGCAAGAAGGAGATGGACGCAGACGGCGAAGTGTCCACGAAAGAGGCATGCCGCATCCTGGACATCATCCGTCGCGAGGCGCAGACGCCCAGCATAAGCTTCACGGGCGGCGAGCCGCTGCTGCGCGATGATCTCCGCGTTCTGATCCGCCACGCGCGGCATGAACTCGGCATGCGCGTGAACCTGATCACGAACGGCACTCTAATCGACGCGGCCACCGCGCGAAACTTGCGCGACGCGGGACTCCATAGCGCGCAGGTCAGTCTCGAATCACCGGAGGCGGACATCCATGACGCCCTGACGCGGGTGGACGGCTCGCACCATGCGTCGGTCGCGGCCATACGGTATCTGCGCGAGGCCGGCGTGTCCGTTCACACGAACACAACTGTCAATCGCGTGAACCGCGAATCGGCGATGAAGATGCCAGAGTTTGTGCGCGCCATGGGGCTCGAACGTTTCTCGATGAACCTCGTCATACCGGCAGCCCGCGGCGGAGATGCCGGCATCTACCTGACGTATACCGAAGCCGCGGAATTCATCCCCCACATTCGCGAGGAAGCCCGTTACAGCGGCGTCGAATTCATGTGGTACTCCCCCACTCCGCTGTGCATCTTTAATCCGGTCGCGCACCAACTCGGCAACAAAGGCTGCGCCGCGTGCGACGGCCTCCTGTCGGTATCGCCCACCGGCGACGTGCTGCCCTGTTCGAGTTGGCCGGAGCCTGTCGGCAACTTGCTGCACGGCCCGTTCCGCGCGATCTGGGATTCCGCCAGAGGACGCTGGCTGCGCGAGAAACGATTCGCGCCGGACGCGTGCAGGGCGTGCGAAGACTTCGCATTGTGCCAGAGCGGCTGCCCACTCTACTGGCGTCACTTTGGATACGCGGAATTGCAGGGCGCTGCCGCATTCAACTTGCCCGATCCGTCAGATCCGTCCGATCCGTCAGATCCGTCGAACATCCCAAGGAGAACAGCCCATGCTACTGCCGGCCGCTGAACGACGGGGCGACATCTGCTTCCATGTCCTCAAAGGACTTCCTTATTCCGTGCGGCTCGCCCTATCGTTTTCCCTGATCGCGCTCGGATTCGCGATGCAGATAGTCCTCGCCCAATCCCTTTTCTGGGTCGGCGTCGCCGTGGTACTTGCAGGCGTGCTGCCGCTGCTCACCAAAGGCTACCAGAACGTCGTTCGCACAACCGGAAAGGCCGAGGACTGGCGCCCGGTCCATCGCGACGAGATCCAGCGCATTCTCGACGTGGCCAAACGCCAGAGACGGTGGGATCGCGACTTGTTCGATATCACTTCCTGGCAAGGCGTGATATCGCTCATACTGCTTTCCGCGGGCGTATACGCCGCGACATTTCACTTCATTCGGACGTCCGAATCCCTGGCGATCATGATCGCCTGCAACACGGCCGCCGTCTTCCTTCCGTTCTGGTTCACCGGCGCGCGGCGAATACTCAAGAACGACAAGTTGGTCGTAAAATGCAACCTGCTCCTCCAACTGGCCGACACGCTCAAGTCCGCCCCGCGAGACGGCGAGGAGTTCCAGTTCCAGCTTCAAACCTCGCGCGTCAAGGGACAAGAGGCAGATGTTCCGTGCGACGTCAAGGGGCTCGTCATATACGCAAACGCCCCGGAAGGCTTCCTCGGCGTCCAGGTGCAAGTGTCCATCAACAGCGTTCAGGGGACCGACTACCCCTACTGCTACTGCGTGATCGTCGCCCGGCCCGAGTTCACCGCGAAACGACCCCTCGCCCTGTTGCCCCCACCCCGGAAAGTCGTTATCGAGTCGCAATCCAGCAAAGGCGTTGACATTGTGGTAATCCGCCAGGAAACCACCCGCAACAGCGGCTACCAAACCAAACCCGCCGCCGCCCAGGCCATCTTCACCTACGCCGTCGCTGAAGCCCGCCGGCTTGCCGCATAGACACCCTGCGTCACGCGACACAATCCCGGAGCAATCAGCCCAACGCGACATCCAATACCATCATTATGGCAAAGCCGATCATTACGCCGATGGTCGGGATATCGGTATCTCCCTTGCGCTGTGCTTCAGGGATGAGTTCCTCGGCAACGACGAAGATCATTGCGCCTGCGGCGAATGCCAAAGCGTAAGGCAGGATTGGCCTCATCACCATGACGGAGAGAGCGCCGAGTACGCCGGCTATCGGTTCCACCACCCCGGAAAGCTGTCCGCAGAAAAAGCTCTTATGCATGGACATGCCCTCGCGGCGCAGCGGCATAGCCACGGCCGTTCCCTCGGGGAAGTTCTGCAGACCGATGCCAACGGCAAGGGCGACTGCACCGCCCAGCGTGGCCCCGGATATGCCGCTGGCCACCGCGCCGAAAGCCACGCCGACAGCCAATCCTTCAGGAATGTTGTGCAGCGTTATCGCCAGGACGAGCAGGGTGCTCCGCTGCCACGATGTCTTGATGCCCTCCGCCTGGGACACAGCAAGTCCCACGTGAAGATGCGGCAGTATTTTGTCAATCGTCCAAAGGAATGCGCCTCCGCTCAAGAAGCCGATGGTTGCGGGCAACCATTCCGGAACGCCCAGTTCGGCGCTCAGTTCGATTGCTGGCGCCAAGAGCGACCAGAAGCTCGCGGCAATCATGACGCCTGCCGCCATCCCCAGCATGCCGTCGAGAAAGCGTTGATTGATGGTCCGAGTAAAGAAGACCAAGGACGCTCCGAGCGCGGTGACGAACCACGTGAACAAGGTCGCCAGCAAGGCCTGCAGGATGGGATTCAATTCGCTGATCAGTTGCACGCCGTAATCCTCCGGATTCGCCTTCCGTGCCGCCTGTGAAGCGTCTAGCGGATCGACCGCAAACGGAGGCGCAGACTGGCAGTCTGTGCGTCCATCTTATCCGATCTTTTCACAAGCTTTCTTGCCGCTTTACTCTTGCTTCCTCACGAACGCACAACTCCCGGCCCCATGCAGGCTCCGTCATCGATGCGCCATCTTGGCGGCAACGTCCAACACGAAGATCTGCGACAGGTCGGCGCCGGTGCATGTCTTGACAGGCTTTCCATCCTTGTCGGACGTGGAGACCAGTCTTGTGAAGGCCAGCGTCTTGCCGTCAGGTGAGACCACCAACTCATTTCGAGCAGGAGCTTCCTTGCCAGTAAGGAACACGGGGTCTCCAAGATTCCTTCCCGCCGTTCGACTGGCGACGACGGCGTTTCCGCTCGTGCAGAAGACCCAGTCGCCGCTCGGATGCCAGCGGAGACCCGGACCCGCGCCTTTGGGAAGATGTGTAACCTGGATCGGGCGCTTAGTGAGATCGGGACTCTCGTCGGATCCATCGGAAGCGACGGCGAAGAGCTGTGTCGAGCCGTCCTGGGCGTGGCCGTAATAGGCAATCCTTTGACCGCCTGCTGACCCGCGCACCGTGCCGCCTGCCCACGCATGAGTCAGGCGTCGCACGCGCACGCCCTTCGGCGGTGAAGGAAACCGCGTGGCCGAACCGGAATGGGCGGTCGTGATGTCCACGTCCGCTGGCACGTCAACCACGAACAGCGATTCCTCGTACGTCACTCCGTCGGGGTTGCGGACCTTACCGATAAAGGCGCGCATGAGGCCCTTTGCACCGACCCAGGAATCCGCGTAGGCCTTTTCGATCTCGCCGGGCTTGGCCGTTTCTTTGGCCGCGACAGGCACGAGGATCGCGAAGTAGTGCGTCGCGCCTTTAGGCGACTTCGGGTTTGTCTCCACATAGCCGATCGTCCGGTCGTACTGCGGCAGGAGGAAATCATCGTAAGTGAAACCGATCCGTTTCCCGTCGAGCGAGTACTCGTGCCGATGCGTGCCGCCGCGATGAGCGCCCGGAAGTGTATCGCGCGCGGTCTCGATATCGCGCAGATCGAGCCACGCACCTTTTCCGCTGCCGTCCGCTTCAACCTCCATGCCGCACCGGTTCGGCTTTGCGTATGGGCCACGTTTGGGCACTTCCTCGACTGGCGGGCCATGAATGAAGGCCACCTTGTTCGCCACGGGACAAAATGAGGCCGCGCCCACGCCCGGCGCAGGCCGTTCACCCGTTACCGACTTGTCCGGCTTGTAGAGGACGGTCTCGATCCCGGTCGCAATCTCGGCTTTCTCGATCGTCTGACAGTTGTCGATCCCCGGACCCAGCATGTCCCGAGTGTCGTAGCAGAGGAACCTGCCATCCATCGAGAAGTTGTCGTTGTTGTCGAGACAGTGGTTCTTGGGCGAGAACGTGATCTGCCGTTCCTCAGACCAAGCCGAACCAGCGAGCAACACAAGGCACACGATGGCAACTCGCAACAGGACAAAGTCCATAAGCCTTCCCTCTACAATCCGGTAGTCTTGTCCAAGGGTACAATTTCGCAGCTACGGACGCAAGACGGTGTATAAGGTAAGGGGTTCACGTCTCGAAATTGGCCTTCATCCGCCTGGTGAGTCTCGTTCTCGTCCACGTCGTCCACAAAGTCCACTTCGTCCACGGTTCTGACAATTCCTCTCGGCCTCAACCGTGGGACTTCCGTACGTTTTCGTATGAACTTCTTCCGCCGAGGAAGTTGACTTTGCCCTTCGCATTTCCTACCATGACGTAGGAAATGGACTGCTATTAACGTCCTCTACACGCCGGGGCGCAATCGAATGGAAGAACTTTCCGCCGAGAAACCGGAAATCAGGGGCGAGGTCTCCGAGCTCGCCCTGCTTTTCGACATCAGCCAAACGCTGGACCGCACCATGGATCTCAGCGGGGAGTTGGGATCCGTTCTTGCCGCGATTGCGAAGCATACGGGCATGTTGCGCGGGACGCTTACGCTGCTGAACCGGGATACAGGGGAGATCTCGATCGAGATCGCCCACGGCCTGTCCGAAAAGCAGTTGGAGCGGGGCCGGTACAAACCCGGCGAGGGCGTGACGGGCATGGTGGTTCAGAGCGGGCGTCCGATCGTCGTGCCGCGAATCTCGGAGGAGCCGACGTTTCTCAATCGCACGCGCGCGAGGAACCTGTCGAAAGGGGACATCTCCTTCATCTGCGTTCCCATCAAGATCGGCAACGAAGTGATCGGCACACTGAGCGTTGACCGGCTGTTTGAAGGATCCGTGTCGCTCGAGGAAGACGGGCGTCTGCTGTCCATCATCGCCTCGATGGTCGCCCAGGCAGTGCGGCTTCGCCGCGAGGCGCAGGAGGAACGACAGCGGCTAATCGAAGAGAACCTTCGCCTGAACGAGGAACTCCGCGAGCGGTTCCGGCCGGCCAACATCATCGGCAACTCGAGCGCGATGCAGGCCGTGTTCAACCTTATCGCGCAGGTGGCAAAGGGCGACGCCACGGTCCTCATCCGCGGCGAGAGCGGCGTCGGCAAGGAACTCGTCGCACACGCCATCCACTACAACAGCCTGCGCGCGAACAAGCCGTTCATCCGCGTGAACTGCGCCGCGCTGCCCGAGTCGATAATCGAGAGCGAGTTGTTCGGTCACGAGAAAGGCGCGTTCACGGGGGCCGTCACCCAGCGCAAGGGGCGTTTTGAACTGGCGCAGGGCGGCACGATCTTCCTCGACGAGATCGGCGACCTCTCCCCCGCCACGCAGATCCGACTGTTGCGCGTGTTGCAGGAGAGGGAGTTCGAGCGCGTCGGCGGAAGCGAGACGATCCGCGTGGACGTGCGCGTCATCACGGCGACGAACCGCGACCTCGAAGAACTCATGGGGAAGTGGCAGTTCCGCCAGGACCTCTATTACCGCCTGAACGTGTTCCCGATTCACATTCCCCCGCTCCGCGAAAGGCGGACGGATATCCTGCTCCTAGCCGATTATTTCGTCGAGAAATACAGCAAGGCTAACAACAAGAACGTGCGGCGGATATCGACCTCGGCCATTGACATGCTGACGCGATATCATTGGCCGGGGAACGTGCGCGAACTCGAGAACGTGATCGAGCGCGCCGTGATCCTGACCGGCAACGACGTGCTGCACGGCCATCACCTCCCCCCCACCCTCCAGACCGCCGAAGCAACCGGAACGGTTGTCCGGGCCGCCCTCGATGATGCGCTGGAGAGCCTCGAGCGCGACATGATCATCGATGCGCTCAAGAACGCCCGAGGCAACAAGGCCAAGGCCGCAAAGGCCCTCGGCATCACGGAACGCATCATGGGACTGCGCGTGCTCAAGCACAACATCAGTCCGCGGCAGTACCGCACGCCGCGCGCGCGTTCAACGACGGAAGAATGATCCTTTTCAGGATCTTCCGCTTGTTCCTCTTCCTTCTTTGCGTCTCCGCGTCTTTGCGTTAATGATCTCAACGCAAAGACGCGGAGACGCAAAGATCAAGACGTACTTCGCGGGGGCGGCAGCTCAAGGCCGAGCTAAGACACTTGATCCTAGATTCGGCAGTCAAGATTGAACGTGCTTCCCGAAATGGTGGACGGCGTGGA
>CAZPMT010000146.1:0-14043 GCA_964587655.1 uncultured Nitrospiraceae bacterium
TCTATAAATGTCAAGCCTTTTCTCGCGCCGGGCATTTTTTCACAGGCTCTCAGAAGTCTTGCGGAGGTCGGTTTGTCTCAAGGCGAAGACGGGAACGTGTTGCTTATCTGGATCAAATGGCGCTTAGACGGCAGCGTTCACTTTGTTACACTCAAACCCATACGGGAGAGATTCCGATGAAACTCGAACTGTACCAACATGTGGCCCTGCGGCGAAACCTGGATGACAAGGGCGTGAAAAAAGGCGACGTGGCGGTCTTGGTCGATTATGTGCCTCACCCGGCGGGAGGAGAAGAGGGCTGCATTATCGAGATCCACAACGCACTCGGCGAGTCACTGTGGATCGTGGCCGTCAAGGAATCAGATATCGAACCATTGAATGCCGGCGAAGTCCTGGCGGTCCGCCCGCTGGCCCACGCAGGCTGAACCGGATGTAAAGGCCCCGCGCGCGCTTCACCCACCCTACAACTTGAGTTCTTGGTGTTTGACTTCCTTGGCGACAGGTGCGACCATAAAGTATCGTCATCCGGCGCAAGTCCAACGAGCTTGAAGGAGTACAAGACGATGACGCCCGACATTGGCTCACTGTTCGACCTGAGCACGGCAGAGAAGCTCCAACTTGTCGAAGACCTTTGGGATGAATTGGCGGCGACCCCCGACGCAATCCCTGTTCACGAGTGGCAGAAGGACGAACTTGCCCGTAGAAAGGCCAACCTCCTGAATAACCCTGGCTCTGCCTTGTCATGGGAGGAAGTCAGAGAAAAGGTTAGCGGCCATTCTTGCCGTCAAGCAGGGCGGCGTTTTGCAGCACATGAAGATCGCGTGTCATAGGATGGCACATCCTTCGTGCCGTTGGTGAGCGGGATACTATAGACTCGTTCCATTTGTAATGGTTCTGTTGCCGGAGCACATTGACGTGCGAATACCTGACACGTTGATTATCGCGGAAGAGAAACTGACGCAGTACCTGCTTGTCCCGCGACGTTACGATGATAAATCCGGATTCTTCGCGCAAGGCGGCTTTTCCATTCAAGAGCCTCATGTGCTAGAGATGGCCTTGCGCGAACTGGCTTTTTCGGTGGAAGCCGTCTCTGATGGAGAGAGCGAGTACGGAGAGTTCCTCCGTCAAGAGGGCATATTGAAGGGGCCAAATGGACGCGGCCTGAGCGTGTTGCTTATCTGGATCAAATGGCGCTTGGACGGCAGCGTTCACTTTGTTACACTCAAACCCATACGGGAGAGATTCCGATGAAACTCGAACTGTACCAACATGTGGCCCTGCGGCGAAACCTGGATGACAAGGGCGTGAAAAAAGGCGACGTGGCGGTCTTGGTCGATTATGTGCCTCACCCGGCGGGAGGAGAAGAAGGTTGCATCCTCGAGATCCACAACGCACTCGGCGAGTCACTGTGGATCGTGGCCGTCAAGCAATCAGATATCGAACCATTGAATGCAGGCGAAGTCCTGGCGGTCCGCCCGCTTGCCCATGCAGGCTGAACCGGACGTGAATGCCCGGCGCGAGCATCACGCAATCAGTTGTAGGGTGGGTTTCGCTCCGTTTCACCCACCCTACAGTTGAGACCCCTTTGCGTTGTGCAACGACTGACTTCGGCAACGGGCGTGTTGTGAGACATGTGGGGACTAGACACCATGGACCGCGTTAACTGGCAGGACCGAATCAGCGTTGCCCCGGGCGTGCATCGCGGCGAGGCTTGCATAAAGGGTACCCGTGTGCCCGTCAGGACTATCGTCGGGAGTTTCGCTGATGCGATGGCGCCCGAACAAATCCTCACCGAATACCCGCAGCTCACGCTTGACGACATTCATGCATCGCTCGCATACGCTGCTGAAGTCCTTCGTAAGGAGGTGATGCAGGTCTCGTCTTCCGAAGATGACCCGCTTCCTGCGCCGCTCTACAGGTACATGTCCTGGCATAACGCGTGTCACAAGAAGTTACTTACGGATAATGAACTCCACTTTGCCGTGGCAAGTTCGTTCAACGACCCCTTTGATTGCCAGTTCGAAATAGAATGGCCAGAGGATCCCGTGCTCCTACGGAAATGCCTGGAGAAGGAGGCAATGAAGGATGACCTGAACGAGTCCCCAGATGAATTGCGAGCTCGCGTAGACAAACGATCTGCAGAAATCCTCGCTCCTGGTTTTGCGGAAAGGCAGACACGTTTGATCAGAGAAGACGCGGACCAGAACGCGGGTCTCCTGTGCCTATCCAAAACAAGGTCAAACCTCTTGATGTGGGGACATTATGCCGACTCACACGGTGGTCTCTGCGTCGGCTTCAGCCTGGCGGGACTCGAGGAAGTCCTCGAACAGATCCACAAAGAAGAGGCCCTCGGCGGTGATATCATAAGAGTTGAATACGCTGACAGATTTCCCGTGTTCAAGATCGCGGAACGACCTCCGCCGGGCGAAATGTTACGCACGGCAGTCAGGACGAAATCCCTGGATTGGAGCTATGAGAGAGAATATCGCTGCGTCGTGGGGTTGAAAGACAATGCCAGAACATGGTGCTATCCAGATCATGCTCTGGTGGAGGTCATTCTCGGCTGCAGGATTCACCCAGCGGATGAGCAGGAAATCGTAGAAATCCTGCAACGGAAGAACCCAAGACCTCCGCTCTTCAAAGCAGTGATCAGAAAAGGTGAGTACGCCCTGGATTTCCACCCTGTTGAGTACTGAGCGCCTGCGATCGTTGCTGCTTCCTCTGGTGCGGATTCGCGCAAAGATCGATCAGTAGTCCTGCGGCATTTGGCTGATCTGTTCGAGGGTGAAGACGGGGCCTTCTTTGCAGACATAGACGGGGCCGCAGTTGCAGCGTCCGCATTTGCCGATGCCGCATTTCATGCGGTTTTCGAGGCTGGTGTAGATATCGCCTTTGCCCAGGCCCATTTTGTCGAGCACGGGCAGCGTGAACTTGATCATGATGGGCGGGCCGATGACTAGCGCGATGCTGTTATCGGCGGGGATGTTTGCGCGTTCGATGACGTGCGGGATCAGACCGATCTCGCCTTTCCATTCGGGCGTCTCGCCGCCTGGATCAACGCATTGGATCACCCGGACACGCTCGTGTTTCGCCCACTCGTCGAGCTCGTCGACGAAGACCAGGTCGCCGACGGTGCGCGCTCCGTAGACGATGGTGATGTCGCCGAATCTTGCGCGGTTCTCGATGGCGTACCAGATTGCGCAGCGGATCGGCGGCATGGCGATTCCGCCGGCGATGAAGATCAGGTTCTTGCCTTCCCACTGTTGCGTGGGGTACGCGTTGCCGTACGGCCCGCGGAAACCGATGACGTCGCCTTCGTCGATCTGCCACAGCACTTCGGTGACCCTGCCGGTCTTGCGGAAACAGAACTCGATGTAATCCTTCCAGGTCGAACTCGAGCAGATGTTGAAGGTGGACTCGCCCGACCCGAAGGCCGAGAACATTCCGAACTGGCCGACGTCGAAGGAGAACCTCCCGGCGGCGGCTTCGTCGATGAATCGTATGCGTACGGATTTCACGTCCGCGGTGTGCTGCTGAACCTTGATGACTTCCATCAGCTCCGGTATGTAAACGTTATCCATGACTACCCTCTTACCTCGGTCGCGCTCCGCAGCGCATGCTCGCGCAGGCCCATAAGCGTGTTGAGAACGCCGAGCCCCACCGGACAGTTCCGCGTGCAGTTCCCGCACCCGGTGCACAGGATCTCGCCGAACTTATCGGGATAGATGCGGAATTTGTGCTGTATCCGTTGACGCTGCCGCTGGCCCTGCGTCGAGCGCGGATTGTGTCCTGAAGCGTGCATAGTGAACATCGGGAACTGGCAACTATCCCAGTTCTTCATTCGCGCGCCGCCCGACGCGTTGCCCTCGTCGACGATATCGAAGCAGTGGCACGTAGGGCACGTGTATGCGCAGGCGCCGCACCCTAGACAGCGCAACGCGATCTCGCGCCACGCGGGGTCCTCGAAATTCCTCTCGAGTTGCGCGGCGATGAGTTCCACGTCCACCCGGTTCTCCGGGCCGGGGATCTTTTTCGCTTCCTTCGACGAGGTCTGCGTCTTTCCGGAGAACAAGGCCTTTCCCTTGTCGGTGAAACACCGGACCTCGAATTCGCCGCCGCCGAGCGCCAGCAGCATCGCGTCGGAACCCTTTTCCGCCACGGGGCCCAGCCCCACCGACGTGCAGAAGCAGTTGCCGTCATATTCGGCGCAGCCGAGCGTGACGATTGTCGCCGCCTCGCGCCGGACGTTGTAGAACTTGTCCTTGTAATCCCAGTTGAAGACGCGATCAAGGATCGCCATCGAGGCGGCGTCGCATGGACGCGCGCCGATGATCAACCGGGGCGTCTGCGGCGGATCGAGATCGTCCAACTCCAGCTTGTGGCCCTTGAACCGGTACGTGTAGATCTTCTCGTTTCTGGGAAAGAAGAATTCCTTGATCGAGTTGGCCGGATGCACAAAGCCGTCAAGAGCCAACGCCTGCCCGGACGCTAGAGGCGCGTACATGCACACGTCCGGTTTCACGAACGCCGGGCCCGCCGCGGCGTTCCCCTGGCCGATCCATGCGTCGACCAATTCCTGAAGGCTCTTCCGTGTGATGACTTCGCTCACAGGATGAATCCCTCCTTGTCTTCCATGCTGTATGAACCAATGATGGGCGGCGTTTCCTGGTCCATGCCGGCGCGATAGTTGAAGTGCTCTTCGGCGGCGTGGGCCAGTGTCAGGTTCAGCAGGGACAGGTTGATGCCGGCCGGACACGCGCGCGTGCATTCGCCGCAACTCACGCAACGCCCCGCTTGATGGAACGCGCGCACTATCTGCCACGCGAAGTTGCCCTTGAGCGTCGCCGACGTATCAATGACGGCCGGACGGTTCTTGTCCACGATGCACCGGTTGCAGTAACACAACGGACAGACTTCCCGGCACGCGTAGCACTTGACGCAGCGCGACAGTTCCTCGATCCAGTACGCCATGCGTTCGGCGGGTGATTTCTTGAGGAACTCCTTGATTTCGGCGTAGCGCCCGTTGGCCTCGCCGGACGCGACCGCCTCGCCGATTACCTCATCGGCGGATCGGGGCAGGCGCACGTCGCAGGCGCCGCACTTGGACGCGCGCGGTTTGCCGACGCCCTCGCAGGCCACGCCGATGACGTACAGCGACGCGCGGTCGATCTGCGATTCCTGCTGGAGCACGACAATCGTGCGTTCATCGCAGCCTTTCACGATGATGGCCGGTTTGCCGAGCGCCTTGACGTCCTTCCGGGTCAGGTACGTCGTCAAATTGGCGAAACACCGTTCGTTCCACACCAACTTATCGACGTCCTCCGGCTTCGTGACAAAGACGGGATACGCGGGGCCGTCCGCCGAGGCTTGGCCGTAGCCGATGATTACATTCACCTTTCCTTCCTCGAGAAGGCGGCGGCATGTCTGGCGCAGTTGTTCGATCATACGCCGGCCTCACATATCTTCTTGTAGGCGGCATAGGGGCCAAGTTTGCGTGTGCGCTCCGTGATCTCGGTGATGGTCTGCTGAAATTTCTTGCCCTCCGCGGCGGATATCCACGCGAAGTGGATGCGCTCCATGTCGATGCCGAGGGTATCGAGCAACTCGCGGAACAGGATCCAGCGGCGCCGCGCGTGGTAGTTGCCGGCCGTGTAATGGCAATCGCCAGGGTGGCAACCCGAGACGATCACGGCGTCCGCGCCCGCCTCCAGCGCTTTGATCAGCAGATTGAAATCGATGCGGCCCGTGCACGGCAGCCGGATGATCCGCACGTTGGACGGGTACTCGAGGCGGTTAGTGCCCGCGAGATCCGCGCCGAGGTACGTGCACCAGTTGCAAACGTACGCGACGATTTTCGGTTCGAATTCGCTATTCACAATCGTCCTTCTTCTCGATTAGTCTTAGCCATCGGTGCAACCTAGACCGAAGGGTCGATAACCGTCAAATCCTTGAAGTAGTCACGGCGGAAACCGCGGTCACGCGTCAACAGCCGGTCGCATTGCACCCGCGCGTGGGCGGCGATCAGGAAATCCGCGATGATACGTTCGCGCGTTCCTCCCTGCGCCCGGTACTCTCGCCACATCGCCCCGGCGCACAAGGCCGCGGAGCGTTCCATGGGAAGAAAGCCAATATCCAGCCGGCTCATGGCCGCCTCAAACTGATCCTGAGACGGGAAGAGCCCGGCTAGTTCGGCCCAGACAATGTCACAGGCCACAAGCCGCCCGTCTCGGATGCAGCGCCGCAAGGCCTCCGCGGAGGGCCGACCGTGATTCGGGTCATCCCGAAACACGTCGATCAACACGCTCGTGTCAACACCCGTGATCACTTGTCTCCCCGCAATTCCGCTATAATCTGGTCCGTGGGCCTGTCGAGCACAAGACAGCCCATGACGGACGCCACGGGATCGGTCTCCATTACTTTTTCCGCAACCAGTCGGCCGTTCTCTTCGTGAAAATCGATCACCGTTCCAGAGGTGATCCCAAGCCGGTCGCGAAGGTCCTTTGGAATCGTAACTTGTCCTCGTTCAGCAACAATCGCTTTCATCGGAAAGCCCTCCGCTGCTACATACCCAATTGATATGAATCCATACCTAATTATACCGAAACAAGCCCTCTCATTCAAGGGACCGTGGAGACATACTCATATGAGATTCCTAACCATTTCGTAGATTTGCTGTTCGCTGAACCCTTCCAGGTCCGCGCTCTTCGACGGGCATACGGCCACGCACGTGCCGCAGCCCATGCACAAGCCGGGATTCACGCGTGCCGTGTACTTGATCAGATTGCCTTTGCGGTCGCGGATCTCCGCCTTGTCGATGGCATTGTACGGGCATGTCCGCACGCACGCGTAGCACGCCGCGCACAACTGCTCGTTGATCTGCGCGACCTCCGGCTCCCGCGTCAACTCGCTCTTGCTGAACATCACAAGGACCTTGGCCGCCGAGGCCGAGGCCTGCGCCACCGCTTCCGGAATGTCCTTCGGGGCCTGGCACGCGCCACACACGTAGACGCCCGCGGTGTTCGTCTCGACCGGGCGCAACTTCGGGTGCGATTCGGACAGGAAGCCGAACTCGTCGTAGCCGATCTTCAGTTTCTGCGCGAGTTCGAGCACGCCGTCGGACGGGCGCATCGCCGCCGCGAGGACGACCATGTCCGCCTCGATGGTTACGGGCACGCCGGCCAGCGTGTCCGCGCCGCGCACGATCAGCTTGCCGTTCTCCTCGGTAATCTTCGAGACGCGGCCCCGGTGGTATTGCGCGCCGTCCTGTTCGATTGCGCGGCGCACGAACTCCTCGTAGTTCTTGCCGCCCGCGCGAATATCCATGTAAAAGACGTGCGCCGTCCCCTCGTGCACCTTGTGCTTGTAGAGCATCGTGTGCTTGGCGGTGTACATGCAGCAAATCTTCGAGCAGTAAGAGATGCCCTTAGCGCAGTCGCGGGAACCCACGCACGAGATGAAGACGATGTTCTTAGGCGTCTCGCCGTCGGAGGGGCGTTTGATCTCGCCGCCCGTGGGGCCCGACGCGGAGACCAGCCGCTCGAACTGGAGCGAGTTGATGACGTCCTTGTATAGCCCGTAGCCGTACTCGCCGTAACCCGAGTACTTGGCGTTCTTCTGGTCCTTGGCGATGTCGTAGAGCTGATAGCCGGTGGCCACAATGACGGCGCCGACCTCTTCCTCGACCAGCCGGTCTTCATCATCGAAGTTGATCGCGCCCGCCTGGCATTTCTTCTTGCATGTGCCGCAGGCATCGCGGATGAAATGGAGACACGCGTCACGATCTATTACCGGCCTTGCGGGCACGGCTTGTGGAAAGGGCATATAGATCGCTTTGCGCGGCGCGAGGCCGTAGTCGAACTCGCTCAACTTGCGCTTCGACGGGCACTTGGTCCAGCAATCGCCGCAGCCCGTGCACTTGTCCATGTCGATGTAACGCGCCTTCTTGCGCACCTTCACCTTGAAGTTGCCGACGTAGCCCTCGACCGACTCGACTTCCGAGTAGCTGTGTAGCCTGATGTTCGGGTGCTGCCCGACCTCGACCATGCGCGGCGTCAGGATGCATTGCGAGCAGTCCAGCGTCGGGAACGTCTCGGAGAGGCCGGCCATCTTGCCGCCGACGGAAGGATCGCGTTCGACAAGGACCACCTCGAACCCCGCGTCCGCGATATCGAGCGCCGCCTGGATGCCGGCAACGCCCGCGCCGATCACCAGCGCGCGTTTCGTCAACGGCACCTTGATCGGGTCGAGCGCCCGGTTCCGCAACACCTTCCCGACCGTCATGCGGATCAGGTCGATCGCTTTCGCCGTAGCTTCTTCGCGGTTGCGATGGACCCACGAGCACTGCTCGCGGATGTTAGCCATCTCGACGAGATACGGGTTCAGTCCGGCGGCCTTGGCGGCCGCGCGGAAAGTCTTCAGGTGCATGTGCGGCGAGCAGGACGCCACAACGACGCCCTGGAGCTTGTCGGCCTTGATCCGATCTCGGATCATCGCCTGCCCGGGGTCCGAGCACACGTACTTGTAGTTGACGGTGCAACGGACGCCGGGAATCTCGGCTACTTCCTGCGTCGCCCGCTCCACGTCGACCGTGCGTGCGATGTTCTCACCGCACCAGCAGATAAAAACGCCTATTCTCGCCATTAATCACCGTTTCCAGATTCGTTTTTCACCACAAAGCGTACAAACATTAAGATACTGCTCGCATTCGTGCTCGCAATCGTAATCGAGGCACCATTGCCAGTCTCACTTCTCTATCCATCTCCTGGCAGCTTCCATTACACGTTCGTGCGTAATATTGCTGGGAGAAGCAGGCAATGTCGGCGATATCTTCCGCGCCGCCTCGTTGACCGCGAACGCTTCATTCCCTTTTACCCAATAAGAGGCCGGTTCACTCTTCGGTTCGCTCGCGCCGGGTACTCCCGTGGTGAGTATTACCGCATATCCTTCGTCCAAATGCTCAATCGCAAACTGTGTTTCCTCTCCGTCAGCACGAATGTGTGGACCCAGCGTTTGAATCACCTGCCACTCCGCCTTCTCTTCCTGCGACACGAAAAGCCCACAGCCGCCAAGGAATACAACCGAGAGTACAGCGAGAATCGCTTTCTTTTTCACGGGAGTTCCTCCTTTCGCCTCACGGCACTGCCGCCGTCGCTTCCTGCGCCTTCACCACGAAATGCTTATCCACCCCCAAATCCTGCTCGCTCAGCCCTAGCGCCAATCCGACCAGGTCGGAAAGGTAATAGACCATTAGTTGGTGTTTCACGCCGTGGCTCCGCTCGATGTCGCCTTGCTTCATGTCCAGGTTGACGTGACACATCGGGCACGCCACCACGATGCAGTTCGCGCCGTGCGCCGCCGCATTGCCGAGGATCTTGTTCGAAAGATCGAGCACCGTGGACTCGTTGGCGATGGTCATGCCCGCGCCGCAGCACTCCGTCGCGTAGTTCCAGCGAACCGCCCTCGCGCCTAGCGCTTCGAGGATGTCTTCCATGGAATGCGGCTGTTCACAGTCGTCGAACTGAACCGCCTTCGGGGGCCGCGTCAGGAGGCAGCCGTAGTAACAGGCGGCGCTGATGTTTTCGAGGGGGCGCTTCACCACTTCACGGATGCGGTCCAATCCGACCTTCTGGAACAACTGGATCAGATTGATGACGTCCGTCTTGCCTTCCACTTTCAACTCGACGATCTCGGATACCTGCTTGCGCAACGCAGCGTCGTCGCACAGTGCGCGGCGCGCCTTCAGCAATTCCATCGAGCACATGGGACACGGGGCCAGGACGTCCTTGAGGCCGTCGCGCTCGGCGATGCCGAGGTTCCGCGCGGGCAGCGCCAGCGAGAGAAGATGGTTGAGCGAGTGGGCCGCGGTCGCGCCGCAGCAGATCCAGTCGTCCAACTCGTGCAAATCCACGCCGAGCGATTTCATGCATGCCTGGACGGATTTCTCGTAGTCGTTCGACGAGCCGTGGAGCGCGCAACCCGGATAGTAGCCAAACTGCATCATCGGCTAAGCCTCTTTCGCCGCGGTTTGCGTCTGCGCCGCGTCGTGCTTTGTGCAGCGGTCGAAGATGCGCCGGACCACGCCGCGGTCCTTGACCTTCTCCCCGGCCAAATGGAATTTGCTCCGCTGCATCAGCTTAGGCGCCAGGAAGGCGTCCTTGAGAAGCAGCGGCACGTTGAAATCCTTCATGAACGCGACCGTCTTGAACTGCCCGATCAGTTCGACCTCATTCACGCGTCCATTCTTTCGGATGTTGTCCAGAAAAGCCTTCTGGAAAAGATAGACCCGGCGCTGCTCCGGCGGCACGACGCCGTTTTCGACTGCCATCTGGCGGACGCCGTCCAGGATGCCCGCGCAATCCACCGACTGCGGGCAGCGGGCCGTGCAGGTCTGGCACGAGACGCAATACCAGACGGCGAGACATCGCGTGGCGCGGTCCAATTCGCCCAGTTGGACGAGGCGGACGACCTGGTTCGGCATCACGTCCATCCGCTCCGCCATTGGGCAGCCGGCCGTGCACTTGCCGCACTGGTAGCAATTCTGCACGTCACAGTTTGTCAAGAGGCGACAAACTGTGGTTTCCGCAAACAAACCTGATGAAGGGCTCTTATGTTCCATAAGAAAAAGACTGCCTCATTGGTTATTTGGGGCGTTTTCGGCAAGCGAACGCCTGAGGGACCTCAGACGGAATGGCCGCAAACTTCAATAACCTCATGCCAAGTGCGCAAAGGAATGTTACCAAAGCGCGCGGGAGAGTGCAAGCGCGGAACACCTCGCCTGATTTGCATGTAAGAGCAAACCGAGCATCTTTCGGCATTCGCGCGGTTCCGTGGCCGCGGCGTCCTCGCCGCGTTTCGGCGGAAGCACCCTGCGTCAAGCGCCTCTTGACGAAAACGCGGCGAGGACGCCGCGGCCACGGAACCAATCGCCCGGGTTCTTCGGTACGCTCTCGCAATCGTCCGTCCGGATCGGGTACCATTACACCACCTGTCCAGGATATGAAGCGCGTATCCGGCGGAGTTTCCTCACGTTTTTCCGCACAAGGGAGCATTGACGAAGCGTTGAGCAACTACTACTTAGGGCTGGCCCTCTTGATCGCGATCCTGTTCGCAAGGTTCGCCGTGGCGCGTTGGCGGCGCGTGCGATTCCAGCGCCGTTGGATGCGGGCCCAGGAAGCTATCCGCGACGGCAAGTGGGTGGCCGCCGAGGCGGCATTGCGGGACTGTGTTCGGATGGTCCCCATCGCCGGGCCCGTGCACCGGATGATGGGCGTCGTATTGGCCCGCCGCGGCAAGCTTACCGAAGCCGAGGAGCGACTCCGTTTCGGCGCTGAACTCGAGCCGAGGAATCCCGCCGGTTTCATGGAACTGGGTTTCTTCCTTACGGCCCGTTTTCCGGAACGCGACGAGGACGCCGTCAACGCGTTTGCCAAGGCCATCGAGCATGCCCCAGATCTCCGGGAAGCGCTTTCCAACGAACCCCGCCTTGAACCCCTCCGGCGCAACGAACGGTTCCGAAAACTCCTCGAAGCGCGATTGGAGCGTTGAGAAATGAGACTCAGCCAGTTGTTAGGAACCCGGTACAAGGAGCGGCCCGCAGAGGCCGTGCTGGAGAGTCACGCATTTCTGTTGCGCGGCGGGTATGCGCGGCAGGTGGCGAACGGGATCTATTCGCTCTTGCCGCCGGGCTTGCGCGTGATGCGCAAGATCGAACGAATCGTGCGCGAGGAGATGGATCGGATCGGCGGGCAGGAGGTGCTCATGCCCGTCGTCCTTCCCAGGGATCTTTGGGACGAGTCCGGAAGATATGAATCGGTGGGATCGGAGCTTGTTCGGTTCACCGACCGGGCGGAACACGGCATGGTCCTCGCAATGACGCACGAGGAAGCAGTCGTGGCGCTGTGCCGGAACGAGATCAAGAGCCACGTCCAGTTGCCCTTCATGGTCTATCAGATCCAGACCAAGTTCCGCGATGAGCCACGCTCACGCGGCGGGCTGATCCGGGTCCGTGAGTTCACCATGAAGGACGCGTATTCGTTTCACGCCGCACCCGAAGACCTGGAGCGTTTCTATCGTCTATGTTACGAGGCGTACGCCCGCATCTTCGCTCGCGTCGGACTGCCGGAAGTCGTTGCCGTCGAATCGGACACCGGCATGATGGGCGGCGACGTCGCCCACGAATTCGAACTGTTGTGCGACGCTGGAGAAGACACCATCGCGGTGTGCGATTCTTGTTCGTATCGCGCGAACCTCGATGTGGCGCGTGGGCGTTTCCGCGCATACCCGGGCTCGCCCCTGCCGTTGGAGAAGGTCCACACGCCCGGGATGAAGACCATCAACGAAGTGGCCGGGTTCCTTGGCGTCGAGCCGCGGCAGACCGCGAAGGTGGTGTTCTACGAGTCCGACTTCGAGGGAAGACTCGTCCTGCTGCTGATCCGCGGCGACCTCGAAGCTAATGAGGCCAAGGTGGCCAAGATTATCCGGACGATACCCGTTCCCGCCTGCGAGGCGAAAATCGCCTCCGGCGGCGCCGTCGCGGGTTTCGCCACCGCGATGGGACTGGATACGAGCCGGTGCCGGATCATCGTCGACGAGACCGTCGCGCAATCGAACAACCTGGTCTGCGGCGCGAACGAGATCGACTACCACTACAGGAACTTCAACCTCAATCGCGACCTGCCCGGCGCAATACCCGTTGACGTTGCGGTCGCGACTGACGGTTCCGGATGCCCGAACTGCGGAGACCCCCTGCATTTGCAGAGGGGCATCGAAGTGGGCAACATCTTTCAACTGGGCACGAAGTACACCGCGTCGATGAACATGGCGTTCACGGATGCGGGCGGAAAATCGTGCTTGCCGCTCATGGGCTGCTACGGCATCGGCATCGGACGGCTCATGAGTTCCGTCATGGAAGTACGCCGCGATCAGTACGGCCCGAAATGGCCGATGTCCATCGCGCCGTGGCACGTTCACCTGAACGCGCTCAAGCGCGGAGTCCCTGCGGTGCGCGACTTCGCCGAAGATCTGTACGGACGACTCCAATCGGCCGGCGTGGAAGTGTTGTACGATGATCGCGACGCGACGCCGGGCGTGCAATTCGCTGACGCCGATCTCCTCGGCGTTCCGATTCGACTGATCGTGAGCGAGCGGAACCTTTCCGCCCGTGTCGTCGAGTATAAACGGCGCGACAGCGGCGAAGCCGGCAATCTGCCGCCGGACGAAGTGTTGGGAACCGTGCAGGCCTGGATCTCCGCCACGCTCGGCGTCTGACTCGCCTGAAACGCGTGATTGCGTGTAGAATACCGACAGGTTGATACTCTCGATTTGGGAGGGGATGGGCATGGGAGATCATTCCAGTTTTCGAGATCTGCTTGCCGGCCACACGATCTCCGCCGCACCCGAGTTGTGCGTTCGCGAAGAAGATGGAACCGTTCAGTGTTTGGCCTGCGCTAATCGGTGCCGCATTCACGACGGGAAAACGGGGATATGCTGCGTGCGCATGAACCGCGCGGGGGAGTTGCGCGTTCCGGGCGGCTACGTGTCCGGGCTTAACATCGATCCCATCGAGAAGAAGCCCTTCTTCCACGTGTTCCCCGGCCGTGATGCGTTGTCCTTCGGCATGCTCGGCTGCAACTTCCACTGCCCCTTTTGCCAGAATTGGATATCGAGCCAGGTGCTCAAGGATCCCGAGTCCACGGGCAAGCCGCATCCGATCCGCGCCGAGCAACTCGCCAACAAGGCCGTCGAGGAAAACACGCCCGTGATCGTCAGCACGTACAATGAACCCCTGATCACGGCGGATTGGGCCGCCAAGGTGTTCGAGCGCGCGTGTGAAAACGGGCTCGTGTGCGGCTTCGTCAGCAACGGCAACGCCACGCCCGAGGTGATCGAGTTCCTGCGTCCGTTCATGCAGATCTACTAGGTCGATCTCAAGTGCTTCGACGACGACGGCTATCGGAAACTCGGCGGCAAACTGACGCGCGTCCTGGGAACGACCTCATTTCCCAAGGGGAAAGGTTTCCGGGTCGAGGCCGTAACGTTGCGCTG
>CAZPMT010000147.1:0-13472 GCA_964587655.1 uncultured Nitrospiraceae bacterium
AAAAAGGGAGAGTGGATAAGACAAAAGGAAAATGTATAAACTCCAGGGTCCGGTTTATAACCGGACCACCTCAGCGGCGTCCCAAATATATTGCGCACGACTTGGTCCGGTTACAAACCGGACCTACATGGGCTTTTCATACACCCTCTAACACTACAACGCTGGAAACCTGACGTGACTCGTCTATAACAAATTGATTTAGCGTACGTTACGTCTCTTTGACAGGATAACAGGATTAACAGGATTGAGGAATGAGAGAAACCCGAAGAAACGGAGAGCGTCGCCGGCTCTCTTTTCCCGCAGAAGCGAAAAGGACCATAGGTTCACGCCCCCTGTTCAACGGGCTCGTTTGAATCTCCGAGATAGTATGCCATCCTGTTTATCCTCTTATCCTGTCAAAAGATAGACTGCGAAGCCATGATTCAAGTAGCGTTGTAGTGCTAAGAGACGGCCCGGAGGAGGTAGAAGTTCTTCTCTCCGCGAAGTCCGATGCTTGTGCGCCCCTTGCCGTCGAGGTCGGCGGCAAACTCGAGTTTTGAGACGGGTTCCGGGAAGGTGTACTGGAAATCCGGCGACTTGGGAAAGCCGGTATCGGTGAAGAGCCAGACGGCGAAGCCGTTCTTCGCATTGCTGCACGCGAGGTCCGTTCGTTCGTCTCCGTTGAAGTCGCGGAACACTTTATTATGAATGGGTCCGCCTTGCAGGAACCACAAAACGGGGACGGTAAGCGAGAGTTGGGCGCGTGGCACGGGTTCGAAGCGTTTCTTCTCGGGCGAGAATAGGTGCACGACAATATCCAGCGGCCAGGCGCCGCCCGTGATGGCGCGCGTCAACGCGTCGACCGACATCCCCGGCATCGGCGCTTTCCATAGGACAAGGTCCACATAACCGTCGTGATTGAAGTCGGGGCGGTCCTTAGAGAGAATCACGTTGCCCGGATACCGGCGCTCGGGTCCCAACTTGATGTTCTTGTCCATGAAGTCGTCTTCCTCGGAACCTGCCTCACGAATGCGTATCTTGGTAACCGGACGCCCTTGCGAACCGCGGCTGTACAAAGCGCGCAGCGACGTTGTGCCGTCAGTCTTGAGTGTAAACGACCGGTACGACTCTCCGGAGCGGTCGTTGGACCCTTTATAGCGGTAGGTACGGCGCTTTGGGGTGTCCTCCGTAGGTGTGGTGGAAAGACCGTCTGGAAGCGCGGACCGAGGGTCTGGATAACGGTCTATTGAGACACCAACACTGAGATCGCCATCAGGACGGTCAAAGGACCACACCAAGACATCAAGCACATCATGGTGGATGTCCGTCTTCTCTTTGAGGGGATGCTGCGAGACCAGCGTACCGTCCGTGCCGCGCAGTTCGACAGTTTCAGAGCAGGGCAACGCCAGCAGCGGACGGCCTTCGCGCTTTACGACGATTACCTGAGGATAGGGGCTTCGCGCGACATCGGCAAACTGGGTGTGCAGCGCGAACAGTTCCCGCGGCGGCGGGGCCGTGCCCTCCGCTGGAATCGTGTAGCAGAGTATTCGTTCTCGGGAAACGCCGATGACTTCGTTCCTGCCGTCGCCATCCAGGTCCGCGATATCGAATGCGGATGTGTCCTCCGCAAGGGGTATCGTTCGCGCCGCATAGTTGGCTGCGCTTGGATACGCAACAAGGCGCAAGCCATCCACAACGAATACGTCCGCTGTGGCGTCGGCGTCAGCGTTCGCCAACAGGATTTGCGCGTCGGGGGACGGCAAGGGTAGAGAGTGGACCTCGAACAGGGCCGAGAGACACGCGCACGCAAGGACGGAGAGGCCCGCACACGTCATGGCGCGTCCTCCCGTGCGAGGAACAGCCGAGAGAGGCATTCCTGTGCCGATGTGCCACATCCAAACAGGAAAATGTCGCTACGGCCGTCGCCATCGAAATCCGCGATCTGGTAAAACTCTTCCTCCCTGATAGAAAGAACGGTCGCCGGCGTCTTGCGAAAGGAATTCCCGTCGAACAGGTGGATGGCAAGTTCGCCCGGACTTCTAGCCAAGAGCAGGTCGCGGTGTTTGTCTCCGTCGAAATCCCCATCCAACGAGAACGGCTTCATGCGCCCAAGAGAGGAGGTGGCCATTAGCACAGGCGCATCCAGTGTCAGCGTGAATGGGAACACGATGTCCGGCTTTTCGGGGAACTTGCCCGGTGGGCCTTGGAGATAGATGCGTATCTCTCCGCTCATCTCGCGAGTCGTCAGGAGACGTGCGACGGTCTCACGAACACCGTTATCGAAGAGATTTGTATTCTCCGTTACAATGTCGAGATTGCCGTCGCCGTCGAAATCAAGAAACGAGTCTACGGGGTTGACGGAGATCGAACGGATGGCCTGGAAGGTCTTGCCCGCGTCGAAGGTCACATGCGTCTCTTTGAACGGCGTCGGAATGACCGATGTTTCGGAGTGTCCAACCGTGTTCCCACCGTATTCAACACAGCTGTCTTTGCCTGTGAAGAGGGGGCGAACCCAGCGCGGGAGAGGTTCCGTCACTTCCTCTCGGGTCTTATCCTGGATCACGGCAAACGCGGGGTCGATCTCGAATCGTTTCACGCGGTAGCGTACCCGTTCCCCAGAGTCCTCCCGGGCAATGACCATCAGCTTACTCTGGTCGAAGACGCAGAGACAATCCATGCTGCGCGCGGGGAAGGCCAGCCTTCGTTCCGTTTCAGGCCACAGGAACCGGGCAGGGACCCGCTCTTGTTTCATCTGAAGGGCCGGGAATACATCGAGCTTGCCAACCTCCGCGTAACCTCCGTCGCCACGGCTGTAAACGTGCAGGCCATCCCCTTGCGGCATAATCAACTCCGGAACACCGTCCGCATTGAGGTCGTGAAGGAAACGGCCGAGCTCAACGCGTTGCTCCGGTGCCGGCTCAGGCGGGACCGGGCCAGGTTCGGTGGGCGGCTCGATGGCGCCGGGCCGGGCCAGGGATTGTGTATACAGGACACTCCAGGTCCCGCTCTCCCACCGGACCATATGGAGTTGCTTGGCTGACCAGATGAAGAGTGTGTCCTTCCAGACGTCAACGCAAGGAGGCCACTCCGGATTCTTTGACGCTGGTTCTCCGAAGTCCGGAAAAGACACGCGGCCTTCCTGAGAGAAGCCGCCGTTTCGCTGGAAGTAGATAGCGGATGGAAGGATTAGGTCGAGCTTGCCGTCCCGATCAAGGTCGGCATGCCGGTAAGAGGTGAGGATTACATCCGTGATGTTCTGCTCGACAAACGTGAGCGCGCCGATGAAGAGAAGGGGGATGAGAGCCGTCATGTTCGCAGGTCCCGGCGCGATAAGGAGAAGATCGCGACCGCCATGAATACGACAATCGAGGCAATCGAGGTTAGCAGCAGATAGGCCGTGTCCGGAAGCCACGAGGCGTCGAGTCCGTCGCAGTAGCTCGTGAAAACTCGCCAAGGCGATTCGAGATAGGTGCTGAAAATGAAGGGGCTGATGCGGAGCGGGTGCTTGATGATGTCCACGGCTAGCAGAAGGCCCACTGCGCCGCCTATCGCGGCTCCTGTGGAGCGCACGAGCGTGGACATCATCACACCGTATGCCACTACCGCCGCCTGCGGAATCATGACCAGGAGAGCGCCGAGGAGGTACGCGACGAACACGTCGGCGCCCGTGAAAACCGTCTCGCCGCCGTATACGACGCCCGTCAGATCTCCAAACGCAAGTGCAATCCCCCACGTGGCCGCCGTTACCGCCACTGTCAGCATCGCCGCATACGTGACTCCCAAGAGCATCTTCGCAATGAGGAACTCGTGGCGGCGTACGGGCCTGACGAGAACGAGACAGATGCTGCCCGATCCAAGTTCCGTGGAGACGAGGCCGGAGCAATACGTCACCAGCAGCAAGAGGCCGAGAAGGTTGAGCGCGATGGGCGTCGCGTAGGCGATGAATGCGTAATCAGACTCGCCGTCACGCACTACGTGACGCACGAGCAGCGCACTCGCAACCGCCAATACGACAAGTATAAAGCCGAGGTACGTGAACTTTCGCCGGGCGGCCTTTTCCACCTAGAAACAGTATGTGCGCCAGATGCGTCCTATCATCGATTCAGCGCCTTGAGGAAGTAGTCTTCGAGCGTTCGCTGGCGAGGGATGACGCCCGTGAGCCGGTATCCCGCCGTGACCAGGAATGCCGTGAGTTGGTGAACGTTCTCTTCGCGAAGCACTACGTCGAGTCTTCCGGGACGCGTCTCGACGGATTCGATCCACGGCAGCCCCGCGAGCCTTTTCGCGGCCGATTCCGGCGCATCGAGAAGGACTTCGACGTGCCTTTCGTCGTAAGAGAGCAGGGCGTCGGTTCGATCGCACGAGATAAGCCGGCCTTCATGAATGATGGCGACGCGATCGCAGAGTTGCCCGGCCTCGTGCAGCATGTGACTTGACACAAGGATCGTCACCCTTGCCTCGTCGGCGAGTTGCCGGAGCAGGGCGAGCATATCGCGGGTGGCCTCGGGGTCAAGCCCGGTGGTGGGTTCATCGAGGATCAGCAGCGACGGTTCGAGGAGCAACGCTTGCGCAAGTCCGAGGCGCTGTCGCATGCCCGTCGAGAAGGCCCCCACCTTTTTTCGGCCCGCGGACAGCAACCCCACGCGATCCAACGCCCGGTCGACCGTCACGTCGCGCCGGGCAAGGCGGGCCGAGAGTTTCAGGTTATCGCGCGCGCTAAGGTAATCGTAGAAAGCCGGGCGCTCGACAAGTACGCCCATCGACGGCGCGATGCTGAGAAAATGGCTGTGCAATTCCTTGCCGAAAATGCTGGCATCGCCCGAAGTCGGAGCGACAAGACCGGTGAGCATGTAGAGCGTGGTGCTTTTTCCGGCGCCGTTCAGGCCCAGCAGGCCCATGACCTCGCCCGTCTGCACTTCAAGCGTCAGGTCATCAACGGCCAGCACCTTGCCGTATCGCTTAGTGAGGTGCGAGGTCTGGATGCAATTCCCCATGCACTTGATTCTATCACGCGACGGGAGAATGCAACAAAAGGCGTCGCAACAAGGCCTCGGCGAAATCCGCGGCGCGGCCTATCGCGGCGCAGTCGACGCGCGCCAACGTGTCCGGCCGCGGGGGCGTCCGGTTCGGCGTTTGGGCGGTGAGGCTAATGTCCTCGTAGCCTCTTGCCGACGCGAGGAGGGCGTCGGCGAAATCCGCAAATGCGCGGTCGACGCGCGCCAATGTGGCTGGCCACAGGGGCGTCGTCGGGTTTGGCGTTTGGGCGGTGAGGCTGATGGCCTTGTATCCTCTTGCCAACGCGAGTGAGGCGTCGGAATTGGCGGTTCGCCAGACGTACGGCTTCACGCCGTATTCGGCGGCGAGGGCTTCGGCCGCTATGCGCATTTCCGTCGAACACGACTGCATATTCAGCATTCCCTCGGCGGTCGTATAGGAGAGTTCGCCGTCTCCCACGCTGTCTATGTTTACGATATAGGTTGTTTCGCGGTCCGGTTTCTGCGTCGCGAGGAAGTGCCTCACGCCGCTCATCCACGAGCGATTGCTCCCCGTGGCTACAAGGACGACGTCGGCGTCTTCGATTGGGCATTGCGCGAGGCGTTCCGCTAGCGACAACAGTGCGGCCGCGCCCGACGCATTGTCATTGGCGCCGCGTTGGTATTCAGCCATTGCGGCGTTCAGGAACAGCGCCACGGCGGCCGCCAGCAGGATGGTTGCGGCGCTCCAGCGTATGATGACGTCATACCGCAACGAACCGTCCACGTGAAGACCCAGCGCCTGAACCGCACAGGACAGCAACACCGCGGCCATGCACAGGACGAGCAGAGTGTGCAGAACGTGCAGCCAGGGCGTGATCCGGGGATGTTCTAGCGGGCCTTTCTTTCCGGTGTCGTAATGCGCCATTGCTATCAGCAGGCGGGCGGGTTTCGCGGCGAGGAAGCGGGCTGTCGCGTTTTGCGTTTCGTAATGGGGTGCAAACCGGCCCATGATCTCGTACCCGAGAAACTCCGCAACGTAGGCAAGGAATACGGCGCCGCCGTAGCACAACGCGATGCGCGGCCACCAGGTGGCGATGAGTGAAACGACCGTGAACTCGGCGTAGTACGCGGGAAACAGCAGCCACGGGTTGTCGATGCTGTAGAAGTCGTCGATCTCGGCGTGTGGAGTGTATTGCGAGAAGCGTTCGCGGATGTACTCCGCGGCCGAACGCTCGCCGTCCGTGTTCGAGCCTCGGTGGGTGAGCCGCCCGGCCAGGGCCTGCATGTCGGTGTCAATCTGGAGTTCACTCACGTCAGGCTGCTCCGAGATCGCGCATCATTGCTTCTTCATGCGTTTGCGGAGCCATGTGGGCAGCGCGAGGTCCTCTTCCGTTTCCTGCATACGCTGGTAGGTCGGCTTGTCGAAATCCGTGTCCGAAGGCATTGGCTCCGAGGCGAACTCAGGCTCTTTCGGCGGCGGCGCGGCTTCGGTGAATTCTATCTGGGTTCCAGGTGCAACGACTTTCTCCCGCGGTGTCTCAGGCTCGGCTGCCTTGGGCGGTGGCGGCGGTGCGGCGGCCTGCTCTTGCGGAACCACGGTTTCCGTCAAGTCGATTGAATCGAACGTCGCGCCGTCCACATTGAAACCGGCCGCGATCACCATGACTTGAAGCTCGGGCCGGTCGGTCTCGTCAACGACGGCGCCGAAGATGATCCGCGCCTTGGGATGTGCGGCCTTCCTGACAGTGGAAACGGCCTCCTCCATCTCGCGCATTCCGATGTCGCGTCCGCCGGTGATGTTTACGATGACGCCGGTGGCGCCCTGGATGCTTGATTGTTCGAGCAAGGGGCAAACGATCGCTTCCTCGGCGGCGCGGGCCGCGCGGCGGTCGCCGTCGGCGACGCCGATGCCCATCAATGAGCGCCCGCCGGCCTCCATGATGGTCCGGACGTCGGCGAAGTCCACGTTGATCAGGCCGTGGATCGTGATTAGATCGGTGATGGCGCGCACGCCGTTGTGGAGCACTTCGTCCGCCTGCTGGAAGGCATTGAGGAACGAGATCTTGTTTTGTCCGAGGGCGGCCACGCGGTCGTTCGGGACGACGATCAGGCTGTTGACGTGCTTCTCGAGGTCCGCCAGACCCGTACGTGCGTTATCCATGCGTTCCATGCCCTCGAAGGAGAACGGCATAGTGACGATGCCGACTGTCAGCGAGCCCGTGGACGCGGCGATCTCCGCCACGACGGGCGCCGCGCCCGTTCCCGTCCCGCCGCCGAGCCCGGCGGTGAGAAACACCATGTCGGCGCCGCGCAGGGCTTCCGACAGCCGTTCGCGGTCTTCGATCGCGGCTTGGCGTCCGACCTCGGGCTTGGCGCCAGCGCCGAGCCCGTGCGTGAGTTCTTTCCCGATTTGCAGGCGGCGGGGCGCGGGCGAGTTTTGGAGAGCCTGGACGTCAGTGTTGATCACGATGAACTCGACGTCGCGCAGTCCCGCGGCGATCATCCGGTTGACGGCGTTTCCTCCTCCTCCGCCGACCCCGCAGACCTTGATCACGGCCCGTTGCGCAAACGTGGTGAACTCATCCGAGATGCCGATCGTCATGTTCTGTCCTCCAAGAGGGTTGGTCATTTCAGATCCTTACCGTAAGGATCCAAAATCATTTACACGCTACGTCATTTCCGAATCTCAAATCCAGATAGTCTGTGCAGTGAACGCTCTTATTCTGGGATTGCCAGAATATATCGAGCTTCCTCGCCTGTCTGTCGAAGTCGTCCCTGCCCCACCGGATCTCGAAGTCGAGTTCGTCGCAGTACATGCATATCCGGCTTTCGCGGGCGGCGGATATCTCGGAGACGGTGACGTCGCGCGCCATGGCCGTCCGGGCGAATGCGATCCATACCGCGAGAGCCGCCTTCAAGGAAGGCTGTTCCGGCACCTGCCCGACTTCGACGTAGTCAAGCTTGGGGACGTTCGTGATGAAGGGCGGCACGTGCGGCACGTCCTGCGCGAGTTCGCGGAGGACTTTCCCTTCGTCGTCGACTTCGTATTGGCGGTTGTTGACCAGCAGGGTTGCCAATGCCGTGCGCTCCTGAACCGTGATGACCAGCTTGTCCGGGAACAGGCGGCTTATCCGGCATTCCTTCACGTACGGCAGCTTGGAGACGCGATCGCGGATCTCACCGGTGTTCAACAAGGGCAGACAATCATCGGCGGTGATGCCCGAGGCAGCGGAAATGGTCTCCGGGGGGAGTTTGTCCGCACCCTCGACGCGTATGGTCTTCACCTTGAAGATCGGGGCCGTTGTCACGTGGTCATATGACCCGTAACCGAAAGCGCCCGCAAGCAAAAGGCACACCGTGCCTTCGAGAACGTACGACATCGGACGTTCTTTGAAGGGGCGGCGGGGCCTGCGCCGCGGTTTCCTATCTCTGCCTTTTTGAAACATGCCTGTCGTTTCGCGTCAACTCTTCCGCAATTCGCTGAGCAGGGGCCCGGCAATACGGTTAATATTCCCTGCGCCGAGTATAAGCACGACGTCGCCGGGTTCAAGATCAGGCGCCAGTATCTCTGGCACCGCGTTCATGTCCCGCACGAGCGAGACATGATTCGCTCCCTGCGCGCGTGCGGCGTCGACAATTATGCTCGAGTCCACTCCGGGCATCGGCTCCTCCCGGGATGGATAGATGTCCGTGACTATGGCGCGGTCCACCGTGCTCAAGACCCGGGCGAAGTCGTCGCAAAAGAACTTCGTGCGGCTGAACAGGTGGGGCTGGAATACGCAGACGATCCGCGCCGGCTTGATCCATCGCGCGGCCTCGAGGGTGCTTGCTATTTCGGTCGGATGATGAGCGTAGTCCTCGACGACGAGGATATCCCGGTGTTCGCCGCACACTTGCAGGCGCCGTTCGACACCATCGAACAGTTTCAGACCGTGGGCCACCATTCCAAAGCGCATGCCGAGGCAGAGACCCACGGCGCAGGCCGCAAGGGCGTTGCGTACATTGTGAAGACCCACGGCGTTTATCTCGATGGACCCGAGCCGTCCGGTTACGCCGAGGCGTTCATCGTGGCTGACAACGTCGAAGCGCGTCCACATATTGGACAACCGCGCGGCGCTCGAATCGCGCTTTTCGCCCGAGTAGCATGCGATATTCGTGGCGCGCAACGAGGCGCCGTCCTCGACGCCGTAGGTAATGCACGCGCTCTGAATTTCGTCGATGATGCTCCTGATGTTCGGATCGTCCCAACACACGATGGAGTATCCGTAGAATGGGACGTCGTTGCAGAAATCAACGAAGGCGCGCTTGATGCGGTCGAGCGTCCCGTAATACTCGAGATGTTCCGCGTCGACGCTCGTCACTACGGCGATTGTGGGATGTAGCCGCAGAAATGAACCGTCATGCTCGTCCGCTTCGGCGACGAGGTAGTCGCCCGTTCCCCAGCGCGCGTTGGCGCCGGTGCGGTGGAGGATGCCGCCGACGATGCTCGTGGCGCCGATGTTCGCGCGGTCGAGAAATGCACTGATCATCGAGGTGGTGGTAGTCTTGCCGTGAGTTCCGCCGACGGCCACGGCGTTCGGCTTGAGACGTATCAAGTCGGCGAGCAGATCGCTGCGATGAATGACGGGCACGCCTTTCTGCTTTGCGGCCATCACTTCCACATTGTCGTTTTTCACCGCCGCGGAAACGACGATGATCCCCGCCTCGCATATATTGGACGCGTCATGACCTTCGGCGAAGCGCAAACCGTATGTTTCGAGGCGTTCCGTGATCTCCGATGCCTTGAGATCCGACCCGGATACTTCGTATCCGAGATTCAGCAGGATTTCGGCGAGACCGCTCATGCCGATCCCGCCTACGCCGACGAAGTGGACCTTCCGCTTCAATCCGTTCACGTGTCAAGCTCCTGCCACCCTTTGGGATCCCGCTTCGCCGCATTGGGTTCCTTCCACGCGCGAGAGCCGGGCGCACCTCCCCAATATCTTGTGGCGGTTCAAAGTATAGCACAGTGGCTACCACAAGATAAAGGGGATAGTTCTGAGAGAAATGGCGCCGAGAGGGAATGAACCGGATATCGAGTCGTGTTCCTCAGACTCACAATGCGGACGTGGTGGACGCAACTTCCACGCATTAGAGGGGATCATCAAGAGCGAACATGACGGACTTGACCAAGAACTCCGCGCGCAAGATGTCGATAGAGCGCCGGAGAAACCGCGCCGATTGGCTCCGTGGCCGCGGCGTCCTCGCCGCGTCTTCGTCGTGAACCGCTTAAGGCGCCGAGACGCGGCGAGGACGCCGCGGCCACGGAGCTGCACGAATGCCGAATCGGGGGCTTGATCTTTGGAGTGGTTTACTGGCAGAATATGGGTTAAGCGAGGAAAGGCTGCCGGGCAGAAAGATAACTCTTGACAAAAGTGCTTAAAAAGTGCTATAAGATAGGAAGCGAGTCTTTCTTGTTGTCCGAGTATTGGCAGTGTAAGGTTTATTGATGTAGTAGGTTAGGAGGTGTTCATGCCCCCACACCATCGTCCGGAAATACCGACATGCTCTTTTTGCGGGAAGCGTCAGGACGAAGCGGCGAAGCTCATCGCGGGTCCGGACGTTAACATCTGTGATGAGTGTGTGAACCTTTGCGCGGACCTGATAGCAGAGGACCGCGGGCGCCGTCCGGCCAAGCGATCTTTGAAGGTCCCTACTCCTTCCGAGATCAAGTCGTTCCTCGATCAGTACGTCATCGGCCAGGACCGGGCCAAGCGCATCCTTTCGGTGGCGGTCCACAATCATTACAAACGGATCGCGGCTGGCGGCGAGATCGGCGGCGTCGAACTGCAGAAGTCGAACGTGATGCTGATCGGCCCGTCGGGCTGCGGGAAAACGTTGCTCGCTGAGAGCCTAGCCAGGATGTTGGACGTTCCCTTTGCGATTGTCGACGCGACCACGCTGACGGAAGCGGGGTACGTGGGCGATGATGTCGAGAACATTTTGTTGAAGCTCTTGCAGGCGGCGGAGTTTGACTCCGCTCGGGCTGAGACCGGCATCGTCTACATTGACGAGATCGACAAGATCGCGCGCAAGAGCGACAGTCCCTCGATCACGCGCGACGTGTCCGGGGAAGGCGTGCAGCAGGCGCTGCTCAAGATCCTCGAGGGGACGATCGCCAACGTGCCGCCCCAGGGCGGGCGCAAGCATCCGCAGCAGGAGTGCATACCGCTGAATACCACGAACGTTCTGTTCATCTGCGGAGGGGCGTTCAACAGCCTCGATCGCATCATCGAGCGTCGTACGCGCACGAACGTCCTTGGTTTCAACGCGGACATCAAGCCGAAGAGCGAGCGCAAGATCGGCGAGATCCTCGAGCTTGTTGAGCCCGAAGACCTGATAAAGTTCGGTATGATCCCGGAGTTTTGCGGCCGCTTGCCCGTGGCAGCCACGCTTCACGAGTTGTCCAAGGACGATCTGATCCGGGTGCTTGTCGAGCCGAAGAACGCGCTGGTCCGGCAGTACGAGAAGCTGTTCGATCTCGAGAAAGTGAAGCTTCGCTTCCCGGACGAGACGATTGAGGCGATCGCGGAAGTCGCGCTGTCGAAAGAAACCGGCGCGCGCGGTCTGCGCAGCATCCTCGAGGACGTGATGCTGAACGTGATGTTCGATATTCCCTCGCGTACGGATGTTCGTGAGTGCGTCATAACGCCGGGCGTGATTCGCAACCGCGAAGATCCGCTCCTGGTGTACGAACACGATGCGAAGGAAAAGGGCGGGAAAGAGAAAACGGCGCTGGCGTGAGCGGCGCATGGCGGGACGCGGTAATCCCGCCGTCATCGCGTGACCGGAGCAGTCGCGGGGGTGTACACTCATTCCCGGCGCGCCAAGGGTTTCGTTAACAAAACAAAGCTGAAGCGCTCGGCCTGTTGGTTTCCCTCGGAGAATGGCAATGCCCAAGAGATCGAATGACGACCCGAACTGGAAGCAGCGCCTGCCGTTGCTTCCGCTGAAGGACTTGGTTATTTTTCCCCGGATGGTCGTTCCGCTTCTGGTGGGGCGGCCCGCATCCATGACCGCCGTCGAGGAGAGCATGGCGTTGGGTTGTCCTCTGTTTGTTTGCACGCAGGTGGATCCCAACGTGGACGTGCCCGACGTGAAGGGCCTCCACAGCGTTGGCGTGGCGTCTAACATCTTGCAGACGGTCCGTATGCCGGACGGCTCCATAAAGGTTGTGATCGAGGGCATGTTCCGTGCATTCGTTCGCCGGATCACGGATCGTTCCGGATACCTTGAAGTCTCGGTGCAGCCCATCAAGGGGCAACCGGTGCATGACAAGAAAAGCATTGCATTGATGCGGACGACGCTCAACCAATTCGAGGAGTACGTCAGGCTGAGCCAGCGCGTGGCCCCGGAGATCGTACTGTCGCTTCGGAACGTGACGGAGGCCGAAGCGCTGATGGATCTCATTTGTGCCTTTTTCCCGATCCGCGGCGAGGAACGGCAGGAGTTCCTCAACATCGTCGATACCCGCGAGCGTCTCGAGAAGCTCTCGGCCTCATTGATGCGTGAGAACGAGTTGCTCGAGATCGAGAAGAAGGTGCGTGAGCGCGTGCGCGAGCAAATGGAACGCACCCAGCGCGAGTATTACCTGCACGAGCAACTGAAGGCCATTCACCAGGAGCTCGGGAGCGCGGAGGATGGAACCGACGAGTTCACGGAACTCCGGGAAAACATCACAAAGGCGGGCATGCCAAAGGAAGTCGAGGAAAAGACCCTCCGCGAGCTGGCCCGTTACCAGCGCATGCCGCCGATGAGTCCCGAGGGGGCCGTGATCCGCACGTACATCGAGTGGCTGGTCGACGTTCCCTGGAAGAAGCGCACGCACGATTCAATCGACATTCCTCTTGCGAAGAAGGTGTTGGACGAGGATCACTACGGGCTCACCAAAGTGAAGGAAAGGATCCTCGAGTTCCTGGCCGTCCGGAAGTTGAGCAAGCACACGAAAGGTCCGATCTTGTGCCTCGTCGGGCCGCCCGGCGTCGGGAAGACCTCGCTGGGCCAAAGCGTCGCGCGGGCCATGAAGCGCAAGTTCGTGCGGATGTCCCTCGGGGGCATACGCGACGAGGCGGAGATCCGCGGCCATCGCCGGACGTACGTCGGGTCGCTGCCGGGGCGCATCATCCAGAACATGAAGAAGGCCGGCGTCAAGAATCCCGTTTTCATGCTGGATGAGGTGGACAAGATGAGCGCGGATTTCCGAGGCGACCCCGCGAGCGCCCTTCTCGAGGTGTTGGATCCGGAACAGAACAAGGCCTTCAACGATCATTACCTCGAGGTCGACTTCGACCTGCATGAAGTGTTCTTCATCACGACCGCGAATGACGAGTATGCGATCCCGCACGCGCTGCACGACCGGATGGAGGTGGTCCGCTTGCCGGGATACACTAGCCTCGAGAAGCATCACATCGCGAGGTTGTTCCTCATTCGGAAGCAGATGAACGAATGCGGCCTCACGGAAGCGGACGTGTGTTTTGA
>CAZPMT010000148.1:0-13284 GCA_964587655.1 uncultured Nitrospiraceae bacterium
CCGGTGTCGGTCAAACAGCGCGCGTCGCTGCCGTCGGCGTTCATCACGTAGATCTAGAAACCTTCGCCTGGCATCGATGACACGTAGGCGATCATCTTTCCGTCGGGCGACCATACGGGATCGTATGCGCTTCCGCCCTGATACGACAACCGCCGCACGTTGCCGCCGTCCGCACCCATTACGAAGATCTGCGGACGTCCGGATCGTTCGCTAACAAAGGCGATCTGCGTTCCCGTCGGGTCGAACGTCGGCGAGGTATCGTTCGAGCGGTCGGTCGTCAGACGCTTTTCGCCGGAGCCGTCCACGTTCTTGCTGTATATCTCGGGATTCCCGTCTTTGCTGAGAACCATGGCCAGTCGTTTGCCGTCGGGCGCCCATGAAGCAGCGGCGTTCAGGCCGACGTTCTTGGACAGCGGCGCGGACTTGCCCGTGGCGCGGTCGAGAATGTACAGGAAAGGATAGCGATCATTGTAGGAAACGTAGGCGATCTTGCCGCCGTCGGGCGAGAACTTCGGCTTGATCGAGATGGACCCGTGCTGGGTGATCTGTTTTGCGTTCGCCCCGTCATAGTCGGAAACGAAGATCTCCTTCTTTCCCTCGGGACCCCGTGTGAAGCAGATTTCAGAGGTGGCCATGCCCGGGACGCCGTCGACGTAGCGCACGATCTCGTCCGAGAACCGGTGCGCCACCAGGCGCGGGAGTTGGCGGGACGACATCACTCGCTGCCCGACGACCTGGGTGCCGGTCGCGACGTCGAACATGCGGCACTCCGCCGTGACGTTGTCGCCCTCCGCCGTCACATAGGCGTAGACCATGTAGCTAACTTTGGCCGCGCGCCATGCGTTGAAATCAATCTGTGTCGCGTCGGAGGTGAAGCCCGTGAACGCCGGCGGGAAGGACGTTTTCGGAAGGATCGTGAAGAGGCCCGTGAAGAGGAGGTCGTAGCTGATGACTTCGCTCATCTCCTTTGCGAGGGGCTCGAGTCCCTGCGCGCACGCGAAATCAGGCACGGCTATGCCGACGCGCCGGTCCGCGGAACCTGTGCTGCCAATCTGGATCGCCTGCGCCCAGAGCGGCAGGCAAGACCCAAGAACAACCATGCCAATGATCACGCAACGTACTGTTTTCACCGTTGTCTCCTTCTCAAAGACTCCGTGGAAGCGGCGTCCCCGCCGCTTTGTCTTGGCCTGGGAAACGCGACGAGGACGTCGCGTCCACGCGCCGCTTCGTCTTGGCCCAGGAAACGCGACGGGGACGTCGCGGCTACTGAACACCGACTAACCGGGAGACGCGACGAAGACGTCGCGTCCACTGTACACTGTTTGACAAGACGCCGACAACATGATCCTAGACGTCACTGTGCCAGCGAAAATACGTATATGACCTGCTGTTCGAGCGCCGGGAAGTCCTGTGGCAGCGGCGGCAGCGGAACTGAGAGCAGGATGGCCTGCACGCCCGACTGAGCCAACTCTGGATCGCTCGACTCTTTCATGATCTCTGGTTTCCCGATAAGGTTCCCGTTTTTGTCCACCCAAAAGGATACTGTCGCCTCGTTGCTGCTTCCACCGAGTTGCAGGCCCGACGGGATCTGCCAATTCTTTTCGACTTTCATCTGGACCAGGCGAGCCCAGGCGTCCAGCACGGTCGGGGTGCCTTCCGGGAGATTGATCCCGGCCTTCATGGGTGCGTTCTCATTCATGTAGGCGTCATTGCCGTTACGGTCCCCGGCCTTGGAGCCCGGCGATGCCTCACGAGCCGCCTTCGGCGACGGACGTGAGGCAACCTTGTCTCCGGTTTTCTTGTCGCTCTTCGCGTCCTTGGCCGGTTTGGGCTCAGGCTTCTTCTTTGGCTCTGGCTTCGCCTTGGGTTCCGGCTTCGGCTCAGGTTTCGGCTCGGGCTTGGGTTCGGGTTTCGGTTCCGGCGCGGGGGGCGGCGTGTTCTTCTGCGCGACCTGCTCAGCCTCCTTCTCAGCGACGTCAGCATCCTTCTGCGGTTCGCCTTTCGGGTACGGTATGAAACGGATCTGATAGGTCGGCGGCATCAGGAGCGCGCGCTGGGCGCTGACGAATATGAACACGGCGAGCAGGACGTGGACGAGCAACGACACTATCCCAGCGCCCGTAAGTCGCGTGGAAGATCCTGCGTCAAGCCAGTAGTGTTCAAGTCGATTGCGCATCGAAGGGAAGCGTTCCTATGCCTTTTGGCCGCCTGAGGGCAAATCCGATCTTAGCCTGCCAATGGGGCCAAATCAATCTCGGACCCCCATGTATTGTGTGCTTTATTGCTTTTTGACACACAATACAGTATCCCGCGAAAATGACAAAAGTTCCTTTCCCCGGCCAACGTGATTCACCCGCGATGTACGAGTTCCGATGAGGACTTTCCCCGAGAGGGGAAAATGTGGGTAGCCGTGGGTTTCACCCACGGCTTTTCACGTCGAACCCCTCCGGGGTATTCTTGGACTTGTTGCTGAGGCCACGCCGAAGGCGTCTCTTGTTTTGGACGAAGTCCCAGACGAGGCGTAGATCCTTATTGTTGGGTCTTCACGAACTTGCGAAAGAAGCAGTTTGACACGCAGCCTCTTGAAATCTACAATAGAGGCACATTGTCGTCTTAGCGGCGGCGCGTGCGCTTTGACGATAGGAGTAGGAAATGAAGCATTCGGTTACGGATATTGTTGACGTTATTCTTCGGAGGCTGCAGGAGCATCCGGAGGCGCTGCCTTCGGAAAAGGGCCTCCGTTCGTGGCTTTCGCGGCAGGGCTACAATAAGCGCGAGATCGATGCCGCGATAAAGCTGGTGAAACCGGGGTTCCCGAGCGTGCCGCATCCGATGACGCCGACGCAGTCACAGAGTTCGGTGCGGTTGTTGTCGATCCTGGAGGAGTACAAGCTTACGCCGGAGGCGCGTAACGTGCTGGCGCGTCTCGAGCTTTACGGTCTGCTGGATCCTTACGACCGGGAGATGATCCTGGATTATCTGAACCACATGGATGGCGAAGTCGGCCTCGACGAACTTGATTATCTGCTTTCATGGATGGTCTGCAGCGGGCGGGACGTCGCCTATCAGCAGACGTTGTTTGATGTATTCGAGGGCAAGAAGGATACGAAGCACTGAGGGCGGCCGGGTGCGCGGTCCCAATTGAGGGAAGCGCCGGGGCATCCATAACGCGACGCCCACTCCGGATGGGGTGCGGCGTCATTCTGTTGTAACGGGAGTCAATACATATGGCGAAAACGCTCGTGGTCGTCGAGTCGCCCGCAAAGGCCAGGACGATCAACAAGTTTCTGGGATCGGCGTACGTTGTCAAGGCGTGCAACGGGCACGTGCGCGACCTGCCGAAGAACGATCTCGGCGTGGATATCGAGAAGGACTTCGCGCCTACGTATGTGGCCTTGAAAGAGGCGTCGAAGCCGATCAAGGACCTGAAAGAGACCGCGAAGAAGGTGGACCGTATCCTTGTGGCGTCCGATCCGGACCGTGAGGGAGAAGCCATCGGGTGGCACGTCGCCGAGTTGCTGAAGTCCTGCGACAAGCCGATCCAGCGCATAGTCTTTAATGCAATCACGAAGCGGAGCGTGCTCGAGGCCGCGCAGCATCCGAGGCCGATAGATGAGAACCTCGTCAACGCGCAGCAGGCGCGGCGCATCCTTGACCGTCTGGTCGGCTACAAGATCAGTCCGCTGCTTCAATTCGGCATACGCAAGGGGCTGAGCGCGGGGCGGGTTCAGTCGGTTGCGGTGCGCATGGTGTGCGAGCGCGAGGCGGAGATCCGCGCGTTCGTGGTGGAAGAGTACTGGACACTCGATGCGGTGCTCGCGACCGAGCGGGGCGAAACGCTGACCGCGCGGCTCTCGCGAATCGGCGAGGAAAAACCACGGATTGGCAATGAAGCCGCGGTTCAGGAAATCGTGCGCGACCTCGAAGGGGCCGCGTATGCGGTGTCCGGCGTCGAACGGAAGGACGTGCGGAGGAATCCGTATCCGCCGTTCATCACGAGCACGCTGCAGCAGGAAGCGTCGCGCAAGCTGGGGTTCAGTCCGCGCAAGACGATGGTCATCGCGCAGGCCCTTTACGAAGGCATCACGCTTGGCGACGAAGGCAGTACGGGCGTGATCACGTACATGCGCACGGACTCGACGCGGATCGACGGCGAGGCCATTACGGACGTCCGCCAGTACATTCGCGAGAACTTCGAGCCGGCCATGCTGCCGGAGAAACCGAACTTCTATACGGGCAAGAAGGGAGCGCAGGACGCTCACGAGGCGATCCGCCCGACGTCGGCGGCTCGCACGCCGGAGTCTATCCGCCAGTATTTGCAGGAGGATCAGTTCAAGCTGTACCAACTCATTTGGCGGCGTTTCGTGGCCAGTCAGATGTCGCCCGCGATTCTCGATCAGATGACCGTGGACGTGACCGCCAAGAAGTACGTGTTCCGCGCCACGGGATCTCTGATGAAATTCCAGGGCTTCACGAAGCTGTATGAAGAGACCTCCGAGGACAACGGCAACGTGGAGGATGCCGGCCAGCCGCTGCCGGAGGTGCGCGAAGGCGAGCAACTGGCCGCGCGCGAGTTGAAGCCGGAGCAGCACTTCACGAAGCCGCCGCCGCGTTACACCGAGGCGATGCTGATCCGTGCCCTTGAGGAGAACGGCATCGGACGGCCGAGCACGTATGCGCCGACGATCAATACGATCCAGGAACGCGGCTACGTCGAGCGGGAGAAGAACCGTCTGAAGCCCACGCAGTTGGGTGAGGACGTGAACGTGCTGCTCGTGAAGAATTTTCCGGATATCCTCAGCATCGACTTTACCGCGCGCATGGAAGAGGATCTGGATGGGGTTGAAGAAGGCCGACAGGAATGGCACGGGCTGTTGAAAGAGTTCTATGCAGGCTTCCTGAAGGATCTCGAGGCGGCGCAGCAGCGGTTTGTAGGGAACATAACGGAGGGAGAGGCGAACTGTCCGGAGTGCGGCGCGCCGTTTGAACTCCGCGAAGGGCGGTTCGGCTTGTTCGTGGCATGCCGGCGGTATCCGGAGTGCAAGACCACGCGCAAGATCGCGAAGGCGTCGACAGCCCAACCCACGGACGAAGTCTGCGAGAAGTGCGGCGAGCCCATGGTAATCCGCGATGGGCGTTTCGGCAGGTTCATGTCCTGTTCGAAGTATCCGAAGTGCAAGAACACGCACACGATCGACAAGGACGGCAACAAGCAGCCGCGGGCCCCGAAGGAACCGCCGCGAAAAACGGACCAGGTCTGCCCGAATTGCGGCGCGTTTCTGCTCATTCGCAAGAGTCGGACGGGAGAGGAATTTTTCGGCTGCGAGAAGTATCCCAAGTGCCGGTTCTCCAGACCCATGGATCTCGACCTCAAGTGCGTGCGGCCCGGGTGCGATGGAAACTTGGTAACGAAGCGCGGCCGCGGCCGGCGGTTCGTCGGGTGCGACAAGTATCCGGCGTGCGATTTCAGCGTGTTCGGTCAAATCGATAAGGCAACGCCTTGTCCCAAGTGCAACAATCCATGGACCACCGTTGTGAAGCAGCGCGAGAAACCGCGAACAAGAAAGTGCCCCGCGCCGGCGTGCGACTATCAAGAGGAACTGCCCACAGTTTGTCTTGGTTCGACAAACTGTGAGGAAGGATAGCGCGCCGGGGGCAAGTCCCTCGCCGTTATGTACACACCGGAAATACAGCGGTTCGTGAACTACCTTGAAGTCGAGCGGAGCTTCTCCGCGCACACGTTGCGCGCCTACCTTAACGACCTCGATCAATTCTGCGACTATGCGATGAACGGGCCGCGGGCGTTCGAGCGCGCGCCTGAAGAGGAGCGGCCTCCGGCGTCGTTCGAGGCGTTGCGCCGCGCCACGCGCAACGACATCCGGGCCTTTCTGGCGCACGTGCAGACCTCCGGTGGAACGTCGCGCACCTCGGCGCGCAAACTCGCCGCAATCCGCGCGGCCTACAAGTTCTTTGTCCGGTCGGGAGAGTTGGAGGACAGTCCCGCGGCGTCAGTGAAGTCGCCCAAGCTTGCGCACGATCTGCCGGACGTGCTCTCGATTCCGGAAGTCACGGCGTTGGTCGAGGCGCCGGACACGTCCGATCCGCTCGGGGTCCGCGACCGCGCCATTCTTGAGACGCTGTATTCGAGCGGGATCCGCGTGAGCGAGTTGGCCGGTCTGAGCATTGGGGATCTCGATCTATCGGCGTCGCGGCTCATCGTCATGGGCAAGCGGAAGAAGCAGCGGATCGCGCACCTCGGATCCTTCGCCGCGTCGGCGATCAACGCGTATCTGGGCATTCGCGATGAGCTCGGCCAGCCCGGGCACGACCGCCTGTTCGTGAATTTCCGCGGCGGCCCGCTGACGCAGCGCAGCGTGCAACGCGTCATCGAGAAATACGTTCGACAAGTCCTGCCGGGCCGCCGCGAGGTCTCGCCGCACACGTTGCGACACACCTTCGCGACACACATGCTGGATGCGGGAGCGGACCTCCGCGTCGTCCAGGAACTCCTTGGCCACGAGAGCCTATCGAGCACGCAGATATACACCCACGTGAGCATCGACCGGCTGAAACAGGTCTACCGAGACACGCATCCCCACGCATAGGCCTTGCGCGCGGTTCGTGTGGCTCCGTGGCCGCGGCGTCCTCGCCGCGTTTCGCGCGTCAAGCGGTTCTTGACGAAAACGCGGCGAGGACGCCGCGGCCACGGAGCCAGTTGGTTGCGCGATGCGGCAACGGTATACTGAACGCGCAATGGGGCGACATCAATGCGGCAACGGGAGACATGAACATGATAGCTTGCCTTAACCCAGTAACGGCGTGGATTCCGGACCCGGAGGCGTATATCAAGCTGGCGGCGAAGTGCGGCTTCAAGGCCGTCGACGCGGGCGCGGACCACTGGACGGCGTGGGTACAACGGACCTCTCTGGAACACGTGAAGACGTTCTGTGCGACTCATGGATGCGTCGTGGGGCACGGCGGACTGCCCGTCAATTTCCGCGAAGACGACGCGGCGTTTGAAGCGGACCTCGCGAAGTTTCCCGAGATGTGCGCCGTGATGAAGGCGCTCGGCACGCGCGGCATGGCCACATGGATCAAGCCCGTCGCTACGGGCAGCGCCGCCGAATTTCGCAATATGCATATTCGCAGGCTAAAGAAGGTGGCGGCCATCCTGAAGGATCACGGACTCATGCTCGGCCTCGAGTTTGTAGCGCCGAAAACGGCGCGCGCAAAAGGCACGCCGTTCATCCACGACATGCCGGGAATGCTCGAGTTGTGCGCGGAGATCGACCCCAAGGTCTGCGGCCTGTTGCTCGACAGTTATCACTGGTACACGTCGCACGCCACCATCGACGACATCCTCAAGTTGCAGGGCCGGCAGATTGTGCTCGTGCACATCAACGACGCCTATCCCGGCCCGATTGACGAACTGCTGGACCTCAAACGTCTCCTGCCCGGCGACGGCGTCATCGATCTGGTTGCGTTTCTCAAGGCCCTGAAAACCATTGGCTACGACGGCCCCGTCTCCGTCGAGACCTTCGACGAAGAACTCAAAAAGATCGGCCCCGAAGAAGCCGCCCAACGCGCCGGCCAGGCCCTTCTGCGGGTCATGGAAAGGGCTGTTGTCTGAACGGAGGGGATCGCCACCAAAGCGGAGGCGCCTGCTGAGGTTGTGAACGTAACGTAGGCGACAAATGATAAGCTGTGGATTTCTATGATTGTCTGCATTTGTTGCGCGAAAAAGTTCTTTCCCGAAATCAGGGAGTACGCGCGGAATCCGGGCGAAGGCCGAAACAAGATTCTTACTCCGGAATTGGACTTTTTCGGTGAGGAAAACCTGGAGTCCAGGAAGGCCCTCGCGGATCGCCATCACGAACGCATCAGGCATTCCGACGCCATCTACGTCTACAATCCAAGCGGTCTGATTGGCCGGAACACGAACCTTGAAATGGGATTCGCGCTGGCGCTTGGCAAGAGGATCTTTGCCTTCGAGAGACTCGACGACCTCGGTATCGACTGCTTCATCGATCGATTTCTGACTCTCGATGAGTTGACGGGCCTCGTTCGCGAAGGCCAAATCTTAGATGAGGACATCAAGCTACATGCGGGAAGGGAGGGACTCCGGCCATGATCCGGTACACAGATGAGACTGACTGCCTTGATCACGAGCAGTTGGCCGGATTCTTTGTTGATTGGCCCAGCCATCCCGATACAAAGACTCATCTGCAGATCCTCCGAAACAGCTTCAAGGTTTGGCTGGCCCTTGATGGAGACCGTTGTGTGGGCTTCATCAATGCTATTTCCGACGGCGTGTTCTATTCGCACATCCCCCTGCTTGAAGTCCTCCCGGAATACCGGGGGCAGGGTATCGGATCGACTCTCGTACGAAAGATGATTGAGAGTCTGGACGGCATGTACGCGATTGATGTCGTATGCGATGAATCAGTCGATTGCTTCTACAGAAGGAACGGATTCGGCACATGTGTGGGTATGGTAAGACGCAACTATGAGAACCAAGGAGCGAAACGCATTGCCGAAGTTGGCGCGTAGACTTGAGAATTGAATATCATGGCCGTTCACTTGGCTTCCCAAACGAGATAGGAGCGCGACACATGAGGGTTCAACCTTGGGTTATGCAGTCATGTTGCCTGCTGGGAATGGCCATGATGGGGTTGACGCTGTTTCCGGGTTCGGCTTCATATGCCACGGACGAGATTGATCTCGGCAAAGCCATCGTGGTGGTCCGCCCGGGTGATCTGCCCAACGCGGAAACTTCCGCCGCGACGATCTTGATCGAGGAGTTGGAGAAGCGAACCGGAATTCGTCTTCAGACTTCAACAAGATGGCCCGCGGACAAGCCCGTCATCGCGATCACCTCGCAACCCAAGGTCAACGAGTGGGAACGCGACATTCCCGCGCGCAAGGGCGACAACTTGCCGGAACGCCGAACGGACGGATACCGGCTGTACATCGATACGGCGAACGCATCCGCGCCCGTGGTGTGGGTGCTGGGCGCGGATCCACGCGGCGCACTGTACGGTGTCGGCGCGCTGCTGCGGAACCTGGATTGGGCGAAGGGAACGGTTCGCATCGCGTCTTCGCTGGATATTGCGACGGCCCCGGCATCGCGAATCCGGGGACACCAGCTTGGCTTTCGCGCGGCGGCGAACTCCTGGGACGCGTGGGACGTCGCGCAGTTCGATCAATACATCCGCGAACTCGCCTTCTTCGGCGTCAACAGCATCGAGGGCATCCCCTTTCAAGATGATCGCCCCTTGGCGTTCCAGAAGGTCGAGCGCCGCGAGATGAACCGCAAGATCAGCGAGATCTGCGATCGTTACGGCCTCGAGTATTGGGTATGGACGCCCGCGGATTTCGATCTCAAGGACGAGAAGCTCCGCGCCGAAATGCTCGCGAAACACGAGGAATTGTACCGCGACTGCAAGGAATTGTCGGCCATTTTCTTCCCTGGCGGCGATCCCGGCGACAACGGACCGGAACAGGTGTTTCCATTTCTCGAGGACTTGGCGAAACGTTTGCTGCCGCTCCATCCCAAGGCAAGGATTTGGCTTTCGCTGCAAGGGTTCACGGAGAAGCAGACCCTTTATGTTCTCGACTACCTCCAGAAAACGAAACTGGATTGGCTCGGAGGACTATGCGAAGGGCCTTCGAGTCCGCCTATCGCGGAACTTCGCAAGCGCCTGCCGAATCATTACGGTCTGCGCATGTATCCGGACATAACCCACAACAAACTTTCCCAGTACCCGGTCTCGTGGTGGGACCAGGCATATGCCATGACGCTCGGACGCGAGGCCATCAACCCCCGGCCCGTGCAGTACGCCTACATTCACAACTGGTTCGCCCCGTATTGCGACGGATTCATCTCGTATTCCGACGGCGTCCATGACGACGTGAACAAGACTATCTGGAGCGCGATGAGCTGGGATACGAATACCAAGGTGCGCGACGTGCTCGTCGAATACGCGCGCGTGTTCTTCTCGCCGGACGTTGCCGAAGATGCCGCCGACGGCATCCTCGCGCTGGAGAAGAACTGGCGCGGTCCGCTGGTGGACAACGGCGCGGTGGACGGCACGCTGCTGCTTTGGCAGCGCCTCGAACAGAAAGCGCCGCAACTGGAAACACGGTGGCGGTGGCAGATGTGCCTGGTGCGCGCTTATTACGACGCCTATCTCCGCCGCCGCCTGCTGAACGAAGCGAGGCTCGAGGATGAGGCGAACGGCATTCTCTCGCAAGCAGGCGTGCGCGGAGCCGACACCGTCATTACCGACGCGTTGAACGTGCTGAACCTGGCGGTCACCGAACCCGTAGCCCCGGAACTCCGCGCGCGGATCGTGGACCTATACGAGAAGCTGTTTCAGTCGGTGCAACTGCAATCCAGCATCGATAAGTACCACGCGAGCGGGGCCGAACGCGGCGCGTCGCTCGACTTCATCGACAATCCGCTCAACAACCGCTGGTGGCTCGAAGACGAGTTCAAGAAGATCCGCGAACTTGGTTCGGAAGCGGAGAAATGCGCCCGCCTGGACCTCATCGCCACATGGGAGCATCCCGGCCCCGGAAGCTTCTACGACGACATCGGCAACACGGCCAAGTCGCCGCACGTCCAGCGGTGCGAGGCATATTTCGCCAACCCCGCGGAGTCCGCCGTTCCCGAACCCACCTTCTGGTGGTGGGACGAGGGCAAGAGCCGCAAGCGTCTGTCCTGGCAGGTCACGATGGACTGGCCCGAGGCCGTCGTTTACGAAGGCTTGGACCCTGACGCCGCGTACACGATCCGCTCGACGGGATACAACAAATCGCTCATGAAGATCGACGGCGTCCGCATCGCGCCGACGGTCGACGGAAGAGAGATCGGCGAGTTCAAAGAGTTCCCCGTACCGTCGGAAGCCGTCAAGGACCGCAAGCTCGTACTCACGTGGGACCGTCCCACCGACGAAGCCGCCCTTAACTGGCGGCAACAATCACGCATCGCCGAGATCTGGCTTCTCAAGCAAGGCGGCAAGTAGACGCCGGTTGCGCGCGGGAACAGGCACTCTGCCGGCTTGCGCCGGGCACGCGATCTCTGCGATAAGTGTCTTGGGTTTTCCTAACAGGAGGAAACGGTGATGTCCAAAGAAACGACTACACGCCGGCAATTCATCAAGACGGCGTCCATCGGGGCCGCGGCGGTTTCGATGTCCGCGTCGAGTTACGCGCGGGTGGCGGGAGCGAACGAGCGCATCTCGATAGGGATCATCGGGTGCGGAGAGCGCGGCGTCAACGCGCACATGGCGGGCGTGAACCAGCACGCGAAGGAACAGAACATTGTGATCACGGCAGTGTGCGATCCGTGGCGGCCACGGCGCGAGTTGGCCGCCGCGAAGGCGAAGGAGTGGTATGGGAAAGAGGCGCGGCAGTTCATCAGCTACAAGGATCTCCTGGCGTCCAAACACGTGGACGCGGTCATGATTGCCTCGCCGGACCACGTGCATACGACGCATCTCGAAGCGGCCGCCAAGGCGAAGAAGGACGTCTATTGCGAGAAGCCGCTCGGCAAGGAACTGGAACCGCTGAAGGCCGCGTGTGACGCCGTCAAGGCGAACAACATCGTCTGCCAGATCGGCACGCAACTGCGCAGTCTTCCGAGCATGACGGGGTGCCGCGAGTTGTACAAGACCGGCATCTTGGGCAAAGTCGGACGCATCGAGCAATGCCGGAACACCGAACAGCCCTATTGGTACGCGTATGTGAAAGAGGTGAAGGAAGCGGACGTCGACTGGAAGGAATTCCTGATGGATCGTCCGATGCGTCCCTTCAGTTCGGTCCAATACTCCGGGTGGTATGGATACCGCGACTTCTCGGATGGCGCCGTGCCGGGACTCGGCAGCCACTACATCGACCTTGTGCATTACATCACTGGCGCGAAGTTCCCATCGAGCGCGGTGTGTCTCGGCGGCACGTACACGTGGAAGGATGAACACGTATTCACGTGTCCGGATCACGTGCAGGCTCTATGGTCGTATCCCGAAGGGTTCATGGTTTCATACTCGTCGAATTTCGGCAACGGCGGCAGCAACACGTTCCGCATCCAAGGCGACCAAGGCACGCTGGACATGGTGAATTGGACCAGCCCCGTCCTGACCGCCGAAGGCGGAAGCAAGAACAAGGGCGTCATACGGGGCAAGGACGCTGTCGCGGATATTCCGATGCCGGATCATTTCCTGGATTGGCTGCAATGCATCCGCAATCGCAAAACGCCCAACGCGTCGATAGACGCCGGTTATCAGCACGGCGTTGCCGTCATCATGGCGATGATCGCGTATGACACCGGCAAGCGGCAGGTCTATGACGCGGATAAGCGCGAGATTCGGGAAGGCTAGAAGGGGACATGGAAGATGGCAACGCATGAATCGTTGACGCGAAGGGGATTCCTCAATCGGACCATGGCGCTCGGCGCCGCAGGGAGCGTGGCGGTGCGGCTCGCGGCCGCCGCAGATCCGGCAAAGAGCGGCCAAACCTGGCAAATCGGGTGCTACACGCGCCCATGGGCCGCGCATGACTATCGCGTGGCGCTGGACGCCATCGCGGAGGCCGGCTACAAGTACGCCGGCTTGATGACCACGAACTCTCCGAACCACCTGGTCATTTCTGTCGAGACGTCACTCGATGAGGCGCAAAAGATCGGGGCCGAGTGCAAAAGCCGCAAACTCGAGGTCCCGTCGTGCTACGGCGGCGACATTCCCGTCGCCAAATCGCTCGAAGCCGGCATCGAGGGACTCAAGAAGCTCATCGACAACTGCGCGGTAGCCGGCGTGCGGAACCTAATGATGGGGGGCGTGGGCGATGAGAAGCTCTATGACGCCTACTATGGGGCCATTGCCGCGTGCTGCGATTACGCCGCAGGAAAGGGCATCGGCGTCAGCGTCAAGCCCCACGGCGGGTTGAACGCGACGGGCCCTGAATGCCGGAAGACCATCGAGAAGGCCGGCCACAAGAACTTTCGCATCTGGTACGATCCCGGCAACATCTTCTACTACTCTGACGGCAAGCTGAATCCGATTGACGACGCGGCGACGGTCGACGGTCTCGTCGTGGGCATGTCCGTGAAAGACTTCCTGCCCCCGAAACAGGTGGATGTGACGCCCGGGACGGGCCAGGTCGATTTTCCCAAAGTGATGGCGCGCCTGCGGCAGGGCGGATTCACCAGCGGTCCCTTGATTGTGGAATGCCTTACACAACCGGGGATCGCGGTCCCCGGTGATCTGCCTCAGCTCCTCGTGCAAG
>CAZPMT010000149.1:0-13275 GCA_964587655.1 uncultured Nitrospiraceae bacterium
TGGTGTAGATTTGATACGACAAACCTCGAAAACCTATTATTTCACAAGCTCTCAGACATGAACTTCGTATCCCGTTACTCTGGAAGTCAACGAGATCGATTGAGCGTGTAGTTGTATCCGTTTGAACCACTACGGTCGTGTCGCCAGAAGCTCGTATCCGAGCAGTGCCGCCGGGTCGAACGAGTCGAACTCCCACCTCGGCACTCCTCGATAACCGTCTTGATAGCTCTTGAGCAGCGGCTCCAGATCTTTCGGAGAGTCAATGGCAAGAAGGCCTTTGACCCGATTGAAGTAGGCCTTTGATGCTGACCGCGCGAAAATCTCGAAGGGACCATTGAATCGCCCTGCATATAAGAGAGTCTCCGGCCGCCAATGATCCGAACGCTTCTTAGCCTTTATCTCTACGCGTATAAAAGCCACAAAATCCGCCTGGAGCAGATAACGGAATTCGATTCCTATTCCTTTACAGCGCTCGTGCAGTAAATCGGCTCTGACAGACAACCTATTCAATTGCAGTCTCCGGTTACGATGCTCCAGGGATTCCAGGTTCCGCCTAAATCTAGCAAAACTGACCGTTGCGCCTGTCCCGCAATCGGATTCGGCCGCAACGTAGTAATGGTGTTCGAGCAGGTAGTTTGCCCCCTCAAACCACTCCTTTTTCAGGAACACTGCGAGAACGTACAGAAACAACTCGTGAACCAGAAACTTGAAGTTGTCGAAGTCCCGCTCAGACCATGAGGAAATGTGCGCAGGCCTACTCATATACGGTATCAGACTCTCGAAAAAGCGATGCGTCGTTTGCGCAAATTCTGTCGTTGGCGAATACTGAGCGACAGTCAAAAAGAGCTCGATGGCTTGGTTACGATATGGCAGGAATTCCTCGATACTTTCTATCACTGCATCGTCAAACTCTCCGTCAGGTTTGGATAGCCTGAAGCGCTCGAGGTTCGAAGCGAAGGTCGTGCAGTACTCGTCAAATGCACCGGCAGCGTATGTCCTGCTATTTTTGATCGCATCAACACATCTCTTGAAGCTCGCCGTCGTACCAAGCGATATGTGCTCCCCCTCAGTCAGAAACGATGGCCTGCTGCCAAGCTCGGGCTTGACGTGAAGGGGTTTGTCAAATATCCATCTCAGCAGCCTTTCAAAACTTTCAGAATATGTATCGGGCTCGCTCAGATCGATGTATATCCGTGACTTGTAGTATGTTGGAAGACAAGGCTTGCCTTCTTTGTCCTTCTCGCGAACGATAGCCACGAACTTCTCCTGGTCTTGTTTCTCGTATACTTCCTTGGAGATCATCTGGGTCTCAGTTCCTACGCCACCAGCGCGACCGTCGGCTTTAGCCGCATACGTTTGATCAGAGATGATCGCCACCTTCCTAATCTCTGGGTTCGTAACCATCTGCTCCATGAAAGCGACGGCGTCCTGGCCTTCCTTGAGATCCCACTTATCGAGGATCACATCAACCTCAGACTCGCGTAACTGTGTAGCCAAGTCCACGACCCACTGCTCGTGCTCGCGACTCGACCAGCTATACGAAATGAAGAGCTTCGGTGCTGTCATACGCCTGTGTCCCCTTTTCCGCGCAATGGGTCCCTCGGCAGGATTGCAAGCCTCTTTTTCGCGTTGTGGGGTTAGTTTGGCATAGATTGCTGTGATGTGCAAGGGGGTTGTTCGAGCGCGTGGTGAAGGTTCAGTCGCGGGGGTATAGGGATGCGTTGAAGTTGCAAGGACTCAAGAGACAGAAAGGACGTGCAGAGGAGGGTCACGTTTGTGAATGCGCCCGTTGCTGGCCGTTTCCATTCCGAGCACCGGCTGGCCGCTTTGTGTCGCTGACTCCGGGCTAGTTGACGACGCGGATTTTCCCTTGGTGTTCACGTAGGGGATAACGGATAAAGAGCAGAAACGCCCCGATGCAGGCGAGCCCGGCCAGGAACGCCATGAGCTTGAGTCCGTACGCCGTAGGTTTACCGCTTCCGCCGAGATAGGGAACGATGGTGACGGTCAGCGCGGAAAGCCCGAGCATTATCTTTTGCATGACTCCCGTTACGCCGATGAAGATGGCTTCACGGCGGTGGCCGGTGAGTTGGGCGTCGTGGTCAATGACGTCGCTGAGAATGGCGTACGGCAGGACCATGAAGCCGGCGAGTGGCGCGCCGAGCATTGAAAAGATGACGGCGCTTTGCAGAAATAGGCCGCCGAACGGGAGGCGCCCGACCAGGCAGAACGCCATCATGGCCAGGCCGCTGCCGAGGAAGGTGACGAGCATCATGGCGTACTTGCCGAGCCTTGTGGCCAGGGCGTTGAACACGAAGAAGAAGACGAAGTTGACGGCTACGAAGGGGATCATCAACTTGGTGACGTCGCCTTCGCTGCGGCCGAGATAGCTGATCGTCCAGTGGGGAATGATCACGATTATGGCGTTAAGGCCGAACCAGTACACGGAAATCGCGGCCATGGCGATCCGGCACGGGCGGTTTCGCAGCGCAAGTGCGACGGATTCCAGATAACGCAAGGGCTCCTGCGCCGCATCCGCATGCTTGGTCCCTTCGCGTAGCCGCGTGGCGGCTGGAAGGTAGAAGATAACTACCAATATGGACGCCGCGCCCGCCAGCACAACCCAGCCCCATTGCTGTAAGACCGTTCCGGCCATCGTGAACAAGACGTTGGTGATCACCATGAAGACGGACTGGGCGGTCGTAAGATCGACGCGTTCCTTCAAGTCCGAGGTGATCTCCGGTATCAATGCCAGATAGGGCGTGAAGGCGGTAGTGTATAGGACGAAGTAGATTGGAATCAGGATGCCGGCATAGACGGCATTGGTCCAATGCATCTCGCCAACCGGCGGCACGAACAGCAAGAAGAAGACCATCACGAAGGGCAGAATTCCGAGACGCATGAACGGCAGCCGCCGGCCCCAGCGGGATTGGCAAACGTCGCTCCAGTGGGCGATCAGCGAGCAAGTGGCGCCCTCGGTAACGCGGCCGATCAGGAACAGCAGGCCGAAAAGCGCGGCGGGCACGAGATGCGGCTTATCCGGCGGCACGTACCGGACCAATAGCCACTGCACCACCATGAGGTCCGGCAGTGTCATGCTCAACGCGGCCATGCCATAGTACAACTTGGTGCTGAACGGCAGTCGCGGCACTTACTCATGCTCCAAGCACGGCGCGGTTGGAATTCTCCCTCGGCACGCCACGCGCGTCCACTCTGTCCACGCGGAAGACGTGAACGTGCGGCGCGTGTGCGTCCACGTCCGAAGCCGCACACTCACTGGCGGCTTCGGATGGAAACGCGAACGCTTCGCTCTGATGCGCGCAGGAACTGACCGAAGCTTAGCCGTGTCAGAGACCTTCAATACTCATGTCGGTAAACAGCCAACCGGCCTTGCCCTTCTTAGCGACGAACCCGACGGTGACGCTTCCCTGGGAGTTATCGCATTGGATCCCCGAAATGGTGGCCGTACCATCTTTGATGGCGGTTTGCGCCGCGACGAAGGAGATCTCGAGGCCGTCGAAATAACCCGCCTGGTTGCAGTCGTCGACGAACTTCCGAAGGGCGGCTTTGTCCGCGGCCTGATAATCGTAACCATCGTGCGCAAAATTCTCCGCGTACATGGCCACTATCTTGTCGATGTTCTTTTCAGCCATGACGGCCTTCCACGACGTGAGTAAGGCCTGGACCGCCTCAGCGTCGCTTGGGCCCTTGCCGCCGGTAGCGCAGCCGGCCACACATGCAATGACCAACACCAGCACTCCAATCCACCCAACAAGCTTGCCTTTCATACGTCCTCTCCTTTCTCTGGTTTCCGCTTATCTTAGCGTTCCTGCAAGAGCAGGAGACGCGTACAACCCCTGTCAAAGCCCACTCGATGCACTACTACCCTCGTGACAATGCCTACCCTCCTTAGAGTGTTTCCGCGAACAGCGTCAATCCTATCCGGCGGGCGGTCTCGTCATAGTCCCACTCGCAGGAACGCGGGCGCCAGCCGACACCGTCGAAAAGGTAACGGATATGCTGGCGCAACGCCGTCAGCGGGTCGGCCAAGGACATCGCCACGAGCGGCGCGCCGCCCGTCATGGCCGCGGCCCACCCGTCAACCATTGTCCACAGCGTGAAACACAGCGCTTGGGGCTTCTCGCCGGGACCAAGCTTCAGATCTCCCGCGGCAATAGCCTCCTCGATCGGCCGTAGCAGTGTTGCGACTACACGCTCCTTCACTCCCGACATCTCCGTCTGCAACGCGGGCGACACCCGCGGGAGAACGGTCTCCGCGTCGATGGTTCTCAAGATGCGCATGTTGTGGACGAAGAGTTGCGGATCGTGGCTGATGGATTCACCCACGGCGAACATTCTCTCTCGCGCACGTCCGGAGAACTCAAGCGCACGTTCCATAACCGCCAGCAATTCCCGTCCGCATTGAATGCCCAACTTGGCGATCAGGTTTTCCTTGCATCCAAAACGATCATAGACGGTCGCCCTCGAGAAGCCCGTATCCTCCGCTACCCGCCCGAGCGTCAGGGCGTGAAAGCCCTCTTCGAGGAAGATGCGGTGCGCAATGTCGAAGTACAATTCGTCCCGCGTCAGGAGTTCCAACTCCTTGCCCTTCGGTGGCATTTTCGATAAGTCCCGTACCATGAATATGGACTGAAACTCCGAGTGGCGGCTGAAACCGCATCCGTACTTATGTCCAGTATATTGACATGATGCTGCCTTTAAGTCAAGCATGTTAAAAAATAAAGGTTGTTAGATTTAAGACTAGAGTCTTAAATCAAGATATGTGTTGACAAGAAGGACTGGCGTACCGTACAATCGGACCGAACAGATCTCTCGAAGTGCCATGCCTCGCGGTCAAGGGCCGAACTGAGAGCTTGTGAAATAATAGGTTTTCGAGGTTTGTCGTATCAAATCTACACCACAATGGCTTCCAATATTGACCCAGGTTGCACGATCTCGGTCATGGGAGACATCTGAGAGCACCCAAATGCTTCTGACAGATCGCCGATCTTCAAAAATTCACAAACTCTGAGTCCTCTTGCGGTGCTTTCGAGGGGATTCTGACAGGGGACTGCGCTATGCAACACTACGATGCCGTAATCATTGGTGCGGGCAACGGCGGCCTTACGGCGGCAGCTACCCTCGCGAAAAAGGGCGCCCGCGTGCTGATTCTGGAACGGCACAATATCCCAGGGGGATGCGCGACCAGCTTCTGCCGGGGGAGGTTCGAGTTCGAGACGGCCCTGCATCAGTTGAGCGGCTTGGGCGTCGAGGCCAATCCGGGGTCTTTGCGGACAGCGCTCGAAGCGCTCGATGTCCTCGACAAAGTGGAATTCGTCGTAAGCGACGAGCTGTATCGCACGGTCCTCCCTGGGGGACGGGACATCACGTTGAAAGCGAACAAGAAAGAGATAATTTGCGAACTGCAGAGGCAGTTCCCGCATGAGAAGGATAGGATCGAGGAGTTTTTTGAATTTCTGTACGCCTTTTTCATGGAGGTGATCAGCGTTGCCTACATGAATGATCCTGATCCAACGCGCGAGAAGTATCCGCGTGCCTACAAGTACATGCTGAAGACTGCTCAGGAAGCATTGGACGATTTCTTCCAGGACGCCTCACTCCGCAGAGTCCTGACGACGTACTGGGGCTATCTGGGTCTGCCGCCTCGCTTCATGCCGTTCGTGGACTGGGTGCTGATGTTCATCACGTACATTGAGTACAAGCCCCAGCACGTCAAAGGCTGCTCCCAAGCGCTGTCGAATGCGATTGCTGACACAATACTGTCCCATGGCGGAGAGATCCGCTACAACTGCGCCGCAAGAAGAATCGTGGTCGAGGATGGCAGGGTAAAGGGAGTCGTCACGGAGTGCGACGAGGAGATCGGAGCGGAGTTCGTGATCTCCAACGCATCCAAGCTGACGACCTACGTGGATCTGATCGGCGGCAACCACCTTCCACAAAATCTGCTCGCCGAGATGGGGGGCAATGCCATCGGTGCATCGGCTATGACTGTCTACGTGGGGCTGGACCGCACGCCTGATCAGTTGGGCATTACCCACACCACGACGTTCATCAGCGCGGCTGCCGACGAAGATCGCGAGTATGAGGCCACGAAGACCCTCGGATTCGGCGAGGAAAGCGCGCTGATGATAACCTGCTACACGAAAATGGACCCGAGTTTCTCGCCGGCAGGCACTACCATGGCGGCTCTCGTAACGCTGCAATACGCGAAGCCATGGCTTGAGGTTCCGCCGGCGCAGTATGCCGCCGAGAAGTATCGCGCCGCGAGCGCCATGCTGGCTCGCGCCGAGACAGTATACCCGGGGCTGCGAGAGCACATTGAAGAGATGGAGATCTCGACGCCCATCACCCATATGCGATATCTGGGGCACCCCGGCGGCGCTTTCTACGGTTTCGACCAACATGTCAGGAATTCAACATCCTTTGTGTCTCAAAAGCCGCCTATTGAAGGGCTTTTCCTCACTGGGGCATGGGCGTCTTCGGGCGGATTCCAACCCACGTTAGAGTACGGCGTCGAGACGGCGCAACGAGTCCTGCGCAAACTTGGGACTCGATAGGAGATCACAGTGAAACCGGAATTGCTGCGGCAGCTTGACGGCTATGATGACGTTGTTCGAGATATCGAGGTCTGTCGGAAGTATGGGGTAGACTATGCCCTGCAGAAGGGGTCGGTGGCGGCATACGTTGACCGCTACCATCCAGCGCGTCTGCTGCTTCACGTGATCGGCGTCGACGACGAGACTCCCACAACGAAGACGTTTCGCCTGGCGTCGGCGGATCGCGCTCTACCCCCTTTCCAGGCCGGACAGTACATCGCGCTGTTCTTCGAGTTGGGCCATGTCCGGACGGGCCGCGTTTACAGCATTTCCTCGCCGCCCAACAACACCGGCTACTATGAGATAACCGTGCGGCGGGTCCCCGACGGGCTGATCTCAACCCACCTTCACGATACGATCAAAGTCGGCGACACGATCGAAACCTCGGGACCCGCCGGTAACTTCCATCACAATCCGGTCTTCCATGACAATGACCTGGTCTTCCTGGCCGGCGGCTGCGGCATAGCCCCCTTCATGAGCATGATCCGCGAGACGGTCGAGCGCGGACTGGATCGCACCATCCATCTCTTCTACGGCAGTCAGCGGGCCGACGATGTCATCTTTCACGAGGAACTGGCGCATATCGCGAGCCGGTTTGAAAACCTGCGCTACGTCCCGGTCATTGAGGAGAAGGGGGGCTCCCTCCACCCGGCATATCCATGCCGGAATGGGCTGATCACAGGCGACTTGATTAAGCAGCAATTGCGAGACGTGGCGGGAAGAACATTCTACATGTGCGGGCCTTCCGCTATGTACGATTTCTGCGGCCCCGAACTGGAAAAGCTGGGCGTCCCAAGACGAAAGATTCGCCGGGAACTGTATGGTCCGCCCCGGACAGTTTCCGAGTGTCCAGGGTGGCCGGACCGCGTGAGTGAAGAAACCACATTCCAGGTGACCGTGAATGGCCGGAAAACGATTCCTGCCCGCGCAGGAGATCCGCTGCTAAGCGCTTTCGAGAAAGCCGGCGTTGTAGTTCCATCGCTCTGCCGATCCGGAGAGTGCAGCCTGTGTCGCATACGACTGCTGTCGGGGGCCGTGTTCCAACCCGATGGAGTTCTCCTCCGCGCATCCGACCGCCAGTTCGGATACATACACTCCTGCGCCGCTTATCCCTTGGAGGATTTGGAGGTCTGCCTCTAACCCGCAGATTTCACTGCCCGTATACCGGTCCATAGTACGGGCGGTGACTTCAGCGCCCCACCCCTCGGCAAGGCTGGCAAATCGTTGCGCGTGCAGTATTTCAAATCCGGCAGCTTCGAGCTCCATACAGTAGCCGTCCAACGTCTCGCACCGTATGCCGCGTCTCTTGTCCGGCGGGAGGTCCCGGTCGCGGGCTTCAGCCCAGGCGCGTGTGGCGGGATCCAGTTGGGCAAAGACGTCCGGAAAGTAATCACGGACGTCAGACATAGCGAGGCCGCCGGTCAGATAGAGAACGCCTTTCGAGCGCAGGTTCATGGAGGCGTTGCGAAGGTAGGCCTGGCGTTTGTCATCGTCCCACAAGGCATGCAGGGTCTTGATGTCGACCCACAGGTCGAACGGTTCGCTCAGGGCCGGACCAGGCGCCGCGAGATCCAGGCAAAGGAATTCAATCGCCGCGCCTGCCTCGTGAGCCGCTTCGCGCGCTCGGGCGATGGCCTTCTCTGATACGTCGGCTCCGGTGACGCGGTATCCTCTCATCGCGAGAAAGATCGCATTCAGCCCATCGCCACATCCCGCTTCGAGAACTCGCGCCGGAGGGCGAGGCGCGATATCGGTTTCGAGAAAAGCGGCGAACGCCTTCGGCGTTGCCAACTCCGCACGCCAATGCTTTCTTCCTTCGGCATAGGCCTCACCGTACGCCATCTCCCAGTAGGCCCGGTAGTCCGTAGGGTTTGTCAAATGTGGCTTCTCCAAGGCATACAAACGCGCGCCCTCATCGCAGGGCGCCGTTCCAGACTTCGAATGTCATATTTCGTTTCTCATGCACGGGCGCCCATCATGCCTGGATGGCTTCCTCGCGCCAGACTTTCAACATCAGTTCATAGCGTTCGAGAGGGAGGCCGGTGAAGGCGCAGTTGCTGGTCGAGAAGATGTAGCCCCCGCCAGGCATGCCGTGCCGGATGCAGTAGCGCGCGGACTCGATCACCTCTTCATCCGTACCGGAAGTGAGCAGCCCGCAGTTGACGTTGCCGATAAGACAGACCTGGTTACCGTAACGGCGCTTCACCTCGGCGATGTCGACGCCGCCTTGCGGATCGAGCGAATGGAGCGCGTGCGGCTTTGCGGCGACGAGTTGATCGAGGATAGGCATGATGTTGCCGTCGGTATGCTTGATAGCGTAGAAGCCAAGGTCGCGATAGCCCCGGCAGAGCTGCGCGAGGTATGGCGTCACGAGTTCCGCGAACAACGCCGGACTGAGAAACGGCTGCGTGTTGAAGCAGTAGTCGGAACACAATGCGAACCCGTCGAGTCCGCCGTGTTTCATGAGACGTTCGGCCTTTTCGAGGGCCGCGTTGACGTTGTCCTGGGCCTGCTTCTTGGCTTCGTCAGTGCTAGCCAGCAGCCACTCGGTGAACTGGATCATGTTTTCGCCGTTCGGGATCCCGTACGTGCTGTCGCCGTGTAACATGAGGAAATACTTGTCGCCGGACTTTTCGCGCACGAGGTCGACAAGACGCAGGATCTCGTCCTCGCTGCCGGGATTGGGGTGCAGAAAGATGGCGCCGTGCTCGTACCGTTCCGCCGTCATGATGTAAAGGTCGGCGATCTCATTGCGATGAAGCTGGCGTTCGCGCTCGGTCATCTGGTCCCATTGGCCGTAATGCCGCTGTGACGGATGGATCTTTCCGAAAGCTTCCATCGTCAGGAAGAAAACCAATTCGAAGTGCGGCACGCGTCCCGGCACGGGGCGTAGTTCGAGCGCGGCGATGAATCGTTCCCGTTGTGTCATAGGGTGTCCATCCAAGGCTCCAGCCCGTCAAGAAATCCAGCGCCGAAACAAATACAAGAGACCCTTATTGTGTCACTCGCGAGAGTTCCCTTTTTGTCCCTTCACAATGAGCTCTCCCTGGCAAACGTAGCCGTGAGAAAGGTTCTGGAAGCCGCGGGCGGTCAGAGTTTCCGTCAAAGTCTTGTACGTGTAATGGGTGACATGCTGGTCGGCATACGCGCCTGGAGCAAGTTTGCCATATAGCCACTCAATCGCCACCCATTGCCAACGCCCATAGTCGGGAGTCCCCAGAACCAGGACGCCGCCCGGTTTCAGAATTCGCGCAAGCTCATCGACGAGACGTCCGTTCTCGTCCGGAATATGCTCGATCACCTCCGAACAGATCACACACTCGAAGCTCTCGTCGGCAAACGGCAGTGCAAGGCCATTGGATTGGACGAGGAACTGATTTGTCCTGCGCATAAACACAAGCTTATCGTGGCGCAGGTCCACACCCACGGCATGTGGCAGATCCGCAAGAATCCGGCTGCTGCCGCAACCCACGTCGCAGGTGGTAACAAACTTGGGAATGAACCCGAGGACAATCTTGTGCCTGGTGCGCTGCCAGTACCGCTGGAGCCAGATCCGGCTGTCATACGCGCGCCAGTCATAGTCCGCGAACTCGATGGAATTGCGCATCCTCCAGATGCGATAGAAAAGACGCAGATAGTCTTTTCCAAACTTGATGATGCGCGCCTTGGAGGAACCGGAGATGCGCGGCTGGTAGTGAAAGGGTATTTCCCTTATGCGCAACCCTCTGGCAAATGACAGTAGCAGAATCTCAATCAGAATGACGAAGTTCGTGAAGGTGAGATCCATCCCCTCGAAAATGCTCTTCCTATACAGGCGGAACCCGCTGGACATGTCTTTGACGGGAATGGAAAGTCCTTTGCCAAAGAACCAGTTCAACAGGCGGCTCAACTGGTACCTAACCCAGGGTTGATCGGCGTGGCCCCCCGGAACGTAGCGCGACGCTATGACAATGTCGGCGCTGTTGCGGTTTTCCCAAAGGCCCCGAATGAACTCGGCCGGGTGCGACATGTCGGCGTCCATGGTCTGGACATAGGCGCCACGGGCCTCGGTAATGCCCCGGACGATGGCTGCGCCATAGCCACGCCGGGTTTCGCAAACGTACGTGGCGCGGGCTTGTTCCACTACTTTCTGCGTGCCGTCTTGCGAAGCGGCATCGATGATCAAGATCTCCCACCTGATTCCCATGGCGTCCAGCGCCTCGCGCAACTGCGGCAGGAGACGGTACAGATTGTGCGCTTCGTTGAGACTGGCGATGACTACGGACAAGTCGACAGTATCTGCTTTGAGTCTTATCTTCATTTCGCAGGACGAGTATCCTAACCTCATACACACGAAGAGCAAGAAGGAGTGTACAGGTACAGCCGGCATGTGTCAACGGGCGGGCGGCCGGCCGGGCGGATCGCGATGGTATCTGGCGCCGCCAACGGTGCAAACGGGGGATGGTGGAAAGGCGCGAGGGTGTCTGGGCGGGCCAGATGCTGTCCTAAGCGCAACAGGGGCAGAGTTATCTTGCGCAAAGCCAAACGGAGAGGGCTTCCAAATATCTGGAAGCCACATATTTACTGGCGCGCCTGCCGCGACTCGAACGCGGGACCCTCGGCTTAGAAGGCCGATGCTCTATCCACCTGAGCTACAGGCGCCCGAAACTACACGAAAATGTGGCCGGATGAGGACTCCCGGGATCCGGCTCATGCATGTGATCACTCTACTGGAACGAACGCGGAAATGTCAACGGGCGGACGCTGCCGTTCTCCCGCTCATGAAGCCTACGGGCTTCACTCTTGGCTTGTATTCCTTGTGGGGCAACGTGTCGGGAACCACGCGCACTTCCGTCGTGAGCTTCAACGGAACAGGCCCGCCCGTGTCATAGGTCAGTTCAGCCATGAAACACGTCCAGCCGCTTGCCGGCGCGGAAACCCGCGCCACGAAGACGCCATTGCCCTGGTCGGCAAGTTTCTCGCTGGTCCAGACTTTCCCAATGGTTTCAACTCGAAAATCGCGGGCCTTGGGATTGGTCGCTTGCCACAACAGCACTTCTTTCGGTTTGTCAACGGTGGCGACCCGGATAGAACCGTCTTTATCAAATGTCCATGAGAATTTCGGGCGGGGCTTGTTAGTGATGATCTCCTGGTAGAAAGCCAACAGCGTTTCAACGGCGTCGCTCCCCTTCATGCCGTGGTCCGCGTTCGGCACCATGCGCAGGAGTTTCTCGCCGGGCAGGTCCTTATAGTAGAACCGCGTCGAGTCGGGCAGGAAAAACTGATCACCCGTGGCGTTCATGATGAGCTTGGGCATCGTATAGCGGTCCCGGTATTCGTACGGTTCCACGATCTTCATCAGCGCGCGGTATTCAGGCGTATCCGCCCAATCCATGATGCCCATGGCTACATAGTCGCCGACGGCGGGCGCCCAATGCCCGTACGCCCTGTAATGGTGCTTGAACGACGGTTCGATATTCAGCATGTTGATGACCATCGGCACGATCGCGACGACCCGCTTATCTTCCGCCGCGGTGGTCCAGGTCGTCCATCCCCGTTTTGAACCGCCCGCCACCACAAACTGGTCCACCTTCACCTTGCCGCCTTGGTCGCCCGCACAGAAATCCGTCACCGTGTCCATGGCGCGGACCGCGCTCTTCGTCATGGGTAGCCGCGCCGGCCAAGTCGAGTCGCCTGTCTTCAGGAACTTGTCCCAGGTATAGGCAATAAGCGAGTCCTCCGTGCGGGACTTCGTCTCGTCTCCAATGAAAACTAACGGCTCGTTGGGCACTCCCTTCAATTCAGCTACCACCGACTGCGTCGCCAGGGCTATCCCCCCCAGCCTTTCGTCCAGACCCTTGGGCGCGGGGCTGTCCACGCTCCCGCCGGTAATGAACAGCAACGCGGTGTTCGTCGCAACCTTGTCCGGCCTCACGATAGTCAGCCAATGCGTCCACACCGGCCGATTCACTTCCTTCTCGGAGCGCCACGCCTGCGAAGTCATATTGATGATGTACGTCGTGCATCCTTCTCCCGGGATCGTGCTTTCCAGTTTATAGCCATAGTGCGAGTCAGGCGCATGCACGTACACATCGAGCGGCGTCGGCGTCTTCGTGCTCGAATACGTCCCGTGCGCGCATGCCGACAGCACAATCGCAAGCATGACCGCCATGATCCAGCGGTACCATCGCGAATCCGGCCTCCACTGAACTGCGCAATTCCGAAATACTTTCACCATGATTACCTCCTCCTGATGCGGCGGCATGAACGGCCGAACGACGGTTGCTGCCAAAAGACAAACCAATCTCAGACATTGACCAGCGCCGCGGCAAGTCAGTTTCAATTCGCGTCGAGACCCTTGTCAGCCTGGAATAGGCAACAGACGCGCGGAAACTACAGCAGACGCGCAGGAAGAGGGGTTCACGTGTCCAGATTGCCCTTCACCAGCCTGGTAAGTATCGTTCTCGCACATAGAGTCTATTTCGCCCATCGTTCGGACGATTCCTCTCGATTTCACTCTCGATTTCAACTGCCGAATCGAGGATTATTGTATGCTATGCTGACGTGCATACAGCGTTTAGCATACGCGGAGACCCGAAGGACATGGATGAGGACTCAGAGCCCGTGAACTTTTCAGTTTCTTGCGTTGAAACGTTCATAAAATGACTGCGCTGTCACC
>CAZPMT010000150.1:0-13269 GCA_964587655.1 uncultured Nitrospiraceae bacterium
TTTAGTGGCCGCGCCCCGCCGTATCCGATGGCCTACTCGCGCCGAAATATGCATCTACAGTTTGCGCCAGTCTTGCGGATGAAGACACGCCTTCGGGATGTGCTTTCTATGCCACCGTTAGGCTGGCGCATTTCTTTTGGAGGAGCCTGATATGACGGTGAACATCACGGAACGGAAGCGGAAACGATGTACGGCGATCTTACTCGACTACCATGACGCGGACGGCCAACGTCATCAATTGGTAGTCGGGAAGGCGTCATCGCCGGAGGCCCTGGCAGTCATCAAACGAGAGGCCATCGTCAAGGCTAAGCAGATCGAGCTTGATCTCGTGAAGGGAACTCACAGGCCGAACATGGGCGAGGAACTGCTCGACGCGGCATTCCTGGAATTCGACAGCTACCTTGAGGCGTCCACACGGCGCGCGGGCACAAGGGAATTGTATCGGAACGGGGTAAAGGTGTTTCGGCGGTTCCTGAAAACGACACGGGCGACGCGGTTGCGCGATGTGACGCCGGATCTCGTGGTGAAGTTTGTTCAGGAACGCCGGGCCGTGAGAGCGCCCTCTACTGTCAACGAAAATGTGAAGGTGCTACACGCGGTGTTCGCGCGTTTCGTGCGGCGCGGGTTGATAGCGGCGAATCCGTTCTCACATGCGGACGTGAAGGACGTTACGCCTTCGGCGGAGAAGCACGAGCGGTGTCCCACGGATGATGAATTCCAGGCGGTGATGGACAGAGCGGACGGAGACTACCGGGGGTTGTTTCTTCTCTTGGGCGAATCCGGTCTGCGAATCAATGAGGCGTTGCATCTTCGTTGGTGTGACCTTCACTTCGGACAAGACGACGTCAACTGGCTTCGTGTGGAACCTCACGGCGGATGGGAACCGAAGACGAAGTCATCCGTGCGGACGGTCCCAATATCGCCCCGTGTCGAGGCCATGCTAAGGGCGCGGTTGTCTGGCATGGCGCGGTTGACGCCCACTGAGCGCATATTCCCCTGTCTATTGACCCCTGAGCGCGTACGTGATAAGTTCAATGCGATCTTGTGTGGCTGTAACCTGCACGAGAAAGACGGCATGGGACAGAAACTTCGCGTCCATTCGTTGCGGCACTACTACGCAACGCGGCTTGTGAGAAGCGGCGCGGACCCGGCAAGCGTGAGAGACCTACTTGGACACACGAGCATCAGTGTCACGAATCGGTATTTCAACGTTCCGAGAGGCGAGCTATTCCGGGCCGTGTCGGGCGCGTTCGGCGTCACAGAAAACGTCACAGACTCCACACGTTTGTATACGTTTCCACAGGACGCTGTACGCAATAGGCAGGAAACGGCGATTTCGCAAGCCGTTGTAAGTCAAGCGATTGCAGCAGTATGAGCAGTACCGCTGAAATAGGGACCCGTACTATAAGTATTCAGGAATTCAAGACCATGGGCGAAGAAGAATGAAAAGTACTTCACCTGAGATCTCCGTCGTAGTCCCTGTATTCAACGAGGCGCCGAACCTCAAAGAATTGTATGCGCGGGTGGTCGCGGCGTTGGAACCCCTGGGCCGGTCTTTCGAAGTGGTAACCGTCGACGATGGGAGCAACGACGGGAGCTTCGAGATCCTCGCCGAGTTGCAGGCCGCGGATCCCCGTCTCCGTATCGTGCGTCTCGCCCGAAACTTCGGCCAGACCCCGGCGTTGTATGCGGGGTTCGCGAACGTGCGCGGCCGGATCATTCTACAGCTTGACGCGGACCTCCAGAATCCGCCCGAAGAACTCGTCAAGCTCATCGCGAAGCTGGATGAGGGTTACGACGTCGTGCAGGGCTGGCGCGAGAACCGTCAGGACGCGGGTTTTCGCCGTTATGCGTCAAAGATCCTGAACGCAATCGTCTCATGGGCGGCGAACGTGAAGATCCGCGACCTCGGCTGCGGCCTCAAGGCCTATCGTCGCGAGGTGATCGATCATCTGGCACACTTCACGCACCATTCGCGATACTTGCCGGCCGAACTCGTCTGGCTCGGGGCGCGCATCGCCGAGGTCAAGGTCGAACATCGCGAGCGGGCCGCGGGCAAGGGGAAGTACAGTCTCTGGACGCTTCTGCGGCTCAACTTCGATATGATCTCGAGTGTAACGACGGCCCCGATCAAGTTCGTGGGGTTTCTGGGGATCCTGCTCTCGACGGTTGGGTTTGGGATGGGCTCGCTCATCCTTGCATGGCGCATCATGTACGGAAACTACGACCCGTTCCTTACTGTCACCGCTCTCTTCTTCATAATGTCCGGACTCCAGACGACCGCCCTTGGCCTCCTGTGCGAGTACGTGAGCCGAATCTTCATCGAGGCGCAGAACAAGCCCTACTACATCATTCGTGAAGTGCGGGAAGAAGAGAGGGACACGTGAACCCTCCCCGTCTCAACGTGCTAGTCCTGGCCGCCGGCGGAAACGTCAGCGAGGGAATTCTCAAGGCGCTCGCTCTGAGTAAGCTGTCCTGCAACGTCATCGGGGCGGATATCGGCCCCTTGAAGTTGGGACTCTACACGACGGACCGGGCCTATCTATCGCCGTGGGCGCGCGATGAGGGGTTCGTTCACTGGCTGCTCGACACCTGCCGCAAAGAGTCGGTACACGCCGTTCTGACGGGCGCTGAAGCCATCCTCCCCACGCTCGCCCGGCATGCGGCGCTTATCCGCGCGGAGACGGGCGCCGTATGTGTCGTGAGCGATCCTGCCACGCTGGATATCGGCGACGACAAGCTGCTCACGTGCCAATGGCTCGTCGAACACGCCTTCCGCTGCCCGGCTTACGCGTTGTCCGAGGACAGGCCGGCACTCGACCATCTTGCGAACACATACGGGTATCCCCTGCTGGCGAAACCGCGCCGCGGCGGCGGATCGCGCGGCATCGTGCGAGTGTGCGACGAAGCGGATCTGGGCTACGTGGCGCTGAAAAAAGGCTTTCTTGTCCAGCGCTATATCGGCGACGCGGAATCCGAGTATACGGCGGGTTGTTTTTCGGATCGCGACGGGATCGTGCGCGGCGTGATCGTGATGCGGCGCGAGTTGCACGAGGGGACGACCGTCCAGGCCGAAATCGGCATGTTCCCTGAACTGCGCGAAGAGGCCATCCGAATCGCGGAGGCGCTGAAGCCGATGGGACCGAGCAATATCCAGATGCGCATGACGGACGAAGGTCCCGTATGCTTCGAGATTAACGGGAGGTTCTCCGGAACGACACCGGCGCGTGCGCGGTTCGGGTTCAACGAAGTCGAGGCGGCCCTGCGCCACTACGTCCTGAACGAGCCGGCCTATGACCTGCCGGTGATCACCCAGGGCATCATGCTGCGATACTGGAATGAGGCCTTCGTGGACGCGAATGCATGCGCCCGCCTTCGGGATACGGGATCGCTTGAAGATCCGCACCAATATCGCATTCGCATCGAGGACTACGGGATTCGGCCATGAGAATCATGGTCACGGGAACCAGCGGACTGATAGGCGGGGCAATCGCCCTGCGCTTGTGCGGCCAGGGCCACGAGGTCGTCGGACTGAGCCGTCGCAAGTCGCCGTTCCTTCCCGCGTGTATCACCCAACTCGAAGCCGACATCGCTTCTCCGTCATTCCTGGAGAAAGTGCGCAATGAGGCGCCTCCGTGCGAGGCGATTGTCCATGCGGCTGCCGCTCGCAATCCAGCCCCCGGCGCGGCATCCGTATCGACGACAAACTGTCTCGGAACCCAGCAGATGATCGCTTTGGCGCAAGCATGGCCGGCGGTATCAGGATCGATGACGCGCGCCTTCTTGTTCCTGTCCGGCGTTAGCGTCGTAGGTGTCCCGCAAGAACACCCCATCACCGAAGAACACCCCGCACGGCCGTCGTCCGCGTATCTTGCATCGAAGCTCTTCGGAGAACACTTGGTGAATATTGCATGCAGCGCTGGGCTTCAGGGAGCAAGCTTTCGCGTTACGGCGCCGATAGGGCCCGATATGCCGCGAGACCGCATCGTTTCCTTATTCATTCAACGTGCGTTGAACGGACAGCCCATTGTGTTGAATGGCGCCGGCAGGCGCCGCCAGGATTACGTCGACGTCCGAGACGTCGCACGCGCGGCGGGACGATGGCTCATGCACCCCGTCGAAGGCGTGTTCAACATCGCCTCGGGGCGGTCCACATCGAACCTCGAACTGGCGAAGTTGTGCACAGGCGTGTTGAACTCAACGTCGCTAATCGAGTTCAGCGGCAAGCCCGACCCGGACGACGCCGTCGCATGGGACGTGTCCATCGAAAAAGCCAAGCGGGCCTTCGGCTACGAGCCAGCCGTAACGATGGAAGACTCTATTCTGCAAATCGCGGCGGCGCTAAACCTAGAAACGGCCGTTGAACCACGGATGAACACGGATGAACACGGATAGTCACTTCGTATTCATGCAACTGCCAGATACCTCGAGACTCCAATCCCAGTTGCCGCGTTACTCTCTGCCATTCACTTGGAGGGTAGCGGTCAGGATTCTCATAACCGTTTTGCATCCGTACTACTATCCGTCAGAATCTTGTCTTCCTTCGAAGATTGTCTTTGCGTTCTCTGAGTTCTTTGTGGTTAAGACTATGTGGACTTGTCCGTTTGGCTGCGGCTATGCTGCGCTGTGTTCATCCGTGTTTATCCGTGGTTCAATCGCAGAATTCAGGATGAAAGCTGAGTCCTCGTGAGTGTCCCGTCCATGCAATTAGGAGCCGCGCACGCTTCCCACGCTGTCGCAAGCGTGGACGCGCGCATCAAACTGCTCTGTTTGGTCTTCGTCATGATCACGTGTGTAACGACGCCTCCGGACCGGTTTGGCGCCTTTGCTGGATATTTCGGCGTCATACTTTCTCTCCTTCTGCTTGCGCGTCCCCCGTTGAGAACGGTGCTGGGCCCTGTTTGCGTCATCCTGCCGTTCGTCGTTCTATGCGCGGCCTTCATACCGTTCATGCACGAGGACGCGGCCGGCGGCGGATACAACCTGGGGATCGGCGGTCTCTCGGTATCCCGCTCCGGCTTGCTTATCTTCTGGAATGTGCTGTCCAAGGCGGTCTTCGGCGTGCTCTGCATAGTCCTCTTAATCCATTCGACGCCGTTTCCACTCGTGCTCCGCGCGCTCGAGGAACTGCGCATGCCGCGACTCTGCGTTCTGCTCACTGGTTTCCTCTACCGTTACCTTTTCGTGCTTGCCGACGAGGCGTTGCGCATGAAGCGGGCGCGCGACTCGAGGGGCTATAGCGGACGCTGGCTTTGGCAGGCGGGCGTCATTGGCCGGATGCTGGGCACGTTATTCCTGCGGAGTTATGAACGGGGTGAACGCATTTACCTCGCTATGTCGGCGCGAGGTTTCGAGGGCCGCATGCCGTCGTCCCGACACGAGCCGCTGCGCGCGGCTGATTATGCGTTCCTCGCCGGGACAGTCGTAGTGTTCCTCGCGCTTCGGATTCTTGTCTTATGAACGATATTCCCGCGCTTGAAATAGCCGGACTGAGCTACCGTTATCCCGACGGTACCGGCGCGCTGAACGGAATCGATTTGGTCGTCCGGACCGGCGAGAAGATCGCCATCATCGGCGCGAACGGCGCCGGGAAATCGACGTTGCTCCTCCACCTTAACGGGATCCTGAAAGGCAATGGAACGGTGCGGGTGTTTGGCGCACCCGTCGCACGATCTACGCTCAAGGGAATCCGGCGTGACGTGGGATTGGTGTTTCAGAATCCCGACGATCAACTGTTCTGTCCGACCGTTTTCGACGACGTCGCCTTCGGTCCCCGCAACATGAAGCTTCCGGAAGAAGAAGTGCGGCGGCGGGTGGAAAGCGCGCTGTGCCTTGTCGGCCTAGACGGACTCGAGCACAAGAGCGGGTTTCACCTGAGCATCGGACAGAAGAAGCGGGCGGCCCTGGCCACCGTGCTGTCGATGGACACGAAGATCCTCGCGCTGGACGAACCGACGAGCAACCTCGATCCGCGGGCGCGAAGGAACCTGATCGCGCTGCTGAAAGGCTTGACGGAAACGCAGATCGTCGCCACGCACGACCTCGGCCTTGTCGCGGACTTGTGCTCGCGCGTGGTGCTCCTCGAGCAAGGCAAGGTCGTAGCAGACGGCCCGCCGGAGGGCATTCTGGCCGACGCGGCGCTGCTCGGTGCGCATGGCCTTTGAAATCTGTAGACCGAATAGTGTTATCTATTCCCATGGCTGAACCTGGTTCCGTTGGCATTGTCCAAGCACAGTACTACACCTTCGCCGAGCCGCCGAACGAGATGGAGCTCGATTGCGGGCGCAAGCTCAGTCCGATCACGCTCGCCTATGAGACTTACGGGACGCTGAGCGAGGACCGTTCCAACGCCATCCTGATCGAGCATGCGCTCTCGGGCGACGCCCACGTGGCGGGATATCATCGCCATAGCGACCGGAAGCCCGGATGGTGGGACGATATGGTAGGTCCGGGCAAGGCGTTTGACACAGACAAGTACTTCGTCATCTGTGCAAACGTCATCGGGGGTTGCCGCGGGTCGACGGGTCCGTCGTCCATCGACCCGAAAACGGGACAGCCCTACGGTCTCGGGTTTCCGATTATCACAGTCGGCGACATGGTCCGCGCGCAGAAGCAACTCATCGAACACCTGGGCATCGAGAGCCTGCTTACGGTAGTCGGGGGATCGATGGGTGGGATGCAGGTCCTGGAATGGATGACGCGATATCCCGATCACTTGCGGTCCGGAATGGTCGTCGCGTCGGCGTCACTGAGTTCGGCGCAGGCGATAGCGTTCAACGCCGTCGGACGTAATGCGATCCTCGCGGACCCGACGTTCCGGAAAGGCGACTACTACAGCGAGGACACGCCCACAAAGGGACTCTCGATCGCGCGCATGCTCGCGCACATCACGTATCTCTCGCAGGAATCGATGCACTCGAAATTCGGACGCGCGCTGCGTTGGACGGATCAATACAGCTACGATTTCGACAGCGAGTTCGCCGTGGAGACCTATCTCGACTACCAGGGCGAACAGTTCGTGAACCGGTTTGACGCGAACAGCTACCTCTACATCACGAAGGCGATCGACTATTTTGACCTCGCCGCCGCGCACGGGTCGCTCGACGCCGCAATGGATCGCGTGAAGTGCGACGTGCTCGTACTGTCGTATTCCAGCGATTGGCTCTATCCGCCGTTTGAATCGGAACGGATCGTTTATTCACTCACCCGGCAGCATAAGAGACTGACCTACTGCAACATCTCTTCGGATTACGGCCATGACGCCTTCCTGCTCGAAGTGGACGTAATGACGGACATCATCCGAGGTTTCCTGAACAACGTGAGTACGCCGGGCAAGTACTGCGAAAATACACCGGAATGCCCGTGCTCGACACGCGCGAACGGCGTACTGCGCGCTACCTCGCCGGACAACATCTACCGCGGCCGCCGCGTGGACTACGAACGCATCGTCGAGTTGATCGAACCGGGGAGCTGCGTACTGGACATAGGCTGCGGCGACGGCGCGCTGCTGTGCGAACTGATCCGGGACAAGGGTGTAAAGGGCATGGGGATTGAGGTGGATCAGGACAACATCGTTGGCTGCGCGCAGCGCGGCGTTCCGGTGATCCATGCGAACATCGACAAGGGCCTGGCTGGCTTTCCAAATCAAAGCTACGACTACGTGATCTTGAGCATGACGCTGCAGGTCATCGAGAAACCGGAAGTGGCCCTCCGCGAAATGATGCGCATAGGAAGGAAGTGCATCATCAGCTTTCCGAACTTCGCTTTCTGGAAGGTGCGCGCGAAGTCGCTTCTTCTAGGGCGCGCGCCCGTCACACGCAATCTGCCGTTCGAATGGCACGTCTCCCCGAACCGCCACGTCCTCTCGATAAAGGACTTCCGGAAGTTCTGCGAGACACACGACGCCCGCGTCATAAAGGAGATCCCCATATCCAGCCATGGGCGCACCGTCCGTAGGACGAATTTCTGGCCGAACATGTTCGCCGACGAGGCGGTCTTCGTAATCACATCGAGATCGGCCGCTACTTAGCGTTTTCCGTTGCGAAGCTATCGAGCCGCGCGCGATAACGCGTCACGAAGTCGGGATGCTTTGACATCACGTTGACCGCGTAGCCGAGCTTCTTCGCTGCGACGAGGTCCACGAGTTCAACGACCGATTCGTTTCCGGCGGCGGCCGCTGCAAAGGGCGTCCGGCCGGACTGCCAGGTGAATCGCCAGCGGTCAACGCGGATCGACAGCGCCAGGGGGCTTCCGAACATCGAAATGGGCGAACGGTTCGCCGGATTCTGGAGGAGTTCCTTGCCGTCGACGAGGTAATCGAGTCCGGTCCGCGCGAGCGTCATCAGCGTCGGCGCGACGTCTTCGAGGGCAACGATGCTCGAACGCTCGGCCTTTTCGAGGCCGGGCACGTGGATGAACAGGGGAACGCGCAACGATCCCTCGGAAAGACCAACCGTAGGCAATCCCGAGGGCGTCGAGGTGAAATCGAGTCCGTAGGCCGAGGTCACGACGATGCACGTGTTTTTTCCGCCGGGCATGGCCCGCACCTGCTTGACAAGTTCTCCGATGCGCCGGTCGAGATAGGCGAGCGCGCTGTCATATACGTCGACCGCAACGGGCGCGGAGGGATCCGCGACGAATCCCGGCGCATACCGGTCGCACCACCGAGGGTCGCGCAGTTCCCTGAGCCGTGCAAAGACGAAGTACTTGCGGCTGGCGTTTTTCTCAATCCAGTTGCCGATCTTCACGAGCGTCGCGGCAGACGCAACCGGTTCTTCGGGCCGCGGCGCGGTCGCGCGGTACGAAGGATCGAAAATCTCGAACCCGCGTTCAAAGCCCTTGCCGAAAACCAGGTCCTTGACGTCATCACCCTCTCCTTCCGTAAACGCCGCCGTTGCATAGTGTCTGCGCTCGAGAACTTGGGCAAGCGTTTCATATTGTTTGGGCAGCGGCCCGTCATGAGCGCCGAGGAAGCCGTGCCGCAGCGGATTGACGCCCGTGAGCAGCGTCATGCACGCGGCGGCAGCGTCCGGCGCGGGCGTATAGGCATTCGAGAACGCCTGGGCCAATTGCGCGAGGCGGTCGAGCGACGGCGTTGTGTTTCGTTTATATCCCATACCCGAGACGTGATCGGCCCCGAGTCCCTCGACCACGATGAAAAGAATGCTCGGCTCGATGTCATCTTTCTTTTCCACTCGCTGCTCATGCACGAACGGTCCTGAAAGAAGCATCTTGCGTCCGGACCTCACGACGGGCCGCATGCGAACATACTTCTGCCACGAAGGGGCTTTTCGCGATTCCCAGAGAATGTTGCATGACTGGGCCTGCGCGGGAATCTGGTCGTTCGGAATGAGCAGATCGGCCCAACCTGAGCGGTCCAATACAACCGCGCGCGTTTGAGGCTCCGTGCCGGCCTGCCCGAACACGACCGTGACGTGGATCCGGTCTAACGGTTCGGCATCGCCCGTCTGAGGTGCGTCAGGGACCGCCCAACGCATTGTGAGGCACATGGCCGGAGTATAGTCGAAACGGAAACCGACCTCGGCGCCTTCGGGCGCCTCGCGCGCCGAAGCATACGCATCGCCGACGCGGAATGTTTCCTGCTTCTCGGGCGCCTGCGGACGCACCTGCTCCATTTCGCGCACCCAGCCCGTGAGCATGACGTACGCCGCGGCCCCGCTCACGCACGCGCCCGCGAACCAGCCGGATGCGCCAAGCCGGCCCGAAGGCTCGCCTCGGATCGCCGCGAAAAACGAGGCCAGCTTAAAGAAGCCATGCAGCGCGCCAAACGCGCCGAGGTAAATGGGCAAGGCGACCTTCGCCAGCACCGGATGCGGCCAAGGCACGGGGATCTGAAGCAGAAAAGGCGCGAGTACGAGCGCACCGAGGTTCGACAGAACTTCGCACACAAGAGGTCCGCGTGAAAGCGTGGGCTTGAGCAGGCGGATCAGACACATGTAGCAGAGTTGAGCGGCTACGTACAGCGCCGCGCAGCCTCCCGCGACGAGGAGTTCCATCCGAAAACCGTAAACATAGCCCTGGCCGCCCAGCACTTGCCTGGCAAACACCCCAACGATTCCACCGGAAACCGCGAGAGACAAGATGTACAGCGCGAGCGTCAAGTTCCGACCTCGATCTTTACCGACGAGGGCGGCATTCTAGCACAAGGGCGGGTTTCGGGTTTAGGGGACTGAGTTACGCGCGTCGAGGCCATCGAGGATTTCCTGGTGAATCACGGCGCCGAATTCGCCGCGCCGCTTTAGCTCGGCCATGCAGTTGTGGCGCCCGCAATCGACCGGCCGCAGCGTAATCCCAGGAATGTCCTTGAGAGACAACGCCTGCCGCGCGTCGGGCCATGCGCGCGTGCTGTAGAAAACGGCCGCCCGGGCCGACCATTGCTTGCTCACGTAATGCTCGAACGAGTCCGGCACGTTTTCCGGTCCGATGACACGGCAGCAGTGCCGCCAGAGATACAGCCCGCCTAGCGTGACAAGAAGCACCTCGAAGTAGTCGAGCGGCGTAAAGAGCAGTTTCTTGACGTCGAACAACACCTTCCGCAGGGTCTCGCGCGAGCAGTAAACGCTCGCGGGAAACGCTGGATTGAACGCGATGACCTGATGAACCGGCAGAACGCCGCTGAACGCAAACGCCGCAGCACCGCCGCCCGACGCACCGATCATGACGTTGAACGTCGAGTTCAATCCGGCCAGGGCGTCGCCTATGAGCCGCGTGTATGCCGCAAAGCCGTTCGGGGATCCGTCCGGCGCACGGTTGTATAACGAGCGGTGAACGTCGCGCACCCAGATGAAGTTGTAGCGTCCCCCGCAATCCGTGAGGGTCTTCCGGAACTCGAATTTCGGCATCGCCGCGTACAGCACCGCCATACCCGCGAAACAGATCAGCGTCACGTCCGAACCGTTGTTTTCGACCTCGATGCACAAAGAAGGATCGACCGCGATGCCCGCGGACGACTTCTCCCGGAAGTCAAACTGGCCTTCGTGCTCGAGACTCTTCGCGATCCCGGGCAAAAAGGCCCGGAAGAAGAGCCGAACGACGCCATTCAAGAGCGAATTCATGCCGTACACCGGCAGTGATTGGAAATCGGCGGCAACTCTTGGATTTCAGGCCCTCTATGCTCATGCCGGCGATCAGCCGGTAATGGAAAAGATTCTCGCTCTGTATAGACAAGGGGTTGCAACCCCTTGTCACAACCCCTTGTCCAAAGGTGCGGAAACGGGGCGCTTCCCCACAGTTTGTCAAGCGGCGACAAACTGTGTGCGGAAGAAGCGCCCCCCAGTATCACTAAATGCCCGCAGCAGTTGTGTTGAAGGCGGCAAACGCACAGGACACTGGGGTTTCACTCGGATAACGAAGGAACGAAACGTGTCCGTCCATGTACAGCACGTTGCATCCGCCGGGGATGTGGTTCATCATCTGAGGATTGCCAGTATTGATGTCGTCCAGCATGATGAAGATCTCGCTTTGCGCCATCGCCGAGCCCGCCGGGTTATTGATATCCGTGATGAAGAACCGCTCGATGCCTTCACGCAAGCGGTAGCTCTTCACATTGCCGGAACTGGGATCGCTATCAAAGACCGAAGCATCGCCCGTTCCCGCGCCCCAGGCATCGATCTTATTAAGGACATCCAGCATCGCCGCAACAAAGTCCGGGTTCGCGTCGCCGCCCAAGAAATTGAAAGGATTCTTGTTCTGGTCAACCCCTGGAGCCAAGAGTATTCGGTTCGTAATGACCCACGAGTAATAGTTGTACGACCGCATATACATCATGCAGGGCAATATCCCGTTGGCATAATTGCCGCCGTCGCTCCATTCGCCGTCCTGGATTTTGACCGGCTGCGCGTCGGACGGACAGACGAAAACATTCGCGTCCGACAGGTACTCCGGAAAGATTGAATACCCATCAGGAACCGCCTGAACATTGCCCTGAGGCTGCAAGGGAATCTGGTTGCCATCACCATCCCGGCACGTAAATCGTTGCAGAGGCGGGAATAGCATTCCCTTGGACTCGTTGGCGTACATCTTGAAGACGAGCCCGAATTGCTTGAGGTTGTTGGCGCACGAGGCGCGGCGCGCAGACTCCCGCGCACGGGCCAAGGCTGGCAGCAGGATAGCCGCCAAGATCCCGATGATCGCAATAACCACCAGAAGCTCGATAAGTGTAAATCCTTTGTTTCTCATGGTATTATATGCTCCTATAGTTAAGAACTAGATCCAAATGAAGACTACGACTACACCCTCCAAATAGTTGCCGTAGACACCTCCCTTCTAGCGCAAGAAACACAACGCTCCCCGAAGTACTCCCTCCATTAGCCTCAAAATCACACAATTTGTACACAATAATGATAGCACAAAACTCCAGAAAAACATAGGGAATTATCGGGGTCCGGCCGAAATGACGCCGTAGCACACCTCACGCCGCCTGCAATTGTTCTGGAGCGTTGTGTGGCTTGGCCGTTGCCTCCACTGGGCCCAGCGCTTTCGCCTTTTTCGCCTCTTTAGCGGCGCTTGGCGAACTCGAACATCCGGTACAAGGCGGGCAATACCAGCAGCGTAAGGAAGGTGCTCGATATCAAGCCGCCGATGACTACGGTGGCCAGGCGCGGGACGCACGGATCAACACCCTCTATATATTAGCCCACGGCGTTCCGCCGTCAGGCTGGAGTCTGTAGGCTGGAGGCTGTAGGTAAGTGGGTGGCGGACGTTGGGTTGTGGATGGTGGTGGGCGGCTGAAGGGGGGAAAGGACAGAGGACAAGGGGCGAAAAGGGGAAAAGGCAAAGGGAGAAAGGTTCGGGTCTCGAGCATACAGTCTCCGGTGCGAAACAAGGGGGATTTGATTTACGATCCGTTGCGTTTTGCGAAGAATTAGCGTATTATCCAGGGGGAAGTATCGACCGGACAGGATAACAGGATGTTCAGGATGAGAATTGCGGATCGAGCCGCACAGTCCTGGGGAGAGGAGGAGTATCGAGTTGACCGAAGTCCCCGCCAATTGTCCTCAGCATGTTCTCGTCGCATTTACCGTCATTTGGTTCCCGTGGTATCCGGAAAATCCTGGTATCCTGTCGAAACGATGGGGCGACAATGGCTTGAATCACTACACTGGCGCCATTCTGAAGTGACGTTTCATTTCTCAATGATTCTTCCCAGTTGCCCCAAGGAACGGTGTAAGGAACGGGGATATGGGGATGGAGGGAGACTGCATATTTCGGGCGCGGCCACTTCGTGAATTCGGCTGATCGCGGCCAGTA
>CAZPMT010000151.1:0-13121 GCA_964587655.1 uncultured Nitrospiraceae bacterium
CGTGACGCCGGATGTAATCCCACACCTGTTCGTCGGTCCAGTCGGCCAGCGGGCACAGCTTGATCTTGTTCTGTGGTGCGCTGGCCGGGCCATAATTGGCGGCTCTTGGAGTTGATGCGCGTCCGCTGGACTGGTCGCGGCGTAGACCCGTGATCCAAACGTCGACCGTTTCGAGGGCGCGCTGATTGGGCTCGACCTTGCGCACGCGGCAGCACAACTCCTGCTTTGCGCGACCGTCGAAAAAGAGGTACTCGCCATGTTGGCGGATCATGTCTTCGAGCCGGTCAGGATCGGGTTCGAAGCGTTCAATCGCAACCCCGTAGCGATCGTGGAGCGCGTCCAGGAGTTCGTAAGTTTCTTTCGGCAACCGGAGGGTGTCGATGACGATGACGCGCAATTCCGGTGCGACGCGGTGCGCCATGTCTATCATCACGCATCCCGTGTTCTGAAGTCCCGTGAATATCGCCGCTGTTCCCGACCACGCAACGGCTATTCTCGTCAACTCAGCGCTTCCAGCCAACATGAGAACGGCTTCAGGCTTCTCGTGTCGCTTGAACTCCGCCAAGCGAGCCGCCCATTTGTCTTTCCTCATAATTCCTCCTTGTTTTCTCCTCCCGATCGCAGGACATGCACGGCACAACCACCTGTTTACGTGCACTGATGCGTCTGTCCTGCGGAAACAGCAATTCACCCGCCATTGCAGCCGCTCCTCCTTACAACAGCCCCAGTTGCTCTGTTTCCTGCGTTCCAGGCTCCCATTCGCCGGTGAGATTGCAGTTCTCGTTTGAGATGTCCGGATTCATGCAACCACAACAGTGACATTCCAGCCCGTAAGCATGAGCCAATGTAATAGCTCGTCCAAAGATCTCCTCGCGTTGCGCCTTCGGCAAGGCGATCTGTGAAAACCTGTCATTGCATACGCGGATCTTTAGCCCCGGAACGTATCGTCCGATGAGGCGATCCCGCACGTGCTTATCAGCAATCCTCTCGCGCAGAACCCCAAACAGAACGGGCCTAAGATAGAGCACGTTAAGGGCAACGCGCTTGACGCCCAACTCGCTCAGTGTATGAAAAAGGTTATCGAGAGTAGCCGGATCGTCCGTCAACTCCGGCAGGATCGGATCCAATCGGACCTCTGTTTCGATGCCGAACCGGATCAGCCGCTCAATCTGTCTCAGTCTCACGTCCACGGGCGCGCAGCCGGGCTCAAAGACCTCAATGATCGAGGCGTCGAGCGTAATCAGGCCAATCTGCGCTCGTACCTGTCCCGGATGCGCCCCGAACAACGCCATGTGTTCGGCAGGAATGACGCCCTTGCTCACAAATGCAATTCCAATCCCTTGTGAAAGGAGAAACGCAAAGACATCGTATGCCAGCTTCAATACGGCTTTGACCGGCTGAAAGACGTCCGTCGATGGACTGAAGTAGACGAATGCCGGCTTCACCCGTTTCCGGCGAAGCCCCTCACGCAGCTTCTGCAAGGTGTTCCCATAGAGCACAACCTTGCCTTCTCCCGGATACTGCGAGTAGCTGCGGCTGTAACAATAGAGGCAGCCATGTGCACAGCCGGAAGTCAGGTTTACAGACGGAACGCGGGAAAGACACGGCAACTGCGATGGAGTCAACACCGCCGCTCTGCGGTCTCTGACGATGATCTCCACGGTTCTCATCTGCCGCGCCTCGCTTTCTTTCCCGTCATTGTTTCCCAAGCGTTTGCACCCGTGTATGCCCGTAGGCACCGGTATGGAATCTCTACAGGGCACGCAGCAGGATGCCCAAGAGTGTTGACGACATTGTAATCCTCGTCACACAGAATCGGCACTCGGCAAAGGGAAAGCAAAAAAACGAAGACTTTGCGCGTACCGGGGGCATACGGTTCGCCACGCCGCCCGTGATCGAAACCCTCTATATATTAGCCCACGACGTTCCACTGTTCCGGTGTTGGATGTCCGGGCTTACGGCATGCGAAACAAGGGGTTGCAAGGAACGTTTGATGGGGCAAGACGGGACAAATGGGACGAAACGGCAGTAGGAGTCAGAAGACAGGAGTCAGGAGTCAGAAGACAGGAGTCAGAAGTCAGAAGGAGAGCGAGTTACGTGAAGAGGGTGGCTTAACAACTGGGCGAAGCATCCAACCGTCTCCCGCCGGACGTAACCTGCGCGCGGCCAACATTCTGACTCCTGTCTCCTGACTCTATTTAGGATGAATAGCGTCCCGTTGTCGGCCCGAGGAAACAACGCTCATCGGGTTTCGGGTTTGGGGGGTTCGGGTCTCGGGGTTATGGGCTTCAGACAGGGTGCAACTTCGCGAAACAAGGGGTGTTTAGTCGACAATTGTTGGATAAAATCATATTAAACGAACTATTAGCCGATGGCTGTCCCTGTCCCTCAGTCAGGCTGCGCAGATCCTGAATCTCATACCAATTCACCCCGTCCGCGCTCACCGCAACTCCGTCGAAGTTCGCATCATCCCCAAACGGACCCGGCGGCGGCGCATGCGGCTCGTCCCCATACTCCAGCGCCTTGAATGACAGACGTACATGCTCGAACCCCGAAAGATCGAACGTCAACGTCACCGCATTCCGTGCGTACTCGAAATCCTGCACCGGGTCCGACATCTGGATCGACAGACCCTCCGACTGGTTCGTTAGATCGATGCCTGGACCGGATTGTTCGACACTTGCGGCAGGAATAGTCTTCGGTTGCTCCTAATTCGTGAGTGGCAATTCGTAATCTCACTCGCAGCTTCCCATACAAGGCTGCGGCCAGAGTGCATCTTCGGGACGAGAAAGAATGCACCATTAGGCGCTTGGCCTGGAGGGAGAGGGACGTTCCCACACTTCCAGCGCCTTCTTGTAAAGCCGAGGAAAGTCGTTCCAGAACAAAGGCCCACGTTCTTCACGCAGTTCCGTCAGAAAGCGCGCACAGGGCTCGTAAGTCTTGATAATGCTATCCCCCCATTCCCTGACTATGATCTCATGCGGAAGCATTCCATTAAGTCCGGCGGCCCCAATGGCATCGTAGGTGCGGCAGGTCTCATCGAAGGCCTTCCTGAGATCCGGTGGCATATCTTTGAGTGTGCCCTTGTACTTCGGCAAGTCCTTTATCACGGTATCCCGCGCTTCCACACGTTTCGGCTCGGAGAGTAGGTCGGTCGCCCAGATGTAAACCGAACCGTATGACGCGGTGCGCGTCATCTCAAGAAGCCCATCAGTTGCCCGGGCGTAGCGCCGGGTAAGCCACAGAAGATAGATGAACAGCGCGGCGTTGACCACTGCGAGAACAACGTCTGCAATCTCAGATGTCGTCATTTGATCCACTCCTTCAACGGTCTTGGTGACAGGTACGAACGAATACACCCAACACAAACAAGCAAATCATAGCGGCTGTTTTTCTTCTCATTCCCCATCCCCCAACCCCGGAAACTCCTCCGTCTCCACCTTTGGCCGCGACGCTTTCGGGGCTTTTTTGAATGTCGCGCCGACTTGTCTTACTGGCGGCATGTCTATCTGCTTCCCGGCCAGAAGGTCGGCCACCGTCAGAAGCTGCATCTTCGGATACTTCTTGTTCCACATTTTCGATTCATAGAATCCCGCCGTGACCGCTTCCGTCTGCATGGGTTTGGTCGGGTCTTCCATGGAAATCAGAACGCCTATTGCGGCCTTATCCCGCTCCACAACGCCGCGCAAGTCGCGTACTTGGTTGGCCGTGACATGCCCCGCCTTCACGGAGAGGATGACCAATTCAAACTTCCCGGCCCCGTCGCCCTGGAACACGATCTTGCCGTCAATGCCCTTGTCCGCCCCCTTCTTCTCTTCCACGGGGCGCGCACCCACAAGACCCAGCGACCACCACTGAAATTGATACGGCTCAGACGCGGCCAGCGCCTTAGCGTCCGGCACGCTCACCGGCTCGCCCACAACCTTGAACTCAACCGAATCGCCAAAGGCGTCCTTGAGCCGTTCCTTCATCAGCGTCATGGCAAGGTGCGTGATGTCTATCCCAATCCACTGGCGGTCCAACCTCTGCGCCGCTGCAATCGTTGTCCCACAGCCGCAGAAGGGGTCGAGGACAAGATCGCCTTCGTTGCTGCTCGCCTTGATAATCCTTTCAAGCAACGCCTCCGGCTTCTGGGTCGGGTAGCCGAGACGTTCGTCCGCCATTGAGTTTATCGCCGATATGTCGTCCCACGTGTCACCGATGGCTATTCCGTTCATTTCGTCCAAGAATCGTTTGTAGGCAGGGACTGTGCCGGGTTTCGTCTGAACGACGCGGCCCTCTTTGAGGAGTTGCTCCATCTTTTCTTTGCTATACCGCCAGTACCGCGTTACGCCCATAAAGTCGTACTGCGGATGTCCCCGGCTTCCAGCCCCAGGCGCGGTCAGGTTGTCGAGCCTGTAATGCCGGCCATCAGCATCCACGTACCGATACTTCTTGGCAACGTACTCCTGAGAGTATGCCGCAAACTGCTGATTGAAGACAGCTTGCTTTTCCGCATCCTTCGCGTAATGGAGGAGTAGGTCTCGAATGCGTGGCCAATTCTTGGCGCCCTGCCGGAAATCGTTCTTCGTTGTCGTCCGTTTCCAACTGATCTCATTACGAAAATTCCCCGGTGCGAAGACGGCGTCCATCAGCAGCTTCAGGTAGTGACTTGCCGTCGGGTCACAGTGAAGGTAAATGCATCCGCTCGACTTCAGCACGCGCCGCATTTCCACGAGGCGCGGGGCCATCATCACTAGGTAGGCGAGCATGTCGCAGGGGCCGAGGAACGTGCGGAAAGCCTGCATCACGTCCGCGACCTTGCCGCCAGCGGTTACAAGGTCCGCATAGACGGCCTCATCTTCCTGATCCCAAGTCCACGTGTCCTCAAACGCCTGAATCTGCGAAGCCGCGCGAGTCCCGTCCTGCTCCTTGAACAGAACGTTGTAGTTCTGGTTGCTCTTGAACGGCGGGTCCAGGTAGATGAGGTCAACCGACTCATCCTTGACATACCGCCTCAGAATATCCAGGTTATCCCCGTAATAAAGCACATTCCCCATTCTCACAAACCCTTCCGCAGTCCTCTGCGTATGTCGAGGCACACTTTCACACAAGAAAAACCCCTTCTTTCTCGTATATACTTTCCGGGATCTGTCGCCATAAGCTCCAAAGTTCCAACTTCCCTTCATAACGATAAATGTGTTTATCTGACATGCAGACGCGTCGCACTAGATCCTCGGAAAGGCACGTACCTTTCGCGAGAACTTCAGTCGTCACGTGGCTTTCCCCTGGTTCGTCTCGCGTGTTCTTCTGAAGCCAGTCGTGTACGACTCGGCGATCCATCTTTGCTTTTGCTTTGCTTCGCGCTAATAGAATAAGCGAAGTCAAAAGCCCAAGAACGGCGGCAACCACTACCCCAGCTATGATTTGCTCTCTGATTGAATTGAGTGACTCGTTCATGAATCCGTTTGTCCCGCGAAAATTGCCTCATCCGGATTGGTTAAAGCTGAAACGATATTTTCAGCCACCTTTTCTATAAGCTTCGCGCCCCAAAATGGGTCGTTAACATCGTAATAGATCACACGAATGTGCTGGAGATCGAAGGGAACATCGTTCTCGTGCGCCGAGACAAGAACGACGGGTTTCCTGAGGGCATGGGCAAGACCAAGCTCGTAGAAGACATTTGTATTCTTGGTTGTGAGTTCGGCGACCAAAACGCGAGCAGAACTGATTCCTGACCAGATCTGATTCATCACCTTGCCTGAACCGAAGATCTCGCTGTCCGCTCTTAGCGCTTTAAGTCCGGCCTTCTCAATTGCTGGTTTGTAGACCATTGAATAGTAGTCGCCATGGGGTTTCGCAAAGGGCATCATCACAAAGCAAACATCCCCGGCCTCGATCTTTACGTTCTTTCCAAGTTTCTTAAGACGTTCTGAACTTTCGAGCTTTGAATCTCCTTCGACTGAGAAATCTAGAACACGCTTTTTTTCATTATGATCTTCGAGGAGTTCAGCCTTTTGAAGTGTCTCTAAGAGGATGGTCTTAAACTCGGCCACTTTATCCTGAGGAATATGAAATGTATCTACAAGGGCATTATCGAGGAATTTTGGATCGGGAAGATTCTCGCCTCTGTACTGACTGTAGAAATCGGAAATGTCTGGCGCTTTCAACACAGCTTCTCTCAACCCGTCTAATTCGTCCTTTGGATCCTGAGGACGAAGGATTTTTCGTCCAAGATCCGTAAGTGACGCCTTCCCTTTCTCTGGCCGTTCAAGAAGTCCAAACTTGATGGCCGAATTGAGTTCGACATTAAATGGTCCCAGAGGCGATTTAAGATTTAGATACCCGGCAGCTTCCTTATCGGTGCAAGGCTTGCCGGCATTTTGTTCCAAGATCGCGCGAGGTATTCTAAGAGCCTTCTCAAGAGAATGACGAGGATAGTGGGAGTGAAGTGCACCGTCAGACGATGATTTCTTCCGCTGCTTTCGCTGCTTAGCACTGACTTGTTTCGGTTCCTTTGTCTTGGTAACAGTTGCCATATTCTCGTCCTTCCGTCAACATGTAGTCTCTATGTGCCTCTAAACGGATCCAGGTTTCGTGCCTCGTCCACTTTTTCGTAGCCCGGCTCCAAGTCGAGGCCGGGCCATTATATCCTGGATCACTTTCGGGGTTCGCGAGTGGTGCCGACATGCTGGAAAAATTCGCCCGATCACACGACCGCGGCGTTCGATTTTGTAGGATGCGACCGCGCCGCCGTCGACGGGTTCTTTCCAATCGAGGAAGACCCTGCCTTCATGCTTGGCCACGGCTTCAGCACGCGCTTGGATGAACTTGACGACAAAGATGATCCCAGCGGCGAGGAGCACGCAAACTAGACAACTTGCCTGACCGTCCATGATTCTCTTGAGCAGTTCGATTTCCACGGGACTTGTCCTGTCTCCCATCCATCCCAACAGCCGCTGACTCAGCCCATGTATGCTTCTCCGGGCGGCACGCACGTGCCCTGCGCCTCAACTGAGAATAGTCTCGAACGTTCCGGGATATCCTATAACGCGCGGATAGTATACGCTACATGTGTGCTGGATCATAATTGCAGGATCTTAACGAAGCGGTGGTTCCGGGCATTTGAGAAGTACAAGCATATACCGTGGGTTATTACTGTTGTGGCATGGTCTCCTGACCATGCCACTCTTCCGACCGAAGGTCTCCTCTTCACCACGTAATCTGCGTGATGACGACGTCATTTCCGGCAGTGTTGCCCGTCACGTAGCAGCGGGCGGATGAAAAGCGCCAATCCTCGGGATATTGCACAAGCCCTTTGCGGACAGGGTTCGCGTGAATGTAATCGAGTTTCTGTTTCCAGAAGCGCGCGGCGCGGATGGCGAGGGGATGTCGCGTGGGTTGCCAAAACCGGCGGTGCCGGTCAGGGCCGGCCGCTTGCCGGAAGACTTCGGAGAACACGGGCGGTTGGTTTCTGATGGCGTCGTCGGCCAGAGTGCGGCCGGTGTAACGCCGGAAGGCATCGAGGGACTGCGTGAGGCGGGCCGTATCGTACTCATGATCAAAGACTATCGCGTGGAGGTGAGTGGGCATGATGACGTAGGCGCTGACGCGCAACCCTTTGTGCGTGCGACAGAAGGCGAGACTCTCCGTCAGAAGACGGCACGCGCGTTCACTCACGAACACGGGCAGCCAGGATACGACGCTGTAGGTAACAAAGTAGACGGAAGCGTCGTCGTGAATGCGGTATGTCTCCATGGGGTTAGCGTAGGAGAAAGTGGAGGCAGATGTACAGCGGAAAGAGGAGGAGACCTCGGAAGAGTGGCGTGGTCAGGAGACCACGCCACAACAGTGTGTCCTCCCCTGGATTCCCGCTTGCGCGGGAATGACGGTGCGGGCGCGGATTCAAGTGGCAATTAGAGCATTCAGATTCCGCGATACGCCTGTACTCGTGGTAAGATGTGGAGGTCACTTTTTGTGCCGAGCATAGGAGGAGCTTGGGGCCATGCGGACGTCGCGACGGCGTTTTCTCAAGACAACTACCGCTCTGGCGGCTGGCGGGCTGCTTGGGAAACCTACGAGAGCCGCCGCCGAGGAAAAGCAGGTGCGGCGGTATCATCTCTCGATCTCGGAGGACGCGCTGGAGGCGGACGCGGACTTGCTCGATGTCGTCCGCCGGGCGGGCGTGACGGATGTTTGGGTCACGGGCTTTCTGTATGGCCACTGGTATTGCTCGGTCGACAGGATCGAGACGTGGCGCCGCCGCGTCGCGGACGCGGGCATGGCCGCGCACGTCATCAACGTCCCGCTGGGGCACCCTGGCGACTCGCTCGGCGCGAAGTCGGGCGATGTGCCGCTGACCCCGCCGACGCGCTGGAAACTTGGTGTCCGGCCCGATGGCAGCACCTATGCGGGAACGTCGCTGCATCCGCCAGCCACGGAGGAGAACGCTGACGCAATGCGCCAGCTTCAGTCCGCGGGCGTGAAGCGGGTGTTCGTGGACGACGACTTCCGTCTGGCGCAGGGACCGGGCGTCATTGGCGGGTGCTTCTGCGAGGAACACAAGAAGGAGTTTCTGAACAAGTGCGGATACGGCGAAACGCAGTGGCTGGAGTTGCTCGATTCGGTGCGAAAGCGTTCGCTGACCCCTGTGCTGGGTGCTTGGATCGATTTCACGTGCGATCAACTCACGGCGTCGTTCAAGGCGCAACAAGCCGCCGCGCCCGAGGTCCAACTCGGTATCATGGTGATGTACCTCGGCGCGGAAAAGGCCGGCATCCGCCTCGATGACTACCGCGGCGTCCCGTTCCGCGTCGGCGAACTGATGTTCAACGACGCCTCGTTCGACCCGTTGAAGGGCAAGACCAACGAGTTGTTCAGCGCGCTGTTCCATCGCCGGTTCGCGGAACCCGAACTCGCATTCAGCGAGACGACGGCCTTCCCGGCAGACCAACTGTCCGCGGCGAACATGGCCGCCAAACTCGCCGTCTCGACCATCGCGGACGTGCGGAACACGATGTTCATGAGCGGCATCACCGCGTTCCCGCGGTCGCACTGGGAAACGCTTGCTCCAGCGATGAAACGTAACGCGGAGATCCATGCCAAGATTGCCGGGCACACGCCGCGCGGACCGTTCAAGCATTATTGGGGCGAGCATAGCCGGAAGGCTGGCGATGACGAGCCAAACAGCCTGTTCCTCGCCTCCGGCGTCCCCTTCGAGGTCACCGGCTCGCTCGCGAAAGACGGCTGCACGTTTCTCTCCGATGCCGACGCCCGCGCCACCGCCTCCGGAGCCGTTCGTTCGCCGGGCACGCAATGCGTGATACGCGCCGAAGCCGGACTGCTTTGGGAAGGCGTGCGAACGATGCCCGACAACCTCGATTCCGTGTTCGCGCTCAAACGAAAGCTCCTTCCGGGCATTAAAGACGTACCGTACGTCGAAGAGGACAAACCAGTCGTTTGCGCTTGGTTTCCAACCGCGCGCTCCGTGCTGCTGTGGAACCTGTCGGGGCAACAACAGACGTTTACACTCCTTCACAGAGAAAGCCGCAAGAGCGTGCAAGTGGCTGGTCTGGACGCCGAGCTTGTCGAGGTGTAAGAGCGGCAGCTCTCTTGTGTCCGGCAGCGCGATAGGGTACGATCCCAAATAAGGAAACGGGACCTCGATACACAAGTCCATGCCGCCCAATATTAGCGCGTATATACGGGGCCTCCAGTCCGAACTGGCCACAGGCAAAGCCACGGAGCACACGTATCGTCCTGCGCTCAAGGCGCTGGTCGAATCGGTGCAGTCAGGCATCCTCGCCACGAACGAACCCAGCCGCGTCCAGTGCGGCGCGCCGGACTTCATCGTGCAGAAACGCGGTATTCCCCTCGGTTACATCGAATGCAAGGACATAGGCGAACGCCTGGACGATGTCGAGAAGACGGAACAAGTTCAACGGTATCTGACATCGCTCGCCAACTTTATACTGACCGACTATCTCGAATTCCGTTACTACGTTCAGGCTGAATGGAAGATGACCGTCCGGGTCGGACGGATCGGGGACAAGGGCAAGATCCGGCCCGATGCTCTAGCCGATGGCAGTGTGATCCATCTTCTTGAGATGTTCGCCAGCGCGGTTCTGCCCGCTGTTTCGACTCCCAAGGATCTCGCGCGGCGTATGGCCCGGCTCGCGCTGCTAGTTCGCGACACGATCCTGAACGCCTTCACAACCGAACCGCGGGACGGAAAGCTTCATCAACAGATGGAGGGATTCCGCGAGGTGCTTCTTCACGATCTGACGAAGGAGCAGTTCGCGGACATGTACGCGCAGACGATAAGCTACGGTCTGTTCGCGGCCCGGTGCAATATCTCCGATAAGGACGCCGGCAAGTTCTCCCGGCAGCACGCCGCGTTTGACCTTCCGAAGACCAACCCTTTCCTTCGCACGATGTTCACCCACATGGCCGGCCCGGATCTCGACGAACGAATTACGTGGGCGGTTGACGACCTAGCGGAACTGCTTCGTCGCACGGACATCGGGAGCATCCTGGCCGATTTCGGCAAGGCCACGAAACGCGAAGACCCCGTCGTCCATTTCTACGAGACGTTCCTGTCGGAGTATGACCCGAAGATGCGCGAGAGCCGGGGCGTCTATTACACGCCGGAGCCGGTTGTCAGCTACATCGTCCGCAGCGTCGACGAGATCCTGAAGGCCGATTTCGGTATCGAGGCCGGCCTTGCCGATGCGTCGACCATTAGGCGCCCGGTCGAGAATCCCGACACCGGGAAGACCGAACTCAAGGATGTCCACAAGGTGCAGATCCTGGATCCCGCCGTGGGCACCGGGACTTTCCTGTATTCGGTCATCAATCACATTCACGAGGCCTTCCGGGACGACATGGGCCTCTGGTCGAGCTACGTTTCCGCGCATCTCCTTCCTCGCCTCTTCGGTTTCGAGTTGCTCATGGCGCCCTATGCCGTCGCCCATATGAAGCTGGGCATCCAGTTCAAGGACACCGGCTACGATTTCAGTGGCAGCGAGCGCCTAAACGTGTTTCTGACCAACACCCTCGAGGAGGCGCAGAAGTACAGCGAAGGCCTCTTTGCGGCGCTGGTTGCCAGGGAAGCGAATGAGGCAAGCAAGGTTAAGAAAGACGTGCCAGTCATGGTGGTGCTCGGCAATCCGCCGTACAGCGGCCACTCGGCGAACAAGGGCAAGTGGATTCGATCACTCATCGACGATTACAGGCGCTGTGACGGGGCGCCGCTGGGCGAGCGGAATCCAAAGTGGATCAACGATGACTATGTGAAGTTTATCCGCTTCGCCCAATGGCGGATCGAGCGGACGGGATATGGGATTCTGGCGTTCATATCGAACAACGGCTACCTGGACAACCCCACGTTCCGCGGAATGCGCCAGAGTCTCATGAACACGTTTGACGACATATACGTCCTCGACCTGCATGGCAACTCGAAGAAGAAGGAAACCTGTCCCGACGGCTCAAAGGATGAGAACGTATTCGACATCACGCAGGGCGTCAACATAGGGATCTTTGTACGTCGTCCGGCCCGGAGCAAGACAGCTAACGTGCATCACGCCGACTGCTACGGGAATCGGCGCGCAAAGTACCGGTGGCTTCTCGGACATGACCGCAGACGGACAAAATGGAAACGGCTTGCGCCGCGGAAACCATATTACCTGTTCCTGCCTCAAGACGTTTCACTGCTTGCCGAGTATGAGCATGGATGGAAGATAACGGAAGCCATGCCCGTGAACGTTCTCGGCTTCCAGTCGCACCGTGACCATTTTGCCGTTGACTTCGACCGCGAGTCGCTTCGAACACGGATCGCCGAGATGCTCGATCCGCATATGACCGACCGTGACTACGCGGACAGATATGGTCTTGTTGAGAATGCAGGGTGGCAAGTGTCGAAGGCTCGGCGACAGCTTCGCCGGGTTGCGGATTGGGAGCGGCAAGTCACACCTTGCCTCTACAGACCCTTTGATCTACGGTTTTGCTGCCTAAGCGAAGTCGCTATGGATCGCCCGCGCCGTGAACTACTCGATCATGTTGCAGACCGAGAGAACCTCTGCCTGAATGTTGTACGCCAGACGAAAATGCCCACTTGGCAGCATGCCGTGGTTTCTGATGTGCCAACTCCCGCTGTATTCGTCGAATTGAAGGACGGCTCAAGCGTCTTCCCCTTGTACCTTTACCCAAATGGGGATTTCCCGGAGACCCTTTTCGATTACGATAACGGGCGCCGGCCGAACCTTGCGTTGAGGTTTGTTGATGACATTGCGAAGCGGGTGAAGCTTTCATTCGCCGCCGATGGTAAGGGGGATCTGAAGAAGACATTCGGTCCGGAGGACGTTTTCCACTACCTATATGCGGTGTTTCACGCGCCTATCTATCGGAGCCGGTATGCGCAGTTCCTCAAGATGGATTTCCCGCGGGTACCGCTGACGTCGAGTCTCCCGCTGTTCCGCAAGCTCTGCGGACTCGGAGGGAAACTCGTGAAGCTGCACCTCTTCAAGAGCAAGAAGGTCTTTACGAAGATGTTTCCGGTGCGAGGCAGCGATACTGTCGAGGAGGTCCGCTACGGTGTCGGCAGGGTGTGGATCAACAAGGACCAATACTTCGATAATGTGCCGGAGGGAGCGTGGCAATTTCACATCGGCGGTTACCAAGTGTGCGAGAAATGGCTCAAGGATAGGAGGGGGCGGAAGCTTACGCACGAAGACCTCACGCACTATGAGAACATCGTTTTGGCGCTCTGCGAAACGATCCGCTTAAGAATCTCGATCGATTCCGAGATCGCAGAGCACGGAGGCTGGCCCGACGCGTTCCGCGGCGAACAAAGCTCCGAGTAGAAGCCTGTGTCCGGCTAACTGTACGCCATCACTTCTACAAGGCTGTTCTTGCGCTTGGCGTCGTCAACAAGGCTTTCAATATGGGCCGCCGTGGCATCGTCAATCCAGTCGGCGCCGCATTGCGAGCACAGCAGCGCTGGGACCTGCCGGATGACGATGACGCGGAATCCGAGATCCGCGCTGAACGTAGTCGCGCCCGGGCGCTTGACACCGCCACACAGCGGGCACGTTTCACTTGGTGTTTCGCACATTATCTCGATCTCGCAGTGATCCCGTCCCTAA
>CAZPMT010000152.1:0-12836 GCA_964587655.1 uncultured Nitrospiraceae bacterium
ATCTATAAATGTCAAGCCTTTTCTCGCGCCGGGCATTTTTTCACAGGCTCTCAGCGAAAGTCCGACAGCTTCTCAGATTCTGCGGAGCTCTGCAATTGTATACAGTGGCGCCGTGAGGGCGCGAAACAGAAAGGAGACAGGTTATGACAGTACGTTTTTCTTGTGTGGCGGTCATCATGCTGGGCGTGGGGCTTACAGCGCTCTTGGCGGGATGCCCAAATAGCTCCATGTTGGACGCTTCCGGCGAATACGAGGGCACGATGGCGGCGTGGATAACCAGTACCGACTGCGATATGCGCATGTCGCTTATCCAGGTACCGCTGTTGCCGGATCCCTTTGGGAATTCCATTGTAGGGACAGTTACGTTTGATTTGATGTGCATTTCAGACGCAGCGCAGGTCGGTCTAGATGGCCTGCCTGAACTGACGATTCCGCTGATCGGCGGATGGAGCACGGAGTCAACAGGCACGATAGAGCTGAGCGTGGATACCTCCCTTCTCCAATTGCCGTTCACGGTTGCATTTGAGTGCGTCGGGATAGGAACGGATGAAAACAGCGATGGAAAGATGGATGCATTCACCGGAGACTACTCGTTGAGTGTAACGATTCCGGCTGCTGATTCAGGGGGAGCAGATATTCCTCTGGAGATCGGCAACACCTTCGCAGTCTATCCGACCAATACTACGTACTAGCAAGGGTGGTTCTCGTGAAGGCCGCGATAAGCGATCGCATAACAACCCACGGACTGTGGTATCGGTCCCCGTCGCCAACCAACCAGCTCGAAAGGTTCCATGACGATTCTTGAACGACTGAAGCGGCTCCTGTCGCATCGACGTGCGGTGGTTTGTATCACCCTGCTTGCCGCGGCGCTGGCTTTGCCAAGCCTGTTCGGCGGTTTCGCCACGGACGACCATCTCTTCCGTTCGGCCTTTCGCAGCTTCCCGGGTCTACCGGAGTTCAGCCGATCTCCCATAGAAACCTTTCGTTTCTTCTTCGAGAGCGACCCCGCCGTTCGTGAAGCGTGCGTGGAACGGGGACTCCTGCCTTGGTGGACCGGGGAACAGACACGTGTCGCTTTCATGCGGCCTTTCACCTCGGTCACGCACTGGGTGGACTACAAGCTCTTCGGGGATAAGGCCTGACCAATGCACATTCAGAGCATTCTTTGGTTCGCTTTGGCCTGTGCCGCGGCGGGTGCGCTTTACCGCCGGTTCATGACACCGGCCTGGGTGGCGGGACTCGCGGCCCTGCTCTACGCACTGGATGACGCCCGAGGGATCGGTGTCGGTTGGCTCTCAGGGCGCAACGCGCTGCTGACAATCCTTTGCGGTTTCTTCGTGCTCTTGTGTCACGACCGGTGGCGACGCGACGGATGGCGCGTGGGCCCTTTTCTGTCCGTTCGGGCGCTTGCTATGGGGCTCCTTTCCGGCGAAGCAGCCCTGTGGGCGTATACCTCTTCGCTTACGCTCTTCTGGTCGATGAAGCGCCGCTACTTCGGCGGTTCGGCGCGTTGATGCCCTACGCCGGAGTGGTCATGTGCCGCCCACGCTGGAATTGGACTTCTCCGATGGCAAGAATGTGTAGACGGCCAATCATGCGTGCATCATGTCAACAGAGAACAAGCCGTATCAGGTGCGGAGAAAGTGAGGCAGTCGATGGTAGTCCAGTGTTGCTTGTGCCGGCAGGTTCGCAAAGGCAACCGATGGGTTCGGTCGAGTATTCATGATTTGGCGGACGAGCATGTAAGCCACGGATACTGTCCTGTATGCGCCGCCAAGGCATTCGCGGAGATCCAGGATTTGATGGCTACCAAGATATGTGACCCGCAAGCAACGACCGGCTGAGGGCGCATGTTTCGCGTGAGTATCCCTCATAAAGCCCTTGGATAGTCTATCGGGTAGAGTTGCCCCCGTCAATCTTCCGCGTTCTGAAGCAGCGATTCCGTCATTTGATCGCGTCCACGCCATGGGCGACTCCCGTTGTTCCAAGGCGTTGAGACTGCCCAGCCGCACCAACATCAGCAACACTTAGCAGTTTGATCGAATTTAGCTTTCCAAGTTCGTTCTTGGAATCAGTTCGTAGTTCCATTCTCCTCTGAAGTCATCTCTGGAAAGCGACAGGGCGTCCATATCGTTCTTAGATACACCAATACCCTTTTCGTATACCCTCGTATCTAGCTTGGCTTTGACTCGAAGGCCCGCTTGCGTGCGGGTATTGGCGATGAGTTCCACGACGGTTTCAAAGGTTCGGAGGGGCGCGCCTCGCCAATTCTGTGTTATGTGGCAGAAGAGCCGGTGCTCGATCTTGTTCCACTTGCTGGTTCCCGGTGGGAAGTGGCTGACCCTGATCGTCAGATTCGTGTCGTCGGAGAATTTCTGCAGTTCAAGTTTCCATACGCGTGAGCGGTATCCGTTGCTTCCGCCGGCGTCAGCCGTGATGAAAAGCGCGCGGGCATCGGGATAGGCGCGCTTGCCCATCGTACTCCACCATTGCCGTATCGAGGCTACGGCAAACTGGGGCGTATCGTGAGACTGGCCGACGCTGACCCATGCCTCGTTGCGCGCCATGTCATATACGCCGTACGGGACGGCTTTTCCGATGGCGTCCTGGGGAAAATCATGCACCAGCGCTTGTTCCGGCTTCCCCTTCGGTTGCCACTCGCGCCCATTGTTCTTGAAGTCGCCAACAAGCTCCTTCTTCTTTGTGTCAACGGAGATGACGGGCTGGCCTTGTGAAAGGTAACTTTCCGCCATGGCGCTAATGTGCTCGAACTGGGCGTTTCTATCGGGGTGCGAGGCCCCCTCGTTCCGCTTGCGCACGGACTGAAGACGATAGCCCAGTTTGTTCAACATCCGGCCCACCGAGGTGGAACTGACGCGCCATCCATTCCTGGATAGGGCCGCCGCCAGATTTGCCCTGCTCTTGCAGGTCCACCGCAGCGGTGATGTAGGTTCGCCGCGGGTCACCGGTTCCACCAGACGCTCCAATGCCTCTTCCAACCCTGGTTGCGTGGACTGGAGGCATGGCCTGCCGCCGCCAGGCCTTCGAATCCGACCGGTCAATTCGACACGGGATTCGATTTCCGCGCGGCCCAAGCGGATCGTCTGGCGCGCCAAGCCCGTCGCGGCCGAGACCACGGAGTCACCCCCAAAGCCAAGCGCGCGCGACTCCGACGCAGCCCACAATCGCCGTCCCCGCTCATTCAGCACGGGCGATACGGTCACGTACTTTTCAACAAGCATCGCTTCCAACGCAAGGTCTCGTTTCATGCCCCCATTAAATCACAACCAATACTTAGTTGGCAAGATTATTTTGGCGCAACTCCTTAGGCCTGGTGCCATGTGTTTTCACGCCTTCGGGCTCGCTTGGCGCTTTGGAAGCAAACCCTATGGATAGTCGGGGCCTGTGGTATGTGGTGGAAGTGGATCGCTCCCAGTTGGGATGGACTCGACGCCCGAAGGTCGTAGTTCCCGACTCCTCTGGACGGGAACGTCCGCCCACCACGCCACGCCTGGCGAAAGATGCTCCTGCCGCGCGCCGCGTGGATGCGTTGTGGAAACGCGGAGGGTCCTCGTGGGAACTGTTTCATTTCAAGAACACCCACAAAGGTCCCGTGGTCGTGATTTGCGCAATTCGGGATTCGGATGACTCCCTCGTGCCGTGCACCTGTGTTAGACTTCCTCTGTGGACGTTTCCAGTGATATTCGCGCTCTGTTGCGGCGATGGCGGTATGTGATCGGTGCAGGCATCCTGTGTGCCGTTGTGCTCATTGGCACCGGTGTTGTGAACCGCCTAGTTGATGTTGAACGCTACCGTCCCGCGCTCGTCGCCGCGCTCAAAGATGCCACCGGTATGCCGGCTTCCGTGGCCCGGATGAGACTCCGCATTCTCCCGACGCCGGTCATCGTGGCCTATGATATCTCGATCGGGGAAGGGGACTGCCGCTTGCTTATCCGGCACGCCACGGCATCGTTGAGTCTGTCAAGTTTCGCGCAGCATCACATCGCAATCGGCCGCATCACGCTGGCCTCGGTATCGCTGGTCTTACCGAAGGACCTCTCAACGCTGCGTGCGCTGGCCGAACGCTTCCACAAGCCCGTTACAGCGTCCGCGTCCTCTCCTGATTTCGATGTGGACGCGCTCTACGTAAGCTCGGGCGAGATTCGCCAGAGCGAAGGCGGGCCGATTTTGGCCACCTTTGACGGCATGGCAAACGCGTTGACATCCGATACCGTCCCTGTGCGCGCCACAGCCAAGCTCCCGGTTTGGGGCAAGGAAGCCCAATTCGACATGGAAGGAACTGTCGCGCCACGGCAAGGTCCTGCGGTGCAGGCGTACATTTCGTTCGGACACGTGAGTTTGGCCGCACTCACGGGTCGCCCACTCGGAGGCGCCATTGCCGACCTTACGGCCGAGGTAAAGCTACTCAGCCTGGAAGAGGCCTCTGTCGAACTTACAGGCTCCGTCGTCGGCGCGCCTCACGACGCGCTTAACGGTTCCCTGTCGGCTGTCGCACAGTGGCAAGGCGGCGCGTTGACCGTCAACGACATCAATTGGGCATCCCCGTGTGCCTCCCTCGAAGCCAATCTGACCTGGAATCCCCCGCGCCAACTCACATGCCGCATCGTCAACGCGTTTATCTGTGCGGCCGCGCTTGACGCCTTCGCTGAATTGCAGCGCAGTCCCGAGTTTCGGTTGAAGGTGCGCAAAGAAGCTTCGCTCACGTTACAGGATCTGATGGTAGGCGTAAACGACGCGGGTGAGATGCGCGTTCCGCAAGGCGCTCTCTCGTTGCATGGCATCGATCTGTTTGCCGCCAACGGCAAGCTGTTGTTGGCGAACTTGTACGTCGGCGTCGGTGTTGAAGAGGGCGTAGTCCACATGAACGAATTGTCCGCGGAGGGTCTTCGGTTGACGGGCACGCTCCGGCCAGATTGGCCTTCCCGCTCAATCGGCATTGAGGCCGGTGGTACCGTCCTCCTGACGCCGGCATGGCTTGCGCTTGCTCCCGCGTCCTTTCCGCTTGCAGGTCTCAACGGCGAATGCGTGTTCGACAAGATGTCTGCCACGCTCGTTGCCGGACAGGGATTTCCTCGTGACTTCACGGCCAATGGGTCGGTGAAGAAAGCCAGCGCCAACCTGACCGTGCCCGGCCATCCTCAGCCGCTGGCGATCAGCGATCTGAGCGGCAGCGTCGGGTTCAAAGACGGTGAACTCACGCTTGACACTGTCGCGGCAAATGGCCTGGTGCTGTCGGGCGCGGTGCGCGCGATGAACGGTGCGATTGCCGTCGATCTGCGCGGAAAAGCATCGCTGGCTCAGATACCGCTGGGATTCTTTGTCTCGCGCGATTTGTTGAGCGACTGGGGCGGAACGTTGACTGTCGAGACCTTCAAAGCGACGTTCGCCGGCAAGGGGATTCCAGCCGATGTCCAGTTGACCGCAAACATCGAGAACGGGCGGGCAACCCTCTCCCTACCTGGCTATGTGGACTTCTTGTCTGACGTCAACGCCCACGTGAAAGTCGATTCCCAAACTGTCAATGCCGACCTCGAATTGAGCTCCGCCCAGGTCCGCACGCTCAAGTTGGAGGGTGGCTATGAGGCCAGAACCGGCGCAATTCACGGCTCACTCACCGCGGATCTTGCGCAGTGCGCCCTGCCGTTTCTGAAATCGATTCCGGCGCGCAAGACCTGGTTTCCGATTATTGAACGAACGGGCCTGTCCACCTTCCGGATTAATGCAGGATGGCCTCCGTCCGAAAGAGGCGACGTACCCGTCACGATTGCGCGAGACAGTGAACCCGGATTCAACGCGACGGTGACGCTGAGCAGACGCACGGGCGAATGGACGCTTAGCCAAATGGATATGTCGTTGACAGCTCCCCTCGAACTCCTGAAACCGGTGATTCCCGAATACATCCAGGTCGAAGGCAACGCCGTACTGCGGGCTCAGAGCGCCCTAGACAGTCCTCAGTGGATACTCACAGCCGACCTCACCGACGCCGACGCGGTCATCGGCGAGTATCTCTACAAGACGCGCGGGGACGCTCTCCTGGCACACGCCGCATGCGAGATGAAGTCCGGTGGACTCGACCTGAATTCGGTGCATGCCCGATACTGTGATGTCGATGTTCCCGTTCGCATCCAAGACGGCGGCCTGTTTGTGGACAACATCGATATCGACCTCGCGGCCCTGGCGGGACTGTTGCCGAAGGACGGCTCGGCGCATGGGCACCTTAGTGGCTCTTTTGGAACGAAACCCCTCGCAGCCGTTCTAGAACTCGACGGCCTCGGTGCGTTCGTTGCACCGCGAATGGGCTTTAGTAACATCTCCGGCAAGATCACCGTCAACGGAACGCACGTCGTACTAGACAAAGTTCGCGCGCAAGGTCTTGATTCGGATTGTACCTTCAACGCTGAGTTGATTGACGGAGTGTTTCATGGGCGCGCGAACGGTGCCCGGCTCAATTTGAATGACGTCATTCATTTCATTGACCACCTAAAGGACTACCGTTGGAATCCCAAACCCGAGAACGAGAATGGGTCCTGGCAGCCGTCGCCGTTTGCCTGCGACCTACAGACCGCACTCGACACACTCGTCTACCGTAACGGTTCCGCGCAGAACGTCACCGGCACCTTCTCCATGCACGAGGAGGTTGTCAGGGCCACAAACCTGGTAGCTACGCCATATACCGGCAGACTTACGGGATCGCTCGTGGTTGAACCCAAGCGCAACAAGGTTCCAGGCAAGGTTGTCCTGGATTTTGAAGTGCGCGACGCCGAAGCGCGTTTCATCGACGAAATGGTCTTTGATGAGCCGCGCGGTCTCGCGGGCACCATCACCGGCATGGTTTCGATGAGCATCGGCACCGGCGACGATAGTGACGCCATCGAGAAGACCAACGGCGGATTCACGTTCGATGGGAAACACGGCTCGCTGGGCACGATCGCCTTCGCGAACGCGCTGAGCGAGATGCTCAAGACGACGACCCTGATCCGTCTGCGCCTTCCCGAGTACGGAAAGGACGCTCTCGGTTTCGATCAATGCCATGCGGTAGTTGCGATGAAGGACGGCGTATGGGCCATTCTAGAAGCGAACACAAAGAACCCGTACCTTTCCATGACTGGCGAGGGTGTAATCGATTTCCCGCGCAAGGCCACCGACGTACGCCTGCGCATCAACTTCCTCGAATCCGTCACGGGGCTCATCGAACGCTTACCACTCATAGGCTCGACTATCTCTAAGGTCAATGGCCTCACAGGTCTGAACCTCGTGGTCTACGACTCCCCATACGACATGAAAGTGCGGATCAACCCTGCCCAGATCATCGAGGATGTCGGCAAGAAGGCCGACAAAGTCACGGATACGCTGACCAAGCCCTTCCCCGTTAGGAAGATTCCTTTCCGAATACGGCCGTAGGGTCAGAAAACTCGACCGACGTGCAAGCCCACGTGCTGAAAACCCGTCCGGCTCTGATCGACGCGTGTCCTAAGCGTTGTTCCATGGTAAACGGGAGTTCAACCTGGACTGTTGAATCGTGAAATCGACCTCCGGATCTACTCTTGGGGCGAGGCAATGCCGTTGCGCGCATGGTTCGCCGCTTTTCCACTTGCGGCAATCGTGTGGATTGACTTATGAGGGTGTGACGCTTGAGTCAGGCGGCGCGGCGTTCGTAGCGATGATGGAGCCCGCCGACCTGAGGCAAAGCGATAACCTTGCCTTCATCGGGCGTTTGGACCGGACGGGTCAACGGGCTGTCCATCTCAAGCGACAAATGAGTGCGACTTCCATTGTAGTACGTGACGTACCCAGCAAGAATCTGCCTCAGATGGGCTTTGCTGAACACAATCACATGGTCGAGGCATTCACGCCGAATACTCCCATTGAGTCGCTCTGAGTAAGTCTACCTAGCGTGGACAATGGTTTGGCGCTGTGCTCAATGCATCACGTGGCCTTTGACTATGGTGCGATTTCCCCGAGCCAGGAGCTAGGTGTACTCGTCTCTCAGAACCCTCGGGGAGAGGTCCACTTGGTCAAAGATGGGATCCTGGCATGCAACGGTCTGCCCTTGCGGCTTCCACAGGGCAAGGTCAATGAACCTTGGCATGACTATACCAAGTGGCATCGCCGTAACGTTTTCAAGGGACATTCTATTGGAGGGTGGTAACGCCCTTTGTACTCATCGATCTTCTCTCACCGTCAGACGTTTGCAGACGTGTACCTTTGGGCGAGTGCCACAAAGGTCTTGGTTCCATTCAGTGGCGTTGCAAACGCCTTCGCGACTGGGACCACCTCGGGTTCGGTGACGATGTTGCACACCTGCAACGCATTCGGAGATACTGCAGATTCCCCTTGCCAAACGCGGGGTTCTGTGCAAGAATGGACGTAAAGTTCCTCGGTGTTGTCAGAGGACCCTTGACAGGGGAGGAATCCGCACATGAAGCTCTCCGCAGTATCCCTTACGCTTTCCTTACTGGCCGTTTCCATTCTAACCACTGGCTGCCCGCCCGATAGGACGCCCCCGGGCCTTGTTACCGCCTTCACAGCGACGCCGGGCGATTCGCAAGTTGTACTCGCTTGGGCAAACCCGGACGATCGCGACTTTGAGGGCGTCAGGATCCAGCGCTCGACCGAACACTACCCGGCGACGCCCGCGGATGGCACAAACGTTTACGAGGGTGCGGCTGAAACCGCAACGGATACGGGTTTGGCGAACGGCGTGCCCTGCTATTACTCCGCGTTTACGTTTGATGAGATCCCGAACTACTCCACGGCAGCCCAGGCCATAGCCACGCCGCAGGCTGGCGGCGAAGGCGAGGGCGAAGGCGAAGGCGAGGGTGAAGGCGAGGGTGAAGGCGAAGGCGAAGGAGAGGGCGAAGGCGAAGGCGAGGGCGAAGGTGAGGGCGAGGGTGAGGGCGAAGGCGAAGGTGAAGGTGAGGGTGAAGGCGAAGGGGAAACCCTTGTTCCTGTTCCTGATGTCGTGGGTATGACGCTTTCGGGGGCGACGGCTGCCCTCGATTCCGCACTGTTGCAGGTCGGCGCGATCACATCGGAGCACAGCGACACCGTTGCGGCGGGACGCGTCATCAGTCAGACACCGGATCCTGGGACCGAGTTGCCTCAAGGCTCCGGAGTTGCATTGTTGGTGTCGCTGGGACCGGTAGGGTCTTTACCGCCGGACCCGGAAGATGTGGCGTCGCTTCCCGATCCGACGGCGCCTGCGGATGTTTTCACGGACACGACGTTTCTTTACGATGGCGACGTTCCCATCCAGATCGGCGTGAATCCGGACACGATAGAGCCCCGCAGGGTAGCCATACTGCGCGGGAAGGTGATTGATCGTGGCGAGCAACCAATCCCCGGCGTGCGCGTTACTGCGTTGAACCATCCGGAGTATGGCCAGACTCTCACGCGGGAAGACGGCATGTTCGATCTGGCCGTCAACGGCGGCGGCCTGCTGACGGTGGAGTATGAGAAGGCCGGTTACCTGGGCGCGCAACGCCAGATCGACGCGCCTTGGCGAGACTACGTGTGGCTTCCGGAGGTGGTGCTGACTCAACTGGACCCGGTTGCCACAACGATCGACTTCTCCGAGCCTATGCAGGTTGCGCAGGGCAGCGTGGTTTCGGACAGTCATGGCACGCGGCGCAACACGCTGCTGTTCCCGCAAGGCGCCAAGGCGAGGATGAAGTTCCGAGGCGGTGGGAGTAAAGCGCTCGGAACGTTGACCGTGCGGGTCACGGAGTACAGCACGGGCGACGAGGGGCCCAAGGCGATGCCGGCCCAATTGCCGCCCAACAGCGGCTACACGTACTGCGTCGAGTTCAGCGCCGATGAAGCCAAGTCGCGGGGCGCGAAATCGGTCGAGTTTGCCGAGCCTGTAATCAGCTATGTAGAGAATTGGCTGAATGCGGGAGTGGGTTGGGCGGTCCCGCTGGGCTATTACGATCCCGAACGCGGCCTGTGGGTAGCGTCCGACAGCGGTCGCGTCATCAAGATCTTGTCCGAGGAAGGCGGCATGGCGGCGATCGACGTGGCGGGCCAGGGCCTGCCTGCCGACACGGCTGCCTTGGCGGGGCTCGGGATCACTGAAGCGGAATTGCAGCGGCTGGCCGAACTATATGAGCCTGAACAAACCCTGTGGCGTATGCCGATCCCCCATTTCTCGGCCTGGGATGCCAACTGGCCCTTAGGCCCGCCCAACGATGCCACGTTCCCCAGCGGGACCCCGGAGCCGGATGCCCCGATGGATGACCCGTGTGAGGGTGGGCTCTCTATCGTCGAGTTCGATAACCAGATCCTTGGGGAAGAGGTTGCCGTGGCCGGCACGCCCTTCAAACTGCACTATCGGAGCGATCGCGTGCTCGGAAATCGCGCTGCACACGCGTTTCGAATCCCACTCAGTGGAGCCACGGTTCCCGCGAGCCTTGTGGGCATTCTACTGGAGGTTACGGTTGCAGGGCGGCTGGTTACCTACGAGATCGAACGAGACCACCCCTGTCTACATCAACCACCGCTGCTGGCGCCATCGCCTCCCAAGAGCCACGGGCTTGGCTCGTCCAAACCGGTGTCGGCGAAGCACAGGCGCAAGGACCAGGTGACCGATATCACCAATCAGAACTACACCTTTGTCTGGGACGGCTTGGACGCTTACGGCCGCGCGTTGCAAGGGCGGCAGCCGGTGAAGGTGCGTGTTGGTTATCGCTACTGTGGTCAGTATCAGAGAACCGACCGGTTCGGCTACAACGGCGGTGGAAACATCGAAGGAAGCAAGACGCGCGAGGAGGTCATCCTCTGGACGAACTGGGACGGCGGCATCGGTCCTTGGGACAGCCGCGCGATGGGTCTGGGCGCCTGGTCGTTGAGTGTGCACCACGTTTACGACCCCGTTGGACGGATCCTCTACCTCGGCGACGGACGCCGCGAAAGCGCATCCGGTTTGCTGCCGATCATCACCACCGTGGCCGGAACCACCGAGGAGGGTTGGGGAGGCGACGGCGGGCCAGCCACCCAGGCGAGGCTCTATCGTCCTATCGGGTTGGCGGTTGCCCCTGACGGAAGCTTATTCATCGCCGACCAATTCAATGAGCGGGTGCGGTGTGTGACCCCCGATGGGATTATTGCAACCGTGGCAGGCACAGGGTGGCGCGGATACAACGGAGACGGAATACCGGCAACAGAGGCGCAGCTATATAACCCGGTGGGCGTGGCGCTGGGTCCCGATGGCAGCCTGTACATCGCGGAGACCTACCGGATCCGCCGGGTGGCGCCAAACGGCATCATCTCGACCTTTGCAGGGACCGGCGAATTATGTCCCCACCCGGACAATTGCGGTGACGGAGGGCCGGCCACGGAGGCTACCTATACCCATAGCCAATATGGTGGTCTGGCCGTGGGCCCCGACGGCAGTGTCTATGCCGCGGACGGCGGTTGCTACATTCGGCGCATAGATTCGAATGGAATCATCACCTCTATGGTAGGGGCGGGGTGCCGTGGTTACGGAGCAAAAGACGAGAACGTTCTCGCAGCGACGGCCTCTATCGGACCAGTTTTCTCGTTGGCTTGCGGACGCGACGGCGCGTTGTTTATCGGAACGGGCCTCGGGGCTGTCCTGCGCATAGGGCCCGACGGCTGGCTGACGCGCGTGGCGGGCACTTACTGGTTTTACTGGGGCCCTGACGGCGTCCCGGCCACGCAGTCCGACATGGGTGAGGTGACGGGCGTAGCAGTCACGCCGGAAGGGGATATCATTGCAGTTGAACGGCAACACTATCGTGTGCGGCACGTGGGACGCGACGGCATCATCAATACCATCGCCGGAGGCCGACAGGGGTTTGGCGGCGACGGGGGACCCGCGAAGGCAGCCGAAATGTATAGGGTCGCAGGGGTGGCCGCGGGGCAGGGCGACAGCATCTACGTTTCGGATGGCAACCGAGTCCGGCGGATCGGCCTGCCGATTTCCTCTTACTCTTCGACAGACATCATTATTCATTCCTCTGACGCGGATGAAGTTTACGTGTTCAACTCACGAGGCAAGCATCTGGAGACTCGTCACGCATTGACAGGAGCGGTGCTTTACGCCTTCGCCTATGATTCGAATGGCCTGTTGGCAAGCGTTACGGACGGCAACGGCAGCGTCATCACGGTCGAGCGGGACGCTGCCGGTAACGCCCAGGCCATCGTAGCGCCCCATGGACAACGCACCGAACTCGCTACAGACGATCAAGGCTATCTGGCCGGCATCGTCAATCCAGCCGGAGAATCCGTCCAATGCTCATACAGTCCCGACGGACTCCTCGGAACGTTTGTAGATGCACGGGGAGGCGTGCACCTCTTCGGATACGACGACCTTGGCCGCCTTGTGAGTGACGAAGATCCGACGGGAGCGGTGACAACACTGGCCCGCGCTGAATCCGACGGCGAGCGCACCGTGACCGTAACTACTGCCGAAGGACTGACGCGATCGTATCGGATGGAACACCTCGCGACGGGCGCCACGCGAAGGACGAACGCCTCCTGTTGCACAACCCAAGTAGTTAGCACGGTCGGTACAGACGGCAGCTATGCGGTTAATTACCCGGACGGCACATCTCTAGGCGCGTTTTTTGGCCCTGACCCGCTTTGGGGTATGCAAGCGCCTATACTCAACCACGCCGCGATTGCCACGCCCGGAGGACTCACCGCCGAAATCACCGGCACGCGAACGGCCACCGTCTCCGATCCCGCGGATCTGTTCAGCGTGCAGACGCTCGCGGAGACTTTGAGCATCAACAGTCGAACCTACACACGCGCGTACGACGCCGCCACTCGCACCTGGACCGAGACAACTCCCG
>CAZPMT010000153.1:0-12817 GCA_964587655.1 uncultured Nitrospiraceae bacterium
GGCGACCCCGTCAACGGCTTCGACCCGTCCGGCCTGAAGCCCGGCGACTTGTTCCACTCGGAAAGGGAAGCCGCGCGCCAGGCGCTCAAGGATGTCAACGCGAAGTCCAAGTCCGAAAAGCGCGAGTACGCGGGCGGTATCTGCAAGAAAGGCAAGAAGTACTACTACACTAAGGCGAGGCGATTGGGCCAAGCCGGTGGCACGATGACTTTCACGTGTGCACGACCCACGGGCTTGTACCACACGCACGGCGCCAACGCTCCCGGAAACCCCTTTGAGAATTTCTCAGACGACGACTGGAAGGCGTCCATGGACAACAACCTCACCGGCTACCTCGCGACCCCGAACGACGCCTTCAAAGGCATCCGGAAGACGAGTGCCGCGGGCGGCATCGACGTCTGGGGCGACGAAAGCTACGGGAAACTCTAAGAGGATCCTGGGATTGGAGCAAGAACAGAGAAACATGCGGCCGCTCCAGCCCACCGGGCACCGCAAGCCGAGGCCAACAAGGCCATGTTCCGGGGCGGTGCCGACAGCGCCACGGGGAGAATGATGCCTTACATCGGCATAAATCCGTCATTCCTGTGCACGATCATGAAAGGCAACGCCCCGCACTGTCCCAAGCCGCCACGTTGGTCGCTGGAAGCGCAAATGGGCGAGAGCCTGTAACCAAGAAACGTTCGGAAGAACGCAGTGCAACTGCAACCCGATGGCTGGACTATGAACCATCTGGCCCGGCTGATCTGCGTTGCACCGCACGAGCAATAACACTCACCGATCAGCAACGACTTACGGAGGATGGCATAGTTCGGGGAATTCGCCGAGATCCACATCCATATGCCAGCCTCTTCCTCGTGTTGAGCGCAGTCTTGAGCAGACCTTTGGGCGAGTGCCACAAAGACCTGGAATTCGACCGGGTGCCGTAATAACCGGAGCCCTGCGCAGCATCTTGACTACTCAACCGCCACAGACACTTTGACTCTTTCGTCAAACTCGACGCTCTGGGTCAACGCTTCGGGAGTCAGGGTTGCGTAATGTCGGCGGCAGATGTCCGGTGAGTTGCCCATCAGCGTGGAGATTTTGTAGAGGCTCTCGCCTTTCGCGGCCAACAAAGTTCCAAATGTGTGCCTGAACGTAAGGGAACTCCATGGAAAGCCTGCCGCGCGGTTAATACGTCGTAATGTCTTGGAGAAATTGTCTGGATGCCAACGTCCGCCGTGGGGTGATGGACAGTACCAAGGGTTCGCCACCTCCAGCCTCTCATAGCGGTCGAGAAACGTCCGAAGCGCGCTACTGATGGGCACCACGCGGTTCACTTTTGTCTTGCTCTCCCATGATTCGCCATTAACCGTCTTGGCCTGCACGCGTATGATTCCGTACTTACCCGCGTGAAGATCGACATCCTCAAGCGTCAGCCATAGCGCCTCTTCCCTGCGCAAGCCAGCGTAGATGTAGACCGCCACGAGAGTGCGCAACACAGGATAGTCTTTCAGCACTTCAAATTGCTGATCGATCTGATCGATTGACAGGAAACGAATCTGGGGTGCACTTTCTTTGTACCGCTTCACCTTGTCAACCGGGTTTACATCACCTGGTATGTGGATGCCGCCTTCGTCCATGGCCCATGAGAACAACCGGTGCAAGACTTCCCGGTATCGGTTGGCCGTCTTGGCCTGGAGTTCATAACGTTGAACACTCTCGCGAATGAAGTCGGCGATCTGCGAAGTCGTGATTTCTTCGAAACACGTGGCCTCAATGTGAGGCTCGCGAAGCTCTTGACCAAAATTGGCCTTCCTTCGCCGCGCGTTCGTTCTCTTGCGTTCCAACTCCGCACAAACTGGACCGAAGATTCCGCGAAGATATGACAGATCGGCCGTGAAGCCATGGTGCGTGCGCCTCGTTTTCATGCAAGCAACGTACTTTGACACGATGGCGCCCAGCAGTGTTCTTGCCTGCAAAGGACCGTGCACGCCGTGTTCCGACATGGGATCAGACGGCGGCTGCTTGTCCAACGCTACCAGGGTCGGGTCCGTTCTGGCACTTGCTTGTTTACAACCATCTCGCTCAGAGTCCTCGCCGCAAAAAAGAGCCTCGCCTTTCATGAACAGCGATTCGGGAACGACTACGCGGACACTCCGTTCTCCGTACTGCCATATGATCGATAGAGCGCAATTTTCCACTGAAGGTTCCAATGATCGTCAGAAATGGAGCAGTGTGCGTTATGATGGCTTTCCGTAATCACTTGCACCCATCGGCTAATCCTAGCAGCGCTATCAGCAGCTTCCCGCGTTCAGCGTCAGACATGGCCCGAACAGCCGCAAGAATAGTCTTGGCGTCGGGCGCGAGTGGCGTCGCTTCGGAGCCCTCCGTGAGGATGTCTTCGCTCGAATGGGTGGACGCTGTGGTGGACACCACGCCGACGGCATCGCTTAAACCATTTAATGTCAATGCTTTAGAATCAATAGCTTCCTTGCTTGACATGCAAGGGGTCACTGGTTCAAGTCCAGTATCGCCCACCATTTCCTTTCTCATGCCACGCAATGACACCTCGTCACGGGCGCTGTCATTATCACCCGAAATCCGCCTGCTTGTCAGCGAGGTCAAGGCGCAAGCGCTGCTTCTTTCTGACAAACCGACTCAGTGCGGGGTACTTGACGCCAGTCTTGCGCTCTATCTCACGCATGGATACTCCGTACCCGTACAGGTGCAAGGATGGTAGCAGATACCGCGCATCAAGAAGCACCTTGACATTCGATACCTCTCGAATATATACTACCTTCCAGATGTTAGATCTATCTAACAAGGAGTTAGTATGCTAAATACCGATGCAAGGCCGGTGCTATCGTGCGCTCCCGCACGACTTGCGCAGGATCACACCGTTGCCCGCGATGCCGTCTTCTGGAGAGAGTTCGAGAAGACAGGCGTCACCCATTCAGCGGCCCACTACCTCATGGCTATCCACCATCTCCGTAAGGAGTTCGGCTACGCCCGCGGAACGGATGTCGCCCAACGGCTGGATGTCTCGCGAGGCGCGGTTTCAATAGCCGTGTCGCAACTCAAGAAACACGATTTCGTGACCGAGGACCCGCACCGGTTCCTTCTCCTGACGGAAAAGGGGGGAGAAGTCGCGAAGCGTATTGAACAGAACTTTTCCATCTTGTCCAAATTCATGGAAGAGGTGCTGGGTGTCTCGACCGAGGTGGCGCATGCGGACGCATGCAAGATGGAGCACCTGTTGAGCCCCGAGACAGTGGGGCGGCTGCTATGGTTGACGCACGCGGTGCTCGACGACCCCCAGCGGGACGAGATAATCCGAACCGCGATGGCCTCATTTTCATCCTGTGAGGATGAAACGGACCGCGTCCCCAAGGAGAATAGTTGATGCCCGCCACGCTTGATCCGTCGAGATTGCTTGGGGCAAAGCCTTCCTGTTGCGGGGAACGCGGGGCGCGCGCGGCGTCGGCGGGCGATTTGAAACGAGTCGCCCTCGTGGGAAATCCGAACGTCGGAAAGAGCGTCTTGTTCAATGACCTCACGGGCCTTTATGCGACCGTTTCCAACTACCCGGGCACGACGGTTGAAGTGACCACGGGCAAAGCGTTGATCGGAACGGAATGCGAGATACTGGACACACCCGGGATGTACTCGCTCTTTCCCATCACGGAAGAAGAGCGCGTCGCGCGCAGGATTCTTCTCAACACCGCGCCCGAGCTCGTCGTTCACGTAGTGGACGCAAAGAACCTGGGCAGGATGCTCCCGTTGACGCTCCAGTTACTCGAGGCAGGTCTGCCGGTGGTGCTCGTCCTCAACATGATGGACGAGGCCGAGAACGAAGGCGTCACAATTGATATCCCGCTCCTCGAACGAGAACTCGGAATTCCGGTCGTCGCGACCGTCTCGACAACGGGGCGCGGCGTTGACGCGCTCAAAGACGCAATGCGTGTCCGCATGGAAGATCCCAAAGAGGAAACGGAATTCCGGGTCGAATACCCGCCCGATATCGAGGAATCGATCGCGCGATTGGTGCCGCAACTCGGCGGTCCCCATGCGATTTCGGATAGGGCGGTGGCCCTGTTCCTTATCCAGGGCGACGCGGAGATCAGGGAATTCATCCCGGATCTGCCCCAGTCCGAGAACGATCCCAGGCGCCAGGCCGCCTATAGGATTGCCGTCGCGCAGGGAGAGCGCGCCGGACGCATCGCGGACAAGGTGGTCACTTTCGACGAAAAGAAGGCCCCCTTTTCAGAGCGGCTCAGCCGCTGGATGATGAAACCCCTTACCGGCCTTCCTATCCTTTTCCTGGTCTTGTACCTCGGCCTGTACGAATTCGTGGGCAGGTTCGGCGCGGGGACCGTGGTAGGGTTCCTGGAGGGGACGGTGTTTCAAGGCTACATCAATCCTGCCCTCGTGCGGCTATTCGAGAGCACGGTTCCCTGGCCGGTTGTGCGCGACCTTTTTGTGGGCGAGTACGGAGTCCTCACGCTCGGCGTTCGTTACGCCTTCGCCCTCATTCTCCCCATCGTGACCTTCTTCTTCGTTGTGTTTTCGATCATCGAAGACTCCGGTTATCTGCCACGGCTGGCAATGTTGATAGACCGGACCTTCAAGAAGATCGGATTGAGCGGGCGGGCGGTGATTCCCATGGTCCTCGGCTTCGGATGCGACACAATGGCTACAATGGTTACCAGGACGCTGCCCACGGTTCGCGAGCGCGTAATCGCAACGATGCTGCTCGCCCTGGCCGTACCATGTTCGGCACAGTTGGGCGTGATCCTCGCGCTGCTGCAAGGAAAACCCGCGGTGTTAATGATCTGGATGTTCGTCTTAGTGGGCGTTTTTCTTTTCGTCGGATATCTGGGCGGGAAGATATTGCCAGGCGAGCCGCCCTCGTTCTACATGGAACTCCCGCGTCTCCGGTGGCCGAGCCTGTCGAACATATTCAACAAGACGTATCTCCGCGTGAAATGGTACATCAAAGAGATCATGCCCGTATTCATATGCGCGAGCGTCCTCATCTGGCTCGGCCAACTCACCCATCTCTTCGACGCGGTCCTCGGCCTGCTGCGCATACCGGTGCACTGGCTCAACCTGCCCACCGAGTGCGCCAAGATATTCCTGTTAGGGTTCTTCCGCCGCGACTACGGCGCCGCCGGCCTCTACGACCTCGGTCAACAGGGCGCGCTGAACAACGCGCAACTCGCGGTGGCCTGCGTGGCGCTGTCGTTGTTCCTCCCGTGCATCGCCCAGTTCGTCATGAACGTGAAAGAGCGCGGCTGGAAGATCGGACTCGCCATATCCGCCTTTGTGCTGTTTTTTTCCTTTGGCGTGTCGTACGTACTCGGTGTTGCGCTTAACCTTACCGGTGTGCTGACATGAAGTGCCCCATGTGCGGACGAGTCTTTGAGGAAAGCGACGCCCAGGCATCCTGCGCTGGCTGCGTCGTGCATAAGAAGTGCGGACTCATCCGGTGTCCGTATTGCCGCTACGAGATGGTCCCGGAAAGAAAACCAAAACGAAAATCCACGAGAAAGGATAAGACAAGCGATGCGATTGACCGATAGGGCCGAAGAGATACTCGAAAGCCTCTGGATCGAACTGGTCGAGAACAAAAAGGACACGTGCAGCCCCGTTATCGTCCGGGACGATGATGACATGAAGGCGCTCGTCGCCTCGAAATACGTCGAGATCATAGAGCGGCAAATCCGCCTGACTGACAAAGGAAAGGAAGAGGCCCGAAACTGCATTCGACGCCACCGATTGGCCGAACGCCTCCTGGCCGACGTTCTTGACTGCAAGAAGACGCGCCTCCACGAAACCAGTTGCAGATTCGAGCACCTGCTCCACAAGGGTTTGGACGATAGCATCTGCACCCTTCTTGGCCATCCGAAAACGTGTCCGCATGGCCAGCCCATCCCCGAAGGCGAATGCTGCAAGGACTCGAAACGCATGCCGCGCAAACTCGTCATGCCGCTCCCGCAACTCGATGTCAACAAGAAGGCCCGCGTCGCGTACCTCCAGACGCGCGACCCGGGCGACCTCCGCAAACTCATCACCATCGGCGCCCTCCCCAACACCGAAATCACCCTAATCCAGAAGTTCCCCTCCTACGCCTTCCAGATCGGAAAAACACAGTTCGCCATAGACAAAGAACTCGCATCGAGCATCTACGTCAGGATTACCTGAGCAAAGCCCCCGGACCTCGGAGCTTGTGAACAAGTCCCCAAATGGCGTCATTCCCGCGAAAGCGGGAATCCAGAACACACACGCCGTACCGCAACCTCCGCACTGGATTCCCGCCTTCGCGGGAATGACGCGGCGTTCTAGATCACGCGTTCCGGGAGAGAGGCCTTCGCGCACGCTCAGTCACCGAAGTTGGAAATTCACATCCGCCGACTATTAGATGTATGATTGCTCAAACGGAGACGAGAGGGAGTCCATGCTTCACGTGATACGCATGCACGCCACCGCGCGGGAGGTGGAAGAAATGCTTGAAGGAGTCGAAACGTACATCAAACTGGCTGTGGACGTTCGACGCGGAATCCTGGCCGGCGGCGGTGTCCTGCATGCGGACTGCGAAGCAGCCCTGCTTAAGGACGGTAGCCGGCAGGAGGATGTCTGGGGCGCGGACTGGAATCCTGCAGCGCAACAAGTCACGTTTGAGTCGCTCATCAATATCCGTCCTAGCCGAAACAATTCATCACTGGAGATACTTGACCCTGCCATCTGCGCGCGGGTGGCGGAAATCACGCAGCAGCTATTGGGAGGCATATGAGAGAGCTGACAGCCGTACGTGAGCGATACCTGCGCGATGACGTGCCTGTTCGTTTGGGCGGGCTCGCCGCCAATCTGAGTCGGATCAAGTCCTTTGCGTCACGTGATGCTGGGCAAGATGCCGTTGAGAGTCTGATCAACGAGAGCAAGTTTTTCATCGAATGGACAGCGGCCGAGACTGAGAGCAACACGGCGGCCGAATTGGTCGAACTGCAGATTGAGCTTGCATGCTGGCAACGGAATTGGGCGGAAATCTGGACGGACATTCCGAACCGTCGCAGGGTAGCCGAACAGGCAGGCGCTTGGTCCCGGCGCGTGCTGGAGATGTCCGGACTCTTGGAACGACAGGACCTGCATCGCTAGAGACAATCGCCCGATGCGCGCTCACGCGCACCGGGCTTCGCGCGGCGGGTCTTGGGTATTAGCAGATTATGGCTCGACGCGCAGCCCTTGAGTCGTCCGCAACATTACCGGCCCAAGCAATCCCGACGGCTGAAGCTGAGCGTCTTTCTTCCAGAGCCGCCAGGTTGTAAAGGTGAGGCGTCCGGTGGGACTGGGCTTGTCTTCGTTTAGCCACTGCGGCCATTGTTTCAACGTACCATCGGGATTACGTTCGCTGTCTTCCGGGAGTTGTTCATCGCCGATGAGGCGGTTCACCCAGAGGTTGGTCACGCTGACTTCTAGCGCATTCTCGCCGGGTTTCGCCGTGTCGGTGATGTCAGCGCGGTAGGGCGGTTTCCATAGTGTGCCGAGGTCTTTGCCGTTCAGCTTCACTTGGGCCATCACTTGGACTTTGCCCAGGTCGAGATACAAGCGCCGGTCTTTGCCAAGCGTCTCGGGTGAAACGTTGAACGTCTTGGTGTACGTCGCCGTGCCGGAGAAGTACTTAACGCCGGTGTCGCTGTGTTCACTCCACGAGATGAGCTTGTCGTCGAGCGTCACGCGCTCGGGCGCGCCCCAATTCGGCGGGAACTGGATGTTCCACGGGCCGGTCAGTTCTTGGGGAAGCGGCAGGGACGCCGCTTCTACTGTCCGCGTCTTGCCGGAGACCGTGGTCAACTCGTATAGGCCCGGTTGCCATGCCTCGAATACTTGTTGGCCGTCCTTGTCGCACCGGACTTCGGCAACCTGTTCGGAAGTCGCGGGGGGATGCGGCGCCAGCGTGATGATTTCGGGATCGGTGCCGGTCGCCGTTGAGCGTTTGCCGCCGATCGTGTAGTCCACGACGAGCGTCTTCACGACGTTGAGGGCCGGGTCGTCGCCTTCCGCCATCCGGGCGACTTGGAAGCTGGACTCGCCGGCGTCCACGACGCGCTGGAGTTTCTCGCGCACGTCGCGGGTGCGTTGCGCGTCGCTCGGGACGCCGTACGTAGCCTTCTCCACAACGATCTTGGTCGCGTCATCGGTCAAGTGGACGGTGTCCGGGTCCTTTCCGGTAACGGAGAAGTCTTGGCCGCCGATGGAATACTCGACAACGAGCGTTTTCAGCGCATCCGGGGCCGGATCGCCGCCCTCGGCCATTTGTGAAACAAGGAAGTCCTGCTCGCCGCTGTCAACCCGTTGCTGCACCTTGTCGCGGACGTCCCGCGTGCGCTGTGGGTCGTCCAACACGCCGTAGACGGCCTTCTTCACGACGAACTTTTGCGTCGGGTCCGCGACAGAAAGAACGGGCTTACCGTCGCGCGTCACGGCCACGATCGGATCAGACGGCGTGTCGCTCTTACGGAAAACAACGAATACCGATCCGCTCGGACCCAACGTCAGCAGGACACTCGTCGCCCCGTCCTTGTCGGAGAACATGGCCGCGGATTCGGCATAGCCGCGGTCCGGCTGCCACAGCTCCGGACGTTTCCCGCTCACGCGGAACGTGCATGTGGCCGTGACGTCATGCGGCTCGGGATTCGCGACGAAGTAGATATCCGTGTCGCTGGCCGCCACGGTGCGATGGATGAAAGTAAAGCGCGCCTGGCTCGTGAAATCGGGGCGCGCACCTTCATGCGCAAGGAGCTTTTCAGCCGTCATACCCAATGCAACGCGGCCCTTGCCGACGCGGTGTTCCTTGACCGATTTCCCGTCGCAATCGCCCCAGATCTCATCGGCGAGTTGCTTCACTTCCTCGTCGCACTTTGGGTAATCCGTCAGACTCGGCGATTTCTGCGGACGCGGCCCGACTACTGTCGCGCCGGCTTCGGTCAGTTCCTTGATCTTGCGCAGCAGCGCCGGCGTCATCGTGGTTACGTCCGGCAGGACCAGCAACCGGTAGCTCATGCCGTCGGGCAACACGAGGCGTCCATCCTTCACCGTCATACGCGTCAATACAACCTCGGCGCTGCACTCATCGAAGTCGTAGCCCTTCCGATTGTGACCCATGAAACCCTTAGGCGCGGCCTCGGGTTGCAGGTAACAGATGTCTGCCACGAAGAGCCCCTGACGCAACATAAACTGGCACCGCGCGAGATATTCGTGCCACGGCAGCGACCGCTCCCACCACGTCTGCGTCCGTTCGTAATGGAGACCCCACGGCCCCATCGTCATACCGGGCCGCCGGTCGGCCCACGGCTGCAACGCGTAGCGGTGAAAGACAAACCGGTTTATCCCGTCGCAGAACGCCCGGTCGCCGAGCGCCTTGATCGAGGCCGGATGATCGAGCCACTTTTCCTGATCGGCCGCCGTGAACGCTTCCGCGCCGAGAATCGGTTTCCCGTACGTGTGCGCCGCCGAAGCCATTTCCTTAGGGGTCGGGAACCCGCCGCCGCCCATCCAGAACTCAGCCATGGGTTCGTCGGCGCGGCCGGCATAAGGCGCGTTGTCGCACGGGCCGCCGTACGCCTCGATCGAGAGCTTCAGGCCGTGTTCGCGCGCGAGCGTCTGCATGTGGCCCGCGTAATTCTCGACGACCAAATCCGAAATCGTCTGTCGAAGATCCCACAGGAAACGCTCCGATATCTCGAGGCTCCCAACGACGCGCCCCGTCATTACGGGAAGAAACGTCAGAGGATCGTACCCACGCCGCTTCTGAAACTCATCGCGCATCCGCGCCGTCCAGTTCTGAGCGCCGTTCTCCCAACTGTCGATGTGCGTCGTGACCAGCACCTTGCCCGCGAGCGGGCCTACGTCATCGATGAGCTTACCCATCATCCCGGCGAAGTTCGCCTCGATGCCTTCCTTGCTCAGCTTGTCGCACTCGAGTCCGCAGCCGCTTGCGGGCGCGGGCGCGTTTTTCACGCCGGTGCTCGTGTAACCGAAACGCATCACCGTCCACTTGCCCGGCGGCACGTCCCACACGAGGCGGCCGTCTTTGTCCATGCACTGCGGAAGCGGCGTCCCCGCCGCTTTTGCTGAAGATGGATTCTCACTAAGCGGCGGGGACGCCGCTTTTGCTGGAGATGGATTCTCACTAAGCGGCGGGGACGCCGCTTCCACGGACGCCGCCGCCGCGTTCCGCGGACTGAGATCGATGATCTGCGCGCGATCGATCCTCATCTCCGGCGGAACGTCCGTCTGGATCACGGCAGGGCCGACGTAGCCGGTCTGATAGCACGCTTTGACCTGGATGTTGTCGATGCGGTAAGCCCCCGGCGCCGGAAACGCCTGCACCGCGATGTCGCGATAGAAGCCGGCCACGGCCTGCGGTTGCGCGAGCGTGCCGTCGAAATGTTGCGGCCCTTCGATTTCCGTCTCGGTAAAGACGACTTTCTGCATCGACTGTTCCGGCGTGATCCACGGTCCGCCGCTCCCGTTCCAGCCCGCGTCGTTGTTCATGTTCACCTCGAGGCCAAGCCGTTGCGCCTCCGCGACGACGCGCTTGAACAACTCGCGCCATTGATCGCCCATGAATGCCACCGGGCCCAACGGCGCGCCCTGATCCACCTCCATGATCAACACCCCGCCAATGCCGACCCGCTTCATCGCCTCCAGATCGGCCGTAATCCCCTCTTTCGTGATGTTGCCATTCAGCCAGAACCAATACACCCACGGCCTGGCCGAGTCAGGGGGCTTCACGAACCCGGCCGCCAACTCATCCGCCCCGCCCGCCGAGTACGCGTTCATCGCCTGACCGGCCAGCAACAACAACGCAATAAGACCGCCCAGAAGGGATCGTCCGCAGATCGTTCGCACGCTTTTCATGTCATGTTCCTTTCCGGAATTTGGGAAACCGCCGTCATCTTACCATGAATCATCCCTCTTCGGCGTTTTCCATTCTTGACAATCACATCTTAGGAGCCGTCATAACGGCGAGATCGGTGCGGACGAATTGCAGGGGATTCTGAGGGGGGAAGTGTATACAATGGTCCGAATGCTGAAGCATATCGACGACGAGGATGTCGCTATGATTGAGATCCACCCGAGCTACCTCGAGAAGAATGGCCGGCCCGAGTTCGTGGTGTTGCCCATTGAGGAATTCCAGTTGCTACGGGACTACCTCGAAGACATGGAAGATCTTCTTGACCTGCGCAAAGCCAAGGAAGAAGAAGGCAATGCTCCCACGACGCCTCTCGGCGAGTTGAAGCAGACGCTCGGATAGGCGGCGCGCTGGGTACGAACGGCAAGTCATGGACCACCATCGCGAAAGAGTTGCCCCAAACCGCTGCAACCGATCTCGGATGAAAGGTCCGTCACGCCAGGTGCGCCACGCGCCGCCGGATTCCTGCTTCAGCTCACACGTTTCCGGACAAATAGGCCGCGACTGTAGCCCACAACCCGTTGATCGGGAACTTGTTGCACTCTTGATAGCGGCTCCAGTCAACATGGCCGTCCATGTAGAGGACATTCCCGCCACCGGGCACATGGTTGAATGACATGCCGCCGTCGCCCTGGATGAGCAGGTTGATCACGTCCCACATGACGGCTATCTCGGATTGCGCCGAAGCGGAGGCGGCAGGGTTGTTGATGTCCGTTATCATGAATCTCTCGATGCCCTCGCGCAGACGATAGACGGTGTTTCCACCACCATTGCCATTTCCGTCAAGACCGAATTGGGTGAGATCCAGATCGTTCTCAAGCGCACTAACGGCCTTGGCGAGATCAGGGGGGGATCCCGCAAAACCGAACCAGCGTCTTGCAGAATCATGAATCCCCCAAGAATCTGAGTCGGAAAGGTAGTGCCGCCAAACGCCGTGGTCGGGTCGCCACAGTCTGCCCTGTCCATCACCCAGCCCAAGTACTGGTAGCTGTCGCCCGCGTTGTCGGCGAGCCCTGCGTAAAGACAAGGATTGCCGCTGAGGTCCGTATCGTTGATGATGCTAAGCGTGTCCTGTGCGCCCCCACCGGCGTCCGGGGCGGACGGGCACACCAAGACGTTGTAGTCCGTCAGGTACTCCGGATAAATGGCCCTGGGATCAGGCGACATCTCGGGATCATCCTGCATATTGCATTCACTGTAGTTGGCTGGCATGCCGAGCCCATCCTGGTAGTAGAAGTCAAGGCCCTGCATGCGCGGCCACTTCATCCCTTTGGACTCATTCGAATACATCTTGAATACGACGCCCATCTGCTTCAGGTTGTTCTGACAGCTTGCCCTCCGTGCCGATTCCCGGGCCCGGGCCAGCGCCGGGAGCAGGATAGCCGCCAGGATGCCGATGATGGCAATCACTACCAACAACTCGATCAACGTGAAGCCCTTGTTGCGAAACCGGGTAAACATGATTCGTCCTCCTTCTTGACCATACTCACGCCCTATTGACATTGCTGCTCAAGAACTTTGAGCACGCCTTATTATAGCATAGGGCATTAGAATTGCATTAAAATTGCATTAAAATTGCATCAGTTTCTTGGAGACCCTCGGCCTCTTGGCGTGTTCCCAGTGGATTGCATCGGCTAGTGTCTTGAGTCAGAATTGAGGCATCCTAATGAAGCGATGGCTCCGGTAGCTATTGTCGGGAGGACGAAGGTGATGCCGAGTCGTGACAAACGAGATAGGGAGGATTGCCGATGAGGAAAGACAACGCCCCGCGTGAATGTGCTCCGCCGTGGAAAACGTCGAGCGAGACGGTTAGCCCGGACTTCTCACACCTACGGTAAGCGATGTCGTGTTGCCTCGTTTGGG
>CAZPMT010000154.1:0-12709 GCA_964587655.1 uncultured Nitrospiraceae bacterium
GCGACACCCGCGGAAAGATAGTAGGGCGCAAATTGCGTCCCTTGGCCGCGGCAAAAGGGGCCGCCAACCTGATGGCGTTCTACGATGCGATTCGCGAGATCATGGAGAATGAGAAGAGGATCTACGCGAATCTCGATTACCCATCAGGACTCACGTATTTCCTCCTGGGTCTTCCTATCGACCTGTACACGCCGATTTTCGCGGCGTCGCGTGTATCGGGTTGGTGCGCGCATTACATAGAACAGCAAGAGAATAATCGGCTCTACAGACCCCTAAGCCGTTATACAGGCCCGGCACGCCGAAAACCACTCCCGCTCGATGATCGACCGTAGTCGCGGCGGCAGGTATTTATTCCGATATAACCGCAGCCGGAGCCTCCAGCGCTAAGTACAGCACGACGCAACTCGATGATGCGTAAGGAAGCGAAACTGTTTGTTGCGCAAACCACGGTTTGCGCGGCCACAAGAACAGCCTGAAGGCTGCACTACGAAACGGCCTTCGGATGTATCACAGTCACTCACGTGTCAGAATGAAGGGAGCTGCAATGCGCTATTTTTACATTTTGATCCTGTTCGTGTTCACCGGTTGCATTACCGGAGGTGTCTTGGAGAGAGCTACGGTCGGCCGCGGCGATGATGGGACGTATGTCGTCGCCACCCAGCAAATCATCGATCCTGCCGGTGAGTCTATTCTCTTTCCGGGCCGGCCCGTGGATCTCGCGCTGAGTCCCGACGAATCCCTGTTGGCCGTGAAGAATCTCCGCGACATTACGTTTGTGGACATGGCAACACGCACCGTGCGTCAGGCACTGCGTTTGCCCAAGGGAGGCAATAGCCATTGCGGAATCGCTTGGACGCGCGACGGGAAAGGAGTCTGGACTACGGAATCCGAGAGCACCCTGTATCTTGCGCGACGCAATCCGGACGGACTGTTTGCATGGGTCAAAGAAATGGAAATTCGTCTGCCGGGACCTGACGGCAAGCCGGCGCCTGGAGGCTTCTCTCTAAACGAAGAAAACGAACGCATCTACGTCGCATTGAGCCGAAACAACTCGCTGGGCATTGTCAATCTGTCCACGAAGACCGTGGAAAACGAGATCCCCGTCGGCATAGCTCCTTACACCGTGCTGTGCCGCGGTTCCAAGGCCTATGTGACCAACTGGGGTGGACGCCGCCCCGGCAAGGATGATGTGACCGGCCCAACTGGCGGAAGCCGCGCCGTGGTTAATCCCAGGACGGGCGTGGCCTCGACTGGAAGTGTGTCCGTTGTCGATTTGGACGGCAAGCGCGTAATCAAGGATATCGTGGTGGGTCTGCATCCCTGTGCAATGGCTCTGGCGCCCGATGGATCGCGGCTTTATGTGGCCAATGCCAACAGCGACACCATCTCCGTTATCGACACCGCCGTGGATGAGTGCATCAATACTTTCGATGTGAAACCCATGAAGGAATTGCCTTTCGGCAGCGCGCCCAATGCACTTGCATTGAGTTCCGATGGGGCTACTCTCTTTGCGGCCAATGGCGGCAACAACGCCATCGCGGTCATTGATACCGCGCAGGGAACCGTCAAGGGCTTCATACCGGTTGGATGGTATCCCGGCGCTGTGACCTTGGCCCGCGGCAATTTGCTCTGCGTCGCCAATGTCAAAGGCGTGGGAAGTCTCTATGAAAAGGCAAACCAAGAGCTAAAACGCGAGCACTTCCCGGGTGTGCTCGGCGGGCACAACTCGCATGACCACTTGGGCTCCGTAACGTTGGTCGCCGTGCCGAGCGCTGATGAACTTGATCGCTACACCGTCAGGGTTGGCGCCAACATGCGATTGCCCTTGCTTCACAAAGCCATGCACTTGGCGAACGTGCCCGAACGCGTAGTGCCGGTTCCGAACCGTCCTGGGGAAGTGTCGGTGTTCAAACACGTCATCTACATCATCAAAGAGAACAGGACGTACGACCAGGTGTTTGGCGACATGCCGCAAGGGAACGGCGAGCCGAGGTTCTGCCAGTTTGGAGTGGAAGTGACGCCGAACCAGCATGCCTTGGCGGAACAGTTTGTGCTATTGGACAACTTCTACTGCAACGGCGTGCTCAGCGCCGACGGTCATCAGTGGTGCAACGAAGGGTACGTGACCGACTACCTAGAAAAAAGCTTTGGAGGCTTTCCCCGCAGCTATCCGTACGAAGGCGAAGATGCGGTGGCCTTCGCTCCAAATGGGTTTATTTGGGATGAAGTGCTGCGCAAGGGACTGACTTTCCGCGACTATGGGGAGTTTGTCACGGCCAAGATCGAGCCTGCCTCGGCCACATGGGATGACATCAATCGCGACCTGCTGACCGGCGAGAGCAAGGTGAGCGTTCGCGCGACAACGCAATTGCACACACTCGAACCTTACATTTGCCCCACCTTCGTCGGTTTTCCCCTCAAAGTTTCAGACGCGTATCGGGCGCGGGAATTTCTGAAGGAATTTCGCGAATACGAGGCAAAGGGCGAACTGCCCAATTTCATCATTATGCTCCTGCCCGGCAATCATACCGTTGGGACAAGGCCCGGGATGCCCACGCCGCGCGCGTGCGTCGCCGACAACGACTACGCCCTCGGGCAAATGGTTGACGCGATCACCCACAGCCGATTCTGGCCCGAGACGGCCATCTTTGTGGTGGAGGACGATCCTCAGGCAGGGCTCGATCACGTGGACGGCCATCGAACGGTGGCGCTGTGCATCAGCCCCTACACGAAACGCGGCTGTGTGGACAGCACGTTCTACAACCAGACGGGAATGCTGCGGACCATCGAGTTGATTCTCGGAGTTCCGCCCTTGAACCAGATCGACATGGCCTCGACGCCCATGCTCAATGCATTCATGGACAAGCCGGATCTAACGCCATACACGGTTCGTCCCAATCGGATCCCGCTGGACGAAATGAACCCGGACATAACCTCCCTGCGGGGCAAGCAACGGTATTGGGCGGAGCAGTCGGTGAAATTGCCGCTGGACGACGTGGACGAGGCGGATGAGGATACGCTGAACCGGATTCTCTGGCACTCCACAAAGGGGTATGACACGCCGTATCCGAAAGTGGCGCGAGCCAAACGCAATACCGGCGTGGACAGGGATTGATATCTCCGGTGTCCCTCCCGGAAACCCGTACTCATTACAACAAAGACTTGCGACGCACGGTCCGTATCCCACGTATCGCACTCAGACGCCGCCAGGCTGACAATCATGCTCGTCACACAACGAGGACCTCCACGACGGTTGTTCGCCGTGGAGGTTTCTCGTTCATCTTCCGACGCGTCAGATGCCGCCGCAAATATCCCAACGGCCGGGTTGCTGGTAGACCTGTCGCACGAATGGGCCGTGTGGCTCCATAATGGACGTCTTACCGTCGGACTCCACCTCGACCTTGCATGGGACTCTCAACGATTGATTAAGCGCGTAGGGCGTCGGCTCACCTATTGAGACTATGCGAACGATATTGAGCCGGCTGAAAGACTCCTCGACCTTGCTGGCAGGCATCCCTTCGTACAGTTGTCCGGCTTTGGCGTAGTCCTTGGCGATCAGCGCCTCGAAGAACTCGCGGACCACCTTAACGGCGATCTCATTATCGCTGAGGTTTCCCTGCGCAATGCCGATCTCTTGAACAGTCTGATCGACAAGCGTCGCATCTCCAGAGGCATTCAGAACGAATGTTTCCGGATCAATCGGCTCGTTGTACTCGAGATACTCGAAGCTGTTATCGAGTTCGTAGTTGCCGTCCCGCAGGCGGTACACGTCAAGCCGCTGCAGCAACTTGGTCTTCGGATCCACCGTACAGACATCCTGCCGGTCAGGTGCGCCCTCTGCCGTCACCTTAAGGGTGATTGGCCCGCCGGCTGTCTGCGGCTCTTCCACCTCGACGTCCGCCGCATTGCTGGCTTGCTTCTCGTAAAGACTCTCGACGAGAAGTTTCGGGTCGAAATCGCGGTAGCCCATCCGCATCCTTTCGAGGAGCTGTGCCTCCTTGACAACGAGGACGGAACCCTTTGCCTTGAACCACACCGCAGCCTTCCCGTTTTCCCAAACCACGTCCTTTGGACCATCCTCGGTGTCAGGGAAATTCATGCGCAACTTCTCAAGCTCGCCGTTCTCGTCGAATTGCGCCCAGATCTCTCCAACGCTGCCGAAACGCTCCGGCGTCATCCTCATGTGAATCGACCGCAAACTGCGGTTGGCCTCGATGGTCTGCTCGATAGCGTAGACTCGATCCGACGGCTTGAACAGAATGAGCGGCGCGACCAGGATCGCAAATACCGCCGCCACACCCACCACAAATATCGGCTTCCACACCTTCGCTCCAAACCAGGTACGTTCCGGCTTATGGGATTCCGCGTATTCCACTGCTTCTATTGCCTTCATGACTCTCTCCTTCAGATTGGTTGATGTTTCGGTTTCTGCGGAAGGTTGAAGGAGCGCCAGTGTTGTTATTGCCGCCTCGTGCTCGCGCTGGCAGCGGGCACAATGCGCCATATGTTCCGTCACGTTCGGTTCAACTGCATGCCCCGGCCCCGCGGAGAGCAGATCATCCAGATATTTCTGAACTTGCCGGCAGTTCATGATTTCCACTCCCTTATAACGATACGCCTCAGTTTTCTGAATCCGTATCTCAACCGCGAATTCGCGGTGTTAGTTGAACATCCCGTGACTTTGGCGATCTCGTTGAGGTCGAACTCACCAAACACGCGCAACCGGATCGCCTCGGCTTGGGCCTGCGGAAGACGCTGCAAGAGCTGTTCGGCCCCGGTGGCTTCCTCCGCAACCCTCAATGCCTCCGAAGGGCTGCTTTGCGAGTTCGAGGCACTCTCGCCATCGGTTTTCATCAGCGAGAGAAGGGTCTTCCGGCCCTTCCGTTTGCGCAGCACATCCGTGCACGCGTTCGATGTCATCCGATACAGATACGCGCCTACCTGGGAAATCCCTTCGCATTTCCTGCGAATCATGAACGCCCGGACAAACACGTCCTGAACCACATCTTCTGCATCGTGCACGCTGCCCAAGCGCCGGGATGCGTAAAGAACCAGCCGTTCGAGATACACATCGGCCAATCTCGCGAACTCCCCAGCGCTCTGCGGCCATCCGCCAGGCCACGCGTCCGTGGCCTCAGGCGTCACAGCGTTAGCCGCCTCTCTAAGTTCCTTTCCGATCGAAAAGGCTCCCATGTGCTGGCGCTTTCTCCTAACCTTCCACATACTATGACGGATCTCGACCGGTTTTCTGCTTAGGCCGCTATCTGGTTGCAGGGCGCATCATGCGTAATGCAAACAAACGGTAACTTTGTAACCGGTGAAAAAGTAGCGATCTTTTCTGTCGCGGTATCCCGGCCCGCACGTTCCCTTGTCAACGCTTGCCCTGCGTACTCTCGTCTGCCCAGCCATGCCGGCTTATCCCGGCGCTTCTCCCCTGTCATCCTTGGCGGAGAAAAACGCGCGGGCCGCTGAGCATGATGCTGAGCGGCCCGCAAAACGCAATCATCCGTTGTGCCGAAGGAAACTTACTTCCTCTTGCGGATGACGAAACGGCCACCTACGGCGAACGCGCCGACGAGCAAGCCGAGACCTAGCAGACCGGCGACCGGCAAGTCGTCCGCGGCGACCACGATGACTGGGACCGGAGCCGTCCATGTCGTGCCCTTGCCAGTGCTATCATCGGTCACCAGGCAATAATACGTGCCACTATTCGCATCCGTAAGATTGTCCAAGGTCAACACCGCATCAGTTGCGCCGTCAATCCTGTCCGCGTCCTCTATCCCGTCCTTGTACCACTGATACGTGACGCAGTCGCTTTCGGGGGGCACGCAGGTCGCGCCGGTGACGGATGCCGTCAACTCAAGCGTGGTGCCCTCTATATACCAGGGGCCTGTACCGCTGGAGTCAACACTGGCGTGGAAGATCTCTCCCTCGCCCTCGCCTTCACCCTCTCCCTCTCCCTCGCCTTCACCTTCGCCTTCACCGCCGGTCCGCAAGACAGCGATATCCACCGGGTTCTGCATCCCGCTGTAGGAGAAGGTGTTGACGGTGATGCCGCTAGTGGTCATTTCGATGCCGCAATCGGCAAAGTAGTCTGCCACGAACAGGTGGCCGGTTGCTGCGTCGAAACATACTCCGCTCGAGTTTCCGGTGGGAACAGGGATCCCGCCTACGTACGTGGGAGTGCCGCTTGAAAGGTTGTAGACCCTGACCTGGTTATCGTAGAAGCCGCCGATGTAAGCGATTTGCCCCGCTTCATCGATCGAGATGTCGTATGGGTCGTTAACCTGTGAAAGGCTGTACATGCCCAGATAGGTTCCCGATCCGGAGAATTTGAAGAGCTGGTCCCCGACGCCAACACCCGCGCTGTTGACTACGTACACATTCCCCGCCGCGTCGGCGTCGATGCCGCCCGGGAAGACCAAATCGACGTGCGAGTACAGAGCGGTCCGCGTCCCCGAACTGTTGAAGCGGCAGCTTGTCCGTTGGTTCGACCAATACCCTGCCGGGCACGCGTACAGATTGCCCGCGCTGTCGAACTCAATATGATTCAAGGATCCCTGTAACTCATTGGCCACAGCAAAGACATCGAATACGTCGCCACCAGGCTGGTGCCGGCGGATGGAGTTGCTGCTGTAGTCGCCGACGTACACATACGGCTGCATAGAGGTCGCAGCGACTGTTACGGCCATCGTGCCCGATTGAAACGCGTTCAGGTAAGAGCCTGTGCCCGTGAACCCGAAAACATAGTAGTCGTATAAGGCATCGTTGCCCTTGATGTAGACGCGGGTCTCACCTTCGCCCTCGCCTTCACCTTCGCCCTCGCCTTCACCCTCGCCGCCGCAGATCTCCAAACTCCATGAGTTCAGCATTCCGGAAATCAAATACTCATCATCCGTCACGCTGAGCGTCCAGACGCCCTGGGAATCCTCGCCGTTGAAGTCCGACAAAAGACCCTCGGGCCGATACGTCCCCGCGAACGGCGCGGTTCCCAACGTAATCGAAGTCGCTGCGTCGTCATCAAGGACGGTATTGGTGAAATTATCTCCGTCATATCCCACATCGGTGAACAACTCGACCACCGTGGCATTCGGCGAGATCAAGTACACGTCCACATCCGTATCCCACGAGTGCGTGATGTTGAGCGTCACGTTTACGTCCGTGATGGTCTTGGTGTCCGGTACTGTGAGTGTGGAGAGCGTTGTGTCTAAATCGGGGATCACCTTGGGTACATCGGTGCTGACGTATACGTCGCACACTTCGCCCTCGCCGCAGATCTCCAAACTCCATGAGTTCAGCATTCCGGAAATCAAAAACTCATCATCCGTCACGCTGAGCGTCCAGACGCCCTGGGAATCCTCGCCGTTGAAGTCCGACAAAAGACCCTCGGGCCGATACGTCCCCGCGAACGGCGCGGTTCCCAACGTAATCGAAGTCGCCGCGTCGTCATCAAGCACCGTATTGGTAAAATGACTTCCGGAATCTCCCACATCGGTGAACAACTGGATCACCGTGGCATTCGGCGAGGTCAAGTACACGTCCACATCTGAATCCCACGAGTGCGTGATGTTGAGCGTCACGTTTACGTCCGTGATGGTCTTGGAGTCCGGTACTGTGAGAGTGGAGAGCGTTGTGCCTAAATCGGGGATCGCCTTGGGTACATCGGTGCTGACGTATACGTCGCACACTTCGCCCTCGCCTTCGCCTTCACCTTCGCCGCCGCCGCCGTACTCGTCCGCGCCGATGTCATAGGGGGCGCTACGAGTCCCCCCCTCGAAATCGTGGCCAATTCCATCGCTGCTGGTTCCCGCGTTAATGCACGGGGAACCCGCGAGTAGATGGCAATCACCCGAAGCGGGGTCTGCCAGTGCGGGATCCTGGTTGAACACACCCGCGCCCGGAGTGTACGTGTACCCGTAACCACCCACGACGCCGATGTCGGAGTAATTTGACGTCACGGTCATTGGATTACCAACACCTCCGCCTAGGTCCAAGTCATTGGAAGCATGTCCCCACACTATGCAGTTAGACAAACGGACCGTTGCGGAAGCAGTATCGAGAGTGAACATGTACAACCCCTCGTCGCAAGCGGCGTCGCTGAACGTTGAATTGATGAAGCGCCAGCGGCTCTGAGCCGTCTCTGAATTTTGGGACATAAGAGCGCCTTCGAAGGCGTCCACCGTGTTATCCGCGACGATCACATTCGCGAAAGTGTAGTCACCGGACGTAGCATACCAATTGGAAACGTTGATCGTGCTGAACATCGTCGCCTCGCAACCTGTTACCACGCAGTCCCGTAGACTCAACGTGACGAAGCCCGCGTCTCCCGTGTCAAAGCCGGTGGGAAAACCCATGGCGCCCCAACTGCCATAGGCGCCCGTGAGCTTCAGTCCGTCCAGAATAAGGACCGTAGAAAGTGTAGTGGCATTGACGTAGAACAACTCGGCGGCGCCGCCTCCCGTGAGTATTGTGGGATTTGCCGTGAGATCCCGCGTCGTGAACGTACTGTTCCAACCGCCCTGAATCATCGCCTTGGGCAGGGTGTCAAATGGCTCCGTCGCCTCGTATGTAACGGGGTATGTTCCGGCGGCCACGCGAATACAGGTACCCGCCGCGACAGAGGACAGTGCCGTCTCCACGTTTGTATAGGTTGCTCCCGAGGGCGCGACAGTCACGCGAGGCGGCGTGGCGCTACTGTTTGGGTTGGCTCCGAGCTGATACTCGAACAGATTTGGCACCCCGTCTCCATCGGGATCGAGCCACGCATCGCTTGGATCGGAGTTATTCAGGCCGTTCGCCGTTTCCCACGTATTTGGCATGCCGTCGTTGTCTGAATCCGTGGGCAACGTCTTCGGGCCAGCGCCCTTTCCGGGTTCTTGCTGCGCGGGAGCCGGCGATCCACTCGCAGCCGCCTCCTGATTCCTGCGAAGGTTGTCGCGCTGCCGGTTCATCATGTTATCTCTTTTCTCGCGCAAGAGGGTTTCTCGATCCGGACTGGCGGAAACGGCATTCAGCGCCGCCGCCACGCTCGAATGCATCGCCCCCGAAGGAGCCGCGGTGGCAATGGCGGGGATGAAAGCCTTGATGGATACCTCTTGCGGCCACGCTGCGAAACCCAACAGTAGAACGATTACCACAGGAATAACGCCGTTGATCTTTCTCATGCTTGTTCCCTCCCAGGTAGTTTGGCCCATGATTGGCCACCCTTTCCACAAGTCCCTCAAAGCGGGACAAGGACGGACTATTTCGACACTGGAGGAATAAGCGCCCTAGCCCCACAAACAGCCTCACTCAATAGCAGAGAGTATACTAGCACCCGCCGCAAAATGTCAAGCACTTTTCGGGTTGCACGCATTTCTAGTAGCGCCTGCATCGCCAAATGGGGTCTGTGGGGAATAGCGCTGAACTGAGCGCAGCCGACTCTCGTAAGTATTCAGTCATGGAAGGATCTTGTGTGAGGCTGTAAGCTGAAGACCGTACACTGTAAGCTGTTGGTGACCCGATCTGCGTTTCGCGCGAATGGTATTATTGCTCCGCCAGACGCGCGACCATCTGCTTCAGCGTCTCGATTTGCTCGGTCAGATCCTGGACGCGTTCATCTTGCGCCTTGAGTATCGCGGCTTGTTGCGCTATCAGTGTGTCCTGTTCCTTGCTGTGCTTGTGCAGGCCCTGAACCGCGGCCAAGGCTATGCCGTCGGCATCAACCGTCGTGATGCCCTTGTCGGTGTCGCCGAGACCGAACGCGGCGTGGACGTCCTGCGCCATCGCCCCCATGTGACGTATGCCCTCGGCTTCGCCCTTATATCGCCAAGTCGCAACCGGAATGCGCGCCACTTTCTCAAGGACCTCTTCGGCTTGGACCGGCGTTATATTCTGCTTCATGTTCCGGTCGCTGAGGTTTGTCCAGGTACCGCTATTCGGGGCAATGTACGCGCCGGTGGAAAGGTCCGGCTTGGTATAGAAATACACCCCGCCGGCTGCCTTGGCTGCGAACCTATCCGCATCGTTTACGACAAGCGGTGTGCCAGACGAGGAGTCGCTCCAGGCAAACACCCCTGAGGCATTGGCTTGGGCCCCGCGGCCTGCGGCAAAACTGTAAGAGCCGGCTGCTATGTTACTGGAACCGCCCGGAATCGCGGAACAAGAGCCCGATGCCACATTTAGAATCCCCCCAGCTACCGTGGCCCATGTACCCGAATCCTGGCCGGCGTCGTTGTCGCCTGCTCGATTGGCCTCGCCGCCCGAGACGGTGCAGTAACTGTCGGTAGCCGAATTGGGAATGACCGCACCGCCTGGGATGAGAACTGCGCTGCCGCCACCCACGGTTGAAAACGCCCCGGTGGCCTCGTTTTTCCAGCCGCCGCCCACGGTCGAGAACCACGCGGAGGCCATGTTTTCCAGTCCGCCGCCGATCGCTGAACTGTTGCCTGTGGCCAGATTCGCCGCACCGCCGCCGATCGCTGAACTCTGTCCTGTGGCCAGATTCTCAGCACCGCCGCTGATCGTGGCATACGGCGCAGTCGCGGGATTGCCATTGCCGGCCCCGGCCTGATTGTTGAAACCGCCGCCGATAGTGCAAAAGTTGTCCGTTGCCTCGTTGTTCGTCAACCAGCCGCCAGTGCCGTCATTAACGTCGCATCCGCCGCCGGCGATGGTGGCAAAGTCGCCCAGGACCCGATTGTTCCTGCCTCCACCGACTGTTCCGTTCGCGCCCAAGACCACATTCGACGTGCCGCCGCCAATTGTTGCGGAGGGCTTGCCGGCATTGTTGCCCAACCCGCCGCCGACGGACGCGTAGGTATCGGCCGCCATATTCGCGAGCCCTCCGGCCACCGTTGCGCCCATACCGTTAGTTGGGTCGCCATCGGCGATGCCCGCTGAGTTACCTCCGCCCCCGCCAATTACGCAGTAGTCATCCGTTGCCTTGTTGTTTGTCAACGCTGGCAACGGCAGATAGGAAGGCCCTCCGCCCGATATCGTGGCGTATCTTCCCGACGCCAGATTGTTGTATCCGCCGCCGATGGACGAGCGTATTCCGCTGGCGGTGTTCGATGTTCCGCCGGCGACGACCGCGCGGTCACCCGCGCTGTTGTTAACCCCGCCGGCCACGGTTCCGAATGCGCCCGTAACCCGGTTAGGATACGTCCCGTATCCGCCACCACCGATAGCCGCGCCATCGATTGCCGAAACCGTGTTCCCGCTATACCCGCCAACCACGTTCGGCGTACCAGGCGACTTCAACAGCCGCCAGCCCACAGTGTTGTTCACTTTCAAGGTCAAGGGGTTCGCGTTCGTCGTGCCCAGCCAGCCCGCCGTCGCGTTCCCGTCCAGTTCCCAGTACGTCTCACCGGAAGCCGTCGTTCCCGCAAGGATGATCCCGCATACAGCACACAATGCCAGCACCCAATTCGAACGTTTCATGAGTCTTTCCTCCTTTTATCTCGATTGATCTGGAGAAATCTTGCTCATTCTTACCACGCACGCCCAGGACAACATAAAGAAACATGTCAGGAAAGGGCGCGCTGCCGGATTCCCGGCGATCCCGGCAGCGCGAACTCCTCACAGTGTCATTGCGAACGAAGTGAAGCAATCTCCGAAACTTCTAGAGGCATACTTCTCTTCACGAATGGCAGAGATTGCTTCACTTCGTTCGCAATGACACTGTGTTCTTATCTTCAGTTGCCTAGAGCATGCCTTCCCTTTGCGTTTCGCGCAAGTGGCGTGGGGAGAGTACCTAGTCCAGATTAGTGGGCCTGGGCCAAGGTCTTCACCAGCCCTTTGAGTTCCGCCATCTCGTTCTTGAGGCCCTGCATTTCGTCGTTCTGGGCCGCGAGCCTCTGGTTGAGCCCCTGCACTTCGTCGTTCCGGGCCGCGAGTCTCTGGTCGAGACCCTGGATTTCGTCGTTTTGCGCCGCGAGTTTCTGGTTTAGCCTCTGGTTGAGGCCCTGTATGGCCGCCAAGGCCACGCCGTCTGCGTCGATCGTGTCGATGCCGGTATCGCTTTCGCCCAAGCCAAATGCCGCGTACATGTCCTGCGCCATAGGCCCCATGTGGCGGATAGACGGGTCCTGGCTCTCATAGTTCCAGGTGCTGATGGGAAGCGCCGCCACTTTGTCGAGCACGGCTTCGGGAGCAACTGGGGCCACGTTGTCTTTGACGTTGCGGTCACTGACGTCGGTCCAGCTTCCGCCTCCCGGGGCAAGGGACACACCCGTAGTGGCGGCGCTGTTGCTGTAGAACTTCACGCCCCCGCTGGCGCGAACGCCAAATGCGTTGGCCGTGTTGAAATCAAAGCCGGTGAAGCTCGATGAATCCGCCCAAACGAAGGTGCCGGCGGTAGTGGTTCTCGCCGCGGATCCTGCCGCAAGACTGTATTCTCCCCCAGCATTACAATCGTAGCCGCCTGGCACCGTGGCAGAGTACGCGCTTGCGTCGTTCGAGTAGCCGCCGCCCACCGTGGCCGCGTACCCGCTGGCGGTGTTCAAGTCGCCGCCGCCCACCGTGGCATAAGTCCCGCTGGCGGCATTGTCCATGCCGCCGCCCACCGTGGCAACAGCCCCGCTGGCGGTGTTGTTGAAGCCGCCGCCCACCGTGGCATAGTTACCCAGGGCATTGTTGTTGTTGCCGCCGCCCACCGTGGCACAAGTCCCCCTGGCCGTATTGCCCCAGCCCCCGCCCACCGGGTCCTAACACCCCCACGCGCGTCTCT
>CAZPMT010000155.1:0-12449 GCA_964587655.1 uncultured Nitrospiraceae bacterium
GGGATTCACACCCGCTAGACAACGCGACCTTGCCCGGCCGCACCACAACCTCTCACCTCAAGTGACGTTGACAAAGCGACGCCGGTATGATAATATGTAATACCAGAGGTGATAAGGATGAGTACGGCAAAAGTAGCTATCACTATGGACAAGGAAGTGCTCAAGCGCTTGGATCGGTTGGTGAAAAACCGATTGTTCGAGAACCGAAGCCGCGCCATTCAGGAGGCGGTAAGCGAAAAACTGGCGCGGTTGGAACAAAACCGGCTGGCGAAGGAATGCGCCAAACTGGATAAGGGATTTGAGCAATCCATGGCCGAGGAAGGTCTGTCGGCTGAGGCGGCGGAATGGCCCGAATACTGAGAGGTGACATCGTGTGGGCCGACCTCAGCCCTGTCCGGGGTCGTGAACAAGCCGGCCAACGCCCGGTCTTGGCGATAAGCCAGGATGTGTTCAATGAGCGTTCCGGCACGGTGATAGCGCTCGCCTTAACGAGCCAGCCTCAAAGAGCGGGTTTCCCTTTGACTCTTGAATTGTCACACCCTCGACTTCCAAAGAAATCATGGGTCAAGATCAGCCAAATCAGAACGCTTTCCGTTGAACGGCTCGGGCAAAGAATAGGGAAGGCCTCGGCTGAGGACTTGGGCCTTATCGTTGAAGGCCTGAATGAGATAATCGGGTCGTGAGGAGTTACGCGAGGAGTCCTGTAATATGCGATGCCTTTCTCGTGAACGCATCAAGACGATCATCGGCGGAGAGGCGGCGGACCGGTGCGGATTCTGGATGGGAAATCCGCACGGGGACACGTGGCCCATTTATCACGAGTATTTCGGGACGAAAGACGAAGAAGAGCTCCGTCTCAAGCTCGGCGACGATCTCCAGTGGGTGTGTCCGCAGTTTTTCGCATCGACGTACCAGCATCCCGAAGGCAAAGGGATGTTCGACCTGGGTCTCAGCAAGAAAACGCACGGGCAGGCCGGGCCTTTGGCGGACTGCGAAACCCCGGAACAGGTGGATGCCATCGAATGGCCCAATCCCAATCATCTGCACTTCGACGAGTGTCTCGACACGCTCAAGCGGGCCGGCCCGTTCTATCGTGCGAGCGGCTTTTGGACGTGTTTCTATCACAACATCATGGACCTGTTCGGCATGGACAACTACATGACCAAGATGTACACCCATCCGGACGTGGTGCATGCCGTGACGGACCACGTCTGCGGGTTCTACTACGAAGCCAACGAGCGGTTCTTCGACGTGGCCGGCGGTCTCGTCGACGGCTTCTTCTTCGGCAATGACTTCGGAACGCAGGTGGACCTCATCTGCAGCCCGCCGCAGTTCGACACGTTCATTCTCCCGTGGTTCCGGAAGTTCACCGAACAGGGCCATCGTCACGGTCATCAGGTCATACTCCACTCGTGCGGCGCGATCTTTCGCGTGATCGACCGTTTGATCGAGGCGGGCGTCGATTGCCTGCATCCGTTGCAGGCGCGGGCGAGCGGCATGGACGCGCAGACGCTCGCCCAGCGCTACAAGGGCCGGATCGCGTTTCTCGGCGGCGTCGACACGCAGGAACTACTCGTGCACGCGACGCCCGATGAGGTGAAAGCGGACGTTCGCCGCATCAAGGCCTTGCTTGGCCCCCGGCTGATCGTAAGCCCGAGCCATGAGGCCCTGCTGCCCAACGTCTCTCCGGAGAATGTACTCGCCATGGCGGAAGCGGCGCGGGAATGATGGCTGGCTCCTCACGGAGCAAGACGATTCCCAACGCGGAGACAAGAGGTTGCAGCCCCTTGTCCAACAATCTCTGCTTCTTTGACTGCGTCTTGACTATGCGGTATCATAACTAGAGCCAGTGGTGGTATGAGGTGAGTTGTCCCATGAGATTCCTTTTCGTTTTCTTCGTTTGCGTTTCTTTCTTAGGTTGGGCGCAAGACGCGCCGAAGACTGTCGAAGCCGCGCCGGCTCCGGCTCCCTCCGATGAGGCCGGACTCGAACCCGTTTCCGAGGACGTCCTGAAAGGCATGGAAGCCTATTGGGCGGAAGAGGCGGCGGCAGAAGTGCTAGCCGACGCGTTACCGCTCGATGTCCACACCTGCGTTGAGCTGGCGCTGTCGCAAAACGCGCAGGTGCTCGTGGCGCAGGACGAAGTGAACGCCGCGAAGGAAAAGATCGGCCAGGCCCGTTCACAGTTGCTGCCGCAGGTGAAGGGTCAAGTCTCGTACGTGTATATCGACGGACTGAAGACGGCTTCGATGAGCGGCGTATTGGGCAGCGTTCTCGGCAGCACGTTCTCGTCATTCCAAGGAAAAAAGGAGCAGCGGCAGGACACAATCACCATCAGTCAGACGCTGTTCGCCGGTGGCCAGATTCTCGCCGCGACGAAGGCCTCGCGATTCCTGGCCGAGTCGCAGGAGTGGCAGAAGCAGGCGAAGTTGAACGATCTCGAGTTTCAGGCCAAGCAGTCGTATTACGGGTGCCTCCTAGCGCGCGCCATGGTGCGCGTGGCGGAAGAGAGCGTGGTGACCTTCAAGCATCATCAGAACGACGCGCAGCAGATGCTCGATGTCGGACTGATCAGCAACTTTGAAGTGTTGCGCGCGAAGACGGAAGTGGGGTCGCGCGAGGCCGATCTGGTGGCCGCGAAGAACGCGGTCCGGCTGGCGGTCGTCAACCTGCGCCGAATCTTGGCCTTGCCCGAGGAAAAGCCGATCCGGATTGCAGGCAAGCTCGAGTGGACGCCCAGCGTGGGCGCTGTTAACGAACTAGTGGCGCAGGCGCAAGAGGACCGGCCGGAGATTCTAGCCCTCGAAAAAGGCATCAAAGCGGCACAACAAAACGTGAAACGCGTGAAGGGCGAGTATCTGCCGAAAGCGGGCGCAACCGCCACCTGGACGAACATTGACGGAAGCGGAAGCATTACCCCCGAAGGTTGGACATTCGGCCTCGGCGCGCAGATGGACTTCTATGCCGGCGGCCGCCGCAAGCACGAACTGGCGGAAGCCAGGGATCGGCAACAGAGCGTGGAACATCAGTTGGAGGACGTGCGACGCCTGATCGAACTCGACGTCCGCAACGCTTACATACAAATGGAAGATGCCGCGGCCCGCATCCGGCAGGAACAGGGCACCGTCGAACTCGGACGCGAGGGACGCCGTCTCGCGCAGTTGCGGTTCCAGGAAGGCGTGGGAACGCAGTCGGAAATGCTCGATGCGGAACTCGCCCTCACGAACGCCGAGACCATGCTCGTGAAAGCCATCCACGATTACGCTTTGGCGCACGCGGCAATCGAGAAAGCCGTCGGCAAGAGTTGGGTCAAACAGGAAGAGAACCCGCCCAAGTAATCCTGTCTCCATCCGGACCCAACCGGAGTTCGATGAGCGCCCGACGCGGCCTCAGCGCCACTCTCACACGATCTGCTTTCGGAACCAGGCGAACGCGAACTCACGCTTCACTACGTCGAGCAATCCAGGATCCAACGCCAGTGAGCTTGGACATGGCAACTCGATCTCCTGTGCGCCCGCTTCGCCTGCGAGGCACGCACACTCCCGAAGCAGCGCGCTCATGGAGTTCGATGACGACAACACGTCTGGTTCCGCGTACAACTCGCTTTGCTCCGGCGGGACCTCCGGAACCGGCAGACTGCCATCGGTTTGCGGATCGTAGGTCCACAATTCCAGCAGCGCCCGATGCCCTTCCCACGCGATCTCCGAGATCCACGCCCGCTCTGAATCCTCACGCCACGTAAAATCCGTCGGAGACCAATGGCTCACCTTGAGCAGTCCCGATAGGTCCGCCTCGTGCGGCCTGACCCTCTTCGACGCAAGACGCTTCCCCAGCGCTACTGGAACACAGCGGCAAACGGCGTGGTCGTATTCGTAGAAAGGCTTCATGCCGAACCGGCGCAAAGATGCATAGTGGCCGCTGACGGTGTTGCTCCCGACGTCAACGGCGGGCAGGCCCGCCGCGCGCGCAACCCGTTCCGCCTCTTCCAGCAGAACCGTCTCGATCCCCCAGCCGTAATACTCCCAGAGGTAGTCGATGCATTCGACGTCGAGGCTCAGCCCAAAAGGCTCCGGCTCGCGAGCAACCCAAAGGTCCGCAAACCCGACGATTCTACCGCCGGGTTCCTCGGCAAGCAGCGTCATGTTGCCTCGCGCCGCGTAGTTGTCGAAATGCGCCGTCAGCCAAGCGTCGTTGGACCACGGACCGCCGGGCCAGTCTTCCGCCCCGGGCGCACGGTGCGCGTTGGACTCATCTAGTTGCTGCTGTAGTTCGCCGTCGAACCGCCTCAGCGCGGCGATGTCCTCACGCGTCATCGTGCGGATCGATACCTCCACGTCGCCTTTCAAAAGCACGCGGCGTTTCTGCTCATAGTGAAGTGTCATGTCCGGCTCCTTCTCCATGTATACGTCCGGCCGCCAGCCTCGTCCTTCCTTCGACCGGCTGAGCCGCGCGATATGAGATAGTTCACGCAAACCGGCCAACTGCGCCCTCAACTGCTTTCGCGAGGCATGCAGCCGGCTGTTGACCGTGCTCAGCGGGACCTGCAGGATTCCCGCAATCTCCTTTTGCGAATGCCCATGCACGTAAAACATCTCGCTGACGGCCCGTTCCCTTTTCGGCAGGGCACGGACCGCCGAGAGGACCTTCTCCAGAATCTCTTTCCGAATCGCCTTCTCATCGGGAGAGGCGTTGCTGGACGGCGCTTCATGGGCGCAGTCGAGCGATATCGTGTCTATCCGCTTACGCCTCGTGATCCGATCGCAGTACTTGTACACGATCCTCCTCAGCCAACCCGGAAACGCGGCGGGCTCGCGAAGCTTCGGCAGGTCGCGGTACGCTTCAATAAAGGCTTCTTGGACGACATCTTCCGCAAGATGGAAGTCCCGGAGCACTCCGTGTGCATAGCGGAAGGCTGCCGTCCAGAATTGTGTGACAAGGTTGCAGTACGCATCCAAGTCACCCCGCTGGGCTTGCCTCACGAGATTGCCGATGTCACACGCCATGTACCGATACCCCGCATGCGAGTGTACCGTCTATTAGTCCCATTTTCGGGCGGGGAGCTTTCTTGTCCCACGAGACACAGGCATGGACCAAATGCACAGAGATTGGCTATAGGCCGGGCCTACAACAAGGATTTGAGATGCCGGAGACTTTTCTCCGCCTGTTCGATTGTGCCGCATTCGACGGAGAGGACTAGGTCGCGCGGGGCTTTCCGGCAGATCTCGATGACGCGCTTCCAGTCGATCACCCCATCGCCGCAGGCGCATCCCACCGGAGTCCCGGTAACCTTGCCGCGTTCGGCGTCGGACTGCTGGATCGAGATGTCCTTCGCATGGACGTGCACGAGGCGCGGCAGGACGTGTTCGAGCCACGCATAGGGATCCTGCCCGCCGAGGAAGCTGTTGCCCGTATCGAAGTTGATCCCGATGCTCGGGCTTTGCACGAGATTCGCGATACGATCGAGGCCGGCGGGGAGTTTGCTGTACTGCTGATGCGGCTCGATGCCGATGAGGATCCCGCGCGGCTCGGCGACAAGCGAGACCTCCTTCAGCACGTACCGCATCAGGACGTGATCCTCCTCCACCGTGGTCCACGCGGGCTTCGGCCCTTCGTCCGTGTTGACGACCGGCGCGCCCGCCTCCGCTGCGAACCTGACGGCCTGCTTGAGGTACTCCGTGCCGATCTCCGGCTTGCACAGCGGCGTGTGGCTGGACAGCCCGGACATCCTGACGCCGCACTTGTCGCATGCGCGTTTCAGGCGCAGAGGATCGTCGAGCATCGAGACGCTGTGGAAGTAGCCCGCTTCGCTGAGGAGCTCGCGTCCCCAATGGACCATCGGCTCGACGTACTCGTATCCGAGGTCCGCCGCCTTCGCAACACCCCACTCGAAGGGCTTGTCGTCATGACGCACGAATTCAAGATTGATCCCGATCGCCAGCTTTCCCATAGGTAGTCTCCTTTGCCGCTCGATGTACGCAGCGCGTTTTCAGTACGTATAAGATAGACGATGCGAACAAGACGATCAATCTAACCTGCTGTTGCGCTGTGACGCCCCGCCATGTTACAACGACGGGCCGACAACGTTGCGTCATTCCCGCGAAGGCGGGAATCCAGTGCGAAGATTGCGGTGCGCGTGTGTTCTGGATTCCCGCCTTCGCGGGAATGACGCAATTCCGGGATTTCTCACAAGTTCTAAGAGCAAATGTGGAGGGCACAAGCACATGACGCCGCGCGAGCTGTTTCGGAACATCATGCACTATGGCGAGTTTGACCGGATGCCGGTTTGGCATTGGACCGGCTGGTCGGAGACTCTCGAGCGGTGGAAGAAGGAGGGATTGCCGGAGGATCCCGCCCAGCATCTCGCCTATTTCAAGGCGGAATCGCTTCCGCACGGCGTTCCGATAAACCTCGGTTTGCTGCCGGCCTTTGAAGAGGAAACAATCGAGGAAACCGACACGTACCGGTTGTTGCGGCAGGCGGACGGCGTAGTCGCGCGCCATTCCAAGGTAGGATCGACTATCCCGCACTACGAGGATTTCCTGTTCAAAGACCGGGACGCGTGGCCGGAGTACAAGAAGCGCCTCCAACCCGATCCGAAACGAATCCCAGAGGACATCGACGCGCGTCTCGAACAACTCAAGGCATCGAATCAGCCGATCTCTTTCCCGACGTGCAGCATGGCGGGCATCCTGCGGAATTGGATGGGCCCGCAACAGTTCTGCATTACCTGCTGCGAGGATCCGGACTTGGTGGCGGAGTATGCCGACACGGTTGCGGAGCTCGTCTGTTGGGGTATCGATCAGATCGCGCCGAGAATCCAGATAGACTTGGGATGGGGATGGGAGGACATCTGTTTCAAGACGGGGCCGCTGGTTCAACCGTCGGTGTTCAAGTACGCCGCGGTTCCGGGCTATCGCAAGATCTCGGACAAGCTCCGTTCGTACGGGTGCGACCTGCATGCGATCGACTGCGACGGCCGCATTGATGAACTGGTCCCGTTGTGGCTGGAAGGCGGCGTGAACGTCTTGTTCCCCGTCGAGATTGGCACGTGGAACGCCGACCCGATGGCGTTCCGCCGGAAGTACGGCAGGGAGCTGCGAGTCATTGGTGGCATCAACAAGCTCGTCCTCGAGCGCGGTCGCGCGGAGATCGACGCCGAGATCGAACGGCGCAAGCCCTTGATGGCGGAAGGAGGCTTTGTCCCGCTCCCGGACCACATCATCACGCCCGGCGCCCCGTTGGAAGACTACTGCTACTATCTCGATCGGATCCGGGCTCTGCGGTTCTGAGTCTCTGGTGCTACGCCGCCGTCACATTCTCCAATGCCACGCGCGGCGCGTTGCCCCAGCCGAGTACGCGCGACGCATCCAGTATCTCCACGCCCACCAGGACCTCGCCAGCGCCGATGTTCAGCGCGATTTCGTCGTTCAATCGCAGCGTCCGGCATTCGCAAGGCCCCTCCACCAGACGAATATACAGTGCGTCCACTTCGGTGTCATAACTTAGCTTCATGATTATCTCCGTGTCTCCCAGGTCGTTGACGGGCCACTTGTTTCACCGCATAGTACCTGTCTTGCCACTCCGCAGCAAAATCGATGTTAAGCTGGCGCGGCCTTGCCTGTGTGACACGCTCCCTGCGGGACTGGTAGAATACCGAATTCGCCAAGGTCTGTGCGGCTCACTTTTTTGAAGGAGAGATGAGAGATGTCCGCGGAAACGTTTGGGTTTCAGACGGAAACGAAACAGTTGCTGGACCTCATGGTCCACTCGGTGTACTCGAACAAGGACATCTTCCTTCGCGAGCTCATCAGCAACGCGTCGGACGCGCTGGACAAACGACGGTTCGAGGCCATCAAGGACCCGGACGGCCTCCCCGCCGGGACCGAACTCGAGGTCCGCATCGAGGTCGACCGCGCCGCGCGCACACTGTCGGTGATCGACAATGGCATCGGGATGAGCCGTCAGGAAGTCATCGACAACATCGGCACAATCGCCAAGTCGGGCAGCAAGGAATTCCTCGATGCCATAAGGTCGACGAAGAACGGGACCGGGCTGCCGGAACTCATCGGCCAGTTTGGCATCGGGTTCTATTCGTCGTTCATGGTAGCGGATCATATTGTGCTCGTGACGCGCCGTTTGGGCGAGAAGGCAGCCACGCGGTGGGAGTCGGCCGGGGAAGGGACGTTCACGATCGAGCAGGCGGACCGCGCCGAGGTCGGGAGCACGGTTACCGTTCACCTGAAACCTGCGGACGTCGAAGACGGCCTCCATGACTACACGGACGAGTGGGTCGTCAAGGACATTGTGAAGAAGTACTCCGACTTCGTGGCCTATCCCATCCGCATGGAAGTCGAGCGCCGCGAGATCGAACGCGACGAGACGGGGAAGCCGAAGGAAGGCGCGAAGGAAACGGTCACGCGCGAAGTCCAGACGCTTAACTCGATGAAGGCGATCTGGCTGCGCGACAAGCATGAGGTTACGGAAGAGGAATACGTCGAGTTCTACAAGCACATCTCGCACGACTGGAACGAGCCGCTGAAACGCATTCAGGCGCACATCGAGGGGACCCTCGACTACCGTCTTCTCCTGTTCATCCCGAAGAGCGCGGGCGTCAACATGTTCCGGCAGGAAAAGCGTCACGGCGTTCAGTTGTACGTGAAGCGCGTTTTCATTCTGGATGATTGCGAGCCGCTTCTGCCGGAGTGCCTGCGGTTTGTCCGCGGCGTCGTGGACTCGGAAGACCTGTCGCTGAACGTTTCGCGCGAGATCCTCCAGCAAAACCGGCAGATCCAGCGCATGCGCAACGGCCTTGTAGGCAAGGTTCTCGATACGCTCATGGACATGCGTGATAACGAACAGGAAGACTACCGGACGTTTTGGAGCGAATTCGGACGCGTACTGAAGGAAGGCATCTTCCAGGATACGGAGAACCGCACGGCGCTGCTCGAGCTGATGTTGTGCGCTTCGACGCACCCCGGGGACGAACTGACATCGCTGCGCGATTACGTTTCGCGGATGAAACCGGAACAGGACGCGATCTACTTCATGACGGGCCGCTCGAGGGCCGAGATTGAGAACTCGCCGCACCTCGAAGCGTTCCGAGAGAAAGGCTGCGAGGTGTTGATCCTCGCGGACCCCGTTGACGAAGTATGGACGCAGTCCGTGTTCGAATTCGACGGAACGCGGCTCCAGTCCGTCGGAAAGGGCGCCGTCGATCTGGGCACGGAGGAGGAGAAGAAACAGGCCGAGGAAACGCGCAAGGAAAAGGAGCAGGAGTTCGGCGCGGTGCTCGAGTGTCTCAAGGCAAAACTCGCCGAACATGTGAAGGAGGTCCGTCTGTCGAGCCGTTTGACGACGTCGGTCGCATGCCTCGTTGGCGATGCATTCGGCATGACGCCGCAACTCGAACAGATGATGCGCGCCCTCGGCCAGGACCTGCCGCCGGTGAAGCGCATCCTGGAGTTGAATCCGAGCCATCCGTTGCTGCCGAAACTCAACGCGATGATCGTTAAGGACAAAGAGGACCCCGCGCTGACGGACTATGCGGAGCTGATATTCGGCCAGGCCGTTCTGGCGGAGGGAAGCCAGTTGCGGGACCCAGCGAAATTCAGCAGACTCGTTGCGGAATTGATGACGCGCGCATTGTAGCGCGAGAAACAACCCGGAGGAGTAAACGAAAGTGTACGCGGAAAAGATTCGTATCGGCACGTTGGTATCGGGCGCGGAAGGCGGCGCGAAGTACATCCGGCAGATCCTGCCCCATGGATTCGAGTCGTTTCAGATCACTTTCTGGCAAACGCTGCAAGGCGCGGACCTTGCGCGGCTCGCCCGCGAAGTGCAAGAGGTCCTAGCCGACAGCGGCGCGGTCGTGAGTTGTCTGGGGATGTTCGGAAACCCGCTCGGCGAACGCCCCGTGGACGCCGAGTCGCGCGAGGGGTGGGCGAAACTCATCGACGCGGCGCACCTGTTCGGCTGCGATCTTGTGGCGGGCTTCGCGGGGCGCGTGGTCGACCGGCCCATCGAAGAGAGTATCCCGCGTTTCGCGGAAGTCTTCGGTCCGTTGGCGAGACGCGCCGCGGACAACGGTGTCCGCCTGGCGTTCGAGAACTGCGAAATGGGCGGCGACTGGCAACGCGGCGACTGGAACATCGCCCACGGCCCCGACGCGTGGGAGATGATGTTCAACGCGATTCCCTCAGAAAACGTGGGGCTCGAATGGGAGCCTTGCCATCAGATGGTCAAGCTGATTGATCCCATGCCGCAGTTGCGGAAATGGGTCGGGAAGATCTTCCACCTGCACGGCAAGGACGCCACCATCCTATGGGACGTGATCCGCGAACACGGCATTCACGGGAACAAGCAGTTCGCGTTTCACCGCACGCCCGGCTTCGGCGACAGCAACTGGACCGATATCATCTCCGAGTTGCGCCGGGGCGGGTTCGCCGGGAGCATCGACATCGAAGGCTGGCATGACCCCGTCTATCGCGAAGAACTCGAAATGACCGGCCAAGTCCACGGGCTGAACTATCTGAAGCACTGCCGAACAGCCTATGTCCCGAACCCGGTGGTCAAGTAACGTCCACGTAAGCGACATCAAGAAGCAGAGTCCTCGAACACACTGCGCATTTTCACGGGATTTCGTTGGATGCTAGAGCCAACAGACAACAGGCCTATCAAGAATTGGCCATCCACATCCCGCAAGAGGCGATTGCATCGGCCACGCACGGGGTATTTGTGTGGCAGCGGTATCCGATAGAAGACCGTTTCATGAAGCTTGACAAAGCGCAAATGATCAAGACGCTTCCAATCGTGCACGGTGACGTGTGCCTTCGTGCGTGGGATCGCGCCGATCTCGAGCGTCTGGCGGGCTGGCCGTCTTATCCCTTTCCGCATGAACCCTTCAATCTCAGCTATGGCCGCATGGCGCCCGCCGAACGCGAGGCCGCGTTCCAGACACGCGATGCATACCCAAACCGCATCACCCTCATCGCCGACCATCAGCGCCAAAGAACCATAGCGCTCCTTGCGCTGGTCGAGATCGACTGGGAGGCCCTGACCGTGGGCAACATGGGTTTTCGCGTGCAACCATCCTGGTGCGACCATGGCGTCGGCACCGCTATCCTGCGCACCGTGGCCAAATGGTGTTTCGAAGGGGGCGTACAGACCCTGCGCCTGGACGTTGCGGCGTCCAACACACGCGCCATTCGCTGTTACGAAAAGTGTAGCTTCTCTACCAGTGGTACATTCTGGCGCGACGCCCCGGAACTAGCCGGACTCGATATCTCCACGCCCCTCTACGACTTTCTGCGCCCTCATGTCCGCGTTGAGAAGGGCGTTCCCCAACTGCGATTCTACTGGATGCAAAACAGCCGGACGCCATCATCGGAGCCGCTATGAAGAAGAAACGGTTTGACTGCGTTGAGATGAAGCGGGCTGGCGGCAAGCGTGTCTACGAGGCTGTCAAAGGCATGAGCATCCAGGAAGAAGTCGAGTTCTGGCGTAGGCAAACCGCCCAAGCGCGCAAAGAAGCCGAAGCCGGAAAGGCCCGCTCCTCGACTTGATGTTGTCAAGAATTCGGCCGCTTGGACGCGTCACGGCGCGCTACGTTTGCTCTTTGGGTTTGTGGGTTGCGAATTGGGTGAGCGCGCCCACGATGGCCAGCACGGCCCAGCAGGCCAGCAGCATCGACTGTGTGCTCTTCTGGGCGAGGGCGGTCTCGAAGGCTTTAACAGCGCCGCCGCCCAACACGAAGAACGCTATGCCGTTCACGACAAACCACGCGCCGATGGCCGACGTGGCTATCGTCATCAGCGGGCGTTCGAGAAAGAGTCCCGCAAGTCCCCCAAAGACCGCCGCGCCAAGCGTAATGGAAGACGCGGCCACGTCCGATGCGCCGCCAAGGGCCGTGCGCGCGATGACCGCGCCTCCAAGCAGTCCCAACAGGAACACGCCGACGCGATAGAAAAAAAGAACGGCAACGCCGCCGATGATCCCGCCGATAAACGCCGAGATCGCAGCGGAGAGGAGGTTCCCTGCCGTCGCCCAGCCCGCGCACGCCCCGGCCAACGCGCCGCCCATCATGAACCCGGTGAGGACCAGGACGAGCTTCAGCGCGCGGTATCCCAGGAAACAATACAGCGTGCCGACGGCGATGGCGATGGCCACCGCGGCTTGGATCTGCTGGGGGGATGCCTCCTCGATATTGATCACGGTGAGTTCCTGCACAAACATCCTCCGCCCGGACCGGTCGTAAGGAAGCGCCTTGCCGGCCCATGACGACATCGATTATGCGCTTCTTTCCACGGGCCGCTACGCTACCAAATTCAAGCCAAGTGCGCAAACACCGCCGCCGGAATCCCAATCGGGGTTGATGTGCCACCCGACCCCCACCCGACGGGTGCACGACATAAAAGTTGATCATGCTGCCTTGGTGGTGGGTCCGCGGCTCT
>CAZPMT010000156.1:0-12336 GCA_964587655.1 uncultured Nitrospiraceae bacterium
AAGGCGAGGGTGAAGGCGAAGGAGAGGGTGAAGGCGAAGGCGAGGGTGAAGGAGAAGGTGAGGGTGAAGGAGAAGGAGAAGGAGAAGGTGAGGGTGAAGGAGAAGGTGAGGGTGAAGGAGAAGTTGTCCCGATACCGGATACTAACCTTGACGCCGCGGTTCGCGAAATACTCGGGAAGCCCACGGGCGATATCTTGAAGTCTGACCTGCTTGGGTTGGACTACCTTTTCGCATATGGCCGGGGCATAGTCTCTATCGAAGGCTTACAGCACTGCGTGAATCTGAGGCATCTGGACCTCGGGTATGATTACGTGAGTGGAGCCGCCAACAACATTGTCGATCTCAGCCCGTTGGCGGGTTTGACCGGGCTCGAGACGCTCAATCTCGACGGAAACCAGATCCAGGACTTGAGCCCGCTCGCAAACCTAGTTAACTTGCGGTACTTGTGGATTAGGAACAACAATGTCGCTGATATCAGCTCCTTGGCAAACATGACCAACTTGTTGGTGCTTCTGCTGGGCGACAATCAGATCACGGATGTGAGTCCCCTGGCCAACCTCACGTCGCTCGTTACGCTGGCATTGGAGAACAACCAGATCGCCACCCTGACCGGTTTGGCCGGCCTGACGAACCTGACATTGTTACGTCTGGATAACAACCAGGTGTCCGACCTGATCCCTCTCGCGGGAATGACGTTGCTCGGGAGCCTTTTCCTCGCAACGAACCAAGTGAGCGACCTGACTCCGCTGGCGGGTATGACGGAACTCGTGCTGCTGGATCTCAGGTTTAACCAGATCGCAAACCTGACGCCCCTGCAAAGCTTGTCGAAACTTGTCCATCTCTATCTTGAGGGCAACGTCGTGAGCGACATTAGCCCGCTCTCGTACCTCGCGAGTCTTACCCGTCTCTTCATGGCCGGAAACCAGGTAGCCGACATCAGCCCTCTGGCGGGTCTGCTCAACTTGGCGTTCCTGTGGATGGAGGATAATCAAGTCGCGGATCTGATCCCATTGACTGACCTAACGAAACTCCAGCAGGTCAACTTTGACCGGAACCAGGTGTCCGACCTTACAGGTCTGGAGGGACTTCCGGTTCTGAGCCACGTTTTTCTGAACGGGGATCTGGTGACGGATATCAGCCAGTTGGTCGCAAACCTCGGTTTGGGGAGCGGCGACAAAATAGATCTCATGGGCAATCCGCTGTCACCGCTGGCGTGCGCGGACGCGGAAACGCTTCGATCTCGTGGCGCCACGGTTGACGAAGACGCATGCCCGTAAGTCCATTTATCTGCGGGGTCGAACCGTCGCAGACTGGGAAGTAAGGCATGTTATCAAGCTTGTCCCTCGCCCACTGGGCGGTTTTCGTGGCGGCCATTTGTGCCGGACTGATTTCTCCGGCGCCAGCCGCGGTGCGCGTAGACCCCGTCACGCGATACGTGTACGTCGGATACCGCGTGCCTCTGGATGCCCCTGAACAGGTGGCGGTCTTGTGCACGTGGTCGCCCGCCGGAAAGAATGATTGGAGACCCGCCAAGGTCACGCCGCTGGTGTCGGACACGGCCATGAAGCTTGTCTCCGATTCTGAATGGCAGGCTTGGGTGGAACAGGGAAAGATCGTCGAGCGCCGCGCCGCGGGCCTGGACCGCACCGCGGTTTTCAACCCGTATCCGGACGCCGAGGAAGGCGGCCGTGTTGATGCGGACTTCAAGGTCACCGTGCAAACACTTGAAGGACAGGCCATCTCGACGTCCGTCGCGCGCATCCAGGCCGACAACAGCGACGTGGTAGGTGTCGAAGATTGGTCGCAGGTATTGCAGAAGGATGCGTTATCGACAGAGCCCGAACCGGCGGGACGGAAATGGTCGTGGCGGACGGGGCTGGAGGCGTCCGCAGGCGCAAGCCTTGGGAATGAGTTGTACGGGCAGGGAGACGCGGAGCACCCGCTTCATTCGCTGACGTTTCCGCTTGATCTTCACGGGTGGTATGCGATCTATGTGTGCAACGCGCCGGCCAAAGGCGGAATAGGTCTTCGGCTTACGGGAGACGAACGCACGGATCATGCGTTTTCGCGGCGCCCGCGTGAGGAGGTCTTGTGGCGTTGGGCGCGCATGGACCGGCAGCACTTGATCTTGAAACAATCGCACGCCTACACGGGTTGGAGCGCGGCGCACATCGACTACGCCAGGTTTGTGCCGCTAACCAATGAACTCGTCGAGCAACTCGAGGCTCCGTATGCCGGCGCGAAGGACAAGTTTGTTGCGGCGTATTTCGAGCCGTATTCTTGGGCGTTCAACGAGAAAGTGCTCGAGCCGTTGCAGCATCGTGAGCCGCTGACGGCGTATCAGGAAGCAGGCGTCTCGCTGGTTGATGCCCAAATCGGACGGTTCGGCATGAAGGTCGTGTACGAGTCGCGCAAGACGGACCCCCTCTACTACGCGACGATCGGCGATCCAATCGGAAACGTGGCGCAGCCGAAAACGGACAACGTCGGGCGGATGCAACAGTACACGAACACGCTGGATGCGGAGTTGCGCTACGCGCGGGAATTGGGCTTGCCTATGCATGCAAACTTCGGCGCGAGTAACTGCTACATCGGCACTCCGCTGCAAGGTGACTTCTCGAAACAACACCCGGACTGGGTGCGCGGCCACGCGTTGCGCTTTGAAGTGCCGGACGTGAGAGCGTACGCGTTCAGTCTTTATCGCGAGGCGCTTGAGACGGGCGCACCCGGCGTATCGCTCGACTTCTGCCGGTATCCTGAGACGATAGACAAGGCTGAAACGTGCAACATTTTCTTGAGCGAACTGCGAAAGCTGGCCGATGAGTTCAGCGCATCGCGCGGCGAGCGCGTTCCGATCCTGGTTCGTTTTCCGGGCACGGGCGTGCGGCAATGGGAAATGTTCGACTACCGGACCTGGGTGAAGGAACGCTGGGTCGATTACCTGTGCCCGAGCAATATCCAGGGCCGGCACATTCACATCGACGCGGCGCCTTACCTGGAAGCGGTGCGGGGGTCCTCGTCCAAACTCCTTCCGGTCGTGGACGGACTGCATTGGGGCCCGGATCGGCCCGGTCCGTTCTTATGGCGCGTGGCGAAATTGTACGAGGCGGGGGTCGACGGCATCTATGTTTATCAGGCCGATGACCCGTGTCTTGGCTGGCCCGCGGATCGGCGGATGATGCGGCTGCTCTCGAGCAGCGAAGCCGTGCGCAAGTGGTGGGACGAGGATAGGCGATTGCGGCCCGCCCGGAGCAAGGGCATTTACATTTCACGGCAGGGCGCAATTGACGGGTACCACGGCTGGGAGCGCCTGCGCGTCTGGCTCGAAGGAATCGAGATGGGACCCGTCGAGATGTATCTCGACGACAAGCTTGTCAACCGTGCTGACGGTCCGCCGTATCTCCTGGGCGCCGAGGCGTACGAGTCGGACTCGGTGATACCTCCCGGGGACCATACGCTCCGAGTCCGCGCCAAAGACGGCGGCGGTTGGCTCGAACAGACGTTCGGCATCAAGAGCGGGGGTTGACCACGAATGGGTTCACCACATGAGACCGTCCGTTTCACGGTGGACGGAAGCGATGCGCTCGAGCGGCGAATCGCGGCAGACGTGCGTAAGATCTGTGACGCGGCGGTAAGCGCGGCGGGGCCAGGCAATCTGACGGCGGTCATACTGGGAGGCGGCTACGGCCGCGGCGAGGGGGCCGTATGGCGCGAGGGCGGACAAGAGGGCGTCTACAACGATTACGATTTCTTTCTGGTCGCACCTTCGACGTCGCGGCGGCGCAACAAACGGGTCGCGGCGGCCGTGAGAGATGCCGGAAAGCGGCTCGAATCGGAAGTGGGAGTCCATGTCGATTTCGGGCAGCCTCTCCCCCACTCCAGCCTGCGGCATCTGCCCTATGAGTTGATGCTGATGGAATTGAAGATGGGACACATCGTGTTGCATGGCCCCCCGGATGTCCTTGCGGCCATGCCTGACTACGATCCAAAACGCGTGCCGCTCGTTGAAGGCGCTCGCCTGTTGATGAACCGCTGCGTGGGGCTGATTCAGGCTCGGATGCTCCTGCGCGAGAAGCGTACGCTCGCGGTGGAAGAGCAGCAGTTCGCGATCCGGAACATGTACAAGGCGCTGATGGCGGCGGGCGACGCGGTCCTGTTTGTCAACGAGGTCTACTCGCCGAGTTACGTGCGGCGCGGCAGGATCTTCGAAGAGATCACTCTCAAAGGCGTGCCGCGCGGCGAGCAGCTTCGGGACCGTTATCGCGACGCGCTCGAATTCAAGCTGCGGCCGCAGCACCAATTGCCACCCGGCAAGGATCTGTCCTCGTGGCTCGAGGAGAATATTGCGCTGTTTGGAAACGTGTTTCTATGGTTCGAGCGGCAGCGTCTGAGAGAACCCGGCATGGGCTGGGACGATTACATGACTCTCCCGCACAGGCTGCCCGCCCCAACGTTCTCGGAATCTGTGCTGAACGTGCTGCGGAATCTTCGCGCCAGAGCGACGCCGGTGGCGGGGCCGACGGCGCTGCGCTTGCATCCGCGCGACCTCATCCTGCGGATTGCGCCGAGCCTGCTGTACGGCGACGGCGATCCCACCCGCGAGGAGGCTTTCTTCCGTCTCTGGACTCTGTACAGTTGATACTGCCGGTGCAATTGCGTCGAGCGCGTGGCGTGCGTTACCATGCGGTACTGCCGGTGGTCTGGTGAAATGAGATAAGGAAGAACGGATGACGCGGATCGGAGGAAACGCTGAGGCGCCTCTCGCACAGACTCCTCCCTTGGCCGGGACTCCCACAGTTGCCGTCATCATGCGGTCGAAGGATGAGCAGCCGTACGCGGAACAGGCCCTGCAACGGTTGCGGCAGCAGACCTACCGGAACTACATCCTTTACAATGTCGATTCCGGCTCGAAGGACGGCACGATCGAGGCCGTTCAGCGCCACAATCCGGTGGCCGAACGTGTGGTCCGGATTCCCCCGGAGGCATACGTCCCAGGTACTGTGCTCAACTCAATGGTCGAGCGCACGCACGAACCGATCATTGTGCTGCTGAACGCAGACGCGATCCCAACGGACGAGCTTTGGCTTGAAAACCTGTTGCGCCCGATCATCGAGGGCAAGGCGGATGCTACGATGAGCCGGCAACTGGCGCGCGATTGCGCACCCTTCATTGTGAAGTACGACACGGCGCGCGCTTATGACGAGAAGAATCTGCGGGGACAACGCACGGATTTTTTCTCAGCGGTCGCCTGCGCGTTCCGCCGCTCGCTGTGGGAAGAGACGAAGTTTTACACGGACGGATATTCCGAGGACCTGGCTTGGTCGAAGGCGTGCCAAGACAAAGGTGCGCGTTTTGAGCTTGTGCCGGATTCCGTCGTCGAGCATTCGCACAACTTCACGATCAAGGAGTTGTACCGCAAGCGTTACCGTCACGGCCTCGCGTACGTTTACATCTATGGTAACAAACCGGACTTCGTTCGCCAGGCGCTCGCTTGGGCCAAAGAAGTGGTGCGAGACCTTGTTTATGCGTTCGTGCGGTTGCGCTTGGACACGATCCCCTACAATCTCGTGTACCGGCTGACCATTCATTGGGCGTATTATCGCGGGAAATGCGAAGGACAACGTCGTTACCGGCAGGGAAGGTAGTTATTCATGTGTGGAATAGCGGGCATTTTGGATTGGAGTGAGATTCCCGAGGGCAAACTCTCGCGGATGTTGCAGTGCATCCGCCATCGGGGCCCGGACGATGAGGGACGCTTTGAGTCGCCGCACCTCGTTATGGGCATGCGCCGATTGTCCATCATTGACCTGAGCGGCGGCCACCAGCCCATCTTCAACGAGGACAATACTATCGCGGTGGTGTTCAACGGCGAGGTCTACAATTACGTGGAACTCCGCGAGGACCTGTTGAAGAAGGGGCACCGGTTCACGACACATACCGACACCGAAGTCCTGATACATCTCTACGAAGACCAAGACACCGAGTTCCTTCCCAAGCTGAACGGAATGTTCGGCTTTTCGATCTGGGACAAGAAGCGTGAGCGGCTGTTTGTGGTTCGCGACCGTCTCGGCGTCAAGCCCATGTACTACGCGCACACCCCGAAGGGCCTGCTTTTTTCGAGTGAGTTGAAATCGATTCTGGCCACCGGAATGGTGTCGCGCGAACCGGAACCCGCGGCCCTTTTCGATTACCTGACGTACTACTATCTGCCTGGCGAGGCGACGCCGTTCCGCGAGATCCACAAACTCCTTCCGGGACACTACCTCGTCGCGGATCGCAACGGCGTCTCCGTTCGCCGGTGGTGGAACCTTGCCGAGCACGCGGAACCGACAGGCATGAACCGGGCCGAAGCCACGGCGCACGTGCGCGAACTGTTCCTTGACTCGGTGCGTCTCCGCATGCGAAGCGACGTGCCGGTAGGCGCCTACTTGAGCGGAGGTCTGGATTCGTCGATAGCGACCGCGGCCGCCGCGCGCCAGACGGATATCAAGATTGCGACTTTCAGCGTGGGATTCTCTCAATCGGAATTCGACGAGCTTCCATATGCGCGAGAGGTTGCGAACCACGTGGGCACGAACCATCACGAGATCGGCGTAACGCCGCGGGACGCCCTCGAGAACCTGCCGTCACTGGTGTGGCACATGGATGAGCCGAACGGAGACAGCGCGATACTGCCGACGTACCTCGTGTCCAAGCTGGCCGTGGAACACGTCAAGGTGGCGCTCTCGGGAATCGGCGCGGACGAACTTTTCGGGGGCTACGCGCGATACCATCGCGTGCTCGGGAAGTTCGAGCGGCTCGAGGTGCTGCCCAAGTGGCTGTTGCGCCTGCTGCGTCCGGTCTTCGCCGGGCTTCGGCACGAGTGGGGCCAAAAGGCAGATCGGCTGATATCCCCTCCCCCGCCCTGGCGGCATTTCCTCGAGAAAACGCATCAGTATGACGAGGCGGCGATACGCGAATTGACAAGGGAGACCGCGCGCCCGTCCGGCATGCACATTCAGCGGCTGTTCGGAGAGTACCCCGGCAATGACTTCGTAAACCAACGCATGTTCGTGGACGCGCACTCCTATCTGCCCGACCAGATCCTTTCGTTGACGGACCGCATGAGCATGGCGGTTTCGCTCGAAGCGCGGACGCCGTATCTGGACTATCGTCTGGTGGAATTCGCCACAAGCCTGCCCGGCGAGTGGAAAGTATCTGGAAGCGACTGGAAAGCGATCATGAAAGACGCATTGGGCGACCTTGTCCCTCGGTCGCTTCTTACGCGTCCGAAATGGGGATTCGCGTCGCCGGTGCAGAATTGGATGCGCCAGGGGCATCTCGACCCCCTCGTCCGCCTGTGCGAGAACAGCCACCTTGCGCGCGCGGGCGCGCTCGATGCGCAGGCGATGCGTTCTTTCGTTCGCGATCCGATGATCCGCACCCACGCGTCCAGTTGGCTCTGGGCTTTGGGGATCCTCGAGATATGGTATCGCATTTACGGGGAAGGCGACGGTTTCGCGGCGCCGGCGTGCGGTCTCGCGGAGTTTGCGTCGAGTTGAAGCCTTTCAGTGCGCTGTCGAACCAGGGTGGCCTTGCATGAACGTCGTTCAAGTAGCGCGACGGTTTGCCGTGAATGATTGGGGCGGCACGGAGACCGTTATTCTCGAGACCAGCAAGCAACTGTTGAGGATGGGCCACCATACCGAAATCATTTGCACACTCGCCACGGCGAACGTCAAATCGGACAACTTGGAAGGGGTCCCCGTTCGGCGCGTGCCGTACTTCTACCCGTTCTTCGGCCTTAGTGAAGAGGCAAAGCACCTCCTCGACCGAAAGGGCGGAAGCCCGTTTTCCTTCTCATTGCTCAGGGCGCTCATGCAATACCCCGATCTGGATCTGATCCATTTGCACACGGGAACGCGCCTGGGCGCCATCGGAAGACACGTCGCCGTGAAGCGGCGCATCCCTTACGTCATATCACTTCATGGCGCCGTGTTTGATGTGCCGCCGGAAGAGGCGGCCACTTGGACGGCCCCATCGAAGGGCGTGATTGAATGGGGCAGAATCCTTGGATGGTGGGTGGGATCGCGGAAGCTCTTCGATGACGCGGCGGCCGTTCTATGCGTGGGCTATCGCGACAGCGTCCTTGCGCAGCAGCGCTATCCCCGGAAGAAAATCGTTTACCTCCCGAACGGCGTGAACACCGAGCGTTTCGCGAATGGAGACGGCGCGGGATTCCGCGCGGAGCACGGCGTTCCTGCGAATGCCTTTGTTCTGCTGACGGCCGCACGGATCGACTTCCAGAAGAACCAGCACTTTCTTGCACGCGTCCTGCCCGAACTCATCCGCATCCGCCCGGACGTTCACGTACTGATCGTCGGGCATGTAACGAACGAGGCTTATTACGCTGAGTTGATGCGCGCGATAGATGAACGGGCCGTTCGTTCGCACGCAACGGTCATCCGCGGACTGGCAGGCAGGAGTCATGAGTTGGTTGATGCATATCATGCCGCGGACCTCTTTGTGCTTCCTTCCATTCATGAACCATTCGGGATCGCGATCCTCGAGGCATGGGCATCCGGACTGCCTGTCATCGCCAGCCGCGTCGGCGGTATTCCGACCTTCGTGGAACACGGAGGCGATGGTATGCTTTTTGAACCGGATAATGAAAAGTCCTTCATCGAAGCGTTTCAGATCATGGCGTCCAACGGTGAACGCCGTGCGGCCATTGCGCTTGCGGGCAAGCGGAAGGCGTGCGAGCAATATGGATGGGACAAGATCGCGCAACGTCTCGTGGACATCTACGAGGAGGCCATTCGTGCGAATCCTCTTCGCAAGTAATATCTGCGGCTACTTCGGCGGAGTCGAGCAGGTCATTGTGGACACGGCGCAGGGCCTGCGCGAGCGCGGCCATACGTCCCTTCTGGCATATCGCACGACCGGGCGAAACGTGGAGGCGTTCTCGAAACCGTTCGATGCGTGCTTCCAATGCCGCGAATTCGCGCCGCCCGATACGCTGTCCGAAGGCCGGTCCTTCCGTTCCATCATCGAGGCGGCGCGCCCCGATGTCATCTACTTTCACAAAGTGACGCAACTGCCGCCATCGGCCGATTTCGTCGGAAAAGTCCGGTCGGTGCGGATGGCGCACGACCACGACCTTTATTGCCCGACTACGTACAAGTACTTTCGCCACGGACGCCGCATATGCCATTACCGCGCAGGCTGGCGGTGCTGGATCGATCTGGCGTTCCTCGCAAAGAATCCGAAGTCCGGAACGCGTTTGGCCCTCGTAAGCATCTCAGGAAAGATCCGGGAGATGCGCCGCAGTCATGACCTCGATGCGATCCTCGCGAACAGCAGTTTCACCAGAGACGCGCTGGTCATGAATGGATTTCCGCGCGAAAAGGTCCATGTTGTACACCCGATTCTGCCCTTGGCGGACCCGCCTCTTACACCGGCGCCGGAAGAACCGAAGATCCTCTTCGTCGGGCAATTGCTACGGGGGAAGGGATTGGACCTGCTATTCAATGCGCTGACGCGCTTGCGTTGCCCCTTCACGCTCACGGTTATTGGCGCCGGAAACTCGCGCGACAACCTGCACGCGATGTGCACACAACTCGGACTTCAATCGAAAGTCCGTTTTCTGGATTGGGTGGACCATGACGAAGTGGGCCGATTCTACGCGGACGCGAAGGTCGTCGCGGTGCCGTCGCGATGGCCGGAGCCCTTCGGGCTGATCGGCCAGGAGGCCATGCGGCACGGGCGTCCCGTCGTCGCGTTCAATGTAGGTGGCATCGGCGACTGGCTAGAACACGAACTGACCGGTCTCCTTGCGCCCGAGCAGGACATCGGCGCGCTTGCCGAAGCGCTCGAGCGCATCTTGACCGATACGGCGTACGCGAACCGGCTCGGCGAGAACGCGTACAAGCGCGTGCGGGAACGCTTCTCGTTCCAGGGCTATCTTGATCAACTCGAAGAACATCTCTCGGGGAACGTTTCAATACAATCGGACTCGGCACAGAGCGATTCAATCCGCCCTTGCTAAGACGTCGTATACGTCCGCGCCCGTGATCACTACGTCGGCAAACTGCCCGGGTGTAAGAGATGGCCCGGCCTCGATGAGGACTTTTCCGTCGACTTCCGGGGCTTCGCGCGAGCTTCGCCCCAGCCACTTCCCTTGTGCGCTGTCAAACTGCTCGATCAGCACCCGCTCCCGCCGCCCGATGCGCTCCTCGTTGCGTTCCGCCGTGATCTCCGCCTGCAACTGCATCACGGCGTGCCAACGTTTCTCGCACGTCATCTTGCCCACCTGCCGCGGGAATCGAGCGGCCGGCGCCCCCTCTTCACGCGAGAATTGGAATACCCCCAGCCAATCGAAGGAGAGGCGGCGGACGCCTTCGAGCATGCGGTTGTGCGCCTGCCAACTCTCGCCGGGGAATCCAACAATCATCGTGGTCCGTAGCGCAACGCCGGGGATAGCGTCGCGCAAGCGCGCGACCAAGCGCTCCGCGTTCAGCCCGTGATACGGGCGCTTCATGCGGCGCAGCACCGCGGGATCGAGGTGCTGCAACGGAATGTCGAGATAGGGCGCGATCTTCGGCTCGGCGGCAAGCACTTCGATCAAACGCCGCGTTATGCCGCCGGGGTAGCAATACAGGCACCGGATCCAGAAATCGCCCTTCAGCGCACAGAGGTCCCGAAGCAGATCCGGAAGGCGGTAGTCGCGCCAGCGGTCCGTTCCATAACCGGTAATGTCCTGCGCGACGAGATTCAGTTCGCGGACGCCCGTCTTCAACAGAGACCGCGCCTCCGCCAGCAAGATGTCCGGATCGACGGACCGGTACTTGCCCTTCATCAGAGGGATTGAGCAAAACGTGCAGCGGTGGTTGCAGCCGTCGGCGACTTTCAGGAAGGAATAGGGCTTTTCGCCGAGACGCCGCCTGCGCATGAACCTGTGGACCTCGACGGCGGGAACGGGCTTGACGATGGACGGCGCTTTCGGACGCGGGCGGTTCGCACTCAAGTCTTTGAGGATCATCCGGGCCAACGCCTCAAACCGGCCTACGCCGGCCCAGCCGTCAACTTCGGCGATCTCTTTCGCAAGATCGCCGGCATAACGCTGAGAAAGACAGCCCGTCACATACAGACGCTTTGGGTTGCCCTTCTCGCGCTTTTGACAGGCGAGCTCGACAAGTTTCTGCACGGACTGTTGCTTCGCGTCGAGGATGAAACCGCATGTGGTCAACACGACCGCGTCGAACGCACGAGAGCCGTCGACGCTTTCCAATGCAACGACCTCGCATCCGGCGTCTTCCAACAAACCGGCAAGGTATTCGTTATCGACCGTGTTCTTATCGCAGCCGAGCGTGATGATTCCAATCAGCATTACACCGAGAGCACTCCATAGGCAATCGTTCACAGCCAAAGAGACGGATATGACAACAAGGACAAACCGTTCCCCGCCGTCGTAACGGCTCCAATTCTATCATTCCCGGCGGTCTGGTTTAACCATGCGGGCGCAGGTGTCGCTCGTGCGAACGGATTAGCGCAAGCACGTTCCCTCGTAACGTTGACAAATGCGCGGCTTGGATTGTATACTTACTCTGCGGCGGTGTGGGAATACTGTGGAAAACGCCGCTGTTATGTTTGGCGGTCTGATAGGCAGATGCGTTCATCTGGGCATCTTGAGTAGCCCGTTCGCTAAGAGGAAAGCGTCAGGATGCCAAGGTGCTTGAGGGCAATCCGGAGGGCATTTCCTGGGACGTGGCTCATGTCAGGCCGCTCCTTCGGAAGAAATGCAGTCCAAAGCTTCAGCAGGTGTTCACAAGCATCACCGGACGAACTGGAGAGCCGCTCAATGAAATAGATAGTGAGACTTAGTGCAGTCCCGGTCAAAAGTCATTGGGCGTTGTGAACTTAGTCGCCACTAACGTAGTGACAGAGAAAGGATCTGCAAAATGAACATCGAGGCGCTCCGTCATGATTTTCGATTCTGCCTGGTCGCGGGTATTCTGGCGCTTGCGGGATGCACGAAGGTGACCGTCACTCCTCAAACGCTCGCCCTGCACGTAGGTGAGACGGCCACGTTGAAGGCGAGTTCCACATCGACTCAAGACACATCGTTCGCCTGGAGTTCTTCCGACGACTCTGTGGCGACAGTGGATACGTCCGGCATCGTGACCGGCGGCGGCGAGGGCGGGGCGACTATCACGGCCCAGGGATCCTCCAGCCGCGCGAAGGGAACGGCTTCGGTCATGGTGACGCGTTCGGGCGAGGGCGAAGGAGAGGGAGAGGGCGAAGGTGAGGGCGAAGGCGAAGGGGAAGGTGAGGGCGAGGGGGAAGGAGAGGGTGAAG
>CAZPMT010000157.1:0-12018 GCA_964587655.1 uncultured Nitrospiraceae bacterium
ATAAATGTCAAGCCTTTTCTCGCGCCGGGCATTTTTTCACAGGCTCTCAGTCTAACAGGGAGACGGCATCGCGCACCACTTGGGTCTCCTGGCTCTCGAAACCGGGCACAAGAAGCTCCACCTGGAAGGGATAAAGCGCGAAAGCCACCCGGTAGCCAACCACCCACACTGAGACAACGCACAAGAGGAGCCCGGTGAAGATGCCGCAATAGCGCCTCCAATAGGATGCGTAAGCCTTCCACATCCACCGACGCTCAGGATGCCCTCTGCCTTCCTCGTGGCTCTCTGTGGACAAGGGGTTGCAACCCCTTGTCTCTGCGGGCGTGCCTGACGCCGAGAGCCGTCTGAGGGCGCGCCGGGGGTACACCAGGCTGAAAAGGAGTACGCCAGCAATCACAAGACGCCATAGGAGTCTCACGACCGGAATATGCCACGTCACCCCAAGATGCTGCGCAACGCTCATCACAACAAGCAGAAAAAGGAGTGCCACGGAACTGCCGGAAAGAAACCAAAGACCCGCGCGCGTGTGCGGAAGCGCCCACGTCGTCCTGTCGGTCCGGAGGATGCGGCCCACAAGCCATGTCAGAAAGAAGACGAGAAACATCAAAGCCATGGCCTGCCCGCAAAGCGCCAAGGGCAGCGTATAAGCGGCCCTTGCGGACGCGATGCGCTGGTCTCGGTAAGACTCAAACTCGTTCAGCCGCGCCAGGGCCTCCGTCAACTTGCGGCGGCGTTCCGCGAACGCGGCGCCCGCGGCGGGAGACTCGACCCGCGCCACGGCATCGCGTTGCGCAAGGACGTCGAGTTGGATGCGCACGCCCGCTGTCGCCTGGACGGTCCCCGGATCGGTCCCGGCGATCAGACGCTGTCCCATGATCTCAATCGTCGCCAGCCACGAATCCCAATACTGCACGTTGCGCAAGTTGATCTCATGCTTTGCTTCCGAAAGCACGAGATCGACGTACTTGTACAACGGACCGCAGCACTCGTCGGCGATGTGCCGCCGGAGTTTGGCGTACCACACGCCCCGCGCCGGCAACTCGTCAGACCAAAGCGGCTCGGGGAAGACTATCGGCTCGTCGCCGGTATTCGCCTTGGCCACCAGGGCCAGCGATTCGGTCAGGTTGTTCTTGTCAGCGCCGCGCTCGTTCGGCGGCCTCGAACGATCCGCGAAGGCCACCGCGGCCGCCTCGAGATATTTGGGCAGCGCGTTCTTGGAAGGCAGACGCGACGCTCTCTGAAAACAATCGCGCGCTTCGGCATATCGCTCAGCCTGAAATAGCCGGCATCCGTACCGTAACTCCAGAAAGGCATTGTTTGGGTCCAGGCTGCACGCTTTTTCATATGCCGGAAGGATGTTGTCTTCCTCCTCGCGCTCCGCGAGCGCCGCCACGTACTCGGCGGTCGGCGAGTCACGCTGCTCGGCATCACGTTTGACCACAGAACGAAGGATCGCGCGCGCCGATTCCGTCGGAAGCGTCAGAGCGGCAATGTACTGGCTCTCGGTAAGCTCATAGCGCAAGTAACGCTCGGACAGCCACAATATCCCCGCAAACAGAACGCATGCCGTCACGCAAAACCGGAATGAGCGACGCGCCCGACGTGCCCAGGCGACGTCGCCTGGGCTGATATACGGAGGCAAGCCGTTTTCGCCAGACATCTTAGGAGATCCCTTCACCGTCCGCTGAGCGCCGCATTCGCTGGTATTCTGTATTCTGTATTCTGAATTCTGAATCTGGCTGTCACTTTCGACGAAAGTGACATACTGGCAACATCACGTGTGTCAGCGATCCTGTCCCATGAGGGCGCGCGCGATCTTCTTGCCCTCCTCGACGCCGGGCTGGTCGAAGGTCTGCACATTGTAGAGCCGCCCGGCCATGGCGGTTTCGACCTCCAGCATGTATAGAAGCTGTGCGACCGTGTGGGCGTTGATTCGAGGCAGAATGATGCGCGACACGGGCCGGCGGCTGACCTTTAGCGCGTCGAGCGTGCCGCGCAGTTCCGCCGCCATGAGCTTGTTCATAGTCTTGCCGCGGAGATAGTCAAACTGGGCAATGCCGTTCAACACGGAAGGAACGCGGAGCGTTTTGTCAAAGCGCGTCACCTCGATGATATTGAAGATCTTGTCATTAGGCCCTTCACGGTAGAGTTGCACCTGCGAGTGCTGGTCGGTGACGCCGAGGGCCTTTATCGGCGTCTGCCCGGCGTACACCTCATCGCCATCAAGACTCACCCGCTTGCCGAGACTCTCCGCCCACAACTGCCGATACCAGTCCGCCAGGTCCCGCAACGCATCGGCGTACGGCATCATCACCGACATCACCTTGCCCTTGGCCCTGTCCGCCAGATACTGGACCGCTGCGCGGAGATAGGCGGGATTCTCCGCCATCGGGAGGGCGCCGCAGCGCCGGTCCATCGCGGCACACCCCTCCCGCATGGCATCCAGATCCATCCCGAGCATGGCCGCCGGGAACATCCCCACCGGCGAGAACACCGAGAAACGCCCGCCCACGTTGAACGGGACCGCGAACTCCTTGAGGCGGTATTGATCGGCGACCGGATGTAACCAGCTCTTGGCGGCGCCGCGCGGGTTCGTCGTCACGACGAGATGCTCTTTGACCGCCTCGGAGCCCACGCTCTTTTCGAGAGCCTGGACGACGATAAGAAGTTGCGTTATCGTCTCAGCCGTGTCGCCTGACTTCGAGATCACGCTGTAAAGCGTCCGTTTCGGCGGACACACCCGCATCATCCGGTGAAAGGTCACGGGATCAATATTGTCCATCACGAATACGCGCGGCGTGCCTCCGCGCGCCCGGCGGCTCAGCAAGTTGTAGTACGGCGGCTTCAAGGCGGTAACCAAGGCCGTCGTTCCCAACGCCGATCCTCCGATCCCAAGGACAACGAGATTGTCATAGCCCTTTGAAAGGAACGCCGCCGCAGCCGCCCTCACATCGCTGAAGACCGCATCATCTTTGTACAGGTCGTAGAACCCGTATTTCCCGTCCGCGCGGTCCCGTCTGAGGACTTCGGCGGCGGCTTCCACCTTCGGCTCAATCGCCTTCAGTTCCGCAGGGGTAATGCCATGCTCGGCGCCCACCGCCGACGCTTTGCACCGCGAGATGTCGATTCGTATGTCAAGTTTCATGCCTAGCTCCGTAAGGCGGAAGGCCTACTTTCGGTAGAACTCTTCCAACATCGCGTACAGGTCTTGTTGTGTTCCCTTCACAATCGGAACGCCTGGAAGGGACTCAAGGAACACTTTGCCATAGTACTTAGTCATAATGCGGCGGTCAAGGACCACAATCGTGCCGCGATCCGTCCGGCGCCGGATCAGCCGCCCGAATCCCTGCCGGAACTTGATAACGGCCTGTGGGACCGTATAACTCATGAACGAGTTTCCTCCCGCCGCGTCAATGGCCTCGGCCCGCGCCTGCTGGATCGGTTCGGTGGGAACGCGGAACGGCAGCTTGGGCACGACGACGCACTGGAGCGCGTCTCCCGCCACGTCAATTCCTTCCCAAAAGCTATCCGTCGCGAACAACACGCTCGATATGTCGTCGCGAAAACGGTTGAGGAGTTGCGTCCGGGCGGCCCCGCCCTGTTTGAGCGCCGTAATCCGGGCCTTCTTCAGGTCCTCTTCGAGACGGCGGTACGCGAAATCGAGCGCGTAAAACGACGTGAACAGGACCAGGGCATGCCCTTTCGTAATCGCCAGGACGCGCCGGAGGCAGTCGACGGTCTGCTCCAGGAACTTCTTGTCGTCCGGAGGCACGATGTCGAGCGCGATACCCACCAGCGCTTGCTTCCCATAGTCGAAAGGACTGTTAAGGATGTCCGTTTCCACCCTGTCCGGATCAACGAGATTCACTCCTATGCGTTCAAACAGGTAGCTGAAGCTACGCTGGACCGTCAGTGTCGCGGAGGTCATCACGACCGTCTTGAGGTTCCCATAGACCCAGTCCGCAAGGCATTTCCCGACCTCGAGAGGACACTTCACCACGCGGACGATCTTCGCATCCGAACTGTCGATCTCGATCCAGCGCACCGTGTTCGGTTCGAGTTCTTCACGGGTGGCGCCCTCGAAAGCGCCGGCGACCGTCTCGAGACGCGCGCAGTAGCCCTGAAGCTCCATGATTTCCGTCAGGAAAGCCGGCTCCACCTGATCGGCGGCGGCCCGCACCTTCTTCAGCCGATCAAGCAAGGCGCGGCAAGATACGGCCAACGCCCGCACGTCCTGTACCGCTGGAACGACGTACACCGCGTGGACTTCCCGCAGGTCCGGGTCCGCCAACTCCTTTTCCGTCAGCCGCCACTTGATGTCGCGACCGATCTGACCGCATTTGTTTGCGGTCACGGCGCGCAACGCGTCAAACGCAACCGTCAGCGACTCGCGTACGACTGCCAGCGAGGGCGCAAGCTCATTTTCAATCAGTCCCAGGATCTCCTCCTTCTCCTGCGGACGAAGTCCTTGGACCTCCTTTATCAACCGGGCCTTGATGAAGGGAATGAGGCCGTGTTCGTGGGTCCGCTCCCTGCGCTGAAACCGGCCCAACAGCGCCATCGCGCCGAGCCGCGTGGCCTCTGTCCCGAAGTACTCCGTGGCGGAGTCTTCGATGCTGTGCGCTTCGTCAAAGATGACGCGCTTGTAGGCGGGCAGCACCGCCAACGAACAGAAATCACCCATCTCCTTCTTGACGTTGATATCCGAAAAGAGAATGTGGTGATTGGACACGATCAGATCGGCCTTGGCAATCTCGCGCCGCGCGCGCATCACGAAACAGGTCTTCACGCTCGCACAGCGCGTCCCCGCGCATGTGTCCGCCTCGGAGCAGACGCTTTCCCATATCTCGCGCGTGGGCATGAACGGCAGATCTGATCGGCTCCCGTCCTGCGTCTTCCCGGCCCATTCGGAGATCGCGCGGATCGAAGCCTGGCCGGGGTCGTCATCGAACAGCGTCGCCTCGGACATCGCCCGCGCAAGTTTGCGGCGGCACAGGTAATTCGACCGCCCCTTCACGAGCACCGCCGCGAAATCCACGTCCAGACACTTCCTCAACAGAGGGATATCTTTGAAGACGATTTGCTCCTGCAGATTGATGGTGCGCGTCGAGACGACAATCCGTTCGCGATTCCTTACGGACCACAGAACCGATGGAATAAGGTAGGCCAGCGTCTTGCCGACACCGGTCGGCGCCTCGATCACCGCGACGCCGTCGTGGTTGAATGCGCGCGCGACGAACTCCATCATCTTCGTCTGTTGCGGCCTCACCTCGAACTGAGGCAGGACGCGCGCCATCTTGCTTCCGGGACGGAACGCGGCAGCCATTTCCACGGGATCGAGCTTCTTCGCCTCTTTGTCCAGGAAAGGCTCGACCACCACGTACACGCGCGTCACCTCGTTGTCCACGATGTACACGCCGTGCCCGTTGTTGCCGCATATGCTCGCGATATCAAGGTCCGGATCGGAAGGCGCGATCTCACCAGACGGGTGGTTGTGAACAATGACGTCCCGCGGCGCCAGCATCTCGAAAAACGCCGGCACCGCCGCGTCGGTCCCGCGCGCGCACACGCGGACCTTTTCGATTACGCCCCGCGCGTCCAAGGAGCCCGCGAAGAACACTTCGCGCCCGCCAGTCTCCTGGATTTCCTGCCGCATGCGCTCAGCCGCCGCGGGCGCGATCCGCAGGGCTGCGTCCTGGCCAATCGTTTCATCCATGGGTGATTTCCGGAGAGCGTCCCCGCTCGACGCCCGCTGGCCGCCCTCGATCCGTTTGCGGGACACGCCTACGAGACCTGGCGGCCGATAAGGTTCATGAATTCCGTGCGCGTGGCGGAGTCACTGTGGAAACTGCCGAGTACGGAAGAGGTGGTCATGATCGAGTTCTGCTTTTCCACGCCGCGCATCATCATGCACAGGTGCCGGCATTCCATCACTACGCCCACGCCCTCGGCCTTTGTAACCGTCATGATCTCGTGGGCGATGTCCGCTGTAAGCCGTTCCTGGATCTGCAAACGCCGCGCGTGGAGGTCCACGATGCGGGCAAGCTTACTCACGCCCAACACTTTTGTGCTTGCGATGTACCCGATGTGACACCTCCCGAAAAACGGCAGCATGTGGTGTTCGCACAGGCTGTACACTTCGATGTCGCGCACGATGATCATGTTGTTGACCGCCGAATCGAACACGGCGTCGTTGATTACGTCATCGAGGCGCGTCGTATACCCAGAGGTCAGGAACTCGTACGCTCGAGCGACGCGATACGGCGTTTTCAGCAACCCTGGGCGGTCCGGGTTCTCTCCGACCTCGACAAGCAACTCCCGCACAAGCTCCTCAACACGTTCAACGTTCATAGACCCAACCTTTCTCGCAGTGATTCAGTAAACGCATCCGCCGGGATCAGTCCTTCCCGCCGCCGCGCGCACAACAGCCCCGCCAGCTTCTCGCCCGTGTCCGGCAACACCAAGTCCGGCGCCAGTTCCAGAAGTGGCACGGCCACAAAGGGCCGCTCGCGGATACCCGGATCGGGAACACGCAGCCCTGGTTCCTCGATTATCGCCGAATCGAACAGCAGGATATCAAGATCAATCGTTCGCGACGCACACGCATCCGCCGTGCGCACCCGGCCCAGCGCCGATTCGATCCCGCAAAGCACCTCGGACTTCAGCGTGCGCGCGTCAAGCGTGGTGCGCAACCGGGCGGCGCCGTTCAAGAACGGAGGCTGCTCGGGACGTCCCACGGGCACAGTGCGATAGAACGTCGACACGGCCTCGATAGCCGCCTGACGTGAAAGCTGCTCCAGCGCGCAGACGATATTCTCCTCCGGATCGATGTTCGAGCCGATTCCGACGAAAACCAAGTGCTCAGGCATTGTCCGCTCGCTTCCGGAAGATCTCGACGGCCACGCTGCGCGCGAAACGCAGCGCGCCGGGCTTGTCGATGGTTACGCGGACGGCTTCCACGCGCGGTTCTTCAAGGCAGAGGCCGGCAACGCGCTGCGCCAGGTGCTCGATCAGGAACGAGGAGGACCCTTCTACCATGGCCACGACCCGCTTCTTCACGTCTTTGTAGTCGACGGTATCCTCGATGCGATCGCTACGGCCTGCTGCGCGCAGGTCCGCATACAGGACGATATTCAGCGTGATGTCCTGTTTTTCACGCCGCTCTTCGGGATAAATGCCCAGCACGCAGCGCAGCCGCAGGTCACGGACGTGGATTCTGTCCAGATGCTCTTCAGCACCCATACACATTCCCTCGAAGATGACGGCCTCCGTCCACAAAAACGACTTGGCCAGTAACGAAGTCGCTCTTCAACAGGAACAGCGCCGCGCTCGCGATGTCCGCGGCGGCTCCGTGCCGGTTCAGCGGATTAGTGTGGGCCAGCGACGCCAGGTAACCCTCGTCTTCTCCCTCGGGCGGCAAGATCAGGCCCGGGGCTATTGCATTCACGCGGACGGACGGCGCGAACTCAATCGCCATCATTCGCGTGAGATCGAACAGCATCCGTTTGCTCAGATGATACGCCGCATGCTCGCGGTCGTAGTCGACAATGCGCGCGTCAAGCAAGTTGAGCACGACGCCCTCGCGCCCCTGCCCCGCAAAGCGGCGCGCGGCCGCAAAGGGCGCCAGCGCGTTCACATCGACGTTCACGCGAACGTCCTCGGCCCTCATCTCCGTCAAGCGACCCTGCGCAAACACCGATGCGTTGTTGATGAGGAAATCCAGAGGGCCCGCCGCATCTATCGCCCGATCTACCAACGATTCCGCCTCAACGGCCTGCGCAAGATCAGCCTTTAGCACCCAGGCTTTCACACCGAGGCCGCGAACCGCGCCGGCTACCTCTTCAGCGGCCTCTTCTGAAGACCGGTAGTGCAAGACAACGCCCACCCCCTCATGCGCCAGCGAGAGCGCAATCGCGCGCCCAAGCCGTTTCGCCGCTCCCGTGACTAACGCCGTCTTCCCAGTCAAAGATGTCACAGCCTATTCATCCCAGATTCGCAGTCAAGACTGAACGCGCTTTTCGAAATGGTGGACGACGTGGACCTTGTGGACGATGTGGACGTTGAGAAGACTCACCCAATAGGTTGTGTCCATTACGTCCATGTAACAGTCTGCGTCATTCTAACGCCACGGCGATTCACACGCCGGGCGCCGCCGACGGGGCACTCTGGTTCGGGATGATCACAGGCTCCTGTTGAGGCGCTTCTTTGGGCGCTTCCTTTGGAGCTTCAACCGGGGCTTCCTTCGTAACTTCGGCGGGGGCCTGTTTGGCGGCTTCGAGGATGTCCCCGGCCGGCAGAATGACGCTCGCCATGCCCTTCATCATGCCGCCGCCCATTAGGTCCATCATGCCGCCGCCCTCGTCCTTGATCGTCCGCATCACAATCATGCCCAGCGTCTTTCCGTCGAGCGTGAAGATGGGCGAACCCAACCCGGACTGCGTGGGATCGTTTCCCGGCAGGTACAACACGCGCGGTTTCTTGACGATGGCTTCAATGCGCTCCAGGCTCACGGAGCTCGCGCGGTTCGCGACCTTCCCCAGCCGGTTCAACGCCACCACCTGGTCCAAGACACGCGCCTCGCCGGACTGTCCCAGGTCGATGAAGGGCAGCGGCTTCGCTGGTTTCTCACGGGTCCGCAGAAATGCAAGATCGAGATCCTTATCTCGCAAGACCACCTGGGCGGGCAACTCCGTCCCGTCGTCCAGAAGCGCCTTGATTTCGCCCAGCGACGTCTGCATCTTGAACTGATCCCCATCTGCCCCCATCGCCGACATCATCGACTCCATCATGCCGCCCGGGTCCGTGACTGACAACGGCATCACGATCAAGCCCGTGGGATCGATAATGAAGCCAGTCGATTCCTGCTTCGATTCCTCCGCGTCTGAGCCCATGGCTCCCATCGACATCTTGATAACAAGCTGAACGGTGACAACCGCCTTCTGATTCTTCTCAAGGATCGCGCGACCCTGATCTTCCACGCTCTGTGCGAGAGCCGCGGCGCCGCACACTAATCCAAGGACCACGAACACAACCACTGCTTTCGTCGAAACGCTTCTTGAAGCAATCATGCTTACATCCTCTGGTTCTATTTCACGTCCCACTTTGGTTCCAGTTCAACATAAAATGTGTAAATGCCGCGCAAGACCTGCATGGATACCCACTGCGGTTTCGCGGCAGCTATTTCCTGCATTTTAGTACGAAACGCCGGCACATCCGCGACCGCTCCGCGATCGATCGAGAGGATGAGGTCGCCGATCTTCAGGTGGGCCAGCGCCGCCCATCCCCCCGGCCGCAGTTCGCTCACCAAGACCCCTGCCTGGTCCTCGGCCCACTGCTCTTTGGCCCGATCGAAGAAACTCACATCACGCACGGTCAACTCGAAGTTCTCATCCCTATATTGCTTCATCTCGCGCGGCGGCTTTGGCGAGACGGCCAACTCGACCGGGATCTTCATGTCCTGCGCACCGCGGAGAACGGCAATCTCCGCCACGGTTCCCACCTTGTATTGCCGGATAAGGGTCGCCAATTCCTCGTAGTGTTCCGGCGCGGACGCCGTCAGTTTCTCACTATCCACCTCGACGATCAGATCGCCGACTTTGAGCCCCGCCTTCTCCGCCGCGCTTCCCGCGTAGACCTGCGTCACCCGAAACCCCTTGAGATCCGGACGCCCCAACTGCTCCGCCACGGGACGCGTGATGACCTGCGTCTCGCATGCAAGCCAGGCCTTCTTCACCTCGAGCCCCGGATCCTCGATTTCCTTCAGGCCCACTCTTACGACGCTCATAAACCGCTCAGTCTTACGATCGAAAGCCGTCAGTACCGGCACAAGGTCCGTCTTGGCCTTCGTGACCTCCTCCGTGACCGCCACCAACTCGGCGACGCTCTTTACTGGCCGGCTATTGGCTTCAACGATCACGTCTCCATCGTCGATCCCCGGCTTGGCCTCGCCAGCACCGCCCCCGGGCCTCACCGACGTCACCAACACGCCCTCCTGATTCGCACGCTTCAACTCGCGCGCCATCATGAAGGTGAGGTCGCTGACCGTGATCCCCCATTTCTTTATTTCCGTTTCCTTTGCCTTGGCATTCTGGCGTTCGGTCGTCATTACCTTCAGCGACTGTTCGGCGCCGTCGCGCAATATTACGACCTCCGCCTCTTTCCCGATCGGCAGGGCCGACACGAGCCGGTTGAAATCAGGGATCTCCTCGGCAAACCGCGCGTTCGTGTCCTGACCGTTCACACGCAGGATAATGTCGCCCGAGCGCAGACCCGCCGCCGCCGCGGGAGATCCTGCAATCGCACCGCCCACGACGACGCCGCGTTCCGTTCCGTCATGCTTGAAACGCGGCTGGACGGTCACCCCCAGCCAAGCGCGGCTCACCTTGCCCTGGGCCACAAGCTGATCGACCACCGTCTTCACGAGGTTGCCGGGAATGGCCCCGGAAAGCCCCATGCGCAATTCGTTGATCCCGACGATCTCGCCGCGCAAGTTCACCAAAGGCCCGCCGGAATTCCCGCCGAAAATCGCCGCATCATGGCCAATCCACTTCACAAGCGCACCGACGTCCTCGCCATCCTCTTTCAAGTCACCCCAACTCCGAAGCCAGTCGGGCATGATCATCTCCGTGTTGCTGACGATGCCCATCGTCACGGAAGGGGCAAGCGCCATCGGACTGCCCATGGCAAGAATATCATCGCCTACCTTCAAGGCCGCCGAATCCCCAAACGGCGCCACCGGGAACTCCTGCGGGGCAGATCGAGCGTCTTGGGAGAACTCGGTGAAAGTAACAGCCGGTTTCAGTTGGATTACGGCGATGTCCGTCAGAGGATCCGAGCCGATGAGGTCCGCTTCGATCTCTTCCCTGTTGGCGAACGTGCAGACCAGATGCACGGCATGCCCCGCCACGTGGTGATTCGTCACCACGTGACCCTCTTTGGTGAAGATGACGCCGCTGCCTGAGGACTGTTGCTTGACCTCGCGGCCCTCGGAGTATTCCGTGCTCACCACTTCAATGCGCACCAACGCCGGCTTCACGCGCGCCACCGCCTCCTCCACTTCGGCGCGCAAGGACGGCTGGGCCTCCTGGCTCCACGCAAACGCCGCTCCCAGCAGACCCACAATCACAGCGAGACCTTGCACGAAAATCGCACGCATACTTGCTACCTTTCTGGTTGGCCGAGGAATCTCAAGCAAGCTCCGTCCGCCATGAAGAGGGACATGATCTTCCCTGTATCCTGGCGGAACAATGGCCGGAATGACATCCGTCAAGAGGAACTCCGCGTTCGTGGGAGCATCGTACCATAGCGGGGAAGGAAGAGCAATCGAACTTCTCGGAAAAACAGGGTGCGAGCAACAGAAGACGGGGACTCCTCACGCCGAAATATCGGGACACACTTGTCAAGCCGCGAAGTTGATGGTACAATACCGGTGACAGAGCCAAGAGCGACTCGTGACAAAGGGCTCACTCTAAGCGCTGTCATGGCGGACATCGAGTGACCCCGACACCCGATGTCCTTTTTCTTTCATATGGCGGACACCTGAACTTCAAGAACTGAAGTTGGAGAGACGGGCGATCGAGCGTGTTAGGCAGTTACTCTTGGGGAAGGAGTGACTTGAGGCAGATTTCTAACGTTCCGCCCGGGGCGCCCGTCTCTCGCAAAACCTATGTCAAATGATCCCGATCCTGAACCCTCCAAGGTCCATTTGAGACCCTCAGACTTTCTGAAAAATCTCAGAGAGGCAGACCGTAGAGACATGTTGGCTGCAGTTACTCTTGGGGAAGGAGTGACTTGAGGTAGATTTCTGTGCTCTGTCAGCCTGTCTCTCTGAAAAAGGGAAAACATTATCAAATACCACCCGGGCTAAATCCCTAATGCCCAAACCTTTGAAAACGTCGTCATCACATCGCCCGAATTGAAGTCCGGAACGATTTTCACGTGCAACACACCGGCATTCCGAATCGGTTCGCCGGGGACATCCATTTCGTAAACGTTGCGCGTCTTGTCGGCAAACACGCC
>CAZPMT010000158.1:0-11576 GCA_964587655.1 uncultured Nitrospiraceae bacterium
CACGGCGACATCGTGACACCGTATCTCATCCACTACGGCTCGGAGGAACAGAAACGGAAGTACCTGCCGAAGATGGTGTCCGGGGAGTGCATCGGAGCCATCGCCATGACGGAACCCAATACCGGCAGCGACCTCGCCGCGGTGAGGACCACGGCCATTCGGCAAGGCGACTCTTACGTGCTCAACGGCCAGAAGACCTTCATCACGAACGGAATCAACAACGACCTGCTTATCGTCGTGGCGAAGACCAACCCTCAGGCCGGCCACGAGGGTATCAGCCTGCTGCTTCTGGAAAGGGGTGCTGAGGGATACGAACGCGGCGCGAAGCTGGAGAAGCTGGGGATGCACGCCCAGGACACTTCGGAGGCGTTCTTCAGAGATGTGCGTGTGCCCGCTGACAACCTGCTGGGCCAGGAAAACTGCGGGTTTTTCTACCTGATGCAACAGTTGCCGCAGGAACGCCTGGCCGTAGCCGTCGGCGCCGTCATGGCGTGTGAAACGGCGCTCGAGATCACCGTTAAGTACTGTAAAGACCGTGTGGCGTTTGGCCGTCCCATAGGCCAGTTCCAGCACAACCGCTTCAAGCTGGCCGAGATGAAAACCGAAATCGAGATCGCGCGGGTTTTCGTCAATCACTGCGTGCTGCTTCACAATGAGGGCGAACTCAACGCGGAAAAAGCCGCCATGGCGAAGTGGTGGACCTCGGAGCTGCAAAAGCGTGTCATGGACACGTGCCTGCAACTCCACGGAGGTTACGGCTACATGATGGAGTATTTCATCGCCAAGGCATACATCGACTCCCGCGTGCAGACAATCTACGCAGGAACCACTGAGATCATGAAAGAGATCATCGGTCGCGCCATGGGATTCTGAGATCTGTCTCCGGGGCCTACTGCCCCGGACCGAAGACGTCTCCATCTCGAAGGGCTTGAATTTCGTTGGGGGAGTAGCCGTTCTCACGCAAAACTTCCTCGTTGTGAGAACCCAACGCCGCGCCAATGTGGCGGTACTCCGTTTGCGATCTGGAGAAGGTTATGGGACACCCGAGTTGCGGCTGCGCGGTCCCGTCCGGTTTGGGCACATTCACGACCATGTCGCGCGCGAGCGTCTGCGGATGGGCCAGCGCCTCCTTTACGGTTAACACTGGCTCGACGCAGACATCTTCGCCGGCAAAAACGGAGCGCCACTCGTCGAGAGTCTTCTGAGCAATGACGGAACGGATCTCTTCCTTTACCGGCGCGGTGGACTCACCTGGCATTCCCCACCGGCTTTCGAGGTCCGGGCGTCCGATGGCCCGGCAGAACCCGCGCCAGAACCGGAACTCGATGCATCCCACCGACAGGTACCGGCCGTCGCTGGTGCGATAGTAGTCATATGGGGAACCGCCGTTGCCGAACATGCATTCGTAGCCGGGGGACTCGCCGCACGCCAGGAATTGCGTCGCGGCGAACAGGTTCCACGCCAACGCGCCGTCGAACATGGACACGTCGACAAACTGGCCTTCTCCGGTCTGCTGGCGATGAATGACCGCAGCAAGAATCCCGGTCAGGGCGGTGAAGGAACCACAGCCCACGTCCGCGACGAACACCCCCTGCGGCACAGGTCCCGACTCTTTCCGGCCGCTGTGGCTCATGATCCCCGCCAAAGCCAGAAAGTTGTTGTCGTGACCCGCCCGGTCGCGCAACGGGCCCGTCTGTCCATACCCCGTCAATGCGCAATAGATCACGCGGGGATTAGCCGCGCTCAGCGCTTCGTACCCCACGCCCATCCGGTCCATTACACCCGGACGAAACGGTTCGAGCACAATGTCGTATTTCATGACCAGCCGCTTCACTACTTCCGCGCTTCCCGGCCGCTTCATGTCCAGCGCGAGAGAGCGTTTCGACCGGTTAAGATACGCGTGCGCCGCGGAGCACTCGCCGTCGAAAGGAGGAAGCGCACGAACCATGTCCGGAAGGTTCGGGTTTTCCACGCGCACCACGTCCGCCCCCATGTCCGCAAGCATCATCGAAGCGAACGGGCCCGGCAGCAACGTCGAAAAGTCCAGCACGTGCAGTGACGACAGCACACCCATTTCTCGTGTCCGCCCCTTCGGGGCCGTCCGTAGACCCCACGCAGCAAACCTAAGTCCAACTCGAGCACCAGTATGCCCGGACCGTTGGCCGCGCCGCAACCCGAGATCCGGGATCGACTACTGCGAGGCAGCGTAAGTTGTTTCCACTTGATTTGCCTGTCCGCGGGTAAGGCCGTGCGTAATCCCATTCCGAGATGACGGAACGGAATGGCTCCCTCTGTCACTCAGGCGAGAACCTCAAGACCTTCAACTCGTGCGCGATGAAAGAAAGGGCCATTCCCTCTTCCAGCGATTTGCCGTCAGCCGAAACAGGGGCCGCATTGCCATCAAAGAGATTGCAGATTCGGTATCGGCGAGATTGATCGAGTAATCCTTTGCGGATCGCAAATGATGCCGCGCCGGGTTGCTCGTTCGGCCAAAACAACGTCGCAAAGAGGCTCCCCTGTACGTCTCGCGACAATGCCGCGAGAACCCCGGGCGTCGCCGTGATGGGGCGCTCTACCTGCAGCCACTCCATCAGCTTCAGCAGCACCTGGACGCCTTCGGTGGAGTTCCAGTCCATGTCAGTGCCGACGCGGGCCACGTGTCCTTTGCCGAAAGACCACGTCTCCATGCCCTCATTGTCGCGCCGTGGACATTGCAGCCGGTCCAGCAAAGCGTAATCCGCCGAACCGCCAACGGTGTACCGGCCCGAACGAGAGAGCAGCCGCAGGCGCAAGTGCCACTCCATATCCCGTGCCTGTTCGTCCTCGCACTGAAGAACGCCGCGGGGCAGCAGTTCTCGCCAGGAGCCCTCCGGGAACACCAAGATCATCGGCCTGATGCGTTGCAGGCCGTTGTGGCGTTTCCACATCGCTTTGCGCTCGGCCATGACGGGACGGGCCGCAGCTTCCGCGACCTCTTTGGCAAGATCACGAAGGATGGTTCGGTCTTTGGGTTCGAACGGCATAAAGCTTTCCTTTGCTACTCGTGTCGCAGGGCCAAGGTAAGTTCAGTCCTTTCATCCGCCAGTACGCGTGTGCCTGAATAGCCTGGCGAACCAGGTCAAGCTTCTCCCGGTCCGGCGTTCAGCACCGCGCCCGTGGTCACGCCGGGAATGCAGAGGAGGTTCAGGTCAAACACGTCATCGAGATCTTCGAGGTGCCGAACGCAAACGGGTGTGCGCGCAAGCCGGCACGCAAGCCCATGGGGCTGATTTGCAATGGGTCTCCGTCATCTCCGCTGCGCGATACGCCGCGCCCTGCGCTGCACCCTGTGCGCGCCCGCCAGCGCGATCACCGACGCCAACGCGCCCAGACTGATGATCCCCGCCACGGGCAACGGCCCCGCGCCGTTCCAATACAGCGCCACCTGCGCGAACGTGTCGATGGACCCGCCGCCGCTCACCACCGCGCCGTACTCCCCCGCATTCATGATGCCGTCGCCGTCGATATCGCCCGTGCCGGAGAACGGCTCAATCGGACTCTTGCCGTTCGTTTTGCCTTGCGAGAACACCGTGTAACTGCCGGTCAACCCAAGCCGTGTGATGAACTCGTGACGCAGGTCAGTGCCCATCAGCAACAGCGCACAGGGTCACAGGGAAACAGCCTATAGGGCTACGGAGTCCGCACAATACGAAATCCGAAGCCGCTGTCGGCGCTCGTGTTGACCGGCGTGCTGTAGGTGCGGTACGCGGATCGACAGTAGAAGAAGTAGGTGAACCACGACCCGCCGCGCAACACCCGGTCCGTGCCCGTAGCGGCACCGGTGGGGTTCGTCTGCGCGCCTGAACTGTATGCGCCGTACCAGTCGTTGCACCACTGCCATACGTTCCCGCTCATATCATAGCAACCCACCGGGGACGGCGAGTTCACCGTCGCGATACTCCCGTTCGGGCTCACATTGACGCCGTTAAACCATCCTATCGGAGATGTGTCCCAACCATCCACCAGACCAAGGGGATTAGCCTTACCATAGTTGCACCGGTCCTTTCCTGAAAGCGTGTCCGACATGAACCCGTATATCCAGTGCTTGTTCAACGCCGTATCCCACGCCGCCGCACGCTCCCACTGGGCTTCCGTCGGCAGATGGTAGCCGTTCGCGGCAAAGTTGGACGTCCAATTGTTTATGTCGTAGCAGGGCGTCAGGCCTTGCGACTCGCTCAGCCAATTGCAGTACATCGCCGCCCCGAACCACATCACATCAATCACCGGATGCAGCGCCATGGAATAGGAGGTTGTCCCCGGCAAGCCTATCCTGTCCTTGGACGAGAATTGGCTGCCCGAATACGTAATCTGACACTCTGAATATGAGACATAAAACAGCATCCTATTTTCGGCATAAACATCCCCGCCGTCGTACGCCCCGCCACTGGCATTCTTAAGATAGTTCCGCGCAAGCGCCCAGTTGAGAATATCGGCGTACTCCTGATTCGTCACGTTGTACTTCCCTATCTTGTACGCCGACAACGTCACCTGATGCCGAGGAAGTTCATCCAACCCGCCGTACGTCGCGTCGTCGCCGCTGTCCGTGCGCCCCATCGTGAATGTTCCCGCCGGCACCGAAACCATTTCGCCCGCATGAACTTCGCCCTCGCCCTCTCCTTCGCCTTCACCCTCTCCCTCTCCAGCTACCGTGACGGAGATGAAGTTGAGCTTTAGCTTCGTGTCTTCACCACTGGCCGTTGTGACCGTCAAGGACACGTTGTATGTACCGGCTGCCGCGTACGTATGCTCCGGATCCTGCTCGTCGCTCGTCGCGCCATTGCCGAAGAGCCACGCCCACTGCATGATCGGCGAATCGCCCGGTGTGGATAGGTCGGTGAACTGCACTGTCAGCGGCGCCGTCCCCGACGTGACATCGGCGAGGAAGTCCGCCGTGGGACCCTTTGGAGAGGGCGGCGGACACCCCATGAGGAAAACACAGACGGCGAGTATGCAGGTTAACAAAGTGGCTTGTATGATCGTCGATTTCAACATTATCTTCTCCTCCGTTGTGTCCCGGTTCAGAGGGAATTGGGCAATCGCCGAATTTCCTAAGCGACTACAGTCGGTCGTAGCCCCTTCTTCAAGCGGTAAAGCGGTAAGGCTGACAAGCACTAAGACCTGGCAAGGCGGAAGCCGACGTCGCTGAGCATGAGGTCCCCCGATCCGTAGTAGCTGTAGCGGGACGCGGAACGGCAGAAGTGGAAGTAGAAGTACCACGACCCGCCGCGAAGCACCCGGTACGAGCCCGTAGCGGCACCGGTGGGGTTCGTCTGCGCGCCTGAACTGTATGCGCCGTACCAGTCGTTGCACCACTGCCATACGTTCCCGCTCATATCATAGCAACCCACCGGGGACGGCGAGTTTACCGTCGCGATGCTCCCGTTCGGGCTCACATCGACGCCATTAAACCACCGTACCGGAGATGTGAGGGGAAAATCCGTCAGACCAAGGGGATTAACGAAGCCGGCATTGCCGTCGTGATAGTTGCACCGGTTCTTTCCCGAAAGCGTGTTCGACATAAACCCGTATATCCAGTGTTTGTTTGACGCCATATCCCACGCCGCCGCACGCTCCCACTGCGCCTCCGTCGGCAGATGGTAGCCGTTCGCGGTGAAGTTGCACGTCCAATTGTTTATGTCGTAGCAGGGCGTCAGGCCTTGCGACTCGCTCAGCCAATTGCAGTACATCGCCGCCCCGTACCACGTCACAACAATCACCGGATGCAGCGCCATGGAATAGGAGGTTGTCCCCGGCAGGCCTGTCTGGCTCCTGGACGAGAATTGGCTGCCCGCATACGTAATCTGACAATGTGAACTTGAGGCTACAAGCAGCCGCTCATTTGCGGCGTAAACACCCCCGCCGTCGTACGCCTCGCCGCTCTCATTCTTGAGGTAACCGCGCGCGAGCGCCCAGTTGAGAATATCGGCGTACTCCTGGTTCGTCACGTCATATTTACCGATCTCGTATGCCGACAACGTCACCTGATGCCGAGGAAGTTCGGGTGGGCCTCCGTACGTCGCGTCGTCGCCGCCGTCCGTGCGCCCCATCGTGAAGGTCCCCGCCGGAACCGCTACCATCTCGCCCGGGTGAATCTCGCCCTCGCCCTCACCTTCTCCTTCCCCTTCTCCTTCGCCGGCTACCATGACGGAGATAAAATTTGGCTTCAGCTTCGTGTCTTCACCTTTAGGCGTTGTGACCATCAATGACACGTTGTATTTGCCGGCTGCCGCGTACGTATGCTCCGGATCCTGCTCGTCGCTCGTCGCGCCATTGCCGAAGAGCCACGCCCACTGCATGATCGGCGAATCGCCCGGTGTGGATAGGTCGGTGAACTGCACTGTCAGCGGCGCCGTCCCCGACGTGACATCGGCGAGGAAGTCCGCCGTGGGACCCTTTGGAGAGGGCGGCGGACACCCCATGAGGAAAACACAGACGGCGAGTATGCAGGTTAACAAAGTGGCTTGTATGATCGTCGATTTCAACATTATCTTCTCCTCCGTTGTGTCCCGGTTCAGAGGGAATTGGGCAACCGCCGAATTTCCTAAGCGACTACAGTCGGTCATAGCCCCTTCTCACACTTCGGTAGCGGATTCTCACGCTTCCTCCGTCGTTCCTCAAGGGTTCTGGGGAGCGGTTCATGCGTGTGCCGGAACCGTTCCTGGCTACGCTGATTGTCTGCGCGCTGCGGATTCTCTCCGCGTTGCGAGATGTGACGGTGCGCGGCGAGAAACAGGAGAGCGCAGGAGTTTCTTGAGGCGAATGGTGAGGACGCGCGTGATTCAACTTGCGCGTGTGTTTGGCGCAAGGCATTCGAGTGCTTCGCCGCAAGGCGAAATGCCCAACATCCTGGGCCATAACACAACGTTGACTTCAACTCCTCCGCGAATGCAGCAATTCTACGAAAGGCCATTCCCGGAAATCAAACGTACGACTTCGTCCTCTGAGAGTTCGCTGCGCTTCGCGATTTATTTCGCTGACTTGGCCGGATCGGGAAGACGATTGATGAACTTGAGCGCTTCTTCGATGAAGATGTCCCCGGTGTTTTCCCCCAGACTTGTGCGCGAAACGTATTCATACCGCTCGAAACTGTGCCAATCCTCCTTCGTCAGTATATAGGCGTAAGCGTCGTTGGTGTTGCCGAATAGGAGGTTGTGCTCGCCGTGCATCTTGCGCTTGAGATAGAACCCGATGTTCGGCAACGCTTCCCCCGGAATCGTGAGGATCTGGGCGTTGCCCAGATTGATCACGTTCACTTGGGTCGACACCGTCCTGTCCGCGTTCATTTTCATACCGATCGGCGAGATCTTTATGAGAGCCGCCAGCAGGTCAGAGTCGACGGGCAAGCGCAACGGCATGGCTGCGCAGAGCATCGGCGGATCTTCTTGAAGGGGCGCGTTCGCCACGATTCGCAATGCCTCATCCGCCATCAGTTCGCCGATTCGCACGCATTCCTCCCATGTCTTCATGTTGCCCTCGGGGCCGCGGCAGTCGGCCGTGACCATCCCGCCTTGGGCGCCGCCCATGAAGATCGCCGTACCGCCGCCTTGCTTCTCGATGCGGCTATACAGCGGACCGACGAGGTCCGGACTGAGGATTCCCTGGTCGGGCCCGATCACCTCCGGGTGCGTCGCGTAGTTCACGAGCGTGGCGAAGGGCTGTCCCTTTGCGTCTCCGCTCGCCGCAACGAACTGCAAGACGCTCATGCGACGGTCGTATAGGTTTGGGGCGTAGTAGTTGTAGGCGATCTTCTCCTTCGCCTTGTCGGTCGCAATCTTCACGGCGGACGGCTGGAGTTTCTTGACCGCTTCATTGACGGCTTCGGCCGCCTTCGATACGACGGACTCGATGTACTTGAGGTCCGCGCCGGATTCGCCCTTCTCGTTCACGAGTCCGTACACATCCGGTGCGCTGTGAGTATGCGTCGCGCCGATGATCACGTTTTCGGGGAGCACGTCCTCCACTTTGGCCCGCACTCTATCGCACAGCACTCCGGGAAACCCCAGGAAATCCGTGCCCACAATCGCCACGCGGACACCATCCCGCTCGAGCGCCAAGGCGCGCACGGTGAGTTCGCCGAGCTTCTTTGTAGCCGGCGACGCCGTCCCCACACCACCGACCACGGGCAAGAGCGGGTCTGGTGTCACCACGCGAACCGCAACGCCGGCCCGGAACTCTGCGTCCGCTTTGAACCCGAACGTAAACCAAAGCAAGCCAATCAGGAATATCCGTAACATCATCTTCATAGCTGTACCTCTGTTCTTACTGCCGCTCAATCGCCGGCGTTTGATTGCCGATTGGTATGTATCAGGGCCGTGCGGTCCACGTCATCTTGCCCTTCTGCATCAGCCATATCTCGGAGAGCGCCGTCACCGGTATGATGTCCGACTTGCGCGTCAGGGATATCCGCAATTTCCCATCTTGCGTGATCTTTTGTGGAAGATCGAATTCGTGGAACGCCGTGTCGCCGATGGGTACGGAGAATCCGTCGCTGATGACCTCGCCGTCCGCCTCCAATCCCTCCATGAGCTGAATTCCTTTTAGGGCAGGCGCCTCCTCGTCGAGATGGCCTCCCACGCAGACGCGCACGACGTATTCGGCGTTGGGATCCAAGCCCTCGTAAGCGAAGGCAACGCCGGGATCGTCCTTTCCGAAAGCGTACGCGAGGTTATAGTGAGAGTATTTGGCCGGGCCGGCGAAGGGCATGAATCCCCACAACGCCTCACCGTGAACCAGATGCGCCGATTCGGATGGCCAGCCAACGTCGTCGTAGAACCCGCCCGGCCCGGGGTCGTCGTAATGAAGTATCATCTTGGCCGTGTTTCGGATCTTGGCGTCATTGGCATCGGTAAGCGCCTGCTGCAACACTTTCCGCCACCAGCCGGTTTCCGTGAGGTCCAACCCGCCGACGATGAACGGAGCGGGCTCGCGATAACCTATGATCGTATTGGATTCCTCGCCGAGTCTCTTGGCATCCTCGATTACCTTCTTCATGTCGTCGGTTTCGAGGGGTTGTTCGAGCGCTTTCAGGGCCTTGGCCGCGTCCGCGGCGGGTTCCTTTGACGCATCGAGTTGCTCGAGGATGTGTCCGGCCTCTTCCTTCAATTCGCGCCCTCGCTGCAACTCGAGCTGGATGTAGCGGTCCATCAGTGCCTTCTGGAAAATGATGCGCCAGCGGTAGTCAGTCTTGCGAAGGTTCTCGGGGATCTTTGCGCCTGCCGACCTGAGAAGGTCGACGGCTTTCGCGATGCCCGGGTTATCGATCACTGGTTTTTCGAGCGTCTCCTCCATGACGAATATCGCCTTCGCAGCTTCGTCCTGTGCATCGGGCCCGAACCAGTACCGGCAGTATTCCTTGGTGATCGATTCGGCATCCTGGTCCGGATTCCATAGCATGCGATACCAGAACCATTTGTTGAAATCGTCGTGCATGCCCTCGCTGTAGTGCATGTCGCCTATGGCGTAATGGAGTATCTCGGTCGCGACCTTGTGAAAATTCCGTGGCCGCGCGTTCCAGGAACGCCTGTCATAGACCGCGGCCAGCGCGACGTCGGGATGAGGAACCGCGAACTGCGCCTGCATCCAATGCGTGATGTCCGTGTACAAAGCGATATTCGTCGTTCGAGGCAGCTCGTGGTGCATATACTTGAGGTAGTTGCCGAGAGGGCCGAAACCTTCATACTCGAACCACCGGGGGTTGACCGGGCCGCGGATATACGTCTGCATTTCATCGGCGCCTGGACCGTATCGAATCGCGTAGAGCCAGCTCGAGTCCTGACTGTTCAGATAATCGAATATGGCCTGATCGCCATCGTTGGTCAGATCCTGATTCGTGGCAAGGACCTTCGTGTTGGGATGATACTTGTGAAGGATGTCCGATATGTCATGGACAAGCTGGATGTACTTATCGCCCCACGGCATGCACTTGGCGCAACGGCATCCGCCCTCATCGCCGGAGTTCGTGGTGAAGAAATCATAGTCCGGGGACTCGCGGAACATCTTGTCGAACGACTCGAGAAGGGCCGCCCTTGCTTCGGGGACGGACGGACACACATACCTCGACGGCCTCTGGCCGCCGTCCGCGCGCCATTCTTTCGGAAAATCCGCCGCCGGCATTTCGTTGGCCGTACGACCGAACACCGTGAGCATGCCGTACGACCGGACGAGCGGCGGGTCGCCTTCGAATACGTTCGTCCCGAGCAGCATCAGGTCCTCCATGACCTCCTGCGTTTCCTGTGCGGTCTGCGGACGAAGGTTCCCAAGTTCACGCGCCCTGCTGCCGGGTCCAGTCGGCCTTCCGCCTCTCAGAAGAAAAGCCGGTTTTTCCCGTGCGTCGATGTTGGGAACAAGAACCGCATCCGGCAAGTAGGTCATGGCTCTCAGGACGTGGCCCACGGCGTAGATCGTGCCTCGATCGTCGGCGCCTGCGATGACGACAAAAATCTTCGGGCCGCCGACTGCCTCGGTCTTAACGGCGAACCCCTCGGGATGGATCTTGTCCGAGTTAGGAAGAGCCGGCAGCTTCAGACCTATGTCATGCATCAGATGCCCGGCGAACCCCGTGCCCTTCGGCGAGCCGACAACGAAGATCGCGTCGGCCTTGGCGATGAGTTCCTTGGCTTCGGGAGTATCTTCCTTGGCCGTCTCGATCGCGACCGAACTCCGTTTGAGTATCCGGGCTTTCAGGATTTCGATGGCCTTCAGTTCAGCCCCGGTACACTGATTGTCCGTGACTATGGCCAGCCGGGTTGCCCGCAGCGGAGGCCGCGCAACGTCGGAACGCGACTCCTGAGCGGCAACGCCCCCGCCCGCAAGATTCAACAACGCCGCGGCAAGAAATGAAACTCCCGCACGAACCATCATCCGCTTACTCATGTCCGGTTCTCCTTAAGCCTTCCCGAAAGGCCCTCGCAGTATACCTCATTACACGCCGGAGAGCGGCATGCCAACGGTGTAAGGAAAGGGGATATGGGGATAGAAGGAGATAAAGGAGATGGGTGCGGGGCCAAAAGGACTGTGGGGAACGACAAGACGTGTAGATGAAGGCCGCCCTTCGGCTTGCGGGATCGGATATCCGATCAGTTTTGCGAGAACTGAGCAGCTCGTTTTGTGTACTTTGTGGGCCTCTTAACGATGCTCTCGACGGCTAGCACAGGGCACTTAGCCATGAAGCCCAGCGCCAGCCCGCTGGCGCCGGATATTGGTACAAGCGCCTGATGGTGCTGGTTCGTGACCGCCAGCAAACCTTCCAGCACGCCGCGGCGGCAATAGGTGAGGATGATGGCTTCGAGCTTGACCCCGATGAGCGTCAAGAGGTTGTGGCCGGTTTCTGCTGCGTGTGGATTCCGCTGCTTCGATCCGAAGTAAGCGCGTCCGAAGACAGGCTTCTCGTCATGCCGCATCCGGAAACGGGCCGATTCATGACTATCGAACATGAGCATGAAGGATGCGGTGGCATCGCCTATGTACGGCTCCGGTGCAACGACCCTAACCCGGACTTCTCACACCTACGGTAAGCGATGTCGTGTTGCCTCGTTTGG
>CAZPMT010000159.1:0-11548 GCA_964587655.1 uncultured Nitrospiraceae bacterium
CCTCGGCCGCAGCATGATAATGTAGAAACTCCAGGGTCCGGTTTGTAACCGGACCACCTCACCGGCGCCCCCAATATCTTGCGCATGACTTGGTCCGGTTACAAACCGGACCTACATGGGCTTCCCGCACACCCTCTGAGGGACGAAAATTGTCACTCAGAGACCGGGCCGGACACAAAAATCGCGGATCTTGGACCAGTGTCATTCGCCGCTAAGCAGGTATAAATGGGTGTTATGAATTATCTTATGACTTATTCAGATGCGTTGGCACAGTTGTTGCCCTTAGTGTTGGCGAAAGTTGAATAGAGGTAGCAAAACCCGCCGTGGGCGGGTTTGAAGGATTTTGACTTGGCACCAACGGTCGTGCGTGGAACGCACGATCAACACATCGGGCGCAAGGCGCACGATAATGGAGGGTACAACTATGAAAAAGAACTCTGGTTTCACCTTGATTGAGTTGATGATTGTTGTGGCGATTATCGCGATTATCGCGGCCATAGCGATCCCAAACCTGCTCCGCAGCCGGATGCAGTCGAATGAGTCTGCCTCGATCGGCAATCTGCGCACGATCAACGGCGCCGAAGTGGCGTTCCACTCCGCCAACAATCAGTATGCCATCACGTTTGACGAACTGACGACCGCTACGCCGCCGTTCCTTGATGGGAATTGGGCTGCCGCGAAGAGCGGGTACAACTTCACGCTTGCTGGAACAGTAAACAACTTCGCCGCGAATGCGGACCCGGTGGTTGTTGGTACGACGGGCAATCGGTACTTCTTCGTGGACGCTTCGGGCGTGCTTCGCTTCAGCACGACCGGCAGCGCCGATGCCAGCAGCACGCCGCTTGGCGAGACCCCGTAATCAGCAGTACCTGGCAGTACCTGACAGTTTAACCTAAGCAGTAAAGGGCCGGCGGCGAGCGAACCTCGCCGCCGGTTTCCTTTAGATAGGGTGAGGACTACAGTTGAAGGCTTGAAGCGTGGTTTCGGCTCGGCGTGATGGAACGGAAAGCGCCCGGGTTGAACCCGCGGCAAGAAACACCAAAGGAGCCATTGGCCATGAAAACGAAATCGAATGCCGGATTTACGCTGCTTGAACTCATGACGTAGTGGAAGTCATCGCGATCATCGCGGCGCTGGCTATCCCCGCTTTGGCGCGCCAGCGTATCATGACGAACGAGGCCGCAGCGGTGGGGAACCTTCGCACCATCTCCAGCGCGGAGTTTGCACACAATGCCGCGACGCTCACGTACGGCAGCTTCGAACAATTGGCGGAAGGCGCCAACATGGGCGCCGGGGCGTACCTGGAGGGCGGGTGGCGTGAAGGCGTCGTCAGGAACGAATACGTCTACACGATGCCCGTGGCGACGCCCGAACAATTCCAGGTCGTCGCAACGCCGGTGGTGCCCGGACAGACCGGATTGCGCGTCTTCACCGTGGACGCATCCGGCGATATCAAGGCGGAGCCGGCCGCGTAGCCCATCCCATCAGCCGATTCGGATCAGTGAAGGATCGTAGTCTTCGGGCTTCTTGAAGCCCAGCAGGTTCAAGAGCGTCGCGGCCACGTTGCTGAGACCCGGCGCGTCAACGTGGCTCAGCGCTATCGGGTTGGCGCCCGAAAAATCCTTGATGATAAACGGGACCGGATTGAGGGTGTGCGCCACCATCGGTTCCCGCTTCCCTTTCTTCACAGTTTGTCGTTGCTTGACAAGCTGTTCCGTGAACATGCAGTCCGCGTTGCCGTGATCCGCCGTCACCACCAACACGCCCTTCGCGGCGGCAATCACCGGCGCCAACCGGCTCAGCCCGAGGTCCACGGCCTCGACGGCAATGCGTATCGACGCCACGATGCCCGTGTGGCCGACCATGTCACCGTTGGCGTAGTTGAGGCGCACGAACTTGAACTCCCCGGACCTGATGGCTTCGATGGCGGAATCGGTGATCTCCGCCGCTTTCATCCACGGACGCTGATCGAAAGTCACCTTGTCGGAGGGGACCTCCACGTACTTCTCGAGGCGCTCATCGATGTATCCCGAGTTGTTGCCGTTCCAGAAATACGTCACGTGGCCGAATTTTTGCGTTTCCGACACCGCGAATGACGTAACGCCGGCCGCGCACAAATACTGGCCGATAGTTCGCTCGATGGCCGGGGGTTCCACCAGGAAATGCTTTGGGATCATCGCATCGCCGTCGTACTGCATAAGGCCCGCGTAGAACACATCGGGCCGGCGCACACGGTCGAACTTGTCGAAGTCGTCGTTCTCGAACGCTTGCGAGATCTCGATGGCGCGGTCGCCTCGAAAGTTGAAAAATATGACGGCGTCCCCGTCCCGAATCCTGCCAACGGGTTCGCCGTCGCGGACGACGAAGCTGTCGAGATACTGGTCCGTGATACCCGGATCTTCGTCATAGTACGTTTGGACCGCTTCCGCGGCCGACGAGAACGGTCTTCCTTCACCCAGGACGTGCGCCTTCCATCCCCGCTCGACGACCTGCCAGTTGGCGCCGTAGCGGTCCATGGTAGTCACCATGCGCCCTCCGCCCGAGGCGATTCGGTAATCGCACGGGCCGGCGTTGAGGCCGGCCAGTTTCTTCTCAAGACGGCCGATATACGTCAGCGCGCTCTTTTCCCGGACGTCGCGTCCGTCAAGCAATGGATGGATGCGGACCGTTGCCACACCTTCCTCGGCGCACCGGTCCAGGAGGGCGAACAACTGGTCGATGTGGCTGTGGACGTTTCCGTCCGACAGAAGTCCGATGAAATGGATCGTTCCGCCCGCGCGCGCCTGATTGATGGCCGTACGCCACGCGGCGCCATCGAAAAGTTCTCCGGAAGCGATCGCCCTGTTGACCAGTTTGGCGCCTTGATCAAACACGCGGCCCGCGCCAAGCGCGTTGTGGCCGACTTCCGAATTGCCCATGTCCTCGTCGCTGGGCAGTCCGACGGCCTTTCCATGGGCCTTGAGTTTGGCGAACAGGGGTTCGTCGAAGAGTTCGTCCAGCACGGGCGTGTTCGCGAGGTAGACGCCGTCCGACGCGTCGTGCTTGCCGATGCCCACGCCGTCCATGATTGCCAGGAGCACCGGTCCGGGAAACGCCTTGTAGTTCTCTAGGGGATCGAGATTAAGCTGGCTCACTGCACGAAAGACCCTTCTGTGTAAGCACTATTCGGGAAGACGGCAGTCTAACGTCCGTTGCCGAAGGATTCAACTTCGCAGACGCCGCGGACTACGGAATCATGGCCCGCTTCTCTATGCCGGCCGCGTGGGATCGCGGCATTTCGCGGCGTAAGCCGTCGCATGTTATCATACGTTGCCGTGAAGAGCAGAATTCACCGGACGAGGAAAGGGTAGAAGGATGAGACGGACATTGAGTTGGACGATCGTAGTGGCGCTGGCGATAGTGGTGGCGCTGCCGCTCGGGTGCGGGTGCAGGGAGAAAGCGGCGGATAAGATCGCGGAAAAGGCTATCGAAAAGGCCATCGAGTCCGATGCTAAGAAGGACGGCAAGGACGTCGACGTGAAGATGGACATGAAGGGCGGGTCAATGTCGATCAAGTCCAAGGACGGGTCGGGAAATGTCGACATGAAGGCGGATGGCCAGTCTTTTACGATGAAGACTCAGGACGGCACGGTTGTGAGCGGCGACGCTGCAACGCTGCCCGATACCTTCCCGAAGGACGTGCCGGTGTATCCCGGCGCGAAGCTCGCGCTCGTGTCGACCATGACGCAGAAGGAGACGTTCAATGTCAACATGACCAGTGCAGACATGATTGAGAACGTGGCCTCATACTACAAGAAAGAACTCGCCGCCAAGGGTTGGACGGAAGCGCAGAGCATGACGCAGGGCGGCGCCGGCGGCGCCATGCAGATGCTGAACTACACGAAGGAAGACCGGACGGTGATGGTAATGGCGAGCCGCGATGGGGATAAGACCACTATTACGTTGACGACGGGAAAGAATTGAAATGAAGGCCGGCAAAATGGGCTTGAATCCATTTTCCCGCGGTTCGGAAAGGAGACCGTTGCGATGGCAGTGACCATGGACGCGCTGATGCGCGGCGCCCTCGAGAAACGCGCCTCGGATATCCATCTGAAAGTGGATAATCCGCCCATCTATCGGATCGACGGAGATCTTCAGCGTCTCGACGAGCCGCCGTTGATTGAGGAGGACATTCGCGAACTGCTGAAACAGATCGCCTTGCCCGCCGATGTCGCCAAGTTCGAAAAAGTGATGGACCTCGACTGCTCGTACGTGCTCGGCGACGTGGCGCGATTTCGCGTGAACGTCTGCCGGGACGACGGAGACACGCGCATCGTGCTCCGGTTGATCCCGCTCCGCATCAAGAAGATCTCCGAGTTGGATTTGCCCTCCGTTCTCTCAAAGATCTGCATGGGCAAGAACGGACTCGTACTCGTCACGGGCCCCACGGGCAGCGGCAAGTCGACCACGCTCGCGGCCATGGTCGACGAGATTAACGAGAAGCTTCCCGTTCACATCGTGACGGTCGAGGACCCGCTCGAATTCGCCCACAAGGACAAGATGGCCATCATCACGCAACGCGAAGTAGGGCATGACACGCTGTCTTTCGCGAACGCCCTCCGCGGCGCGTTGCGTCAGGACCCGGACGTAATTCTGATCGGCGAGATGCGCGACGCTGAGACCGTCCGGACGGCGCTGGCTTCGGCCGAAACAGGCCACTTGGTCTTCTCGACGCTTCACACGGTCGACGCGGTCGAGACCCTGAACCGCATTATCGACTTCTTCGAACCGCACCAGCAGATTCAGATCCGAAAACAATTGGCCAGCGTGCTCCGTGCCGTCGTCTCGCAGCGCATCCTCCCGCTCAAGTCCGGGACGGGCCGGTGCGTCGCGGCAGAGATCCTGATCGGCAACCGCACGGTGCGCGACTTCATCGAACAGGGAAAGAGCTTCAAGGATATCGTGAAGCTCATCGATGAAGGCTATGATCAGTACGGTATGCAGACCTTCGATCAGGCCCTGTACGACTTGTTCAAGGCAGAGAAGATTACGCCCGAGGTGGCTCTGCAGAATGCGACCAGCGCAAAGGACCTCAGGCTCCGCATACAGGGATTGCGCACAAGCTGATGCACGTGGGAGCGGCGTTTCCCTCGCCTCTTGCTCAGGTTTGGAACGCGACGAGGACGTCGCGGCCACGGCCGCTTCTTGCTCAGATTTGAAACGCGACGAGGACGTCGCGGCCACGGCCGCTTCTTGCTCAGGTTTGGAACGCGACGGGGACGTCGCGGCCACGAGGGGTCCGCAATGCTGACCGGTGCGTTCATATTGCTCATCTCGCTCGCGGGGAGCGGAGGGAACCTGTTGCTGAACCCGGGCTTCGAGGACGGGACCGGCGGCCAGCCCGAGAATTGGTCGCTTTTTGTCATGCCCAGGCCTGGCGCGGAAGGACGTCTCGATGATCTGGTCTTCTGCGAGGGGAAGCGTGCGGCCATGTTGCGTAATACCGAGGCCTATCCCAACGAGCCGGCCAACAACTGGAGCCAGAATATCGTCAAGGATCTCGCGGAAAAGACGCTCATCGTCGGCGGCTTGGTCAAGACGGAAGGCGCCGGCGCCGCGGACATCTGGCTACAGTGTTGGCGCCGGAAGCCGTGGGGAGTCCTGCACGTCGCGAGGACCGGCGATGCGTCTCCGGTGTCGGAAAGCAAGGACTGGACGCCCGTGGCCATGAAAGTAGTCGTGCCGAAGGAAACGGACTTCGTTACGTTGCGTTGCGTGCTGAAGGGTCGTGGCGCGGCATGGTTTGACGACCTGCGAGTCCTCGACGCTACGGCTGACGAGAGCGTCGACAGGCAAGTCAAGGCCTTGTCGGAGGACCTCAGCAAGGGTAAGGGCGAGTCCCCGCCAAAGGACGCGGTCAAGAAGGATATCTTGCGCGAGACCGAGTCCCTGACCGCGACCGTGCGCGCGTTGAAGGAAACGAACGAAGGGCTGCGCAAGGAGTTGAGCCAGGTCCGGGAAGAACTCGATGATCTGCGGCGCGGACTCCAGGAGACCCGGCGGGATGCCGCTGCTTCAAGCCCGGAGAAGGCAGGCCCGATGCCTGAATCCAAGCCGGGCCGCCGCGTGCCGCCGTTGATTCCGCGCGGCTACGATTTGGAGGAGTTGCCCGATGCAGGTTGAGTACGTCATACCATTGTCCATCTTCGCGGGTATTTGCGCGACCGGACTCGCCTGGTTCGGATGGGAGTTGCTGCAGAACCTGTGGGAGTTGCTCCGCACATCGCGAGAGAAGCGAAACCTCGTCGCCCAGGCCGCGGCTATCGGACGGCGCGCAACGGATGTGGAATCGCCTCCGGAGACTCCGGGCGAGTCTCCGAGTTAACGCAGTCTTTCCCCATGATTCGCATGTATGAGCAAACCGAACAGCATTCGGCATTTGTGCGGTTCCGTGGCCGCGGCGTCCTCGCCGCGTTTCAGCGGACACATCTTGCGTCAAGCGGCTCTTGACGAAAACGCGGCGAGGACGCCGCGGCCACGTTGCATGCCGGCTACCTTTTGATCCTCCTCGAATGGGCTGTTAGACTTGTGATGGTGCTCTTCATCGAGGAGTGAGCGTCTTGCGGGCTGTAGCGCAACGTGTGCATGAGGCGTCGGTGTCGGTCGACGGGAAGATCGTCGGCGCTATCGAGGCCGGGCTTCTGTTGTTTCTGGGGGTGGAGGTCGAGGACGACGAGCGGGACGCGGAGCAGATGGCGGAGAAGGTGGCGGGCCTGCGCTGCTTCGAGGACGAGGCCGGCAAGTTCAACCTGTCGGTCGCGGACGCGAGTGGAAGTATTCTGGCCATCTCGCAGTTCACGCTGCACGGAGACTGCCGCAAGGGCCGGCGGCCCTCGTTTACGCGGGCGGCGCGGCCTGAGCATGCGGCGCCTTTGTGTGAGGCCGTGGTCCGGCTGCTGCGCGAGCGAGGGCTTCGCGTGGAAACGGGCTCGTTCGGCGCGCATATGGAGGTGTCTTCGATCAACGATGGGCCCGTGACGTTGCTCATCGACACTAAGAAGGGGTTCTGATGGACGCCATTTGCGGGATCATTGGAAAGTGCGATCCGGCGGCGGTTCGATCTATGGCCGCGGCCCTGACGCACCGCGGTCATGCGCGTCACGTCCTCGAAGGCGCCGATTTTTACGTCGCGTCTTCCGCGCCTATCGGGGAACGTCCGTGCCTTGTGGACGGTTCTCCGCGCGACACGTCGGGGGCGTCGTTGACCGCGAAAGAGTTGCAGCGGCGATGCGCCGCGGCTCCGGATCCGAGCCGGTTGGGCTTGCGCGGCGCTTTTGCGGCGGCGGCGCGCGTGGGCAAAGGCTGGTGGCTCGTACGGGACCGGTTGGGCGTGAAACCGCTGTACTACGCGCAGATCGACAACGGACTTGTTTTCGCTTCCGAACTGAAGGCCGTTCTCGCATCCGGATACGTGAAGAAACGTCTGAATCTGTGCAGCGTGGACCGCTATCTTACCTTGCGCTGCGTTCCAGGACCGGAATCGATCATCAGTGGCGTGAATCGCGTCCGGCCCGGCTACGTTCTCGAGTACCTGAACGGGACGTTGCGCGAAGTGATGCACGCCGGGTTTGACCTCGCGTTGACTGAGACGAAACGGGAAGAGGCGTCGGAACGGCTCGGTGAATTGTTGCGCGACGCCGTCGGCGGGTGCGCGGCGGATGCCACGCTTTGGTCCGCGGGCATCGATTGTGCGGCACTTGGGGCATTCAAGCCGGGCGCGCGACCCGTGTTTGTCACGCTGAAGTCGGCATGGCAGGACGAAGCTTGGCGCGCGAGCGAATCGGCGCGGCTGCTGGGGTTGACATTGAAGACCCTGAAAGCGCCAAGCCTGACGGAGTCCGACTTTAGCAAGGCGGCATACTATCTGGATGAGCCTCTGGCCGACGCGTCGGTGTTGCCGCTGTGGCTGATCGCGCAGCAATCCGCGCAGTTCGCTCCGAACCTCTTGAGCGGCCACGGCGCGGACGAGATGTTGGGGGGCTACCCGCGGTACAACTTCCTTCAGAAGGCTCAGGGCGCCAAGCGGCTGGTGCCCGCGGGTTTCGTTGACGAGATTATTCCCTCATTGCCCCCGAACGCGTTCGTCCGCCGCGGAGGACGCTACCTTGCATCGATACGGAACAACCTTGACGCCTATCTCTCGTTAGTGTCCGTGTTCGATGCGAGCGAACGCGAGGAACTCTACACGGACGCGATGGCTTCGGCCATTGCCGAGAAGGGCGGCTCCGCATCGGTGATACGCCCGTATTTCTCCGATCTCGATCTGACGCGGAACCAACTCGCACTCTCGCTGAACGTGGGGCTGCCGGATTTGCTTCTTACCAAGTGTGACCGGCTGTGGGCGGCGCACGGGGCTTCACTGGAGTTCCCATATCTGACGGATGCGCTGCTCGATTTCGCGATATCCGTGCCGCCCCGGGTGAAGTTCGGGGTTCGCAGCAAGCCTCTGTTGCGGCAGGCGATGAAAGGGGTGCTGCCGGGGCGCATACGGTTGAGGTCGCGAAGGGACTTCAAGGCGCCGCAGAGCGGTCCCACGCTGCGGGTGATCGAGAATGCAGCACGAGAGATCGTCACGCAGGAACGCGTCGACGCGGTCGGCGTGTTCCGGTGGCCCTGTGTCGAGCAGGTGCTCCGCTCTTCGACCCACAACTGGTATCGCCGGCGCCAGTTCTGGGCGCTGCTGATGTTCTTCGCCTGGTACCGCGCCTTCATGGAGTCGTAGGGCATGCGCATTGCCATTACGGGCGAGGGGAACCTCGCCATGAGCCTCATGGAGCCGCTGCTCGCGTCAAGACATGAAGTCGTCGCGCTCGTGCAGAACGGCCGGACGGTGAAGCGTGCGGGCCGCATTCTGCGCGCGGCCTGGGGCCGTCTCCTGGGTCCTCTAGCGGGCGTGGCCGGCCTGGCCAAGCGCAACGGGATCCCGATAGTCTGGATCGACCGCATGACGGAGCAGGAACTTGCCCCGCTCCGCGCTACGAATCCGGACGTGCTGCTCGTCGGGGGGTTCAGCATCATCCTGAAGAAGCCCATCCTTGAGGTGCCGAGGATTGGGTGCGTCAATATGCACTCCTCGCTGTTGCCGAAACATCGCGGCCCGAATCCTTTCTCGGCCGTCATCATAGCCGGAGAAGAGGAAAGCGGAGTCACCTTTCACCAGATCGATGAAGGGATTGACACGGGACCGATCCTGGAGCAGTACAGGTTTCAGCTTCGCAAGCAGGACACGGCGGTCGACGTGCATCAACGGGCGTGCGCGCTTGCGGGCCTGCATGTGGCGGAAGTTATGGACAGCATCGAGCTAAAAGGGATGTATGGCCGTCCGCAAGACCCAGGGGGCATGTATGACAAACGGCTTCAGAAAGCGGATAGCTACATCGACTGGAGCCGTCCAGCCCGCGAGATCGAGCGCAAGGTCCGGGGAATGCGGCCGTTGTTTGTTGGGCGCTTCCGCTATGGAAGATATACTGTAATGACTACGCGCGTGCGCTGCGAGGACGTAAAGACCTCTGGTGCGCCGCCGGGGACGATCCTTAAGACGTCGCCTTTCGTGCAGGTCGTCGCGGGGACGGGTGTCGTGACGTTGTTGACCGCGTATGCCGTCGCGCCGATCCCATGGACGTGGCCCGCGCCGTGGAACAAAATCAGGGACGGAGACAGGGTGACGTGATGCCTCAACCGATCTCGATCATCGTTCCCGCGTTCAATGAGTTGTACTACTGCCGGCAGTGCATCGACACCGTCCGCGCCTTCACGCGCCCGCCGTATCAACTGATCCTTGTCGACAACGGTTCCACGGACGGCGTCGGAGAATTCTTCGACAGCGTGCCGGGGGCGCGGGTGATCCATTCGGAACGGAACCTCGGGTTCGCGGGCGGCGTGAACCTGGGATTGCGCGCCGCCGAAGGACACGTCCTTTTGCTGAACAGCGACACGCTGACGCCGGAAGGCTGGCTCGAGCGGCTCGAAAGCGCGCTGCTTTCCGCCGACGACATCGGCATGGCCGGCCCGATGAGCAACTACGTGTCGGGCGAACAGCAGATATCGGGGCTGATGTTCGAGACGCAGGAGCAGATCAACGCCTTTGCCCGCGACCTTGCGGTTCGTAACAAGGGGATCATACATGACACGACGCGGCTGGTCGGATTCTGCTTGCTGATTCGCGACACGGCATTCCGCGAGGTGGGATTCTTCGACGAGTCCTTCGGCATCGGCGGATACGAAGACGATGACTACGGCGTCCGCGTCTCGAAAGCGGGTTACCGGCTTTGCGTCGCGGAGGATGCTTTTGTGTTTCACTACGGCAGCAGGACCTTCGTCGGCATGGGCATTACGCCCGAAGGAATGGATGGGCTGCTCGCCGCCAATGAGCGGCGGTTCGCGGGGAAGTGGAGCGGGGCGGAAACGGCGGACGCGCGCGAGCGATCTGCTTTGCTGAACGCGCAGGCACGGGAGGCGGCGTCCGCGGGAGACACTCGCAAGGCGCTTCTGCTCCTCAAGGAAGCCACCGAGATCAGCCCGTTCGTCGAGGCGAACTACAACGATTTCGGCGCTTTGTTGTGGCAGTTGGGGCAGAGGGAGAAGGCTTTCGAGTATTTCGTCCGGGCGGTCGGGATGAATCCGGGCTACGTTGAGGCGCGCAACAACCTCCGCGATGCGGCCGAGGCGATGGGACGGATGAAGGAGGCGGAAGCGCTGCTGAACGGGTGGCGCGGATGAAACCGCTGATAGGGATCACCGCGACGTTGCGCCTGTCGGACCTTGACGGCCTTCCCAGCAACAAGCACACGCTGCGGACGGCGTACACGGAAGCAATCATTGCGGCCGGAGGCGCGCCCGTGATCCTGCCGCTGGCGACCGAGGAGACGGCCCGTGCCACGGTGTCGTGCTTGGATGGACTGATTCTTTCGGGCGGCTCGGACATCCCTTCCGAGGCCTTTGGGTTCGTTCCGCATCCCAACTGCAACTACATGCCCGATGAACGCTGGAAAAGCGAATGCCTATGGCTCAGAGCGGCCGAGGAACTGGGCGTTCCCGTGCTCGGCATTTGCCTGGGCATGCAGGTGATCAACGTAGCGGGGGGCGGCTCGCTCATTCAGGACTTGCCCACGGCGCGACCCGATGCCCAACCGCACGCAGGGCCCGGAATCGGGGTTCGGCATGAAGTGCTAGTCGAGAAAGACTCGTGGTTGGCCGTGGCGCCTTCATTGATTATCACGGTGTCGTCGGCTCATCATCAGGCCGTGGATCGCGTGGCCGAGGGATACCGCGTTACGGGACGTGCGCGCGACGGCGTCATCGAAGCCATCGAGCATAACGGCCTTCCGTTCGTGGCCGGGGTGCAATGGCACCCGGAGCGATTTCCGGATCAGCCTAACTGGCTGCTCGAGAGATTCGTGAAAGTTGCCCACGAGGCAAGTCTGCGCAAGCGCACGGGTAACCCGATACCCGAAACCCGATACCCGATACCCGGAGTTCACCGTGGACATTGAAATTCGCGAATATCGTC
>CAZPMT010000160.1:0-11191 GCA_964587655.1 uncultured Nitrospiraceae bacterium
GGACGCCCTGCGGCTAGGCATTTTGCCATACCCGGTGGATAAACTTTATCTTGCGACCGCGGACGACGTGCTGGCAGGCCGGCGGCTCCCGGTAAAGATTGCCGTCAAGACGAACGGGCCCACGCCGGGAACGCATCTCGTTCATCTGACGCTGCAAGGCCGGCGTGCAGGCGCGCCCGCCTCAACGCCGATCGCATATTATTCGCAGAACATTGTGTGTCGGCGAGGCGAGGCCCAGGCGTATATTCCTCTTGCGCTGGATGAAACGCCCGGCGTGTACGAGGTCGTGGCGCGCGACATACTCTCAGGCGTCTCCGCGCAATCGACGGTGAATGTAAAAGGACGGTGATGCGGGATCGAGAAAAGAACAGCGCCAAGTGGAAGCGGCGTCCTCGCCGCTTCTTGAGGCCGTGGATTGCCACCTTGGCCTTGTCGTTATTGCTGCTCTCACGGATCGTTGCGGCGGATTCCTTTTCCACCGGCGAGATCACGAGTCTGCGTTGCGCGATTCAGGATCTCGCGGAGAGCTTTCGTAAAGAGTATGCGTCTTACGGCGATTACACGGATCGCTTGAACGCAATCGAGAAAGAATCCGCCCGTCTTGATGCGAAACGGGGTAAGAAGACCGCAGATCGAGAGCGGCTCACCCGGGACTTTCGCGAACTTCAACGCGAGGCGCTCATTGCGAACCCCCTTGTCAGCAAGTATCCGTTGGTGTTCGTCGCGCGGCCGCAATACAAACCCGACCATCACAACACGGAAACGATGTTTCAGACGAACGAAATCAACACGGCGAGTTTCCAGCCGGGAGCCGCCCTGAAAATCATCGACGCGCGTTCGGGCCAGGCGCGCGTGTTGACGGAGACCTCGACGGGAAGCTTGCGCGATCCTGATGTCTATTTTGACGGACGGAAGGTCGTCTTCTCGATGCGACGCGACATCACCGATGACTACCATATCTACGAGGTCAACGCTGACGGCACGGGTCTTCGGCAGCTCACGCGCGCTCCGGGAGTAACGGATATCGATCCGCTTTACCTGCCGGACGATTCGATCGCGTTCTCATCGACGCGCGAACCGAAGTACTGCATGTGCAACCGGCACATCATGGCGAATCTCTACCGCATGGACGGCGACGGCGCCAACATCCAACAGATCGGAAAGAGCACGCTGTTCGAGGGTCACGGGTCGTTGATGCCCGACGGGCGGATTCTGTATTACCGATGGGAATACGTGGACCGGAACTTCGGCGATGCACAGGGACTGTGGACGGCGTATCCCGACGGCACTGGCCATGCCGTGTATTGGGGAAACAACACGGAGTCGCCCGGCGCGGTCTTCAACGCTTACGCAATCCCGGGCACGGAGCGGGCGCTCTGCGTGTTTGGTTCATGCCACGATCGGCCTTGGGGCGCATTGGCGATTGTCGATCGCCGGCTAGGTCTGGATCTTCGGGCGCCCGTTATCCGGACGTGGCCGGCTGATGCCATCGAGAAGGTCGGCGAGGGCGACGCGAACCGTTTCAACATCGACACATTCACGAAAGTCATGCCCAAGTACGAAGATCCCTACCCGCTGAGCGACAAGTATTTCCTGTGCTCGCGGATGACGGGCAACGGCGAGGAGATGGGCATATACCTTCTCGACGTTTTCGGGAACGAGATCCTTGTGCACGGCGAATCGCCGGGCTGTTTTGATCCCATGCCGCTTGGCCCGCGCCCGCGCCCGCCCGTCATTCCAACACGGCGCGGTTTTCAGGAGAAGGACGGCTACTTCTACGTGGCCGACGTCTATCGTGGAACGCACATGAGTGGCGTACCCCGCGGCTCGGTCAAATACCTCCGCGTTGTCGAGTCGCCAGAGAAGCGATTCTGGACGAATCCGCCGTGGAACGGCCAAGGCCAGGAAGCGCCCGCGATGAACTGGCACGACTTCAACAACAAGCGGATCCTCGGCACGGTCCCCGTCGAGGAGGATGGTTCCGCGTACTTCGCCGTTCCCGCCGATACGTTCGTCTATTTCCAGTTGCTCGACGAAAACGGCATGATGATCCAATCCATGCGCAGCGGCACGATCGTCCAGGCCGGAGAGAGACAGGGCTGCGTGGGCTGTCACGAGGAACGGCGGAGCACGGCGCCGGTTGCGAGCCGAAATCGGATCGCGGCCTTCAGGCGGCCACCGTCCGAACTGACCGGCTGGTACGGCCCGCCTCGATTGTTCAGCTACATGAAAGAGGTCCAGCCTGTGTTTGACAAGTACTGCGTCCAGTGCCACGACTATGGCCGGGATGCCGCGAAGAAACTAAACCTCGCGGGCGATCGCGACCTGGTGTTCAACGCTTCCTACAACGAACTGTGGCGCAAGAAGTACATTCACGTCGCGGGCGCGGGCCCCGCGCAAATTCAACCGCCATACTCGTGGGGCTCGCATGCGAGTAAGATCGTCGAGGTCATGCAGAAACGCCGGGATGAGTTGAAGATCGACGCCGAGAGCCTCGACCGGGTCATCACGTGGGTCGACATCAATGCCCCATACTATCCTGAGTACGCGAGCGCGTATCCCGCGAACCTTGCGGGGCGCTGCCCGCTGAATGACGCGCAGATCAAACGCCTGACGGAGTTGACGGGCGTGAAGTTCGCCGAGATCATGGGATTCGATCAAGACCAGGGTCCCCAGGTATCCTTTAGCCGTCCCGAGTGCAGCCCATGCCTCGCGAAGTTCGCGGACAAGAACGAGCCGGGCTTCAAGGAAGCGTTGGATATCATTCGGGCGGGACGGGAAGCCCTCGCGCAACGTCCGCGGGCGGACATGGATGGATTCGTGCCATGCCCTCTGGACCAGGAGCGGGAGCGGAAGTATCAGCAACGCAAGGAAGCCGAGATTAGGAATAGAGAGGCCATCGCAAAGGGATTGAAACACTATGACGAATAAAGCGGAAAGCGATCACACGGCGCCGGGCTGCGAAAGACGGCGGCGATCCGCGCACGCCGTTGTTTGGTTTGGCGCGGTCCTGTCGTTCGCGATAAGCGCGAACGCTCTTGCGCAAGACTACCTTTCTCCCCTTGCGCTGTGTGCCGGCAAGGACGGCGGTGTCATTTACGTCGCGGAGTCCTCCGGAAAGCAGGTCGCGGTTTTCGATGTTGGCAAAGGCGTTGTGACGGGAACGATTGCCGTGCCGGAGCCTCCGAGTGGTCTTGCGCTTTCGCCGGACGGCTCCCGGTTGTACGTCACGGGCGCTTCACCTGCGGGCAACGTGTATATTGTGGATCTCCGCTTGCTCGCCGTGTCGCAGAGCGTCCGTGTCGGTCACACGCCGACGGCGCCCGTAGTGCATCCGGACGGCAAGACGCTGTTCGTCTGCAACCGTTTCAACAACGATGTTTCCGTCATCGACCTGGCCGCGGGCAAGGAAGTCGGGAGAATCCCGGTCATTCGAGAGCCGGTGGCAGCCGTGTTGACGCTTGACGGCGCGCGGCTGTTCGTGGCGAATCTTCTCCCTGCGGGTCCCGCGGACGGCGATTCAATTGCGGCCGCGATCAGCGTGATCGATACGGCGGCAAGGCAAACTGTTGCGGCGATTTCCCTGCCGAACGGGAGTTCGAGTGCGCGCGGGATCTGCATTTCGCCTGACGGCGCATACGTCTACGTCACGCATATCCTCGGACGGTACCAGATGCCGACGACGCAACTCGAACGCGGCTGGATGAACACCAACGCGTTGAGTGTGATCGACGCGAAGGAGAATAAGCTCGTCAACACAGTGCTCCTCGATGACGTAGACCTCGGCGCCGCTAACCCCTGGGGTGTTGCGTGCACCGCCGACGGGAAATACGTCTGCGTCGCACACGCGGGGTCGCATGAAATCAGCGTGATCGACCGCGCGGCACTCCAGGAGCGGCTGGCGAAGGCCGCCGCGGGCGAGGCCGTTACCGAAGTGTCTCGCACGGCGGCTGACGTACCTGACGACCTCGCCTTCCTTGTCGGGTTGCGCAGGCGCATTGCGCTGAGCGGGAATGGGCCGCGCGGTCTGGTCCTTATAGGAACAAAGGCTTGCGTCTCAGAGTACTTCACGGATACGCTCGGCGTGGTTGACATCGATCCCGGCGTGAGACCGAAGGCCCGGTCGATCGCGCTCGGCCCTCAGGCGGCGCTCTCCGTCGAGCGGAAAGGCGAGATGTTTTTTAGCGACGCGTCGCTGTGTTTTCAGCATTGGCAAAGCTGTTCGAGTTGTCATCCGGACGCGCGGGCGGACGGTTTGAACTGGGACCTTCTCAACGACGGCATTGGCAATCCTAAGAACACGAGGAACATGCTCCTCGCGCATGAGACCCCGCCCGCGATGAGCCTCGCCTCGCGTGATAACGCGGAGGCGGCCGTACGGGCTGGGATCACGTTTATCCAGTTCGCCGTGCGCCCCGAGGCGGATGCGGCCGCCATCGATGCGTACCTTCGGTCACTGAAGCCGGTCCCGAGTCCGCATCTCGTTGAAGGTAAGCTCAGTCCCGTCGCGGAGCGTGGAGAGAAGGTCTTTGAGAAGGCCCGGTGCGCCAAGTGCCATCCCGCACCCCTGTACACGAACAACGAGAGCTATGACCTAGGCACGGGCAAAGACCTCGATAAGGACAAGAAGTTCGACACGCCGGCGCTTGTCGAGGTATGGCGCACCGCTCCTTACTTGCACGACGGCCGCGCCGCGGCAATGAGTAATGTGCTCAAGGAATGCAACGTCAATGACCTCCACGGAACAACGTCATCGCTAACGCCGGAAGAAACCAATGATCTCATCGAGTATGTTCTCAGCCTCTAGTGGGACGAGTTTTTCCCAGCTCAGCAGGAGCTTCGCCCTCCCGCGCAAACCTGGAACTTCTGAGATGAATTTGGGTTTAACACAGCAAAAGGTAGTCCGTTGTTATGAATGAAGTACCCGTTTCCTTTCCAAGAACAATCCACAAGAACACGAGTGCCGGCGCCACGACGGTTCGCCTGTCCAGTCCTTCCCACACTGAGTTTTTCCTGACTTCCGCGCCGGTCGGCGGAGAGCGGCCCGAGCAGGTGCTTGCCCGTGCGGCGGACCTTGTGCGCGAGAGCCGGTGCGATATCGTGGCGCAGGACGTGCTCGGACTTCGCAACCGCGACGGATCGGCTGCACGGATGCTTGCGGATGCCTTTGGAGACGTCTCGTGGCCCATAACGTGGATCGAGCCGAAAGAAAATGAGCGGCAAGGCTTGTTCGGCACGCAGATTTGGGGCGTATCGGGCGTTCCGCTGAAACGGCTCCTGCTTGACGGAACCGCCGCAGGCAGCGTCTTTGAGAGTGACGCCGCCCGATATCTTCGGCTCGGAGGCATCGTGCCCAGAACCGCCTCGGCGCCGCTCGAGGAACAGGCGCGGGACGTCTTCGACCAAATGGACTCACACCTTCGCGCCGCCGGAATGACGTTCCGCGACATCTCGCGCACGTGGTTCTTTGCGGACGATATCCTCTCATGGTACGACGATTTCAACCGGGTGCGCACGGCCTTTTTCCGCGAACGGAATGTTCTGAACGGGCTGATGCCGGCGAGCACGGGCATAGGCGCCGGTAACGCCTCCGGCACGGCGCTCGTCGCGGGCGGCTTGGCTGTGCGGGCCAAACATGGCGAGGCGGGATGCGTCGCGACGCCATCGCCCATGCAGGGTTCCGCTTCGTCCTACGGCAGCTCGTTCAGCCGTGCCGTCGAGATTTCTGAGCCCGGTCTCCGGCGGCTGCTGGTATCGGGGACGGCCAGCATTGATCCGGAAGGACGCACGGCCCACCTGGAAGACGTCAAGTCGCAGATCGCGCTTACGATGGACGTCGTGCACGCGATACTTCAATCGAGGGCCATGAATTGGGAGGACGCAACGAGGGCCGTTGCCTACTTCAAATATTCGCGAGACCTGCCGGCCTTCCTTGCGTACTGCGAAGAGAAAGGGCTGCCGGCATTGCCGATCCTGTCGGTATGCGCGGAGATCTGTCGCGATGACCTGCTCTTCGAGATTGAAGTGGACGCGTTGAAAGCCGGACACTGATTTGTGCCAGCAAGAGTTCAGGCTCCCGCTCGATTACGGAGTCTCCTCCGCGCCGGACGGAGGCGGCAGGGATTCGCCCGGCTCTTCCATCGACGCGGACTCCTCCTCGGCCGCCCGCTCGGCACGTTCGAGGGCCCGCTGTTGTTCGACCCTGCCCTCAAACCCCTCGTCTTTGTCGCGGTTGCCCTTCACGACCAAACGCTTCACACCCTTGTCATCTACGGAAACGCTGGTCTCGACGATGGCGCCTCCGGCCGCGCTACGCACGTGCTCGACGACGCCGGCAGGCGCAGGACCGTGGGCCGGCGAGGACTCGCCCCGCGGTTCACTGGCGGGCTCTCGCGTCGACGAAGGGCGCCTCGGAAGTCTCTTGGCTTCTTTCTTCTCCGAGGCTTTTGGTTTCGGACGCAACGCGCTGTTCTTGCGCCATTCTTCGAGCAGCGCTTCCCGGGCGGCCTTGTCTTTGCTGACAACAACGTCCTCGGGTTTCACGTCGGCCTTGGGGACGCTTATCGTGCGTCCGTCCCCCGGTATCTGGACGTAATACTGCGACGGCCCCTCCCGGACGACAACGTTATCGTACATAACTCCGTCGATAACGATGGAGTCCGCCGTCACCCACGTCGCGGCAGACAGCACCAGCAATCCCGTCAGCATAGCTCGCGGTATCATTCGACCATCCTCCGTCTCGCGCGAAACCGGCAACGATGCCACAGCATCGCTATCTAAAGGTTACCACAAAATCCCTGTCCTTGGAAGAAGTTCCGCCGGTTCATCCCATGTTCCTTTCCTTGTTTACAGAACACTAATTGGAAACCCGCCCGTGTCGGCGGCGCGTTGCGCGAGAAGCGCAATACGCGAACTCTCGATGACCCGTTTGGTGTCCAATCCATCAGGCACGGGGTGGCCGGCTACGTCAGCCAGAAACTCCTTGAAGTAGGCCCCGTTCCGGTTCCGGGCGACCGGCTCCTCGATCACGGCGTCGCTGTCGTGACGCCACAATATGACGATCGAGGAGGCGCAATGGGTCTCGATGACGCCGTCCGAACCGGAGATGGTAAAACGCCAATAGGGTGGCATCTGATATCCGTGTTTGTCGGAGCTGAGGTAAGAAACGTCGCCGATGGCCGAACCGTCATTGTCGAGACGCAGTATGAGCGCGGCCCCGTCCTGAAATAAGGGGTGCTGCTTGATCTTCGCGTTCCACGCGCGCGCCGCGGTGATCTCGACGATGCTGCGTCCCGTGAGCCAAGGGATGATATCGATGGCGTGGACGGCGATGTCGTTGAGGGTCCCGCCGTGCTTCCCCGGCTCGAAATTCCACATCGGGCGCGCGCCGTACAGCAGCGGATGCTGGCCCAGGAACGCGATCGAGTGGACCTCGCCTATCCGGCCGGCGAGCACCATCTCGCGAAGCGTGACGTACGGCCCCAGATTCCCAAGATCGAGCATGCAGCCGACCTTGAGATTGCGCGCCGTGGCCAGCGCGCGTATACGCATGAGTTCGGACATCGACGTGCACAACGGCTTATCCGAGATCACGTGACGCCCGGATTCCAGCGCCTGGATGGCCCGCTCGCCGCGGATCCCGAAGTAGTCGCCGCACGCGACGACGTCACATTCGACTTCATCGAGCATCCGCGCGTAGTTGTCATGCGTGGCGTTGACGCCGCTCTTCGCGAGGGTCCCGCGCGTGGGCCCGTCCTCTTCGCAGGCGGCTGCGATGGACACATCGCGCCGTTTCTCGATCAGGCGGTACAGGCCGAGAATGTGTGCGTGCCGAAAACCGGCAAAGGCCACGCGCAAAGCCATTGCGTTTTCCTCCGAACCGTGCGTTCCGTACAGTGTATCAAATGGAGGACGCCGGGAGGAACTCCCGATCCATGACCGCCGCGCGCGGCAAGAACGTCCGTGCGCCACTGGCATCCGATCCGCTGAGACTGCTATACTTCATGCCGTTTCGTAACAGACTCATCAAGGAGAAACTTCTAATGCCCGATCAAGTCAAGAGCACCAATATCACATGGCATCATGGGGACATCACGCGCGAAGACCGCGGACGGATGAACGGACACCGCTCGTGCGTGGTGTGGTTCACGGGACTTTCGGGATCGGGCAAATCCACTATCGCGCACGCGGTGGAGAACATGCTTTTTGAGAAGGGCTGCCGGGCATACGTGCTTGACGGCGACAACATCCGGCACGGCCTGAACAGGAATCTCGGATTCTCCCCGGAAGACCGTACCGAGAACATCCGCCGGATCGGCGAGGTGGCTCACCTTTTTGTTCAAGCGGGGGTCATTGCACTTACCGCCTTCATCTCGCCGTATCGGTCCGATCGTGACAATGCACGCAAGATAGCGGGCGACGATTTCATCGAGGTGTACGTGAAGTGTGATCTTGATGTGTGCGAGGCGCGGGACACGAAGGGGCTGTACAAGAAGGCGCGCGCGGGCGAGGTGAAGGAGTTTACAGGGATCTCAGCCCCGTACGAGGAGCCGCTTCAGCCGGAGTTGATTCTGGATACGGCCCAAGAGACCCTTGATGAGAGCGCCTCAAGAGTGCTGGCGGTCCTTAAGAGGCGAGGTGTTATTGACTGAAGGCTTGCGAGAAGGCACCGGGATCTTCTAGAGTTGCTTCCGGCCTATTCGCGCAATAAAACGTCGCACGCGAGCCGGGTCTTTTCGAGCAGTTTCCGAAAGCGCACGCCTGTTTGGGCCCTGCGGCGCATGGCTACGATCAGCTTCCTCTCGATGCGATACCGCGTCAACTTGGGCTTCGCGGGGGATATGGCCTTGCCTTGGGCCTCTTCCATCGGCTTCCACAGGGTCTCCAAGGGATAGCCCAAGGTTTCCAGATCCATCGGATCGAGTTGCGAGATTACGCGCTGCATGAGCTTGAGCCGTGCCGGATCGCCGGCGAGATCCTCCACCCACTTCTTGACGGACGCGGTGGTGGGCCGCGAATGCTGCTTGACGCCTATGGGATCGCCCAGTCCCTTCCTGGGCTGTTCTTCCGCGGCGTTCTTTCCGTAATCAATGGTGTCCTTCTCGAACGGCATGCCAACATAGTCGTAGATTCGCTGCATCCAGGACTCAGGGTCTTTGACAAGGGCTTCGTAGCGGACATGGAAATGTTCTGGCTCCGCTTGGCGCAGGAAATCGGCCAGGGCGGGAACGTACCGGTTCAGAATCGGGTTGTGGTTGTTCGCGGTTTCGTAATCGCCGTCGAAGAACGAGTTCGCGTACGATGAAAACAGGGCCAAGGGATGCCGGGTCAGCACGACGTACTTCGCGTCGGGAAAAACCTTCGCGATGAAGGGGAGGATCAGCGCGTAGGCCGGTGTCTTGTCGAGGCAGATGCTCTTGCCGCTGGTTGAGAGGCAGCGGCCGTAAAGCGTGTCGCAATAGGCGCGGCAGGCGTCCCAGTAGTCCTGTTCCTTGTTAGGAAGCGCATCGACAAAGGCCTTTTGTGATTCCGCGGCGAGAATGTGGTCGTAAGGGGCTTTTTCGACCTTCGCCCAATAGCCGAGGTGGGCCAGGGGTGTCAGCAAGTGGGGCTCGGGGCCTCCCTGGATCATTGAATGCGACGAGAGCATGCGCTCGAGCATGGTCGTGCCTGACCGAGGGGAGCCAATAACAAAGAGCATACTGACGTGCATGATATCCTCCGGACGGCGTCCTGGCCCTGGTGTTCACTTCGCGACTGCAATCGTACCTGGAATCGCGTCCGAAAATCGAGATCCCTCAAGATTCACCTGCGAGGTCTTGTCCATTCAGTCCATAACGTCTATTTCGTCCATCGCTTGCACGGCTTGACAGTGCGCCGGCGCCTTGTTAGGCTGAAAGCCAGGTGATTGGCAATGTGGCCCTTAAGACTGGAGGTATTCGCAATGAGAACATGCTTGCTCGTCGTCATCCTACTGAGTGTTGCCGTCCCTCTCCATGCTCAAGAAGAGACGAGGCAGATCACCTTCGGTGAAAAAAGAGATGTGGATCCGGCCATATCGCCGGATGGAAGCAACTTGGCCTATGCCAGCGACCGCACCGGCACTTTCAACATTTTCATGATCACCTTCGGCTCGGCGGGGGATCTACAACTGACCCAGGGCAAGAAGGATGACCGCCACCCGGCATGGTCGCCCGACAGCAAGAAGATCATCTTCACTTCCAAACGCACGGGCAGCGGCGACCTCTACGAAATGGCCTGTGACGGCAGCGCGGGTTTCCTGCAGTTGACGGATCGCGAGGACATCGAGTCCTCGCCCTGCTACGAGCCCAAGGGTGGCGGCCTGGTCTTTGCCAGCGCACCTAAGAAGGCGGTCCAGTTCAGCACCAAGATGTCCGTGGTCCGTGCCGAAGAGAAGGGCAAGGCGAACAACTGCAAGTCCCTCGGGGACGGCGACGAACCCCGGGTCAGTCCCGATGGAAAGAAGATTGTCTTTGTTTCACACCGCACAAAGAACAAGGACATCTGGCTGATGAGCATCGACGGCGGCCAGCAAATGCAGCTTACAACCGACCCCAAGGATGACCAGGATCCCGCCTTCTCCACCGACGGAAATAAGATCGCCTTCGTTTCCGACCGCACGGGCAACTTTGACCTCTGGGTGATGGATGCGGACGGTTCAAACCAGCGTCAACTTACCACGGACCCGGCGGACGAATCGCAACCGTGCTGGAGCCGTGAAGGGTATTTGTACTACGTCCGGGAAGCGGCGCAGGGAAAGTCGAACATTTTTCGCATCAAGGCCCCCTGATCGCGCACGCATTGTGGTCATCGGGTTTCCAGGGCCACAATATATTGTGGTTATGGTCTTCGGCCTGCTTGACACGCCACTCATGGCGGGTTATACTACGACCGTCTTTTGTTGTGGCACGTGGGCTTTCATCGAGGCGAAGGGTCGGCCGGAGCCTCGAGTTCGGCGTGAGGTGGTCACGCCAAGCGTGGGACCAACGAACCAGCAGCCTGATGCGGGCCTACCCGTCACGGGCAATCCAAATTGAAAGACAGGTGCGTTTCTACGAAGCCGCACCGTACTTGGCCTTCTCGATGCTCAGGCGAGAAGGCCGCCGTGATGCAGTCTTGAATCAACGGAGAATCGCCTCCCGTGAGCAAGAAATCAGCCTTTGTCCCGTTC
>CAZPMT010000161.1:0-10933 GCA_964587655.1 uncultured Nitrospiraceae bacterium
GTGTACTCTGGATTCCCGCTTTCGCGGGAATGACGCCATTTTGGGATTGTTTCACGAGCTCTGAGACTTGATATTCCGTCGAAGATGAGAGTAATCTATTGATTAAGGTGCGGCCTTTTACCGCGTGCCAGGCAGGATAAGGCGGCGCCCCGTGTGGTTGAATTCGTGAGGGAAAAGATCGTCTGTATTGGTGTGATGAGAAACCGAATCAACTGAATTCCAAGGAGAGCTTTAAGATGAGCGGCAAGAGAACGCGGTATCTGGTGTTGGCGTTGGCGATCGGAGTTACGTTCGCCCTCGTAGGAAGTGCTTTCGCCCAGGAGGCAACTTACGTCGGCAGCGGGCAGTGCAAGATATGTCACAACAAGAAAGAAGAAGGCGAACAGTGGACCAAGTGGAAGGCTACGCAGCATGCAAAGGCCTTCGAGACGTTGTCCACGGATGCCGCAAAGGCCGCCGCACAGAAGAAGGGCGTCGCCAAGCCGCCCGCGGAAGCGCCGGAATGCTTGAAGTGCCACGTGACGGCCTTCGACGCCGCCAAAGGCGCCGCTCCGGAAAAGATCGTGAAGGAAGACGGCATACAGTGTGAGAGCTGCCATGGTCCGGCTTCTTTGCACACGGCGGATGGCAAGAAGTTCAAGTCGGGCGACAAGACGGTCGTCATGTCCGCTCACATCGTGGCCAAGCCCGATGAAAGCGTGTGCAAGAAGTGCCATAACGAAGAGAGCCCAACCGCCAAGGCTCTCGACTTCAAGGCGGCGTCCGAAAAGATCGCGCATTCTAATCCTTTGAAGAAGAAGTAGCATTGGTAGACAGAACAGTAAGTGCGAAGCCGTTAGGCGAAGCTTGCGGCTTCGCACTTTGTTTTCCAACGGCCGCACGGCGCGCATGCAAGCTTCTTGATATTTCCATCTCCGATATTGTGGCCTTCGCACAGTTTGTCGTGGTTTGACAAACTGTGGAGATAACGGCAATTCAATACGCGATCGAGAGGGGGTACGTACTTTATCCGTAGTCGCCTCGTGTAAATAAGGGTTTGCACCGATGGCTTTTCCCTTGGTTTGAATCTATAATATCCAAACGTTTGTAAGTACGTGGGAGGATCGATCCCCACAGTTTGTCAAACGGCGACAAACTGTGGGTTGGATAATGTAGTGTTCTGACTTGAAGAGTTCTTTGTCACAATCTAAGAGGGTGTACGGGAAGCCCATGTAGGTCCGGTTTGTAACCGGACCAAGTCATGCGCAACATATTGGGGACGCCGCTGAAATGGTCCGGTTACAAACCGGACCTACATGGCGGGTGCCTTCAGATAGGTTGCGACTTCAATGCGAACGGCGCGGACACTTTCCGTACACGCTCTAAGGGAGAGGTGAGATTTCATGACAACAACGATTCGGACTTGTGTGGTGTTGCTGGGGATACTTGCCTGTGCAAGCCTCCTCACGGGGTGTCCAACGCTGCCGGTGATAGTGGTAAGCGTGATACCGGACGCGGCAACGTTAGAGGTCGGCCAGACCATCGGCCTTTCGGCTGAATCCACGAGTGCCACTGATACGTCGTTCACGTGGACAACGAGCAACTCGGAAGTCGTCGAGCTTAATGCGACGACTGGTACAGAGGTCACCATCACCGCCGTTGGCACGGGAGAGGCCACAATCTCCGCCACGGGCTCCGCCAGCGGAGTCGTGGGAGAGGCCGTTGTATCCGTTGCCGTCGAACCCGGGGAAGGCGAAGGTGAGGGCGAGCCCCCCGTTATTACTCCGGGCGGAAAGCTGGCCCCGGGACTGAACGTTCAGGTCAGCAGCGTAGTCATTCCGGACGATTTGAAGCCGGTAGTGATGTTCACCGCCACCGACAACAAGGGCAACCTGATCGCCCGTAGCGAGATAGCCGACGTCCGGTTCATGCTCGACTACTTGACACCCGGACAAAACGGCAGCACCAACCGCTATTCGAGCTACACCACCGCAATCGAAGATCCCGACGGGGTGCCGAGCTCCGGCGATGAGGCCACACAAGCAACATACGACAGCGCGCGCCTCAATGGACTCTCTCAGAATCCTGACGGCGTAATGGTGTACAAGTTCGCGAAGGCCATTCCCGCCGGCTACAACAGGTCGTTGACGCATCAATTGGGCGGACAGATGACGCGCAACTACGTAGTCAATGGCGAAGTCTACCCGGCCAATCCCATTTTCACGTTCCGCCCCGATGGTGCCGCGGTGACTGAAGTCCGGGAGATTGTGGATACAGCGACCTGCAACGAGTGCCATACACGGCTCGGGCTGCATGGCGGGAACCGCCGTGAGATCCAGCTATGCATTTTGTGCCACAGCCCGCAGACCACGGACGGCAACAGCGGCAACACCGTTGACATGCCGGTGATGATTCACAAGATCCATATGGGCGAAGGATTGCCCAGCGTTCAGGATGGCCATCCGTATCAGATCTACGGCCACCGCAACAGCCTCCACGATTATTCGACCGTGGTATTCCCGCAAGACATCCGGAATTGCACCGTGTGTCACACGGCGGACGAAAAGGCATCCCAGGCCAGCTTCTATCTTACCACGCCGACGCAGGCGGGCTGCGGAAGTTGCCACGACCGGACCTGGTTCGGCAATCCCTTGGCGACACCTGAAGGATATGAGAATCACCCGCTCGACTTCCTGCAAATCGACGACAGCCAGTGCCAGACCTGTCACCCCGCCACAGGGGGCATTTCCCCGGTCCGTGAAGCCCATCTGACGCCCGTCCAGCGCCCGGAGGCCCCGGGGCTGGAGCTTGAGATCACCGGCGTAACCGCCAATCCTGACGATGGCACGCTGGCGGTAGCGTTCACAGCCAAGTACGGCAATGGTACGCCCATTACCGATATCTTGAACGACCCCGCTCTTCAGCGTTGCGGGTTTGTGGTCGCTTGGCCGGCCTCTGACTATCAGAACTCCATGACCGAGGGTATTCGGAACAGGACTGCCGGGACGATGCCCGGCGCCCTGGACAGTCCCACCAGCGACACGGGTGCCTACACCTACACGTTCGACGCCAAGCTGCCTACGGGTACATCAGATACCTTCGGGGTAGCGATGACAGGCCGCGTGGCCTTCACTGTGGACGGCGAAGAGCATGAGCAGGGCGTCAAGGCCAACAGCCTGACTTTCTTCACAAACGACGGCGACAAGAGTGCTCCTGTCCCGCGCCGCGTGCCCGTCGAACAGGAAAGGTGCAACAAGTGCCATGCCGACCTTCGGTTCCACGGCGAATCGCGCGCTGGGGTGGACCTCTGCGTGATGTGCCATAGACCCAACGCCTCCGTCACGGAGCTTGATTCGACCCCAGAAGACCCGGAAGATGATTCGACCTTTACCATAAACTTGAAGGACATGCTGCACCGGTTCCATACGGGCGAGAATCTGGAGAGTCCGTACCCAATCGGCGACGCGGAAGATGTCCGCTTCTCAGGCCAGCGGTGGAAGTGCGACATCTGCCACGTGCCTGGCATGGAAACCGTACCGCTTGCCGCTGAAGCGCTGCCGACAGTCGTCGGTGATGGTGAAACGGTATTCGACGTGATCCAGCCGACACGCGCCGCCTGCAACTCGTGCCATGACGGCTTACTCCCGACCCTCCATGCGATCCTGGCCACCAGCCCCGCGCCGGACAATGTTGAAACGTGCGAGATCTGCCACGGCAACAACGCTGCATACGCGGTAGGCCTGGTGCATCATATATCGAATTGAGAGAAATAGAGCGTGTGCTCCGAGGTGTGGGAAAGCCGGCTTTCCCACACCTCTTTTTTCCCCTTGCGTGACCCGTCGTTGCCGGCATTGGCCTCACAGGGTTCCGGCTGCGCCGGCTTAGGATAAGTCCGGGCCAATCCGGCGTTAGGCCCTTAGGCCCTGTTTCATAACCTTGACTCGTGGGTAAGAGCGGAGCGGCTGCCATGGAACGGCAAATCTCGCCGGAAAGAGTTCCCGACGCGGAGGTCAGGTCATGGTGGAGTCGATTGGGTGCGCCGCGGGCGCACCGGTTGCTTCTGCACAACCAACTCCTGGGGGAGCGGTTGTATCTATACTCACTGGCCCGGTTTCTTGTGGTGTGCGCTATTGCGGCGGGCGCTCTTTTCGCCACCTACGTGGTCGGGATAGAACAACTGGAAACGAGGCGTCTGCTTGGCGTGGCGGCCGCCTTGGGCTTCTACAATCTCATCGTCTTTGTTATCATCCTCCCCTACCGGGATCGTGAACGCTCAGAATCCGCCGGCGCCCTGCTGACGGGGGTCATGCATGCCACGATTCTGCTCGATTTCCTTTTCCTGACCATCGCGCTGTGGCTTGTCGGGGGCGCCCGCTCGCCGTTTCAAGTGTTCTATATGTTCAACGTGATCGTTGCAAGCGTCTTGCTGTCGCGGAAGGCGGCGTTCGTTCACGCGTTCTTTGGCTACCTGCTCCTGGCGGAACTTGTTATCGGCGAATGGCGGGGCTGGATTCCCACCTGCTCGCCCGTAGGCGCTGTAAGCACCACGGAAATCTTGGACGGCCGCTACGTCGTTACATTGCTCACCGTGTACGGCACGCTCTTTGCCCTTTCCGTGATGATGTTGACGAGCCTCGTGCAGTTGCTGCGTTCCGGAGAAGAGCGCCTTCGAGAAGCGAACGATCAACTCGAATCGATTTCATCCGTGCGGCGCGATTTCCTGCAAATCGTGTTGCATGACCTCAGGGCGCCGATCGTCGCGGTGTCGCAGCACCTCTACAATATCGAGGCCCAGTTGAGTGGAAAGACGTCGGAGCAGGAATCGCGCTGGCTCGCGCGGTGCCAGACGCGGATCAAGGAACTGATGGCCTTTCTGAACGACCTGCAAGTGCTGGCCGTCCTCGAGTCGGAGGGCATCCGAAAGCAGGCAAAGCCTATCGCATTGCGCCCGTTGATCGATACCCTCGTTGCGGAAACCCAGGATCTGGCGCGGTTGCGAAACCACACGCTCTCGCTCGAGTGTCCCGAAGACCTGCCGGACGTTATCGGGATTGAAAGACTTGTCCGCGAAGCCATCATGAACCTTATCACGAACTCCCTGAAATACACGCCGAACGGAGGGCGGATTGTTGTTCGGACCTTGGCGGACCCGGAGTATGTCCGGATAGAAGTCGAGGACAACGGCATCGGCATCTCAAAGGAGAACCAGAAGCTGCTGTTCCAGGAGTTCGGGCGGATTCGTCCGGCCCAGGGCGCCAACCTCGACATCAGCGGCAGCAGCGGACTCGGTCTCGCTATCGTCCGCCGCATCGTCTCGTTTCACGGCGGACGAATCGCGGTCGAAAGCGAACTCAACAAGGGCAGCACCTTCAGCATCGAACTGCCCATAGCCAAGGACGCCTGACCATAAGTGCCTCCCTCACGCCCTTCGCCGCGTGCGCGGGCTATTCCACGGACAGTACGACCTTTCCGATGCTCTTCCGGTCCGAAATGAACTGATGGGCTTCCGCCGCTTTTTCGAGCGGGAAAATGTGATTCGCCACGATCTCGAGCTTCTTGTTTTCCAGCCATGAATACAAGTCCCGCACTGCATTCGCCATCGCATCCACGTCGTCCGCGTACCCGAACAAGTGAAGCCCGGAAATGGTCATGTTGTGCGTCAGCAGATAGAGCGCCTGGATGCTGCGGGGCTTGCCTGACGCTACCCCAAGCGTGACGAGGCGTCCGCGCGGCTTGAGGCAGCGCAGGCTCTCGTCAAACACGTCGCCGCCGACGGACTCTATGATCAAGTCGCAGCCCGCATCCTTCGTGATGCTCAACACCTCCTTGCGGAAGTTGGACGTCGCATAGTTGATCGGATGCGCGCACCCGATCTCGCGCAGGAAAGCGCATTTCTCGTCCGTGCTGCACGTGCCGATAACCGTGGCGCCAGCGTTGCGAGCGATCTGAACGAGAAGGGTGCCGAGCCCGCCCGCCGCCGCTTGGATGAGGACCGTCTGCCCGGCGCGCAATTGCGACAGCGTGATCAGTGCGTGATACGCGGTAAGGTACTGGCATGGGATCGCCGCGGCGTGGTTGAAATCGAGCTGCGGGGGCTTCGGCATCAGGCGCGCGGCGTCGGCCAGGACGTACTCGCTGTATCCACCGGCGCAGAACCCCATCACGCCGTCGCCGGCGCGCCACTGACGGACCTCTGCGCCGGTCTTGTCAACGACGCCCGCGAACTCGAAACCAGCTATGAACGGCGGCTTGGGTCCGCCGATGTAGAGTCCTTTGCGCTGCATGATGTCAGCGTAGTTGATGCCCGCGCCGACGACCTTCACGCGCACCTGGTTCGCTTCGGGTTCAGGGATGGGCACGTCCTGAAGTTGAAGGACTTCCGGGTCGCCATATTTCGTTACAACGATGGCTCTCATCCAAGAAACCTCCTATCTGAGCACGACCAATTCTTCCGGCATCAACCGCGGAGGCCGGTCTCCGCATAAGCAATATCGAGAACGCGATCCGAGAATAACATTCGCAGATCGGGCAGGTCGAATTCCTTCAACACGCCGTGCACGAGCATCGCCGGCGTGAAGTCCGTGCGGTACAACTCGGTCCGAACGACGCTCTCAAAGGATTCCAGCAGATCTTCGATATGGGCTTCGGTAACCCGCGCGTCCAGGGCCGCGGCCAGATATCCCCGCAACGAAGCCTCCAATCCGGTCACAGTTTGTCGGGGTTTGACAAACTGTGCGGAAAGCCGAATCGTATCGTACGCCGCTTCGTCGTGCAGGTAGTCGATGGCCCGGATGACGTCGAATACGCGCATGCCCAGCAGCGATTCTCCGAGGCAGTACGCGCTCCACGCGAACCAGCCTTCCGTGTTGAAGAAGGTCATGGGAAACTCGCTCGGATATGAATTGACGGGATGCGGCGCGACGGCCCCCACCCCGCGAACGTCGAAAACGAACAGGTCCCCGCCGGAGCGAACGCGCTCCCGGAAATCTTCTAAGAGCTGTTCGATGCATTGTGTCCCGCCTTCCGACAAGCAAAGCGTCACCTTACGCGCGCGTTCAGGCGCGCGACGCAACAGACATCCGCATACCATGATGTCCGGTTCGCTGCAAAAAAGGATCGAGTCGGCACGGACGCCATCCACTTCCTGTTCCCGCAGGGTCCTCGGGTAAAGCGGCGCTCTGTTCTCAAGCCGTTCCCGTATTCCGAGGGCGGACGCCACTCGTTGGCGCAAGGATTCAGGGTCCGGAGAGGAGTTTCTCCGCGGAATCGCGTCCAGGTTCAGGTGATACGGCGTTCGATGTTCCGGGAGGTCCGTCAGGACGTGCCCCTTCCGCGTGCACCACAGCGACTCGTCGGGCAGAGTCTCGATCTCTTCATCGGCGGGACTGACAAAGTCGGGCGCATTCCCCTGGAGATGCTCCCGGAACCAGTTGACCGCCGCTTGACGCAGTTCCCGGCAATACGCGTGTCGGCCCGGAGCGAATACGCGCGCTACGGCCGTCTCGCTGCCCAGCAGCCCGTAGATCCGCCGCAGCCGCTCGTACGTCAGGTCCGTGCCCTCGGGGTTGAAGAAATCCGAGGCAACGGCGCCGATGAGCAAGGGACGCGGCGCGAACGGAATGAAGAAGTCGTCGAAGTTGATTCCGTTGCGGGTCATTGCGAACTGGAGTTGCTCGCAGTCCTGGGGCTGCCCAGTCAAGAAGTAGTGTTCGCGCGACGTGACGTAGGTGCACGGCGCCGCCGCTTTGACCCGGGGATCGCCCGACATGCACACGAGACTGGTCTGCGTTCCTCCGCCTGAATTGCCAGTCACTCCGATGCGCTCCGGGTCCACCTCGGGCCGCGATTGCAGATAGTCGATTCCGCGGAGAGCATCTATCAGAAAGTACCGGGCGACGTTCGTGCCGGTGAGGATGCACTGTTGTCCCTGATAGCTGTGCTCCGTGGTGCCCCACTCGATTGCCATCTTTCCCGTATCGGGATCAAGATGCGTTACCCGCTCGCCTTGCCCGGTGGGATCCGTTGCAAGCACAACAAACCCGTTCGTCGCGAGATCGTGACACGCGCGCTGATACTCTGGCGCGCCTTTCGCCTCGCGATGATGTCCGCTGAGAAACAGGATGCCGGGCGCGGGCCGGTCGAGGCGTTCGGGCACATAGAGCAGTGCCGTGACGTATGCGCCCGGGAGGCTCTCGAAGATGATCTTCTCAATACAGTACCCGCCGCGTTCGACGCAACCGATCACCCGCGCATTCAACGCGCCTCCGCTCTCGGGAAGGCCGCCCAGTGACTCCAGGAAGGTGTTGCGAATGTAGTCCCCGCGTTGGCGGATGTCATCGGGGCTTCTCATGGCGGACTTCAGAGCCGTGTGGGCATCGAGCGCCGCGAAAGTCTTGGCGCGCAGATGCTCCCAAAGCTGCATGCCCACATTGGCATAGCCGTCCAGGAAAGGTCCGAATGCCTCCACGTTGAGGGATACCTCCCACGTTCTATGCGCGAACGCTTCCCGAGAGGCGCTCGAGATCCTCAATCCTGACTCCGAAACCTGCGTCGAAGACCGATCCCATGAGGGAGGCGAGTTTCTTTAGGTAAGGCGCTTTCATATGGGTATCTTTCGCGGCTTCGTCCGCGTAGACTTCGTAGAACACGAATTCGCCCGGGCTTCCGGACGCCGTGTGGGCGACGTAGGCCAGAGCGCCGGCCTCATTCGCCTCGACGGCCGCCACCATATCCTTGATCGCTTCCGCAGCCTCCGCTTCTTTCCCCGGCAGCGCCTTCAAACGCGCGATGAACGTGACCATGTGTTTCTCCTTTCGTAAACAGCGCCACCAAGATAGCCCATGCCGCGGTCTTGTTCAACTATCGTGAGCCCTGCTACCCCGCAAACCTGACGCAGGTCCCGCGGCTTCCGTAGGCGCGACGTCCTCGTCGCGCCAATTCAAAGAAAACTTGCTTCAAGCAAGATTCGTGTGCTACCTTGATGTGCTTTTCAACTTACAGGGGTTTCGTCCTGCAGCAAGGCTTGGGTGTCCGCTGTGTTGGCGGATTGGCCGTGAAACCCCGAGGCAAAACCCAAAGGAGTATGGTATGCCTATCGTAACCATGCAGCAACTGCTGGAGTCCGGAATTCACTTCGGCCACCAGACCCGTCGCTGGAATCCGAAAATGGCGCGTTACATCTTCGGCCAGCGAAACGGCATCTACATCATCGACCTCCAAAAGACCCTGCGCCAGATCAAGAACGCCTACGTCTGCGTGCGCGACGTCGTCGCGGAAGGCGGCCACGTCTTGTTCGTGGGCACCAAGAAGCAGGCCAGAGAAGCCGTGTCCCGCGAAGCCGGGCGATGCGGCATGTACTACGTCAACAACCGTTGGCTTGGCGGCACCCTTACAAACTGGGAGACCATCCGCCAGAGCATCCGAAAACTCGAGCAGCTCGAAGAGCAGGAGTCCAGCGGTCAACTGGATGCGCGCTTCACGAAGAAAGAGGCCATCCAGGCCCGCAAACAGATCGCCAAGATGCTGGAGAACCTCAGCGGCATCAAGAAGATGCCCGGTCTCCCGCAAGCCATCTTCGTCATCGACGCGAAAAAGGAAGCCATCGCGGTGCGCGAAGCGAAACGCTGCGGCATCCCGTGCATCGGCGTTGTCGACACCAACTGCGATCCCGACGTGGTTCCGATTCCGATCCCCGGCAACGACGACGCTATTCGCGCCGTCGGTCTATTCTGCTCCATCGTCGCCGACGCCGTCATGGAAGGGCGCATGAAGGCCGACAAGATCCTTGTGGACGAAGAGCGCGAGCAGCGGCAGCGCAGACAGCAGCCGCAGCGAATCGAGGAAGCCCCCGCCGAGATAACGGCTCCTTCCGATGAGACCGAAACACCGGCTGACGTTGAAGACGACAAAGACGAGAGGGAGATATAGGTTATGGCGTTTACGGCAAGAGACGTCCAAGCCCTGCGCGAACGAACCGGCGCGGGCATGATGGACTGCAAGAAAGCATTGACGGAAACTAACGGCGACATGGAAGCCGCCGTGAAATGGCTCCGCGAGCACGGTATCGCGCAGTCCGCCAAACGCGCGGGCCGCATCGCCTGCGAAGGCGCCGTTGCTTCCTACATACACCTCGGCGGGAAGATCGGTGTCTTGGCCGAGATCAACTGCGAGACCGATTTTGCTGGCCGCTCCGAGCCCTTCCAGACCTTCTGCAAAGATATCTGCCTTCAGATCTGCTCCAGTTCGCCGCGCTGGGTCCATCGTGAAGACGTACCCCAGGGCGAGATCGACGCGGAAAAGGCGATATATCTTGTCCGGGCGCGTGAGACCGGAAAGCCCGAGAATGTACTCGGTAAGATCGTCGGCGGCATGGTCAACAAGTGGCTCAAAGAAGTCTGCCTCATGGAACAGGAGTTCGTGAGGGACGAGGGCAAGAAGCGGACCATCGAAGAACTCACGAAGGAATTCAGTGGAATCCTCGGCGAGAAAGTCGACATCCGGCGTTTTGTCCGCTTCCAACTCGGCGAAGGCATTGACAAGCCACAGTCCGACCTCGCCGAGGAAGTTGCGAAGTCCGTGGCGGAAGCATCGGCGGAGCGCTGACCTCGAATGGCACGGCCCAAGTTCAAGCGGATCCTACTCAAACTCAGCGGAGAAGCCCTGCAGGGGAACGACTCCGGTGGAATCGATTTCAAGACCCTCGCGCGTTTCGCCGCCGAAATCAAGCAAGTCCACGACATGGGCGTCGAGATAGGTTTGGTGGTCGGGGGCGGCAACATTTTCCGCGGCGCCAGCACCGCGAAAACGGGGGTTGACCGCCCTACCGGCGATTACATGGGCATGCTCGCGACCGTCATCAACGCACTGGCCATCCAGGCGGTCCTTGAGTCGCACGGGGTTCCGACGCGCGTGCTCACCGCCATAGAAATGCGGCCCGTCGCCGTCGACGTGGCCG
>CAZPMT010000162.1:0-10871 GCA_964587655.1 uncultured Nitrospiraceae bacterium
GGGGGTGAAGGTATCGTGTGGGTGGTTTTTGGAGGCGGGTTCCTGGCGTCCCTCGGGGGATTGGCTCTTGGGTTTTTGGATAAGGGCCGGGAGCTCGCTCCGTTGGTGGCGAACGAGTTCAACAAGGCTCATTTCGAGTTTGTCGTACGCGGCACGGACGTCTATCTCCACGGTGTAGCGCAAGGCCTTCTTTGGGATCTCTCTCCCGCAGCCGTCGCAACGATACGTGATCATGCCCTCCGCTCCATAAACGCGCGTGAGATGCCTCGGCTTTAACTATAGCAGAACACGATAAGGGCTCCAAGGACGGCTCGCGCCGATTGGCTCCGTGGCCGCGGCGTCCTCGCCGCGTTCGGGCGCACACATCCTGCGTCAAGCGGTTTTTGACGAAGACGCGGCGAGGACGCCGCGGCCACGGAGCCAAAAGGTGTTCGGTTTGCTCTTAATGTAGATCGTGGGGCCGGATGGGGCTTGCCCGCCGCAGTGTTGGGCGCGGAAGAAGTGTTTCCGCGGCAGGCAAGCCCCATCCATTGAACCCCCGATGGGCCGGTGCATGGGTGCGGGAGGGGGGATTACACCGGCCGATCCTGATCCTCTTGCGCTTGACGAAACAGGTGGAGTACGTCTTCGGTAGTGGCCAGCGGAAAGCGTAAGACGAACTTCGCGCCGCCCGTATGTTGGTCCGTAATACGGGCGAGGTCAGGACTATCGACGAGGGTTACTGAACCTTTGTGACGTCGCATGACGTTCTTGACGACGGCCAACCCGAGGCCGGTCCCCATTTCTCCTTTTGTCGTGAAAAAGGTTTCAAAGATCTTCTCACGGATCTCGGCGGGAACGCCGGGTCCCGTATCTTCCACGGACAGACACGCGTAGGTCCCTTCCATCCAGGTCCTCAGCTTGAGTTCTCTGGGTTCCGACTGCTTGCTCATTGCGTGGCACGCGTTGGTGATCAGATTCAGCACCGCCTGGCGGACAAGCACCAAGTCGCCCATGCAGGAATTCAAGTCGGACGCGAAATCGGTGGTTACTCGAACGCTTTGGTTCCGCACGGCCGGCCGGGCTACCTCGAGGCACATCTCGACCACGTTGTTCAGACAGAACGGTGCGGAACCTTGCGAATCATGGCGGAGGAAGTTCATCGCGCAGCGCACCATATCGCTGCAATGCTTGACTTGGTTGTGCATCGTGTTCAGCCGGTCAAGCATGTCGTTCCGGTGCGGGTTGTTCATGATCATCTCGATCTGGCTTCCAATCACGGACAACGGCGTTCCCATATCGTGCATCATGCCCGACACGAGGCGTCCGAGAGTCTCAAACCGGTTGGCCTCGATTGCCAGTTGTTCCATGACGCGCCGTTCGCGTTCCTGGCGGCCCTTTTCGAGGCCCGCCCGGACATACTTCAGCATCATGTCGTTGTCGAACGGTTTTTCGAGATAGACGAAGGCGCCGTACTCGACGGCTTTCATGGCAGTGTCAAGATGCGCGTAGCCCGTCAGCAAGATCACCTGGATCTCGGGACGGGTCTCCTTGACGATCCGTAACAGGTCCACACCCGACTGTTGAGGCATGCGGATATCAGTGATGACCAGGTCGATCTGTTGTTCTTTGAGGGTCCTCACGGCCACCGGCACATCAGTCGCCAACAGGACCTCGTACTCGCCGTTCAGCAACATACGTAGCGCTTGCCGAGGCCCGTTCTCGTCGTCGACGACCAGGATTTTTTCACGGGTCGCCTTCTCTTCCGACCGACACGCCGAGAACCATTCGTGGGCAGTTCCGCGGTGAGCATACTCCAAGGCTGAAGATTGCGCGTTCATCTTTTCACTTTCTCTAATGACTTACGCTGAGACCATACCGTCAATAGACATCAAAGCAACGGCTATGCCATGTCCCAACATGACAATTAAGCCTTGTATTTGCAGTGATTTAGGGGGTGCGGCCCAGTCGTAAATCATGTCCATATTTGTGCGCTGGAGGCTGCTGGAATCGGCCATGTACAAAAACGAACAAGTCCGACAGCGCCAATAATCGCGTCGGCAAGGAGATTTTTCCGGCAAAAAGTATGCATAACGCATTGTAAGAGAAAGGCGGGTGTATCCGGCGAGCGCCTTAGCAGGGCTTCCGGAAGAGGCGAAGGAACCACTTGCCAAATGGGATTCCGTCGGGTATACTGCCGATAAGTAATTGGTAACGGAGGCGAACCGTAGTGAAACAGCGAGTGCGAATTATGGCGCGCATGCAGGGCAGGTGCATTATTGCACCCCTGCCGGAGTGGCGACTGCCGTCGCTGTCTCTCCTGCATTGCCCAGCGGCGTACGGTTCCCGACCGGAGGTGTTCTCTAGCGGATAACACGAAAGGTTAACCGGATAGTTCGATAGAGACGCCGCAGGCGAGGCCAAGAAACCTGCGGCGTCCTTGTTTTAGCTGGTGAAACCGAAACCCTAACCGAACAGGAGGCAACAACAATGAGAAACGTACAGCGACTGCGAATGTCCCATCGAGGCCAGGCCCTGACGGGCTCGGATGAAGCAGACCCCACAGTTTGTCGTGCTTTGACAAACTGTGAGGACAACGACATCAGGAACACGAACAGAGGAGTGGGGAATCATGGCGGAGTACAACGCGGATTTTTGGGAGATCTCGACGGATTCGAGATATTTAGAAAGTGTCCCGGCTAACCGGGCTTTGTGGTTCGAGACGAAGGAAGACCAGGCGCGGCGGCATGCGTTCCAGGATTTCTTCAGAGAGGTGAAACCGGTAGTCGCCGAGATCATCGGCTCCGAGCTCACGAACCGGCAGCGCGAGGTCGTCACGCTCTACTACTTCCAGGGTAAGACCCAGGAGGACATCGCGGCGATCTTGGACCTGTCGCAGTCGACGGTGAGCCGCCACCTGTTCGGAACGGTGCGCGACGGAAAGAAAGTCGGCGGAGCCATATCGAAGTTGCGGAAAGTCATCGAGCGGACCGCGCCCAAGGATGTGGACAAGGCGTTCGAACAGCTTCAATCGAGGCTTGCGGAGGCGGTCTGAAGGAGAGCATGATAGGATCCACGGTCGCCGGTATGGAGTTCTCCGGATCTCGTAGCCACTTTCTAGTGAACATGGAGGCGGTATGGACGGAGTGGACGCTGTGGACAGAATGGACGGAGCCGCGCAGGTGAATCTTTTCGGTGTCCACGTCGTCCATAGAGTCCATCCCGTCCATAGCATGGAAAAGCGACTTCAATCTTGATTTCCGGGCGCGGAGGCGGTCATGACAAAGTGCGAAGTGTGCGGGAACACGGCCTTTCACGAGGAACGCGTAGAAGAGATCTTCCGCATCGAGGGCCAGATGGTCATGGTCGAGCACATCCCTGCACAGGTGTGCGACCGGTGCGGGGATGCCACGTTCGATCGTGAGACGGTGGAACAGGTGCGGCGCACCGTCCATGCCGGGAACCGCCCTATCCGCCGTGTGAACTTGGACGTGTTCGGATTTGCGTGAGTATCGAGGAGAGACGCCATCATCGCGCAACTCTCGCTCGGAGGAAAAGTGCCGGGCGGTTCTTCAATCCGCCGTCGGCTTGGGGAAGGGAAGCAAGAAGGACGTCCCCTTCCTTCATCCGTTGTACTCCGGATTTTGCTCTCTCACAAGGTCAGGAGGATAATCGGGTTCCGTGTCGGCATAAGCTCTTCCCAGCGCCTCGGCGGACAACAGCAACCACGCCTTGCGCTCAATTGCTTCGTCACAGGCCTCGGAGACGGAAACAGTCACCCGTGCGCCTTGAGCGGCTTGTATGGGTTCCGCAAGCTCCAGATGAGTAGCGTCAATAACACGCGCCTGCACGGTAACCACTGAGTGACCCTCGTCCGATGTCCAACTGCATCCTCTCAAACGTACTACTCCGCTCCCGTCGATTCAGTGTCGGTCAGGAGAGCATGCCCGGGCCGCGATCTGACCAGGAGCGCGGTTCTCTGTGAAGGTGCGCCACCGCGTACACCACCAAAGAATCCACTTCAATAGCGTACCACAAGCCGTAAGGGAACCTGTTGAGTAAGGCCCTTCGCATTCCATCCTTCAGCACTGGACATGATTCGGGGAAACGCCTGATCCGCCGCACTGTCTGGTCAAACTCGGCGAGGAATTCCTCCCCGATCCCTTGAGATTGGCTTCCATACCAGTCTAATGCGTCCTGCAGCTCCGCCCTGGCGACCGATACGAGTCGGATCTTCATGACCGCCGGAGGCTCTTAATGACCTGTTCGTAGTCTTGGGCCTCAAGCCGTCCTTCCCGGAATGCTTGCCTGCGTTTCAGCGCTTCCTCGGTCCAGGCACGATCCAATTCGGGATCGGGACGATCAAGTTGCTCCAGTAGAGCATCCACCAGCGCGAGTTTCTCCGCCTCAGGCAGAACTCTTGCCCTTTCGCATATCTCCTGAAGGCTGTCCAGCATCGTTGTCTCCAACTTCACCACCTGCTCTTACTATGCCACCGCAGGGCAGGATCCGTCAACCTCGGCATCGGTACTCACATCAACCCTCTCAGAGAATACCGTATTTCGAGAGCTGGATGAACTCCTGGGCCGTGCGGTCGATCAACGGTTGATAGCCCGGAAGGGGCTTGATCTGCGTGTGGTACGCATCGAGCAGCCACTCCGGTTGCGGGAAGTAGTCCGTTTCCATTTCTGCGGGCGGCACGATCCAGTTGTGTGCGCCGACGACGCAGACCGGCGCATCGAGGTAGTCGAACGCTATCTGCGTGATCTGACCGGCGATGGTATGGAGGTAGCTTCCGCGTTCGCAGGCGTCGCTGGCCAGGATCAGCTTGCCGGTCTTCTTAACGGAGTTGTACAGGACCTCATGGTCGAAGGGCACGAGGCAACGTCCGTCGATAAGTTCGACCGAGACGCCGTACTGGCTTTCGAGACGCTTGGCCGCTTCGTGGGCTGCATAGAGCGTCGCGCCAAAGGTCAGGAAGGTCACGTCGCGGCCTTCCTTGAGAACGACGGGTTCGCCGATGGGAACGGTGTAATACTCCTCGGGAACGCCGTCCTTCCAGAAGATCTCAGTCTGGTTGTAAAGCTTCTGGCTCTCGAAGAACACGACGGGGTCGTTGCCCAAGAGGGCGCTGGCCATCAAGCCTTTTGCATCGTAAGGCGTCGCGGGAAACGCAACCTTCAGTCCGGGCGTATGGGCCGCGAAGGCCGTCCAATCCTGCGAATGCTGCGCGCCGTACTTGCTGCCGACGGATACGCGCAGCACGACCGGCATGCGGAGATACCCGCCGGACATCGCCTGCCACTTCGAGAGTTGGTTGAACACCTCGTCGCCTGCGCGGCCCATGAAGTCGCAGTACATCAGTTCCGCGATGACGCGGCCGCCCTCGAGGCCGTAGCCCACGGCCGTACCCACTATGGCGCCTTCCGAGATCGGCGAGTTGAACAGGCGGTAGTACGGGAGCGATTCGGTCAGCCCCTGATATACGGCGAAGGCGCCGCCCCAGTCGCGATTCTCTTCGCCGTACGCGACCAGCCGCGAGTCGTTGTAGAAATGGTGTATGACCGCTTCAAATATGGCCTCGCCAAAAGTGACTGCGCGGGCCGCGCTAAGCACGCCGCCGTTCTCGTCGACGCCTTTCCTGGATTTCTTTGCGATCTTCTGCACCCGTGGGTTCTGCTTGATGTCGGGGATCAACACGTCGGAACCGCAGCGCAGTCCTGGCAGCTTCTCTTCGCGGACGTTTGAGAACATGAGCGCCGCCAGGCCCGTGTGCGCTCCAAGCTTGAGCCGCGGCGAGAGGTCCGCGCGCGATGCCAGCCGGCACGCTTTGGCGACCTTCCGCTTCGCATAGGCGCGGACCGCCTCGAGGTCTTCATCGCGGACGAGCCCCGCGTCGATCATTTTGCCGCCGAACTCCGCCAGAGGATCGCACTTCTTCCACATTTCGATCTCGTCGCGCTCGCGATACGACGACTGGTCGCTCGGGGAATGCCCCGTCTGCCTGTAGCACAACACGTCCAGCAGGACCGGCCCGTGGTTTTCGGCAAGCACCTTGAGCTTTCTCTTGTAGGCATCCGCGAGACTGAGTGGGTTATTCCCGTCTACGGTCTCTGCGTGCAGGTTGTCCGGCGCCACGGCGGCGCCCACACGCGATAGATAGTCAAACCCCATCGTCTCGCCGATGGGCTGGCCTCCCATGCCGTAGAAGTTGTCCATAAAGTTGAAGATGATCGGCAGGCCGCCCTTGTACCCGTCTTCCCACAATGTGTTGAACTGCGACATCGAGGCAAAGCCGAGGGCTTCCCACACGGGACCACACCCGATCGAAGCGTCGCCGATGTTGGCGACCACAATCCCCGGCTGCTTCTGGATCTTTTTGTATAGGGCCGCGCCAGTGGCGATATCCGCGCTGCCGCCAACGATGGCGTTGTTGGGATAGATCCCGAAAGGCGGGAAGAACGTGTGCATCGATCCGCCCATGCCCTTGTTGAAACCGTGTTCCTTGCCGAAGATCTCCGACAGCAGCCCGTATAGGAGGAAATCGATCCCCTGCTCCTCCTCTTCCTCGCTCGCGAACATGGGCTTCTTGCCTTTGCCCTTGCCCGCGATGACGAGCGGCTCCCAGTTCGGCTCGTTCTGCTCAACGACCCGCAGGATGTTCCCGTCCATGTATGCTTCCACGATGGGCCGCAGGTCCGCGCCCTTGAGTTCGAAGACCGCGCGGAGCCCCTTCGCCATGACCTCGCCATGGCTCCGGTGGCTTCCGAAGATGTGATCATTCACCGTCAAATAGAAACACTCGCCGACTGCGGCGCCTTCCTGTCCCAACGACAGATGCGCGGGGCCCAAATGCTTGTACTCGAGGCCTTCATAGCTCCCGAGTTTCTTGATCTGATCGAGCATAGTTTCGAATTCGCGTATTACCGCCATGTCCCTGAAGATGCGGAGGCACGCGGCGGGTGTAATATCGGGATTCGAGTCCAGCTCCTCGCGAAGCGTCTTGTCGTATGCGTTAACGGGAATAGTTCCCAAGTCGATCACGTGGCTCTTGCGAACCTTCTCCGGAACAACCATCAATCTCTTCGTCATGATTCGGACCTTCTTCCTGCGTTTACAATCTTACTTGCGCACTAGATGACACTGCTGCACGCGGCCTGCCGGTACAAGGAAACGGAAGGATTGTAGCAGACTTTCAGGCGTGTGGCCATTTTCCGATTGCGGGGTCCCTCAGCGCCATCTTGCTCACGTCCGGACGGGGGATTCGATAACGTCACGAAGTTCGGCAACGCCGTCAAGCATCTTGCACAGCACGGTCTCGGCCACACTGGCCTTGATATTCAGGCGAGCCATCACCTCCTCGGACGGGTGGTAGTTGAGTCCATCCACACCGACGCCGACGCCGCTCGCCAGGCTGAGATGATCGGCCGCGTGAACCAGATCCATGAGAAGGGTCTCGCCTTAGTGTGATTCGGGCTGATGATGCCACCGAACCACCTCGACGATCGTCGTGGGCAGGTCCCACCGTTCGAGCAGCGCGGCGCCGACCCCGGCGTGGTCGATGCCGAGCACGCGGGCTTCGGCCAACTCGAACGATATCTTTTCTCGATAGGCGATGTCGACGATGGGTCCGGCGTCCACCTGGAGGAAGGTCCCGAGAATGACCTTGCCCAAGTCGTGAAGCAATCCCGCCGTAAACGTGGCGGCAGGAGTCTTGAGCTTGAGTTGCGAGGCAAGCTCTTCGGCGCCCATCGCGACGGCAATCGAATGCTCGAGCAAGCCTCCCGCTGGAAGGTCATACCCTTTGACCGCTTGCCGGGCCACGGGCATTATGGCCGCCGTGAGGACCAACTGGAAAATCCGGTTGAACCCGAGGCGGACGATGGCGTCCCGCAGCGAGCTAATCGTTCGCGGGCCGCCGAAGTACGCCGAGTTCGCCAGGCGCAGCACGTTTGAAGTCATACTTGGATCATATTCGATGGTGTGAATGACTTCCGTAATGTCCACGTCAGGGTCGCGCAGCAGCACGATCATGCGGCCGGCAGCGGTGGGCAAGGCGGGAATCGCCTGAAGCCCATCGAGGATCTCCTTTTTTCGGCTCATATTCTCACTCCAGATCCTTTTCCAATCCGCGGGACTTGACAGTGGTTCGGCCCGTATTCATGTAGAGGCATATCGTGCGCGCAACCGTGCCGCCGGTGTCTTCCGCGGCAACCAGGATTTTATTCTCCCATAACACCTTGCGCAGAACAATATAATTTCGTTCGCCGATATCGAATGCCCCTTTTCCGTTCAGCAGGCTGGCTGCGCCCGCCACTCTCGCGACGAGGCGGCTTTTCTGCGCGCCGAGATTCATGATACTGTTGATCAGAGTCGGCGCCCCCGTGTCGGTGAACATGCACGGATTCATCCGCGCTTTCGCAGGGTCGATCGAGGCAACAGGGAGTACGCAATGGATCAGCCCGCCGACGCGCGCCACGGGATCGTACAACGCCAGCCCGACGCATGAACCCAGGTAGTATGTCACAAGGACATCCTCGGCCTGGTTCGAGACTTTCATCTCGGATATCCGAATCGTATGCAGCACTCTTTCACACCCAGGGCGTGCAAGCACGCGCGCCCTAAAGTTGTCCGAGGAACTCAGGACGAGCCGCCGGCCTTGTCTAGCGCCCCCGAATCATATCTTGTAGATCAGCGCCAACGGAAGATGTTCCAAGGCAATACCCTGACGGTTGTATTGCACGTCTTGCTGTTGCCGCTGTGGTCCGTTCCCTGAAGCGTGATTGTATATACGCGGTCTGCCCACGGCCAGGGGGTTTTCCAAGCACGCAAACACACGCGACGGCTGTCTGGGCTCGTCCACACCAGACGACTCGTCTTGTCCAAGTCCTCAACGCTGGATCCCAGATCACTCGCGGACACCCCAATGACTCGCCATGTCGGGGCGGTATCTTCTTCGTCGGTTATCGTCACTTTCAGACGGATCGGAACCCATATCCCAATCGGGGGCCACAGCGCGGACGGCGTCGCGGTAAGAGCAATGGACGGCGGCGTAGTATCGCTGTCCAGCGGCGATGCCTCCACGGTAAACGGCACAATTACCAACGCATACTCGCCGGCGGTGGTAAAGGCCGCCGCAACGAAAACATGCGTGCCAAGGCCCAGAGTCGAAAGCGGCACTGAATCGCCCGGTTGGACCTTTCGTCCGTCAATACGGGTATGGAAGGATTGAATCTCATCCTCCGAGGCGGATGCGGTAGCATCGATCACTAGGTTATGGTCGGCAAAATACGTGGTTTCCTGCGGGCTTGCGACCGTTACCTGGGGTGGCTGCGCTGGCCCGCTTCTGCCCCTGCGGCCAGAGTAACACTCGGTCCAGGATTCCACCCGGTGGTATGGACCCTTGTCCGTTCCCCAGTACCACTCCACGATGTGGTTGTGAACGTACGTGTAGCCGATCATGTTCCAGTTTGCATCGAACGTCCAAACCTCAATGTAGTCATCACACGAGGCGGCCAGCGCCGCCGGCATAGCCAAGACACACAACAACAGCACGCTCAGGACCACGGTTGTCAGTTTCATTGTCAGATCCTCCCTTCGGGGCATGGAACAACCCACCCCCGATTTTCGTACTGCATTGCATACTCACCCACTCCCTGCTCTGAAATCCCTTTCCTGAAACACCCCAAATCCACCCATATTATACCATCTTTGCGCCGCACAAATGCCGGGTTCCGCAACGGAGACAGATCTTGGTTTTCCGAAGACTTTCCTGCTCTTGCCGATGTCTCCCTGTCTGCTCGTGGCGCCGCGTCGCACTCCATGGTTTACCCCTTTGGATGTGGCGGTTCTGCCGCGAAAGAGTCAGAAGTAGAATGGTGGAGGCGGCGGGAATCGAACCCACCCTAACCTATTGAAGTAAAAGGACTTACACGCGACAAGATCCCGGCAAAACACCAACAGAAGTCCAACACTCTCAGTACATTAGACGCCAGCATCCAGAGACTCGAAAAGCCCGAATCCGACACTTCCCCGACAGATTCCCAACAGAAGCCAGACACAGTTGAAGGTCGTTTTTGTGGCCATTTTGTGGCCCACCCATTTGAGTGCCCTGACGAGAAGCCGTCAGAGAGGGACCCGCCCCATGCCGATTTGTCGACCGTCGTCGGCGCGGATCTTCCCAACGACCTTGAATTCGTTGTGACATCATAGGCACAGCTTTTCCAGGAAGTGAAGGACTCAGTCTTAACGATGGTCTCAAGCGCTATCGACTCAGCGTGACCCTTGACAGAACCCGCAACGATGTATCTTGAGGCGTGAGTGCCCTCGGAACGACGAGAGTCAGAAGCTGTTGAGACCCGGATCGCTCGCCAACCGCCCCTTGTGAGCAGTCGTCGCGCATCCGGTGTTCTATCAACGTGATGTTAATCGAATCTTGCCCTTAATTGCTCTTTTCTCGGGTGCAGCAAGTACTTCGTCCCTTGAGACTTTGCTAGGTCGGACAGATCCCGGAACTTAGTGAGCGAGTCCCGCATAGCCTCGGCATCCAAGACTTTCCGCTTGAGTTCGCCCTCTTCCACTTTCCAGTTCCAAGAGCTGGCTTTCAATCTCTTTCTTGCGACGTTAGGCTTTTCCAATCTTTCCCAGAAGAGTCTCGGCAGCCCCTGCTTTCTTCGCGGCGCCCTGCGGATCAACACATACGAGGGCATGTAGTCGTCGTGGTCGAACAAGACGTGGGCCTTGACCCCGCCCTTGGCGCGGCGCTCGGCTTGGTGCTTGTTGACCAGCGCAGCGAATTGGTTGCACGGGATTTGTTGAGCAGTTGACTGAATAGGCTGGCGGTCTGTACCATGGGATGGACTTACAGGGGTGCGTGCTGAACCAAGTGCTAG
>CAZPMT010000163.1:0-10808 GCA_964587655.1 uncultured Nitrospiraceae bacterium
TTATACTACATCTGACGGCCCGATTTGTTACAAGTGGTGAGAAATCCGGGCTAAGTCAATAGAGTGAATCTTCTCGACATAAACATGCTTAATGCTAATATCTTGCGATTTTGTTAATCAAATCACCCTTGTTTCGCGATGTGACCCCTGAAACCGAACCCAAACGCCGCATTGTCGAGTAGCGGCATTTGCGGGCTTAGCCTCGAACAGTGGCGGACCGCATGTGTCGCACGAGTTCGGTCAGGCTTCTTCCGTGACCCCTCGTTTCGCAGCAACGGCACGCGCACTCAACCCGATGCTGAAAGCTGTCGGCCCGAAGGCTTGGAGACCCGAAACCGGAGCCTTTGTCCCGCCATGCACCGTCCACCAGCCACCGACCGTCATCCGTAACACCGCGTGCGCCATCCGCTTACCTACAGCCTACAGCCTTCAGCCTACAGCCTAACAGTGGAACGCCGTGGGCTAATATATAGAGGGTGTTGATGACGCGGGGCGAGATGTCGGCCTCGACCGGGTAGTCTGCTCCCGTTTACAACCACGGTTTCGGCGGTCCGGGGAAATCCGGAGAGCCTGGATCTATGCACTCGGTAGGTATTGAATTATCAGGTCTTGTGGGAAACATGGGGACGCTGCCCAGATTACGTTGATTGTGGGTAACTGTCCAGGTGCCATGCTCCGTATGCGGTAACACATGCACAAAAGATAAAGGACAAAGAACAAAGATGTAAAAGATATCGTCTTAAAGGGCCTCTTGCGTTCCCGGCACTCCTTTGTCCTTTAGCCTTTGTCCTTATTAGCAGGCGAGCGAAGGGAGTAGCTGGACAGTTACGATTGTGGGAGCAATACACGGGGAGGAATAACCGAGCCCATCTCACTCCTCAACACGAGCATGATTACGAGTAGTGACACTTGACAATACGAACGCGTAGCGTTAGTATGCGGCTATGGCGATACGGTCGTTCAAGTGCGCCGATACGCAGAGACTATTCGGCGGCCGGCGTATCAGGCGGTTCGTGCATATCGAGCCGGTGGCCATGCGCAAGCTGGCGATGCTGAACCGGGCAGGGAAACTGGACGACCTGCGCGTGCCGCCAGGCAATCGTCTGGAAGCCTTGAAGGGCGGCCGAGCCGGGCAGCACAGCGTCCGCGTCAACGACCAGTATCGCGTGTGCTTCGTGTGGACGGCGGAAGGTCCGAAGGACGTTGAGATCGTGGACTACCATTGACGGAGAAACATCATGCGCAAAGTTCGTTATCCGCACCCCGGTGAGATTTTGCTGGAGGAATTCCTGAAGCCGATGGGCATCACGCAATACCGGCTGGCCAAGGAAATCGGCGTGCCGCAGCGCCGCATCGGCGAAATCGTGGCGGGTACCCGCGCGGTCACCGCGGATACGGGCCTCCGCCTGTCGCGGTTCTTCGGCATGTCCGAGGGTTTCTGGATCGGCTTGCAGTCAGACTACGACGCGGCCAAAACCAAGGACTCGCTTGCCAAGACGCTGGCGAAGATCAAGCCATGGTCCCACCGCGAAGTCCACTCGCGTATTTCCGCCTAGTCCATTTGGCACGGAGGATCGCGTCCCCTATTCGCCGTTCTGACCCGAAATCCGCGCTAGACTGCGTGCAGGAATGAGACCCCGACGGCGCGGCGCCGCACCCAATGAAGGAGACACGGGAATGATAACAGATACGGTTTCGGAACGGATGCGCTGGTGGATCGAGGCGCGGTTTGGAATGTTCATTCATTGGGGCCTGTACTCGATGCCGGGCCGCGGGGAATGGATCATGTATCAGGAACACATTCCCAACGACGAATACGCGAAGCTGGCGGAACAGTTCCAGCCGCGTCACTTCAACGCGCGCGATTGGGTTTCCTCGGCCCAGGACGCCGGCATGCGCTATATGGTCTTCACGACGCGCCATCACGACGGGTTTTGCTTGTTCGACAGCCAGGCGTCGGAGTTCACCGCGCCGAAGACGGCCGCGCGGCGCGACTTCATCGCGGAATATGCCGAGGCCTGTCATGCCGCCGGGATGCGGATGGGGTTTTACTATTCGCTCCAAGATTGGCGTTTTCCAGGGCAATTGCCGCCTCTGCCGATGAAGGCGGACTCGGTGTACGAGCCCATGGTCGAGCAGGCCCACGCACAGGTGCGTGAACTGTGTACGAACTACGGCAAGGTCGACGTGCTCTGGTACGACGGCGGGTTCCCTTCGCACGTCTGGCGCGCGCGCGAGTTGAACGCGATGGTGCGAAGCCTTCAGCCGGACATCATCATGAACGACCGCGCGGGCATTCCGGAAGATTTCGGCACGCCTGAAAACGTGGTGATCCCTCAGGCGGGCCCGTGGGAAGCGTGTTACACGATGAACGACAGTTGGGGATACGCGTCCGGCGATCTCAACTACAAGACGCCCGCATCGCTGCTGCGGTTACTCGCGTCGTGCGTGGCCCAGGGCGGCAATCTCCTGTTGAACGTCGGGCCGGACGGCGAAGGCCGGTTCCCGCCGCAAGCCGTGGCCACTCTCCGCGCGATCGGCGAGTGGATGCGCGCACACGGAGACGCCGTCTACGGCGCGGGCCGCTCCTGCGTCATAGCGCCCGCGTTGGGCTGGTCAACGCGCGCGGGCGGCAAGGTCTATCTACTCATCCAGCGCTGGCCGGGCGCGATTCTGCCCTTCGCATGGTGCGGCAGCACGGTGCGCTCCGCGCGTCTCGTAACGACAGGCCAGACCCTCAAGATCGAACAACGCGGCGACCGGGTTTGGCTGCACGGCCTTCCCGATGAAGCCCCGAACCCTGACCTGAACGTCGTCGAACTCACATTCGACGGCGAACCCCGCATGCACGACCCCGCGTATACGTAACAGTTTGTCAAACCGCGACAAACTGTGAGGAACACCTCGATCGGCGATCGCCCCTCAGCCCGTTCTTCGGGAATCACCCCCACACTCCTTGCAATTCTTCCACGCAATGGATAAAATGCAGTCATGGTTCCGCGAAGAATAGAGTCCGCAATACGAGCCGCATTGAGCCGTCAAGCTGCCGTAGCGCTTATCGGCCCTCGCCAGGTAGGCAAGACAACTCTGGCAATTGACATTTCCGAGAAGACAGACTCATTGTATCTGGACCTGGAAGACAGAGCAGACCGGGAGAAGCTATCCGACCCGGCCCTTTTCCTGAGCCAATATGAAGACCGCCTCGTCGTGCTCGACGAGATACATCGCGTGCCGGAGCTTTTCCAGACGCTTCGTGGTCTGATTGATAAGGGCCGTCGAAGCGGAAAACGGAACGGGCGATTCTTGCTCTTGGGTTCGGCCTCCATCGACCTCTTGCGCCAATCGGGGGAGAGCCTCGCAGGCCGCATTGCCTATATCGATATGGGGCCGTTCGATATTTTGGAAGTAGGTGCTGGCCAAGCCAAGATCACGAATCTGTGGGTTCGTGGCGGCTATCCGGACAGCTACCTGGCCGCCGGCAATGAAGAGAGCCTTGCTCTTCGCAAGGATTTCATCCGGACCTATCTTGAGCGGGACGTCCCTATGTTCGGGCCGCGTATACCCGCGGAGACTCTGGAACGATTGTGGACGATGCTGGCCCACAGCCAAGGCACGCTGCTGAATGCCTCACGGCTTGCGAGTAGTCTTTCGATAAGCGCCCAGACGGTCACAAGGTATATCGACCTGCTGGTTGACCTGTTATTGGTGCGACGCCTGCGGCCTTTCCACACCAATTTGAACAAACGCCTGGTGAAGTCGCCCAAAGTCTATGTGCGCGACAGCGGTCTGCTACATGCCCTGCTCGGGGTCCCGGATTACAACGCCCTTTGCGGCCACCCGGTCGTCGGCGCTAGCTGGGAGGGTTTTGTCATCGAGAACTTGCTTGCCGCCGCCCCAAGCCGCACCCATGCGAGCTTCTATCGAACATCGGCAGGCGCGGAAATCGACTTGCTGCTTGAGTTGCCAGGCGGCAAACTCTGGGCAATTGAAATCAAACTGGGTTCGGCCCCAAAGTGCGAGAAGGGGTTCTACCAAGCCCGGGAAGACGTACAACCGGACAGGTCATTCGTCGTATACTCCGGTCATGACCGTTACCCCATTACGACCGAGATTGAGGCAATCAACGTCAAGGAATTGGCTCAGGAGTTGGCCGAGTTACCGTAACCTCGGCCACATCATGGCCGAGCAACGCGCCAGTATGGAGGAGCCCAAGAACGGGTCTAGTGCTTGGGCGCCTGCTCATTCGCGTATTGTCGGAACAGGTCTTCGATGCCGGCAGCCTTTGCGTCGCCGGAGTGGACAATGACACGGTACTGAAGTGCGAGTCTCTCGCCTTTCGCGAGTTTCAGGACGTCGCCTTCAATCCAGTACATGGGTGTCGGTGAGAAGAACCCATAGTCTCGGGTAAACCACGGAACTGGGTACCAACGGTTGTTCGGATTCTGGAAGATGGCAAGTCCTTCAGTGACGCCGTTGCGCTTTCCCGAATAGTCGCACCAGGGCGATTTGATGCCGAACGTTCCTTTCTCCGAGGTCGCGCCCTCCGCATTGATCAGCGTACCGCCGGATGCGACACTGAGTTCCGGCATCACGCGCGCCGAGAACAGGGAATGATTGCTCTTATCGATTCGGATATCGGTGAGCGGTTCCAGGGCGATCTCGAAGTCGATGATCCTGCGCGAATCGTCGGGCGCGGCAACAGTCACGCGACGGGAATCGCGCATTATCGGATCCTGCCCCGGCCGCTTCCAAAGGCACTCATCGGTGAATACGGCGCGGTCTCCCTCCGCCTCGACGATCTTCGGTCCCTGAGACAGGATCTGTCCGCGCTCGTTTCCCTCCTGCCAGTAGTTGCCGCCATTGACCTTGTCGCAACCGAAGAAGAGCGAATGATGGTGCGGATACGGCTCTGACGTCTCCGTGGTGATTGAGGTCCCCGTGGCCGGTCCGTTCACGGGCCAGAAATACGGATATTTCTGTGATGCCGCGAACTTATACGAAGTGAAGAGCTTCCCGGATACGGTGATGATGACCTTGTCCTTTTCCAGGCTCGAGCCAACGGGAAGCGCATATACCGGCAGTGAAAGAACCGCTGCCAGCATCGCGAGTAAACGGATGCGTCTCGTCTTCATACTGTGTCTCCCTCGCCCTCAGAGCGTCCACGGCGCACGCATGGGCCGTTGCAGGTAGCTGTTGGCGTCTTCATCGCCAACGAACGATTCCTTTTCCGGGTCCCATTTCAGCTTGCGCCCCGTCCACCGTGCAATGTTGCCCAAGTGACAAACCGTGGTGGTCCTGTGGCCGATCTCGACATCCGCGACAGGTTTCTCCCGCGACCGAATGCAGTCGAGCCAATTCTGCATGTGATCCATGCTCTTGTAAAGATGAACGTCAGAGTCTTTCAGAGGCTCTTTCGCCAACTCTGCGGGCTTCGCCGCGTACTTTCCGCGATCGATCATGATCTCCCCTTTGTCGCCGACAAACAACCCTCCGCCGGCAGGTCCCTTGTTGTCCAACTTCAAAACTACACCGTCCGAGTAACGGAAACTCACGGGACATTTCAGCCCTTCGCCTTCAGGCCACACCTCTACGGGACCCGTCTCGTCCATTCCGAGAGCCCACTGGATGATATCCAACCCGTGCGCACCCCATCCCGTCATCTCTCCGCCTGAATACGGACGGAACGAGATCCAGCCGGCCTCGGTTCCGCGGACCCGTGGAAGATACAGCTCTTCGTGATACGTGCGCACGGGCGTCTGCCCGAGCCACATGTCCCAATTCAGCCCTTTCGGCACGGGTTGTTCCGGCAACGTGCATTCCCACGGACTCGGATAGTTGTTTCCGTGCACCGTGTGCACTTTGCCAATGCGCCCGTTGCGCACCAGTTCACACCCGAAGCGGCACTCCTCCATGGATCGCTGCTGACTGCCGGTTTGGAACACGCGCTTGTTTTTCCGGACGGCATCCACCATCGCCCGGCCTTCTCGCACCGTGAGCGACATGGGTTTCTCGCAGTACACATCCTTGCCGGCTTCGCACGCATGAATACAGTTCAGGGCATGCCAGTGGTCGGGGGTCGCGACAATCACCGCGTCCACATCCCGCGATTCCAGCATCTTGCGGTAGTCCAAGTGAGGCTTCCAGCCCTTCCCTTTGAACTCGTCCAGCCGGTTCTGGTTCACGTCGCTGATAGCGACAATCTGCATCCCCTTGGGCAGGTCCATCACTTGCCGCGCACGCCGCCCCACGCCGACGTACCCGATTCCCACGCGTTCGTTCGCGCCGAAGACGCGCGAGGGAACGATCAGCGGCGATGCCGCTCCCAGCATAATGGAACCCGCACTACGGCCAAGAAACGCCCTGCGCGACAATTCAGTTGCTATGCTCATCTCCTTCCTCCGGCTCAAGTGCTTCGGGCGGTAGACTAGTATGTTCATTCACGGCTGCTTCTTCCCCCAAATTCCAGGACTTGGGGCCGCCGGGTCTCGCGCCATTGCTCCGGCGTTCCGACTGTCTCGCCCGAGTCCGTTCGAAGCGGATCGGGCAAGGCATACGACGCCACTTTCGATTCGTCGTAGTTGATGGCCGACTCTTCCGCTGCCGCCATGCTCGTAGCCCCCATGATTATCAGAACCAAACCCATTATCTTTCTCCCGTGATGGCCGTCGCCCGGTACGCTGATTATGGTTGTTCGCGTTGGCGTTCTCAAGAAAAGAGCCCGCTTTCCAGCCTTCTGTTTTGACCCGAAGCAACTACGTGGTATAATGGGAATGTGCGAGGCTGTAATGGAAGGATGATAGCAGGGCAGGATCCCCATGGCGTACACGTATGGCAACGCCGATAAGTTGTCTACGATGACGACGGCCGGGATCACGACAAAGACGGTGTTTAGTGCGACGACTGGGCCCGGACTGCCACGAAGGCCGTAAACGGCCGCCGGGTCCTCCGGATTTCATCAAGCGGCAGGAAGACCAATTTGGCCCGATTTCTCAGAGAACGAAGACAAGGCCCAAAGGCCCGATGAAGACAAATAAAGTGTGGTGTTCTCAGAGTCCCTCACTACCCGTCGGCAGACCTAAGAAAAGAGACAAGATCCTATGAAGTCAAGTGGCCGTCCCTATTTTCCCAGGAGGAGGTGCGCATGATGATCAGATTCGGGCAGTGGAGTCTTGTCGCTCTGGGTGTCGTCGTTTCCGTCCTATCCGCCGCGGAGACGCCATCCGGCACGGCTGTGCTCAACTTGCAGTACCAGAATGGACAGATAGAATGCTCCGGGCTTCGTGTCCTGCCAGGTGGCGGGAGGTGGACCAAACCGGGATCCCTCGCTGATTCCTCGTTGTTGTTTCAGGGCGCGAGCGGCGCGGTTCACGAGGCCTCCTTTCGTATTCCGAAAACGCTGTATTTCGATTACGTCGATACCACGACGGGCGTCATGAAAGGCGGGGCGATTATCCAAGATTCCCTTGATTTCGCCGTGCGCGTGCCTTGGGTTAAAGACCTGAAGGAGGTCGCCGTGAGCGTAGACGGCGGCAAAGCGGCGCACGTGTTGGACCTGTCGAAAGCACGGGACTACGGCGGGCAGAAGGCTAGTCTCCCGTATGCGAAGTTCCTGGACAACGGCAGCGATAGCTCGCAATATGTGTTCGTCGTGTTGGGAGACGGCTACCGCGCATCTGAGATCGCTCAGTTTCACGACGACGCCCAGCGCATCCTCGGCGAAGTGTTGAACGTATCTCCGTGGAGCGAATACGCCTCGTACATAAACGCCTACTGGGTGGACGTCGTGTCTAACGAATCCGGAGCGGACAATCCGAATACGGGGTACTATGTCGACACCGCTCTGGACGCCACCTATTGGACATCCGGAATCGAGCGGCTGCTGACTGTAAACACATCCAAGGCATTCGACGCGGCGATGTCGGCTCCTACGTTCGATCGAGTTCTCGTGATCGTCAACGACCCGCTGTACGGCGGCAGCGGCGGATCGTTGGCTGTGGTGTCGCTCGCATCGAGCGCCCCCGAGGTCGCCGTACATGAGATCGGCCACTCATTCGCCGGCCTCGCTGACGAGTACGAGACTCCCTACCCCGGTTACCCGCCCGGAGATCCGGAACCGAACGTGACGTTTCAAACGTCGCGCCCAAATATCAAGTGGAACACGTGGATCGAGGCAAGCACCCCTCTGCCCACTCCGGAGACGTCGCCTTATGCGAGCGTCGTGGGCATCTTTGAGGGCGCTCGATATCTGACAACCGGCATCTATCGTCCGAAGCTGAACTGCAAGATGCGATCATTGGGCGCATCGTTCTGCGAGGTATGCACAGAAGCCCACGTGCTCAGTCTTTACGAGTCCCCCGCAATCACCCTCGCTCTCAGTCAGACCCCGGACACAAGCTCGACAGTCGAAGGCCCGGCCGGAACGCCGATTGATTTCTCGATCACCGTGCGCGACCCGAATACGCACGCGCTCGGCGTCGAGTGGCTGCTGGACGGCGTTCCGCAATCCGGCAAGTCCGTGGACGCATTCTTGCTGAACACGGACGGTCTAAGCGGAGCGCACACGTTGACGGCGCGAGTGAGGGACACGACGGCCCTAGTGCGCAACGATCCTTACGAGCAACTCTCCGAGGATGTGTCATGGCCTCTAATGATCGAGGGGCTACCCGACGCCGACGGCGATGGCATTCCCGACGCGGTCGAAGGCACGGCGGATCCCGATGGAGACGGCATACCGAACTACCTCGACACCGATTCCGACAACGACGGCGTATCGGACGCGGACGAACACGCGTTCGGCACGGATCCGTACGACGTGGATAACCCCACCGAACTCCCAATTAGCCCGCGGCTGCTGATGTTCGCTCTCTTGCTTGTGGCTGGTGTGGGCCTCAGGGCCTGCGTCCGCATCAAAGGGTAGCTCCGTGATCGATAGCACGCAACGCTTTTCGGACCGCGTCGGCAACTACGTCAAGTTCAGGCCTTCATGCCCCCTCGGCCTCTTCACAACCACCTATCATCGATGTCCCGAATGGCACTAAGATAAGGTACCGGCTTACCTGCGGAATGGCGTTCGAATTGGGCATAACCACTCGTGCGCGGAGGTCTTATCAGCCTGGCTTTAGCAGGCTTCTCTTTGCACCCGGTTTCAACCGGGGTGGGGCTGGAACTGCTCTGAGAGTTTAGCGCGCTTCAGCGTGGCTTATGGATCCGGCTTTGGGCTTGAAGTTTGCTGAAGCATCTCGGGAAGCGACGCTGAAGCGCCCTTCTGCGGATAGGTTATCGCCTTCACCCCTCCTTAAGGAGGGTGCAAAGAGGAGCCTGCTAAAGCCAGGCTGACAAAGCCTCTACGCGAGAGCGACTAGGCCCCGCACCCGTACGATTCTCCAGAACTCCCGAGCCTTATCTTAGTGCCATTCATGGATGTCCCCCTTTACCCTGGAAGAGGTAATAGACGCACGGAGACTATAGCAGACTTGCAGGAAAAGGGTTCACGCGTCGAGATTGTCTTTCACCCGCCCGGCGCGTCTCGTTCTCGTCCATTTCGTCCATAGAGTCCACCTCGTCCATCATTCGGACGATTCCTCTCGATTTCAACTGCCGCACCCTCTCAGGCGGGCGCGCAAGAGATGCGCACGAGCTTGCCACGGGATTAATAGAGTAAACGTACTCACCTTCGTGGATGAGCCCAGTTGGTCCACGATGCCCCTGTGACGCTGGCTCGGCTGGTGACATGTAGATGCCCGCCACATGCGTTATCGCATGTGGCGGGCGCCTTTGCTCGACTTACATTATTCTTGCCGGACCGGCCAGCACGCGAGCTGTCTTCTCCCGCATGCCGGATTGTCCATTGTAACTGGGCTCGCCGACTCAGGCGCTCTTACGGAAGCGGCGTACAAGCATCCCCGTCAAACCCAAGCCCAACAGGCTGAGAGTTGCCGGCTCAGGAATAGGAGGAGGAGGCGTCCCACCGCCCATATCGCCCGTCATGTTGTCCACTATCCAGTAGTTCCCGGTGTCGTGGATCTTAACGTACGAGATGAACTGTCCGCTGGGTGCATCGACGCGGAGGAACGTCATGTCTGGACCGTACAGGTTGTTCGTTGCCATCGCCCAATCAATCAAGGTACCGCTGGAGTTGTAGGCTTCCAGCCAGACATTAGAGTAGGTGCTTACCCCAGTTTGGAACCATGTGCCATTTTGGTCGACGAAATCAATCCGGCCCCAATCGCCCGTGGTCCCAAGCCACGCAACCACGTAGTCATACATGTTGTAGGCGCCAGTGCCCCAACTCTGGCCAGTGTTGACTGAGTGGGCATTGTAGTTGCCTGTCGTTACGTCACTGTATATCCAGGGCAATCCCGCCGAGTCCGTGAACGTTACTCCCGGCACTCCAACGATGTTAGTCCCGTCATTGCCCAAGCCTTCTTCGAAATCCATGAAAAAGGCGAAGGCTGGTGTCGCCATCATGAGAGCGATCACCGGCAATACCAATACCATTCTTCGATTCATCACATTTTCTCCTTGTCTGCTCTTGCTCACCACTGCCAGTAACAATCCCCAAGCGGGCACACCCCACAGAGCGATTGTTTTCTCGTGAAACCGCTACCCGCCAGTCCTCCTACGGAGAACCCTGCGCGATAGCGGCCCTCAAGTTTACGTTGTTAGTTGAGCAAGAATCGGGCCAGGTGCCGACAGTCGTGTATCTCTCGTTGTATCATACTAAAAATGGCAAAAGCTACCACATATGCGTTAACTGAATGGCCATCAGATGCGTTAAATATGAAAACTGTCGAGATTTGTTGACTGAG
>CAZPMT010000164.1:0-10515 GCA_964587655.1 uncultured Nitrospiraceae bacterium
GTCATTTTATGAACGTTTCAACGCAAGAAACTGAAAAGTTCACAGGCTCTGAGAAGGAAATCCCGCGAATGCCTCTTTGCCCGGCGGACTGCAAGCGAGTCTTGTTTTTGTTGGCCATCATCGGTCTTCCCATGGTGGCCAACGCCGTTGAGACGATTTCAGGACAGGTGACAAGCGCGGGGACCGGCTCTCCCCTCATCGGTATCGACTTGGACGTGTTTGACGCTAACGGTCTGGCCGTGACGGTCCAAGGCGGGAAAACGGGCGTCAATGGGCTTTACACGGTGACGCTTCCCGGCCCGGGTACTTACAAGTTGCGCGCGGACGCGAGCAGGATAGACGGTTTCGTCGATCAGTACTACAATCACGTATTCCTGCCCAGCCAGGCGCAACCGATCACGGTATTGGCGGGTGAGGCGTTGAAGGGTGTGAATTTTGCGCTCTCAATCGGCGTTGAGATCTCGGGCAGGGTCACATCTTCGGTCGGAGGCTCCGTGGTGGGCGGGATGGACATCGATCTCTTCGCCACAGTTTGTCAAGCCACGACAAACTGTGGCAACGGCGAATTCCTAAGCGGCTACCCCGCGACTACGGCGGTCGACGGTTTCTACGCCGTGGGTGCCCTTCCTACCGGGACCTACTTCCTGCGCGCTGACCCGAGCCCTGCATTGGGACAGTACTTTGTGATGACGTACTACGGAGAACAGAGCGACATCGCGCTTGCGTCCCCTATTGCGGTAACCGGCAACAATATCGCTGGGATTGATATTGTCCTGCCGCCGGGCGGGACGATCGCGGGAGCGGTTACTGACGCAGGAACCAGCGCGCCGCTGGCGAACATCGATATTGACTTGTTCGATGCCGCGGGCGTGCGGATGCATCAGGGCGGGCACACGGACGCGAGTGGAAACTATGAAGTGGGGCCGGTACCCGCGGGAAACCATACGCTGCGCGTCGACCCCACTATCGCCCAAGGCTATCCGCGCACATATTACGACGGCGTACACTCGCACGCCCTCGCTACGGCCATCACCGTTGTGGAGGGCGCAAGAACGCCTGGGATTGATTTCGCGCTGTCTCCCGGCGGTACAATAAGCGGTACGATTCGCGCCGCCGGCGCCGGCGCGCCGTTGGCGAACGTGGATCTCGACTGCTATGATGCGCTGGGAGATCGCATCAGCGTGAACGCGGCATCAGACGTGTCCGGCCTTTATCAGATAGGCCCCTTGACGCCTGGCTCTTATCTGCTTCGGGCGGACCCCGCGGTTGAACTGGGTTATGCGAATCAATACTTCGATCTGAAGATAGGGAGAACCGTGGCCGACTCGGTATCGGTTACCGCATCCGCGGACACATCCGGCGTCGACTTTTCGTTGCAGATTGCCGGATCAATCGCCGGGCGCATTACCGATAAGAGTGGCCATCAAGTGGCCGACATGGACATAGATGTTCTTCAGGCGGGAACCTTCATACTTCTGGACCAGAGCGCGAAGACGGACATCAACGGCGACTACTCGCTACTCAGTTTGCCGCCCGGCTCGTATGTTGTGCGGGCAGACCCTGCCTTTGGACAGCCCTATCTGCGCACCTACTACGGCGATGCGGCTATGCCGGAGTCGGCAACCGTCATCTCTGTTCTCTCGAACAACGTCACCTCAGGCATCAACATAACCATCGCGCCGATCGGCGGCGAGGGCGAAGGAGAAGGCGAGGGTGAAGGTGAAGGTGAAGGTGAAGGCGAGGGCGAGGGCGAAGGCGAGGGTGAAGGTGAAGGCGAAGGTGAAGGCGAAGGCGAGGGCGAAGGAGAGGGCGAAGGCGAAGGCGAGGGCGAGGGTGAAGGCGAGGGCGAGGGTGAAGGCGAGGGCGAAGGGGAACCCCCACACAATGGGTGTGTCGGTGCAACATCGCGATCATCGCGCGACGATGCCCGCGGCGATGTGTTGCTCGTGGGGCTGCTTCTTGCCGGCTTGTTGGCTGCAACGAATCGGAAAGCTCGCAGGAGACGCTCCGAGCGTCCCGCCACCCTAAAGTTGTGGACACGATGCTGAAACATTTCGGGAAGACGGAGCTCGAGTTAGCCTTTCTCATCACGCTTGTTGCGTGCGGCATCATCGCCTACAAGGTTTACGTGCTGGAATATTCGATGACGACCATCGAACCCGAAGACGGCTACTACATCCAGCTACTCATGACGGTAACAGGAAGCGGACACCCGTGTGACGTTCGCGTGACGCTGCCTCTCGAGTCGGAGAGGCAAACGATCAAGTACGAGCGGCAGTCCTCGGAAGGCGCCTTCGAATACACGATTTCACCGAACAGAATAGGACGCTGGCGCACGGCCGCTCTGTCGGGAGAGAATACGATCACGTACACGTTTTTCGTACGCGCCTATGCGCGGAAGTATCCGCTGCCTCAGAGCGAACCCATCCCCAAGGACTATCCTGAAGGTCTGCGGCGCGACCTGAAAGCGACGGATCGTATTCAAGTCGACGCGCCTGAGATTCGCGCGAAGGCCCAGGAACTGGCGCCGGAAGGCGTGGACCTTCAGAACGCCTTGCAGAGCATCTACAACTACTGTTACAGCGACGTGCGTTTCCTGAAGGTGCGCGGCCCGACCGATGCGATGACCGCGCTGAAACTGGGAGAGGCCTCCTGCAACGGCAAGAACCGGTTGATGGTGGCGCTGCTTCGCGCGCGAGGCATTCCGGCCCGCATGGCGAACGGGCTTATTCTTGAGCGCAACCGGAAGCGCACCACCCACGCCTGGACGGAAGCCTGGATCGGCGATACATGGGTCCCGTTCTGCCCGACGAACGGGTATTTCGCCGAAATCCCCGAAGACTACCTGGAGCTTGCGAAAGGGGACGTGGCCGTCTTCACCCATACGCCGCACATCGGATTTGACTGGAATTTCAGCATCCGCCACCAACTGAGCCATCGCCAAGAGGCCATCCTGGAGAACGCCGGCAACCCGCTGAATATCCTGCACACCTGGACTTCGCTCAAGGAATACCACATATCAATCGAGCTCCTCGCGATCATTCTGATGGTGCCGCTTGGCGCCACGATTGTTGCTTTTTCCAGAAACGTTCTCGGCTTGCTTCCTTACGGCACGTTCATGCCGGCCCTTATCGCGGTCGCGTTCCGTGATACCGGGCTGTGGCTGGGTGCGGGATTCTTCATCGCGATCATCATCATTTGCACGGTTGCCAATCTGGCTATGCGGCGCCTGCGCTTGTTGCACATCCCCCGCCTGGCAATCATCATCACAATGGTGGTCATGTGCATCTTGTTCCTGCCCGTGGCCTGGCTGCGCATGGGTCTCAGCGCCAGCGCCGCGGGAGTCAGTTTCTTCCCGATGGCGATCTTGTCGTTGACCGGCGAGCGATTCACGCAAACCGCGCTCGAGGAAAGCTGGAAAGAAGGCGTAAAGCGCATGATAGTTACGTTCCTTGTCGCCACGGCCTGCTATCTTGTCTACCATATTGAGAAGCTTCAGATTCTGATCGTCGCGTTTCCTGAGTTGCTGCTGTGCAACATCGCCCTTAATCTGGTCATAGGCTCGTGGACTGGCGTGCGCCTGATGGAATACTATCGTTTCAGGGAGGTCTTCCGAAACCAAGAGGGCGCGCCGCGCGGCCGGTAGAAGGTGCGATAAAGATGGGTTGGCTATCAACGGATGTTTTCGGCCTGAACCGGCGGAACCGCGATCTTGTTGCCCGGCACAATTCACCGAAACTTATCGCATTGGCTAACGACAAGGTCGCCTGCAAGCACGCCCTGAAGGCCCACGACATCACGACGCCTTACACAATATACGAAATGGGTTCGTCCGCCGAGATCAAGATGGTCCTGCCGCTCCTCGATAAGGAGGAGAACGGATTTGTCGTGAAGCCGTCCCGAGGCGCTCAAGGCCGTGGCGTTAACCTGTTCTGCGGCGTGTCGAACGGCAGCTTCTTGCCCCAACACGGCGAGCCGATGAGCAACAGGGATTTTGAGTTTCTCATCGCCATGCTCCTCAGCGGGGAGTTTAGCATGGGGTACCCGTCAGACCGCGTCCTCATCGAGGAACGGCTTCGCCCCAGCGATACCTGGATCCTACCCGGACTACCCGGTCCTCCCGACATGCGCATCATCGTACACGAGGGCGTTCCGATCATGGGGATGGTGCGGCTCCCAACGATGATTTCCGGCGGCCGCGCGAACATCCACGTGGGCGGAGTCGGTGTCGGAATCGACCTCGAGACCGGCAAGAGCACGCACGCCGTCTGGAAGGGGAAATCCGCTTTGCACCACCCCGATACCGGTGCGCCGCTGGCGGGTCTCACCATCGAAGGCCTGGCGGAGTGTCTCGTGTTGGCGCAGCGTTGCGCCCAGGCAGTGCCCCTGGGTTACATGGGGGTAGACCTCATGTTCGATCAGCGAAAGGGCCCGTGCGTCATCGAAGTCAACGCGCGGGCCGGACTGGCGATCCAGATTGCCAATCGAAAGGGACTCGGCCAGGTTCTACGGGACGCCGGTCCTAAGAGAGCCGTTAACAGCCCGTATCTCGATCCATAATACGGGCGGGAGTCGTAACGAAGATGAAGCCTCGAATCACCGTCCGGCGAGGTTTCGTGGCGGCCTGCCTCGTGTTTGCCGTTTGCGTGATTGTGGGAATCTTGTTTACCTTTCAGAGCCACAAGATCGTCACGAGCATCAATAATGATGGGGATGGGGTCACGTCTCCGACCACAGGCCAGACCGACAAAGAGACTGGGAAACTCGATCCCCGATACGATAAGGCAAAGGAGGCGATGGACCAGGGGGAATGGAAGAACGCCGCCGAACAGTTGGAGATACTGACAAAGGAAGATCCCGCTCGCGTAGCCTACTGGAACGACTTGGGGGTGTGTCAGCTCAAGCAGGAGCGCCTGTCCGAGGCCGAGGAGCTGTTCAAGAAAGCTTCGGCAATAGACCCCGAATATTTCAAGGCGCCCTATAACCTCGGCCTTCTGTACACCCGCAGAGGAGATCAGGAGGCGGCGGAAAAAGCATACCGGGACGCCCTTCGGATCAATCCGAATAATGGAGAGGCGCTGTACAACCTGGGAAGCCTGCTGCAAGACCAGGATCGTTTCGAAGACGCCGAGGAACAGTACAAGAAGGCGCTGGCAACCTCGCGAGCGCCGTGGCTCTACAAAGCCAATTTCAATCTTGGCCTCATTGCCGGCCGCCGCGAAGACTGGAAGGCGGCGATCAAGCAATACAAGTCCGCGGTCTCGCTCAAACCGGACTTCGAGGCCGCACACCTGAACCTTGCCGTCGCTTATAAGGAAGACGGCGAATACGAGAATGCGAAAGCCTCCCTCAATCGCGCCGCCGCCTTGGATAGCGAGGACTATCGCGTGCCGTGGAACCAAGGGCTGCTTGCGTTGAAGACGAATGAAAGTGATCAAGCCATTGCCTTTTTCCGGGCCGTCCTCAAATTGAAGCCCGACTACGCGCCGGCGGCCCATAGGCTAGGGATGGATGCCTATCGCAATAAACGCCTGGATGAGGCCGAGACCTTGTTCAAGCAGACAGTAGCTTCCGAGCCGAATCATGCCCGCGCCTACTACATGTTGGGAAAACTGGCGGCCGGACGAAAGGATTCTCAAAAGGCGATCGAGTACTATCAGAAGGCCGCGAAACTTGACCCGGATACGAAAGCGTACTTCAATCTAGGTCTCGCGTTGCGGCGCGAGGACCGTTTCGAAGAGGCGGCAAAAGCCTACGCCGAAGTTGTGCGGCTCGACCCGAAACACGAGAAAGCCTGGCTCAACCTTGGTTACGCGTATCTCCATATGGCGCAGTTTGAAAAAGCGCAGGAGAGCTTCGAACATGCATTGACAATAAAGCCCGGTTACGACAAGGCTATCGACGCATTGAAGGACCTGGAAGAGGCCCGGAAAAAGCCTCGAGGCGAGCAGGCCCCGGACCATTCAACAACTGAGGAATCGAAATGATCAATACCCGTCTTTCCGCCTATGGTCTTGTGTGTGTGATGCTCTGCATTATGACAATCGCGAATGCCCAGCCCGTATCTCGGTCCATAATACGGGCGGAGGACACAGAGCAAGCCGCAGGGCCAGTCGCGGTCGGACCGGCGCTTGATGGCGATATCGTAGCCCTGTATCTGCCGCCCACACGCCCCGCCAACGTCTATGCCGCCACTCGGCAGAAGGTTTACGCTTACGATTCAAAATCATCTACATGGTCCGAGGTATATTGCAAACCCCCTGAATGTGACGCGATTCTCGGACTTGCAGGCTATGCAAAATCGTCGTCGGTGCTCTATGTGGTGCATTCCGCGGGCGTTGCCGTTACGCACGATTCGGGCGCGACGTGGGAGTCGTCATCCCCTCCCGGTTTCCGCTCCGCTCCTCGAAGCATTGCGAAAATCGCGGTCAACCCTGCGGAACGCCAAGAAGCCGTATTGACCACAGGCCGCGAAGCGTGGTGTACGCGAGACTTTGGCAAGACTTGGACGCCCTTGTCGTTACCCAGCGCGTCAGAATCCGTATCGGCCGTGGGATATACTGCGGGGAAGGCGCCATGCTTAGTGGCGGCGGCGGGAAATGCCATCTATTCCTCGGGGGACCTTGGCAAAACCTGGAGTGGACCCATCTCAAAGGCATCAAGTCCGATCCTGATGGCCGTATCTTCCGCCTCGTCTCTCGTACTCATCTACGATAGGACGCAGGCCATTCGCTGTTCCGACCTGTCTCGCCCCGGCCGTTCACTGGAGCGCGAAGCCCATCTTGCTCAGGCGGCGGACGCCGTTACAGTGGACTGCGAAGGTCGCGGTATCGTATGGATGACAAGCGGCAACAGAGTGTTCTTGCGCAACCTGCAACAGTCCGAAGACGACACGGCCCAGATTCACGAAGCAACGTCCGCTGTACGAAACCTTAACGCGCATCCGCGTAGTCCGGAGACCGTGGTTTGGACACAGGGCCCGCAGGTATGGAAAATGAACAATGCCGCCGCAAAGACGGTTGCGCAAAGTGGCCAGTCCTTGTTTGGGGAACCGGCGTCGGAGGCGCAGTCCGCCTCTGTTCCGAACGACGACGTAGGCCAAAATCCCGAGCCAATGCTCGAAGAACTTCTCAAGTCAGGGCCTACTGTTGCGCAAGCGGTCGCCGCCGCGCTCCGATATGCAAATTACCGGCCCGATGAAATCGAGAGATGGCTGAAGAACGCGCGACGGAGGAATTTGGCGCCGCAAGTAGCCTTGGAATTTGGCCAGCGGGAGTACCCGCTGAGCGTATGGGACAGTGTCGTTAACAAAGATCGCTATGGCATCGAGAGGCCCGACGATCTTCACTCGAGCGACAGGATCGCGGGTCTCGACAGGTATTCCATACAACTCAAGTGGGACCTGGGCCGTTTGTTGTTCGACCGGGACGAGGTGTACATAAGCGAGGAAGCGCGCAGGCGAGCCACCGAACGCAACGGACTGATTAAGGAAGTCTCGCAACTTTACTACAACCGCTTGGAGCTCATGGTTGGCGAATGCACGAACCGGTCGTCGATGGACGCCAAAGAGCGTCTCAATCTTAGACTACGGGTTTCGGAGGCGACCGACACTCTCAATCAGATATGCGGCGAAAGCCTTTTCACGACCGGCAATCCCCTTCTCCTTCTTGAGAAGCCCTCAAAGGTCCCGTAAGAAAAAACCGGCCTCGCGCCGCTGCTTACCGCATCGAAAGTCCCGCCCGCACCCGTTTCAGCGAACTCCGAAGTGGCAGTCCTGGCAATTCTGCGCTACCGGGTCTTCGTGGAAGGCAGATGCTTTCAGCGGTAAGAGGGCCGCCTTTGCGGGGGGAGGCGGGAACAGGCCGCTGTATTGGTGGCAGTAGTCGCATTCATTGGTGTACCAACGATACGGCAGACCCCATTGTGGTCTCGCCTGATTCACGTGACAAGGCACGGAGGAGCAAGTCTTGTTCGCGGGGTTATACGAAGTTGCCGCAAGACTGAACGTACTTCTGTAGACAACAGGGTCGACCGTATCGAAAGCGACGTCCTTTGTGCCGTTTACGTGCTTGGCCTTGTTGGCAATGGCGACGTCGCCATAGGTGGCTACGCCCATGCCGTCGCGCGTCCAAGTCATGCTTGATGTCACCGTATCGTAATGGCAGGTTCGGCACATCAGGGGATCGAAACCCATATTCCACGCATGAAGGTTATCATAGCCGTATTCATCGAGCCAGGAGTGGGAATCGCCGACGCCTGCCTGGACTCCCGGAGCGGAGGTCCGCGGCCCGTTACTGTGGCACCCGTTGCAGGTGAGCGGAGAACCGCCCCATCCGACCGATGAGTAGACCGTGCTCTGCGTGACCGTGTACGGGTCGTACGTGAGATTGCCGTTGGCATCCACGATGTACATGCCGGTTCCGGAATCGATCAGCGGGTTGGAGATGGGATTCGGGGACGACCAATCGGTCTTGCTGTGGCAATAGACATTAGAACACGTCCCGAGCGTGTAGTCGATCCCGTTCGCGTCGGTAAACGTGGTCGATCCCGGAACGTAGGATGCGTTGGGCGGGTCTTGCTCTTCAGGCTCCCGGCGGGCGCGGACGCGTTGTACAGTTCAATGTCAACCACGCCGTTTCGGTGATTGGCGGCCAACATCGGGTGACAGGAACCGCACTGGAATGTGTAGTCCGTCGCCGTCGAGAGATCCTGTGTGCCGCCGTATGAGGCCAACCCGGCATCACCGCCGAAATGTTTCAGATGCGCGCCGGTGGCCGGCGGTGCGCCGTGACAAGAGTCGCATGCCGCCGCCTGGAAAAACCCGATATGCGAATGACAAGACGTGCAGTTGGCGCCCGTAGAGTGATCATGGTTGCCGGTGCTGTCATTGCGGTGGTTGGCGGTCTGCGTGTGACAGACCTCGCACACGCCGTCATAGATCCCGTCACCGTCCTCGTCGTTGTCCGCGAAAGAGTGGAGGGTCGCGCCGCCCGCATCATAACCGCGACTCTCGAACGCCACATTCCGGAGGCCGATACCGGACGTCTCGATCTCCGGGAGCACCAACTTGATGTTTGTGCCCCCGTGCCAATTCGTTTGATTCATGTACGTCTCGTGACAGTCCGTACATGTCTTGCGGAATGTCCGGGAACTGCCGGCGTGGTTCGTGTGGACATCCGCTTTCAGGACCGAGATGCCGCCTGGGCCGTGGCAGGTAAGGCAGAGGATCTCGACGGAAGGGTTGTGCAGCAATGTCTGTCCGCCTGGCTCCCACACACCGTGACAGTAAGTGCATTCGTGTACGGATCCCTGGGCATAGGCTGCCGAGGAACCCCAGCATGTGACTGCCGCTGCGGCTATCACAAGAACACGTCCGGCTCCCAATCGACGCATCCACCTTGCGGCCCGCACTGACCTGCGAAGCGAACAACCGAGGATGACTGCGGCAACAAGCGCCAAGACCGCCAGATCGCCGGCATTCCCCTGCGACGGGCCTACGGCGCTGATCCCTGCACAGCTAAAGGGATTGGGCTGAGGATCTTCGCCCTCGCCCTCACCCTCGCCCTCCGCCGCAGCTTGTTCCGCCGCTCTCTTGAAGATCTCAATGCGTTGGGTTCGATTACTTGTAACCAGGGCATCTTTCGAGGCGGAATCAATGACAATATCGAGAGGCAGAGCCAACTGACCGGGATCGGTCCCGTACTCGCCAAACGTCTTTACTTGTTCGCCCGTTTCCCGGTCGAAAACCAAGACCATCGAAGAGAGACTGTCCACGAGGAACACGCGGCCGTGTCCGTCCGCGGCAAGCCCCTGCGGCCGGTGAAAACGATCCCCGTCCTTTGTCGAGATTCCGGCAATCGTGCCCGCGTACTTTCCATCGTACGTGAACACTTGAATTCGAGCACCTATATTCGCTTCCGGGGCGCCGAAATCGCTGACTAATACCTCCTGGTTGTTCTCGTCCAGAGCGATGCCCGTCGGGTTGGCCAGCAGGTTCGGTTCCAAATTAGCGGCGGGAATCGAGCGCACGTATGCCCCGTTCCGGGCGAAGACACGGACACATCTCCCCTGGGTATCGACCACAAACACCTGTCCGCTTCTTGTGTCAACGGAGATATCATTTGGCTGCTGAATAGCGTAGTCGCCGCCAAGGTTGTATTGCTTCTCCCCGTTCGGGTTGTATGCCTCAACGCGCTCCGCGGTCTCGTTTCCAACGTAGTAGAGGCCATTGCCGGAGGCAAGACCCGACGGACTTCCAGCCACACTGAACTCATCCCGGAGTTCGAGGGTGTTCTTGTCGAGCGTCAGGATCTTCTGAAGTCTATGGTCGGACACCAGTACGGATCCGTCCGGAGCGAACGCTATGCGCACTGGTGAACGCAAAGGGTTATAGGCGGGTACTGGTTGTCCATCTTGGGCGAATCCGACTTGATTGCCTCCCGCGAGAGCAACCACAAAGACCAGCGACGCGAGAAGGCGCCGCCCCGCGAACTCAGCGAATGACTTCATTAGCCC
>CAZPMT010000165.1:0-3510 GCA_964587655.1 uncultured Nitrospiraceae bacterium
GAGCGCGTTCATCCGGCTGATCGATATCGGCATTAAGCCGTTCCTTGTGGCGGCGGGCATCAAGGCGGTGCTGGCGCAGCGGCTCTTGCGGACGATATGCAATACGTGCAAAGAGCCGTACAAGCCCACGGAGGAGGAGATCGACCTGTTGGGTCTCCCGGGGGTGGACCCCAACGTGGATCTGTTCAAGGGGACCGGGTGCGAGAACTGTAATCACACGGGGTATTCGGGGCGTCTCGGGGCGTATGAACTGCTGCTCACCACGGACGAGATCCGCACGATGATCATGGAAGGGAAGTCGTCGACGGCGTTGCGGCGCGCGTCGCGAGTGGGCGGGATGACTACGATGCGCGAGGACGCGTGGAAGAAGGCCCTCAAGGGCATCACCACGATTGAGGAAGTCTGCAAACGGACCAAGATCGACGAACCGCTGGTGCGGAAGAGCGAGTACGTCGCGGCCGGTTAGGTTCCTTGTTCGAGACATTCGCGCTGAGCACGCGGCTGTGTCGAACAAAGAATTCATAGGCTCGACCTTGGCACTGCGGCCGGGCCGCGTCAGGAGACGGTGCAATGGCGTATGACATGGTAAACCTGTTGCGGATGCTGATCGACCGGGACGGGTCTGACCTGCATTTGGCGGTGGACAATCCGCCGGTGGGGCGCGTGCATGGGCATCTGGTGTATTTCGGCGATGATGTCCTGACGGCCGAGGACACGGAGCGGCTCATGAAGAGCATTGCTTCGGTGGACAACCAGCAGGAGTTGCAGGAGGTCGGGGGGTCGGACTTCGGGTTTGCGTTCGAAGACGTGGCGCGTTTCCGCGTGTCGATCTTCAAGCAGCGCGGGTATGTGGGGCTGGTGCTGCGGCTCATTCCGAGGAACATCATGTCGTTCGAGGAGATCGGCCTGCCGGAAAGCCTCAAGGAGATCATCACGCTGCCGCGCGGGCTGGTCCTCGTGACGGGCCCGACGGGTTCAGGCAAGACCACGAGCCTTGCAACGATGATCGACTGGATCAACATTAACTTCGACCATCACATCGTGACCGTCGAGGATCCCATCGAGTACTACCACACGCACAAGAAGGGCATCATTACCCAGCGCGAGGTGGGCGTGGACGTGCCCACGTTCTCCGAGGCCCTGCGGCGCGTGCTTCGCCAGGACCCCGACGTGGTTCTGGTGGGGGAAATGCGCGACCTGGAAACCATCGAAGCCGCTGTCACGGCGGCGGAAACCGGCCACTTGGTGTTCGGCACGCTGCACACTACGGGCGCCGTGCGTACGATAGACCGCATTATCGACGCGTTTCCCAACAACCAGCAGGAACAGATCCGCACGCAGTTGGCCGGCAATCTCAAGTCGGTGATCTCTCAGGTGTTGGTCCCGAAGAAGAGCGGATTCGGACGCGTGGCAGTGTTCGAGGTGATGATCACGACGCCGGCCATCCAGAACCTCATCCGGGAGAACAAGTCATATCGCATCACGTCGGCCATCCAGACCGGCCACAAGTTCGGTATGAATCTGCTGGACGAGCACCTTCTGGCTTTGTATCGAAAGGGCATCATCAAGTACCAGGACGCCATTGGAAAGGCCCAGTTGCCCGATGAATTCGAACTGCAAGCCCGGTCGTTCGGGCTCGGCGACTTACCGGCGGAAGGCGCCGGCGATAAGAAGGCTTCACACTAAGGGGCGCGTGGGCGGAAGCCCGTCGCGCCGCACGGGATCGTTATGGCGGTCGTACGCGAAAGACAACTTGGCGACATCCTGATCGAGCAGGGCGTCATCACTCCGTTGGAACTGGACGAGGCTTTGCAGCGGCAGCGTCTGACGGGCGAGATGATGGGGCGCGTGCTCGTGTCGATGGGGCTCTGCGAGGAACAGGACATCGTCGAGGCGCTCGGCGTTCAGGCCGGGATGGAGCGCATCGACCTGACGAAGCTGAAGATCAAGGATGATGTGCTGCGCAGGATCAGCCCGGACGTGGCCAAGTTTTACAACATCATTCCGATTCGCGAAACCGACGGGACGTTGATTGTGGCAATGGCGGACCCGCTCAACATGCGCGTGCTCGACGACCTCCGGCAGATCCTCGGGTGCGAGGTGAAGGGGGCCATCAGCAACCTTCAGGACGTTGATGCAAGCATAAAGGCGAATTACTCCTACGAGTCGCAGTCCGTTCATGACACGCTCAAGGAGATCATCGAGAAGGTCGGCGATGCCGAGCTGACTTTGGACGAACTCGGCCAGCAGGAAATCATCGCCGACACGGAGAACCTGGTCCATCTTGCGCAGCAGCCGCACGTTATCAAGACGGTCAACTTGATCTTCCTGGAGGCCGTGCAGAAGCGCGCGTCGGATATTCACTTCGAAGTGTATGAGGACTCCTTCCGCGTCCGGATCCGCATCGACGGCGTGCTTCACGTCGTGATCAGTCCGCCGAAAGACATCTCTCTCGCGCTAGTGTCCCGCGTGAAGGTCATGTGCAACATGGACATCGGCGAGCGGCGGCTTCCACAGGATGCGCGCATCGAATTGAAAGTCGGGGATACGGACATCGACGTGCGCGTCGCCACGTTGCCCACGCTTTTTGGTGAAGGCGTGGTGATGCGTCTTCTGGATCGCACGACGGTCAAGGCGGAATTGGACAAGCTCGGCCTCAGCCCGAGCGCCCTTGTGACCGTTCGGAGGATCATCGACAAACCCAACGGGATTTTCCTTGTGACGGGACCCACCGGTTCCGGCAAGACAACGTCGCTGTATGCGTGTCTCAACACGCTGAACACGGTCGACGTGAAGATCATCACGACCGAGGACCCGGTCGAAATCCAGATCGACCGCATTGTGCAGGTGCACGTGAAAGAGGAGATAGGACTTACCTTCGCGAACTGCCTTCGGTCCATCCTCCGTCAGGACCCCGACATCATCATGGTGGGTGAAATCCGCGACCTCGAGACGGCGCAGATTGCCGTCGAGGCGTCATTGACGGGCCACTTGGTTCTGAGCACGCTCCACACCAACAGCGCGCCGGAGACGATCACGCGTTTGCTCGATATGGACGTGGAGCCGTTCCTTATCACGGCTTCTCTGGAGGCGGTCCTGGCGCAGCGGCTTGTCCGCGCGCTGTGCCGGCATTGCCGCGAGCAGTATGTGCCGGACGAGGAGGAAATGGATCTGCTGGGGCTTCCGGAAGCGTGGCGCGACCGGAGCAAGCTGCATTTCTTCCGCAAGAAGGGGTGTCCGGCGTGCGATTACATCGGTTACATGGGCCGTACGGGCCTGTTTGAACTGCTGGTGGTTGATGAGACGGTTTGCGACATGATCCTGGATCGCGCGATGTCGTATGAGATCCGGCGATACGCGCGAAAACAGCAGGGCATGCTCATGTTGCGCGAAGAAGGCATCGTCAAGTGCCAGCAGGGAATCACGAGTGTCGAAGAGATCATTGCTCACACGGATTTGTACGAGGATTAGACGGGCAGCCACACAGTTTGTCAAAACACGACAAACTGT
>CAZPMT010000165.1:3610-10473 GCA_964587655.1 uncultured Nitrospiraceae bacterium
ACAGTTTGTCAAAACACGACAAACTGTGTGTTGCGCGACAAAACGAGGGTTTCGCACATGCCTAAGTACGCATACAAGGCGCTGAACAAGGACGGGAAAGAGATATTCGGCGTGATCGACTCCGACTCGCAGGCCCTGGCCATCAACGATGTCCGGAGCATGGGTTTCTTCCCGACGCAGGTGCGCGAGGCGCGCAAGGCCGACGAGCGGCGCGCGCGCCGGGCTAAGGGCGGCCTTAGCGAGTTCTACATCGGCGGGCTGAAGCAGAAGCAGATTATGATCATGACCCGCCAGTTGGCGACGCTGATCGACGCGGGCCTGCCGCTGCTGCGAAGCCTCAACGTGCTCATCCAGCAGCAGAAGCCCTGCAAGCTTCGCGACGTGCTGCGGGAGGTCTCGGCGGACATCCAGCAGGGATCGACGTTCGCGGAGGGGCTTGGCAAACACCCGAAGGCCTTTGACCGCCTGTACGTGAACATGGTCCGCGCGGGCGAGGTCGGCGGTATGCTCGAGGTCGTGCTGAACCGCCTGGCCGTGTTCATGGAACGCAGACAGGCGTTGAAACGGAAGGTTCGCGGCGCCCTCATCTATCCCATCGCGGTTGTTGTGATCGCGACGGGCATCGTGAGCTTCCTGCTTGTGAAGGTCGTGCCCGTGTTCGCGGAGGTGTTCTCGGATTTCGGCGGTGCTTTGCCGGCGCCCACGCAGTTCCTGATGTCGGCGGGCGACTTCATGCAGTATCGCTGGTGGATGCTCTTGCTGATTCTCAACAGCACCGTCATATCGATTAAGATGCTGGGCAAGAGCAAGTACGTGAAGAGCGGGATGGACCGCGTCGTGCTCAAGGTGCCCCTGGTAGGGGATCTGGTGACAAAAGTCGCCGTGGCCCGCTTTGCACGAACACTGGGCACGTTGATCACATCAGGCGTTCCGATCCTGCAGGCTCTCAAGATCACAAAGGAAACCATCGGCAACGAGGTCGTCCAGAACGCCATCCAGAAGGTGCACGACAGTATCAAGGAAGGCGAAACCATCGCCGCGCCGCTCGACGAATGTAAGGTGTTCCCCTCGATGGTCGTCAACATGATCGACGTCGGCGAAGAGACGGGCAGTCTGGATGCCATGTTGATGAAGGTGGCCGACATCTACGACGCCGAGGTCGAGGCGGCCGTCGAAGCCATGCTGGCCCTCATGGAACCCGCGATCATCATCGTCCTCGGCGGCGTCATCGGTTTCATCGTCATATCGCTGTACTTGCCGATCTTCTCGCTCGGCGACGTGGTCAGCGGCAACTGACGATCGGAAAGGAAGTCATTCATGTCAACTGTTGACGGAAAGAAGTCACCCAAGCCGGCCGCGACGGGAAAGGAGCCGTCCTTACTACCCGTTGGCGGCCTGAGTGTGGAAATAGCGCGCCGGGCTGCCCATGTAGCGGCGCACGAACCTGAAAGGGGAGAACATACAATGTCCACTAAGAGAGGTTTCACGCTGATCGAACTCCTGGTGGTGATAGCCATCATCACCATCCTGGCATCGATCGTGGCGCCAAAGATATACAACGCGATGGAGCGCGCCAAGATGGCCAGGGCCTATTCCGAGATCAAGAATGCGGACTTGGCCCTTACCAAGATGCTCACCGACGCGGAGCGGAAACACTTCGGGCACTTCTTTCAGAACTTCGACCCCACTATTTTCAATGACAATACTGGGGTGAACTATGCGGCGGCCGTTCAGGCGTATACGACCGTCTTCTATGAACTGCTTCGGCGAGGCAAATCTGCGGACGTGGTCGGTGTCCTCGGACCGGACGCGGACCTGAAGGCCGAGATTAGGCGGAAACTCGGCACATCGTATATGGATATTGGGAAAGATCCCTGGAGCAATCTGTATCAGTTCTACGCCGGGCCTTTCTCGCGGCAGGTGATTATATATCCTTTCCGGGCATTCCGAGTGGATGAGAATTTCGTATATACCGACATCACGAGAACGGAGTTGCAGACGGAAATGCGTGGCAATCCCCCGGCGGACTATGCCGCCGGTTTTCCGTGTCCGGGCGATCTGCCCGTGTACATCTACTCTTGGGGGGGGGACGGGGTCCCTAACCAGAATCTCGATCTCTTGCTGGGAGTCCAGCAGGGAGGTCCGGTGGAGGAGAACCTTACCAGAGACGGCTATGATGACATTAACAACTGGGACACGCAGTCCAACTGGGGCGAGTTCTATTGATGGCTTTGGCGGTGTGACGGGCATTTGGATAGAAGAGGCAAGACGTTCCGGGCCGGACGAAAGCAATGGTCCGGGCTCGGACGATGGAGCGTGGTCGAGTGAGTGCGCGGCGCCAGATAGCGCGGAAACGCGGGTACGACAGGCCCTCGACAAGGACGGCCGCCCAAGGCGTAACCATGATCGAGTTGCTCGTCGTCATAGTTATCATCGGCCTGATGGCGGGGATTGCGATCCCGACCTTCGCACGGTTCGGCTTTTTCTCCCGCAACGAGACGCAGATTGCCGCCGCCGAACTCTACAAACTGCTCAACGCTTCTAAAGTGTATGCCGCCACGTATCGCGTGAATGCCGGGCTCGCGTATGGAATTGAACTCAAGCGCGACAGCCTTTCGGGTCTGGCGCTGGAGGCTATTGATGCAGTGGCGATGGTGTACAGGCTCCCGGACCCCATTCGGAGGCGCTGCTATTTCTATGCTGATATGAACGGCAACCCGTTACCGGAAGCAGTTCCTATTCCCGAGAACGATTCAGGAAACCTGAGATGTGCTGCAGGCAACCCTACCGAATGTGGGAATGATGATGACAAGGAGGCTTATGTGCTCATTACGGGTGAGCACGAGCGCGGATCCTTTCGCGCTTTGCCTGAAGGCGCGGTGTTGCTGGCCGACAACCTGCTTCCGGACGGTGCAGGGAACCCTACCCTTTCCAATACGCTGAAGTCTATCCGGATATATACAGTTACCGCACGCTATGATGACTGCGCCGCCGAACCGAGGTTCGAGGCGCAAGTGGTGTCTCCGCTAAGAGTAGCCGATGACAATCAGGACATCTTGGGCAATCTTCGTCCAGAAGCGCCTAGCTTGCAGTACTTGGCGGCGATGCCAGCAGGATCCAAGTACTTAGAGTTCAAGCGGCCCGTCTGCGGGGGCGATCAGTCAGACCTCGGAACGGCGCCGACACTCGAAGACATTCAGGATTTCCGCTTTCCGGCGCATGTCTTCACGTCTTCGGGACGGATGGAGATGTATGACAGCACTCGGGAGCGTCTCACGATCTCGGTAGGGTACGCTCCGGACGTCGACCCGCAGGAACGTTTTACGAATTCAGCGGATCGTTCGGACGGGCTTCGAACGAAAGATATCGAGATATACCGTGGCACGGGGCGCGTTTCAATCGTGCCGGAAGAAAGCTAATGCGCCAGGAGGTCGCTATGAAAGAGAAGCACGGTTTTACGTTGCTCGAGGTCCTGATCGCCTTGGTGATACTGACGGTCGGGATTCTCGCGGCGATGCAGCTTTTCCCGGCGTCGTTGCGGCAGTCGCGCGCGGCGGCGGAACGCACGCAGGCGTCGCAGTTGGCGAACTCGCAGATGAGCCGGCTCCGGGCTATGGACGTCGGCCAGGATTTCGCCAGTTGGGTGGACAGGAACACGCTGGACACGCTTAGCACGACGGGACGATCGTACGCGCTGTACAACGGATGGTCGACCACCGTCCAACGCACGGGCGCTGATTCGGATACATACCGCGTAACATTCTCGGTGCAGATGATGGACGGACGCCGCGAGAATTTCGTGACCTACGTGACGCGGCGTTAGTTCGGAAGCGTATCGGACGGGATCACAGGATGACCAGGATGTATGGAGCGACGGCCGCAGATCGGGGAATCGCTGATAGTCGCGGACAGCGCCTATCGGAGGGCCGTTGGTTTGCCCAGCCCGCGTCAACGCAGGCCAATCCTGTTATTCTGTCCGAGAAGAATCGGGGCTTCACTCTCGTCGAGCTGATGGTTGCCATGGCCATCTTCGCAGTGCTGATGGCCGGCATCACGATGATCTTCGTGGGGTCCCTGCGCACGACGCAGGTCGGCTACCAGCAAATGAAGGCGTACGAGCAGGCCAGGACGGCCCTCAGCGTGATCGACGACGACCTCGTCCGCAGTTTCTCCTCGCATCAAAGCTCCGATATTCATAACCTCTACGGTACGCCAATCGGAATAACCTTCGTCGGCGTGGTTCAGGCAACGAGCGGCCCGAAAGACTTGAACATCGCCCGGATTACCTATGTGGTGTACAACGAGACATCGAGCGCCGACTGGTTCCCCGAGGCGTTTGAAGATCCGGAAGGCTCCGGAGTCTTCGTTCCCGGATACCCGTACCCGCTGCTTCGGTATGTCGAACCCGGCGCCTCGGATCTGGAGTCATTTCAAGTAAAGTGGGATGAGAACTATGACGGCGTCGTTCTCGGCGACGCACTCCAGGGACTGTGCGATCAAGCCGCCCTGAATCTGGGCCTTCAGCCGTTCTCTTGGACCGATCCCGATCTCGATTCCGGCCAGCAAGACATCGTTCGCGCCAAGAAATGCGAGATATGGATCCGGGTGCTGGCCGGTGGCGACAGGCAGGTAGCTCTAGACTTCTGGCGGATCCGTAACGTCGATTACCGCGACTACGTCGTGACGGAGAACGTCATTTCCACCGCGACGCCGGACGGACGCCAAGCGAACCCGTTCGACGGCTTCGCTCCGTTCTTCCACTACGAAACGTATTCCTATCCTCCCGAAGGCCAGACAGGCGAGCCATCCCTGAATAAGGATCCATGCTGGCCGTTCGGCGCCCCCGGCAATTATTGCCTCCCTCGGAATTGGCGCGAGCCGCGGTTGCCCGAGGTTGTGGAAGCTGAATTCTGGATGATGTTTCCGAGTCCGTATCCTGGTGCACCGGACTTCAAGCGATGGTTCGCGCTTCAAGTGAGCGTGCCGACCGGATATGCCCGGAAACCTGAAATAGGATAACGTGTTGAATTGAAGCGCGGCGAAGCCGCAAACGAATTTTGGATCTTGGATTTTGGATTTTGGATTGAACATAGAGCGCGCTGGAAGCCTCCCTTTGAACGGGGTGCAGGGATCAATTCCCCCTTTGAGCGGAGCGCAGGGATCAATTCCCCCTTTGAAGGGGGTGCAGGGGGATGTTAACTTCCAACGTATCGCTGAAAATCCTCGGCATAACATCCCCCTGCACCCCCTTCAAAGGGGGAATCTGCGTGAAGATGCCGTTCGAATGGCGGCAACACATGAGCGGTATGTTCAAGAGCACCGCACGCCTTCTTCAATCCTGTCTTACCAATCCGTAATCCACAATCGTCAATCCACAATCGTCAATCCACAATCGGGCGCGGCACTGGTCATCGCGATTGCCGTGCTGACGATCCTGCTTGCCATCGGGTTCACGTTTTTCTCGGTCAGCCGCCTCGAACTCAAGACCGTCACGAACGTCGAAAACACCGTGCGCGCAGACCTGCTAACCGACGGGGCCATCAACATCGCCATCAGCTTCCTGAACCAGGACAAGCACGATCATCCCACCGTCACCTCACTCGACCACGCTTGGCGCACCTACTTCAACGGCGCATGGATCCAAGGCAAACTCTGGGCCTTCTCGGAACAATGGGCGGAGGAACAGGCCACGGGGCGGTTTGCCGGCTTTGCAGGTGGAACTGTGCCGACGATCTTCTTCACGGAAGAGGAAGGACCTCTGGGCAGCATCCCCGGCGGCGGCGGCATCGGCCATGTCTACTACCCGCGATATGAAGGCCAGCGAGGTCCCAATAACAGGCCGTACTATCTCGGGGAAGATCTCTACAGATTGGCCGACAACCCCTTCGTCATCGACCCGCTCGGGCCGTTTCCCGCGGCGTATCAAGTGAGTGGCTGGGCCGACATCGACAACGACGGCGACGGCCTGCGCGACTCGATGTGGATACCGCTGGTATCCGACACCCTCGTGGGCAACACGGTGGACGGCGAAACCCTTGAGATTCTCGCGCCCGGCGATGGGATGGACAATAATCTCGACGCCAACATCGATGAGACGACGGAGACGGCGGCATTCCTGTACTACGGCGGCAATGATGGCCTGGACAACGACAACCTGAACTCCGCGTCTCCTTCCGTTGACGACGACGCGGAAGACCGCTGGTTTCTAACCGCGCCAATCAACTCGCTCGACGCAGGCAACGGATTCTATCTAATCCTCCGCAACGTGGACATCCCGGGCGTGGGCACGATCGACATCAACACCGACCCCTCGCTGCCCTGGCCAAACCGGTGGGTGGACGTGCTCGATAACGACTACGACCTCGTCCATAACAAGCACTTCGAATTCTATACTCCGGCGACGGTGCCGCCGCTGCCGTACGATGACTCGAATCCACTCTATGTCCAGTATATGGCGCAGATTAATGACGCCAAAACCCTCTTGGAGCAGCGGCGCTTGGCCGGGCAAGCTCTTCCTATTAGAGTGCTGACAAATCTTCCCGCACCGTATGATCCCCCTGATGCGTTCGATCAACTTCGCGGCGTGCCGGAGATCAGCCCCCGATACCTCGGAGACGTCGCCAATGCGTGGCGCGTCAAATCGACCGGCGAGCCCGTATGCAACATCGTCGGACGCGCCGCGATCCTCATCAACGACGAGGCCAGCAAGGTAAACGTCAACATCGCCGGCGGAAACACGCTGGAAATTCCGGCGATTACCGACCCTGCGACGGACGTGGTAGCAGCGGGTGCGGACCCGGATTACTGGATGCCGGCGACCGCCAGCGCGCAGTCTACTTCCCAATACTGCACGCGGGTCTTGC
>CAZPMT010000166.1:0-10393 GCA_964587655.1 uncultured Nitrospiraceae bacterium
TCCCGCTTTCGCGGGAATGACGCCATTTTGGGATTGTTTCACAAGCTCTGAGGCCGGGAGACTGGGCAACAAAGCAGATTCCCGATGGACTGGATCTCATAGTCCTGTTCGAGCGTAACTGTGCGCATCCGGCGGTGTAGAACTCAGGGGCGTCTTCGGGTATTCTGGGCGTGTGAAGCGCACTTGAGGCGGCTGCGAAATGAAGAACCGGGTGCTTCTGCCAATACCCGGAGACGCTTGCCTACTATGGAGACCGGATCGCGGAACTCAGCCTGGAGAATCCGCTCGAGGCGTCAGGCAAGGTGTGTCTGCGCCGCGCCGTCTCGGACAGCACCACGTTGTTTGGTTTCTTCCACTCCGAGCACAGCGGCGCGGGCGAGATTCGTTTGACGTGCGGCGGCCACACCGCCGTGCTGCCCTTGCAGCCGGGCCACAAAGGGATGGGCGCCAACTTCAACCGTTTCGGTTTCGTCACACCGTGGATTGACGGGAACGGACAGGTCGTCTACTTCGACGACCTCCGTTACACCTACGACATACCCACCACCGCGCGGTTCTCGGCCACGCCCACATCGGGCCCGGCCCCACTCGAAGTAACATTCACCGACGAGTCCGTCAGCAAGACACCGATCGCCGGCTGGACTTGGGATTTCGGAGACGGTTCTGCGCCGAGTCACGATAGGAATCCCGTCCACATCTACACCGAGAACGGCGCATACACCGTCAGCCTCACCGTCTCCACCGCGGTTGATTCCAACACGCTCTCGCGCCAATGGTTCATCGACATCGGCGACACCCTCCCCGGACCTGTCTTTCCCGCACTGGCGTTTCTCGTCATAGCGCTGGGAGGCTGCGCTGCCCGCCGCCTCCGGCGGTGATGCGCAGAATTGGCTTTACGGTGTCGAGATTCATTGCTCAAGATCGCGTCCGAGCAAACGACAAATCCCAATCGGCGGGGTGAATCAAGGCGGGTGAACCATGTTCGCCAGCCTGAGAAGCGATGTCCACCGCGCGTAGCTGTGGTATACTAACGCACGTTGGGACTTGCACGCCGAAGATGGCGCCGATTCAACGGGAGACACGGATGATGGTGAGCATTCGGATGAAGTCGAGAACCAATGAAAACGGACAATTGGATCTGTGTGTCGAGACAGGAATCTCCGGATGTGAAGTGGATGTGACCGTACTGGTGCAGCGGGCGCCAACGCGGAACAACGCAGACTGGCGGGATTTTGTCCGGCAGGTTTTCGGCTGCATCGATGACCCAACGTTTGAGCGCGCTCCCCAGGGCGAGTATGAACACAGGGAAATACTCGCGTGAAATTCCTGTTGGACACAAACGCATGTATTGGGGTGCTGCGCGGCCGGTCGCTGAGGCTTGCTGAAAGACTGGGGGCGGTCGCGCAGGAGGATATTGCCTTGTGTTCGGTTGTCGTGGGCGAGTTGCTGTTCGGGGCGCGAAAGAGCGCGCGGACGGAACAGAACCTGGCCGCCGTGCGGCTTTTCGCGTCCAAGTCTTACAGCCTGCCCTTTGTCTTCTCCAGATATATCAAGCCGGGTATGAAACGCTTGGGATGTTTGCCTGACGAGACGACTTCGTGACGGCGCAAGCGAGTGCCTTGCATGTTCACAAGGTCATGGCCTTCTGACAGGAAGTAGCGGATGAGGGCGCGTTCTGCGAGCAGCAAGCCCTTTTCGGCGCGCTGACCCGGCTTCCGTAGAATCCTTCCGACAAGCAGGATGCGCTTACCGGCTTTGGCGTTCTCCAGATGCTGCATTAGTCGAAGGTTGTTCAACTGGCTCTTGACGCGGCCTCGAACGCTTGTTGCCTTCCCTACATAAAGGGCCTCGAACCCTCGCCCCCAGCGCCGCCCAAGGATGTAAATCCCCGCCTCGTGCGGAAGTTTGTTAAGATCGACGCAATAGATAAGATTCTGGCTGTGACCATCCTTGAGAAGCAGAGGACGGCTCCATTCGAGTTGAATCTGCATGAGTTCAGTCTGACCCTTCTTGTGCGTATGGACATTGCGGGAAGTCTTGTTTCCCCACGCCAGCGTATACTGCTTGGAAAGCAAAAGCAACGGAATCAAGTCCGCCATCTTGGGCTTCGTGGAGAGCGCGTTGCCCTGCGTTGTGTTCCGCAGGCCAGTTGTGGCCATAGTCTGTTGCAGGTCAAACGCGGAGTTCAGTCGTCTTGTTTCTCGCTGGGCAGAATGGCCTGAATCGCCGTGATCAGGTCGGGAATCCGATCCGAGGCGACGTGCCAGACGATCTCGTGGCGCACCTCTCCGTATTCATGGGCGAGGATGTTTCGCTGGCCGATGATTGAGCGCCAGGGAATCTCCGGATGCGCCGCCTTCATCACATCTGAAACTCGCCGCGCGGCTTCGCCTATGATCTCGATGTTCCGTTCGACAGCGCTACGTAACATGCGGTTCGTCAGATAATCGTGCGGCGTTTTGTCCCGGACGAAGTCCTGGATTGCCAGCGCAGAATCGAGCATATCCCATAGATAGGCTTTATCAGCTTGGTCAGACCGCATGGATCACCTCGCAAGTTGAGAGAATCTCCTTCTTGCGGTATGGATTGCGGAGCCCCTCTTTCTCGACTAGGTCAACTTCGCGACCCGTGATCGCCGATAGCTCATCGCGCATGGTTACGATGTCCATGAGACTCCATGGTGCGGCGGGATCGAAGCTGACGAGGAAATCGAGGTCGCTTTCGGGACCGAAATCGTCGCGGAGGGCGGAACCGAAGAGCGAGAGTTCGCGCACTTGCCATTTGCGGCAGAACTCGACTAGGACATCGTGATCGAGATGCACTGCTGGGTTCATGCCTTGGCCTCCTTTGTACACCATTGGATCATATGGCGCGTTCTCGATTCAAGATACTGGAGCGGGAAGGGGAAACCCGTGTAGAGATGGGCCGGGCAATTGCAGCTCGCCTTCATCTTGCTTAGAATGCCCCAAAGTCACCAAACGAGGGAAGAGAGCGGATGCCAAAGGAAGAGTCCGCCAAGAAACAGCAAAGAGTGTTTCGTCCGAGAGAGGAACTCCAGCGCCTTCTTGCTGAAACCCCTGCCGCCTAGGCGCCGGCTCCATGCTAATGGCCACGCTGAAAAGGTTCCGCATTCCGTACTGCACTTTCAACAAGTGGGGCAAGAGAGCCGGCGATGGAGCACAAGCCAAATAGGAGAATTGCACAATGAAACGGCCGCTACCCCACAGTTTGTCAAACCCCGGCAAACTGTTGCTGAATCTGGTGTTGTGTCTCTCGGTGTTGGCGGGCGCGGCGCAGAGCCAAACGTCTGACCCGGGCGCGCAAGCCCCTGCCGATTCATGGCGGGCCACCGTAGCCACTGAACGGGAAAAGCTTGGTGGACCGTATAAGGTGCGGCCTCACAGGAAACTGGGCGATGAAACGCCGCTGTCGCGCGAGTGTTACATGCGTCTCTTGAAATACGTGCGGCTTACTGAGCCTCGGTTCCATGACTGGCCGGCTGCACCGGGCTGCCGATTCCACAAGCGCGACGATCACAGCGAACATGGTGTGCGCCAGAACACCACAGTTGCCCTTGGGTATAGCGCCCTCCTGGCCGGCAAATGGGTGAATGGCGCGATGGGATTGGTGTACCCGTCCGATGCCCCGAAGGATAGTACGTGGTTTATCTCGCCGTTCGAAAGAGGCCTGGTGGGCTACATCGTGTGCGAAGGTGTCGCGGACAGCTCGCCGGTCGTGCAGGAACATCGAGTCGAGACACAGCAAGATTCCTTCGCTGTCGGCGCCCGCATCTCCCGCTGCAGGAACAAGGTCGAACAGACGGTGGCTGTGGTTTCACTTCCCGGGGCGCCCGTGGTCTATATCGAACGCCTCACGGCGCGTGAGCCGGTCAATGTGAAGGAAATCGCCACGGGATCGGCGGGCATCCTCAACGAAGATGCGCCGGGCATTTCACCCAATCGCCGCATTCTCTATCATTCGAAAGGAAGCGAGGTCATACCCGGAGCTTGTAGCGAGCCCGAACGGTTATTGCGCTTCGACACGCCCTGGGCCAATGTGGACGAACGTCTCGGAGTAGTCGCTTCGTCCAGCGCGGTCGCGTATCGCGACGCCAATGCCTATGCGCATTCGCGCCTTGAGGAGGTGCTCATTGGAAACTACAAGGCGAAGCTTGGACCGGTGGCGGCGGGGCCGCAAATTGACACGTCCGCAGTAGTGCTTGCGCCTAACCAGACACATGATGTTACCGCTGCAACACGGTTTGAGTTCGTCCAGGTGGGTACTTCGATCTCTGCGGTACGCTTTCAAGAAACGATCATCGCTGCCAACTTAGGCTCCGAAGCCGCTCAGGGAGAGGTATTCGGCATCCCCAACGTTGCGCTGGAGCCGCTACAAGTCAGAATCATCCAACCCGGTCGATGAGGAACCCCCGGCACAGTTTGGCGAATTCCCGCCGTCCCTACGTGCGCCAATCATCACCCTCATGCCGATGCGACCCTAGCCGGATGCAGGGCTGATCATCGTCAGTGCACTGCAAGTTCGTAGCGCACCGGCGTGGCGTGCCATCCGGACCAGCGTTTTTCCCAGTAGAGATTGTGCAGGCGAATCGAGATTTCGCCGGGTCCTTCCCGGTTGCCCACGAGCGCGCCGTCCACGCTGCGGACCGGCATCACGCTGCCAGCGGTGGTTGTCATGAACACCTCTTGAGCGGCGCGAAGATCGTCGCTGTGAATACGGGTGGCCTTGGCCTGCAGGCCTAGCTCGTCGCACAGGTCAAAGACACTCTGGCGAGTGATGCCCTCCAGGCAACCCGTGTCGGGCGTGACGACAACGCCGTCGATGACGGCGAAGATGTTGGCGCCTGTCGCCTCGGTGAGAAAGCCCTCCGCGTCGGTGAGCACCGCCCACTCCGCGCCTCGGTCGCCCGCCTCGAAAAGGGCCATTTGCATGTCGAGCCAGCAGAAGTTCTTGGCCGTCGGGTCCACGGCGCGTGCCGGGATGCGGATGCGGCTGCGGCTGACGATCAGGTCAACGCCCCGGGCGCGCTGGTCGTCGTCGAAGGTAAAGACGAAGGGGACGGCAAAGCCGTAGAAACGATTGTAGAAATTGCTGGCGACAACCATCTCGTTGCGGCCCATGGGCGGCACGCCGCGCGTGACCGTCCACCACACATAAGCGTCGCGCAGCCCGGCGAGGGCCACGAGTTCATGGAGAATCTCCGCCTCGCGTTCACGGCTGAAGGGGTTGCGGACGCGAATCGCCTCGCAGGCACGCGCGAACCGCGCCTGGTGTTCTTCGAGGCGGAAAAATGCACCGCGGCTGACGCTTACGACGTCATAGACGGCGTCGGCGTGCATGAACCCGCAATCAATGATGGGAACCGACGCCTGAAGAATGGGACAGAAGTGGTCGGCGATGAAGGCGGCCCCAAAGGCGTAATCCGGATCGGCAAGCTGTTGCCGGTGGTCCGGATGGGTGGCCATGATTTCCGCGGCTCGAATGATACTCATGATGTTCTCCTCTTGCGGCGCATGATTCTCGACGCGGTGTCAGAGTATCAGGATCGCCGTCGTCGTAGCCATTTTCTTTTTGCTTCTTCTTGTTTTGCCCACGCTATGAACCCTGTGGACAAATTCGTTCGGACGCGTTTGGCATTTCCCACCTGCCGTGTTCAGAGTCCCGCTACGTATTCCATCAGTTTGCGGACGTTCTCCGGCGGAGTCTCGTAGGGCAAGGCTCCGGTGCCCAGGCAAACGTTCGGGCGGCCCTGGACAAGCTTCATCAGTCGATCTGCGTCGGCCTTGATTTGCTCCCACGTTCCTCCGGCGATCACACGCAGATCTCCATTGACGCGAATCCGGATCCCGGTGCGGTTCCATACCCGCGCGAGGAACTTCGCCTGGTCCGTTTCGAAAGGACAAACCAGATATTCCGTTCCGGTTTCGATCATCATGTCCATGATCGGCTCGGTGTTGCCGCCGATGATGCAGGGAACCGGATGTTGGACGACGTGGGCTATACGGTGCATCACGTCCTTGAGGGCTGGCAACTCGACACGCCGGAACAGGTCTGGCGAGAGGATCGGCGGACATGCGGCGGATTCGAAGAACGCCACGTCCACCCCGGCGTCCTTTACGGCCTCCGCGAATGCCACTTGGCCATCCACAAGGTGCATCAGCGCATCGGCGACTTTCTGCGGTTCGGCGATCGTCTCGAACAGCAAGGTATCGAATCCGACGAGATTGCTCGCGATGGAGAACGGCCCGCTGATGGGGACGCGGATGCCGGCCTCGGGGAACGTTTCTCGCAGCCGCCGTGCAGCGCCAATCAGTATCGGAATGCGCCCGTCACGCCTCGGGTTTAGCGGGGGCAGGTCCAGCAGGAAGCGCGTGCTATCGAAAATGTGCCGGCCGATGGCGGGGATGTTCTCGCCGGCCGGACGATCAACCGTCGCCCCATAGGCTTCGGGCTCCAGGTTGTAGATGTCAATACCGGGCATGATGGGCGTGTGCCGATAATAGCGGTAGGCGGCCGCGTGAGCCTGATAGAGAAGCTCGGCGTCGCGCGAGACCTCCCACGGACTGCGTTGCACAAATCGCGCGGCGTGTTCATATATCGAGGGAGAGATGTCCATGATGTCCTTGCTGGCGCGATGGCCAAGGGGCTACTTCGTGGCGCGCGACCTGTCGAAACGTTCCTTAAGTTTCTTCCACACAGCCATGGATTGCCGCAGATGTTCCTTCGGATCGCCGGGGACGCGATAGCATTGCAGCCCGACCGGTCCGGCGTAGCCGGCGTCGCGAAATGCCTTCAACACCGCGTAATACTGGTCAATCTGGGACTCCTGAAGGGGCGAAATTCCTTCCACGGCAAGCGTACCGTCGTTGCCGTTGATGGACATCACCATCATCCGTGGCGCGACCCGCCGGACCACTTCCTCAATCGGCTGTCTTCGGTCGCTGAGAGCCAGCCAATGGAACAGATTGAAAGAGGTGCCGAAATTGGGCCGGTTCACCTTATCCGCGAGCCGGGCCGTGTCCTCGGGCGACTCGACCCAAAGTCCAAGATGAGGATACGGCGCCACGCGCACCCCGTACGGCGCCGCCGAGTCCGCGATCTGCCGGAAGATGGAAACGGCGCGCTCGTCGCCGGCCGGGTCGGAGGGTTTGAACTGTTTGCTGTGTGTGTTGCACCAAAGGACGGTCCCGCGGTCCCGGAGCAGCGGGAGCGCCTTCGGGAGCAGCGGGTTGAAGGGCGTTTCGCCCTCGTCAATGCGCACTGTAAAGTAGATCGTGAAGAGCTTCAGGCCGTGCCGGTCGAGCGCTTGGAGCTCATCTTTCAGATCGTTCAGGTCACGATTGTCGAACCCATCGAAGCCAATATCCCCAAGAATTCTGACCTGTTCCTCGACTGACGCCGGCCCGGCGGTCTCCATGCTGTTCTTGAAAGCGAAAAACGGGTTGGGCAGCCCGCCCGTTGTCTCCGCTCCGCAGGCCAGCCCCACGGCGAAAGTCAACATACCGGATTGAAGCATCCTCTTGATTCCCATGGCGTATCCTCGCTACGGATTCCCTATCCCTTCATCCAGTCGCCGCGAATCGGACGCTCGAGCAACGCATTCGCTTGGGCGTCGTCCGCGAACCGTTCTGTATCAGGGTTCCACGCAAGCTTGCGGCCCACTTGGACGGCGATGTGCGCGATTTGGCCCATCGAGCATGTCCGATGTCCGATCTCCGCATCGGCCATAACCGGCTTGCCCGTGCGGATGCCATAGATGAAGTCTTCCTTGTCCGCCCTTTGTGGCAGGCGGATATCTCCATCCCTGGGTTTTGTGTGGAGAAGGGTGTCCGAACTTGCGGTAAGTCCCTCCTGGAAATCCTTGCCAGAGAACCACGTGCTCTGGACCCATCCTTCTTCGCCCTCGAAACGGACGTATGTGGCGTCGCCCGTTCCGTAGTCCACGGACACGCCGTCCGCATACCGGAACCGCGCCTTGAAATGCAGCAGGACGTTCCATAATCCAGAGCCGGGCGCCGGATATTCGCCTGAACCCTCGACCTCGACCGGCCCCGTACGTTCGGAACCGTGCGCCAACTGCAACACATCGAGCAGGTGCGTGCCCCAATTTGTGATCATGCCCTCACAGGTGTCCCGGCACCGCATCCAGCCCGGACGCTCAAACGACTCGCGCGGATGGACCCGGTCAAGCGCGTACGGTTTCATCGGCGCAGGACCAAGCCACATGTCGTAATCCAACTCCTCGGGCACGGGCGCCGGCGTGGCGTCGCCGCCCGCCTCATCGCCGGTCGGCACGATTACTTCGGCGCGCTTTAGCCTGCCGATGTACCCGTTGACAACCAACTCGGCCGCCCGGTGCATGTAAGCATTTGACCGGCATTCACTGTCCGTTCGGAACACGACGCCCCGCTTCTTCACGGCATCGGCCAGCACGCGCCCTTCCGCGATCGATAACGTCAACGGCTTTTCACAGCTCACATGCTTGCCCGCCCGTACCGCGGCCAACGAAATCGGCACGTGCCAATGATCCGGCGTACTGTTCATGATGGCGTCCACGTCGTTGCGCGCGACCACTTCCCGCCAATCCCGGTATGCCCTGCAATCCGTATTCCCGTAGTGTTTGTCCACCTCCGCCTTGGCCTGCTTGAGCCGCCACGCGTCCACGTCGCACACCGCGGTCACTATCGTATGCTCGGAAACGAGGAAAGGGGGCAGGTTCGCATACCGCGCCTGCCGTCCCATGCCGACCATCGCCACCGTAATCCGATTGGACGGTGCGCTCGCCCCGAAAACCGACGCTGGCACGATCATCACGGTTTGTCGTGGCTTGACAAACTGTGGGAAAACGGCCCCGGCTATGCGCTTGAGCATCTGCCGACGCGATATCCGCGCGCGTCTTCTTGTCATCGTGATGTTTCCTTCCGACGGAATCCCGCGTTCATGTACGGCATTATAGCCCCGGCCCCGGCACATGCCAAGGCGGCTTCCGGTTCAGCGGGAAATGAACAACCGCCGGATCTCCGGAGGGAGTCCGGCCGGTTATCTTCTCGGCGTCAATTCTGTGTCCGTGAAATAGGAGCTTAAATGGCCGCACAAGTAGCAGAATCGCTTGGCCACACACGCAGAGACATGCTTTTCTGAAATCAGTGGCAAAGCCGGTCCATGGCTGCGGACCGTGTGCAGTCCAAGCGTGTTGGCCATATCTGAATGCAAGGCTGCGACATTCCGAAGAACTGCGACTTCTAATGTCCCCGTACTTCGTTCTTAGCGTGAATTAGCCGAAGGATTACCGCGCATCGGTGGACGAAGAGCCAGATCGTACACTGTGGTAGTGACGGAAACCGTAATGGGAACGCTTCCCTGCCTTCTGGCCATCTCCAAGAACAGCTCGCAAGGAGTACTCGCTCTTTCGTGTAAGAACCACGGCGCTAATCCTGGGGAAATCTATCAACATTATAATGTAGCTGTCCCGCCTTGTAGAAAAGTCATCGAGAATTCCTCTTGACAGGAGTCCAAACACACGCTATCATTCTCGAAGTCGATGCAAATTGTGATGATTGATTGCGGTTAGATGGTAAAGGGTCGCTGGAAGGTTTAGCCTTAGCTGCAGTGGGCAACCTACTGGGAGAAAGGGTCATCGTGGGGAGCGGGTCGAAACCAGATGCTCACATGAAAATCGGCTCGTCTTTTTCCATCCGGTTGTGGGCTGTCGGGACACCTCGATGAACAGCTTCATAATCAATAAACGTTCCGGCGATGACTCGATCATAGCAGGAAATGAGATTGTGACAGAGATCCTGTCTGCGTGACGTTCGATGAACGGAATCATGGGCATGGCCTACGGCGCCACGAAGACCAATGAAAGAAAAGAGACCTTGGTTCCGGCTGTGCCGGGTTAGGAGATAAGAGAGTACGGGGTAAGTCGTTGTGCGGTTGCGTAGTTAGATTAAGAGGCGGAAACAAACAAGCCGTTGCGGCAAGAGGAGGTTTTCAGGGATGTTTAAGAGATTTTATCGAAGGACGATGTTTTTCCCAGGAGTTGGAATGATAATAGGGGTGATTCAGGTCGCGGGCCTGCTGTCATCATTTTCGCCCCAGGCGAGCGCCCAGACGCCGAGCATCGAACCGAACTTCAACTTCGGAAGCGGTGAAGATAGAAGTGTCATCGTATCGCAGAGCCAGACGATTCAGCAACTTTTCGGTCAGGCCTACGATCCTGAGAATGAGCTTACCGGTATCCCGGAGTTCGAGAACCTGACGATTTCCACTGGTGCACATCTCTCGGTTGAATCTTATGGCGGAGACCCTTCCCAGCCAATAAGGGGCCTAGCAGTTTCTAAAATACCGTTTTTGGTTTTATGGTTACATCCCACCA
>CAZPMT010000167.1:0-10338 GCA_964587655.1 uncultured Nitrospiraceae bacterium
GCGCTCGATGTCCGTGAGGTTGTGCGCTGACTGGAGACTCGCGGCAACCTCCGCGACGAACGCGGGCGCCTTGCCCGTTTCGACGGCCATGCCGAGGTACCGCGCGGCGTGGACCGGCGAGTCTGGCTGAGCCCCTCGATTCAGCAGATACGTCATTGCGATCTCATAGGGCAGTTCCCACGCGTCGGGATTCCGGACCATGCCTCGCTTGAGCAGGTCGATGCTCGCGTCGTCATCCGCCTTGACCGCGGCCAGGAAAATGCCGCCGTAGCGATACACCGAGACGAAATACGGGTCGAGGCGCGTGATCATGTTGCACATATGATTCAGCCACGTGAACTTCCCGTCGCCCTTGAAGTGCTGCGCCGTGTAATGAATGCAGCTAATCCACAGGAAGTCCGCGATGATGCTCGACATGCCCGCCGTGAAATGGTCGAGCAGCTTCTCACTTGGGAGATACAGCAGTTCATCGTAGAAGACCTTTTGTTTCATCGCGTCGATCTTCCGCTGCGACGCGATGATTCCGCCAAAGGCGATGGCGGCGCATACCGGGGCGATGACCAACCAGCGGCGAAGCATCGAACTAGACGTCCTTTTCCTCGAAGGCCAGCGAGGCCAAGACCAACAGCATGGCGGTGTAAACCGTTCCATAGACCATCGCCCAGGCGGCGTAGCTGAATGCCACGTCGACGCCGTTGGCGGCTTCGGCGCGGATGTTGAAGTTGCTGAGATTTGGGACGATGTAGTAGACGGCGCGCAGGAGGTGTCTTGCCGGCGTATTCTCGATTTGTTGCGGGAGATCGACCAGGATGTTCGTCGCATGTCCGAACAGGAAGATCGAAAACACGATCAAAGCTCCGAGGATAGGGGAAGTAATCGTCGACAGCAACACGGCGAACGCGGTGATGAGCAACAGCTCCCAATAGATCAGCAACGCGGCAAGGAAATACGTCAATGTCACGGTCCCGCCAAGCGCGACCACGTATAGCGCGCCCGAGGCGGTCATGATGGCCGTGACGAGGGCCAGCACGAAGGCCAGGCCGAGGTATTTGCCGAGGATGAACTCGTAGCGGCGCATCGGGCGCGCGAGAATGGTGTACAGTGTCCGCTTGTCGATCTCCTTGTACACGAGACTGGCGCCGGAGAAGATGGCGATGAGGACGCCGAAGATGAGGACGGCCGCCAGAGAGATGTCTTTCATGATCTTGACGTCTTGGCCGATACTCACCCAGCCGATGGCTTTCGATCCGAGTATTGCGGCCGCCGCGAAGAACAGGAGAACATACAACACCTTGTCGCGGATGGATTCGCGGAACGTGTTGCGTGCGACGGCGAGAATCCTCATGATCGAGGCTCCTGTTTTCGCATGAAATAGTCTTCGAGGGATTCCTTGATCGGCGTGAACTCGACCAGCCTGCCGCCGCGCGCGTGAATCGTGCGGACAGCGTCGTTGGCCGCGTTGACATCGGCGATATGGAAGTGGCAGCCGGCCTCCGAGGTGCGCGTTGAAACGGCGTGCGCGGCGATTTCCCCAACGGTCTTGGGATCGATACCCGAAGCGATGACCTCTACCTGTTCTATCGTGTTCGCGAGAAGCTGATCCAGGCGTCCCTGGACGGTGAGCTTGCCTTTGACGAGAATCCCAACGCGGTCGCATATCTGCTCGACGTCGCCCAGCACATGCGAACTGAAAAACAGCGTTTTCTTTTCGGAGCGCATCTTGAGAATGAGCTCGCGGATGGCGCGCCGTCCCAACGGATCGAGTCCGCTCATGGGTTCGTCGAGAATAAGGACCTCCGGGTCGCCGACGAGGGCGACGGCAAAACCCAGGCGTTGGCGCATGCCCTTCGAGAACTCGCGGACCCGCTGGCCGGCGATCTCGGCGAGGTCGAGAAGCGCCGAGAGCTTCTCCCATTCCGCGGCGCGGGCGCGGGCATCGAGGCCCTGAAGCTGTCCGTAGAAATCAAGCGTTTCCCGGGGCGTCAGGTATTCGTAAAAGTATGGGTTTTCCGGAAGATATCCGACCGACCGGCGCGCCTCGGGCGTTCGGGCGTTCTTGCCCAGGATGAACGCCTCGCCGCGCGTCGGATGCAGCAGGCTGCACAGAAGCTTAATAGCCGTCGTTTTTCCGGCGCCGTTGCGCCCGAGAAATCCAAACACCTCGTTCCTTCCCACGTCGAGACTCAGGCTGTCCAGAGAGGCGACGGCAGGCTTTCCCAAATGTCTCTTGTAGACCTTGGTGAGTCCTCGCGTCACGATCGCCGTCATTTTGGCGGCCTCCCGTTAGGCTTCACATCCGCGGCGCTCGAATTGGCGCCCCGCGTCGTTTGCGGCGCCGGTAGAACCTCGAGGCGGATGCGTGACACGAAGTTCGGTCCGCCGTCCAGCACGGTCATGCGGAACCGGTCGTGCTCGACCACATGGCCCTGTGAAGGGATATGGCCGGCGACATGCATGAGCCATCCGCCGATGGTCTCGACCTCCTCGTCCACGAGGGGAATGCCGACGGCCTCCGACACTTGTTCGAGCGGCGTCCGGGCGTCCACCACGTAAGCATTGGGCCCGAGTTTGTGAATGGGACTCTCCTCGTTGTCGTACTCATCCTGTATCTCGCCGAAGATCTCCTCGAGAATGTCCTCGATGGTCACGAGGCCGTCCGTTCCGCCGTATTCGTCGGAGACGATGGCCATATGCTGCCGCCGCCTCTTCATTTCCTGGAACAGATCGTCCACGCGCATCGTGTCCGGTACGTGCATCACGTCGCGCACGAAACGCGCGATGTCCTCCCGTTCGGGTTCTGTGTCTCGAAGGATGGCATAAGCGCTTACGACGCCGATGACGTGGTCCATCGAATCGCGGTAGATGGGGATGCGGCTGCGGCCCGTCTCGACGAACGTGGCCACCAGTTCGCTTCGCGTGGCGGTATCGGGCAGCGCCTGAACGGCGATGCGCGGAACCATGATCTCCATTGCCGTCGTGGCCTGCAGATCAATGACGGAATGAATCATCTCCTGTTCATCAGGCTTGATGGTGCCGTGGTCCACGCCTTCGTCGACGAGGTCGCGGACGTCCTCGCGCGACGACATCAGCGACCGGATATGCCGGTGTTTTCCGCCGAAGAGTCTCAGCAGTCCGCGCGTGGCCCAGGCAGTGGGCGCGGCGACCGGCGCGAGGAGGACATAGAAGAATTGGATGACGGGGAACATCGTGATCGTCAGGTTCGAGTGAATTCGGAACACGCTCTTGGGAATGATCTCGCAGAAAACGAGCATCACGGGCGCCAGGATGGCGGTGGAGATAATGTTTTCTACGATGGCCGTGACGTTAGGCGGCAGGAATTGGTCGAGGCGCCGAACTTCAGACGATACGACGATCGTGCACGTGACGACCATCAGATTGCAGCCGATCAGAAGGGCGGAGAGCATCTGATCGGGTTTCTCAATGTAACGCAGCAGGCGCGCGGCGCGCGACGAATGCTCCTCCTCCGCGAGATAACGCAGCCGGATGCGATTCGTCGAAATGAATCCGATCTCGTAGCCGGCGAAAAGTCCTTGCAGGACGAGCGCGATCAGGAAAACGAGCAAGGGCAAGAGTACACTCATTGCGCGCCCTCCCCGGGCGTGTTCTCGACGGCTTGACCGTCGGGCGCGCGTGGTATCTCAACCCGGACCAAAGAGGCCCGCCTCCTGACGATCTTCTCGACTGTGAACGTCACGCCTAGGTGGCTGATCCGGTCACCGACGGCAGGGAGCTTTTCCATGTGGTGCATTAGAAAACCGGCGACCGTGTTGTGTTCCTCATCCTCGATGGGCACGCGGACCAGGTCACAGAGTTCGTCGAGGGAAAAGCTGCCTTCAACGCGGTAGACGCCTTCGCCGATTTGCTCGTATGGGGGCTTTTCCTCATCACCCTCATCCTGGATATTCCCCACGACGCGCTCGATAGCGTCGTGCAGCGTCACGATGCCCTCAGTGCCGCCGAACTCGTCAACCGCGATGGCGAGATGAGAGCGGAGCCGCTGGACGTTCTTGATGAAGGCTTTAACGGTCATGATTTCCGGGACGAAGTGCGGCGGCCGCGCCAGCGCTTTCACGGGCTGATCGAGAAGTCCCTTCGACAGGCTCGGCAACAGGTCCTTCGAGAAGAGGACGCCCGTGATGTGGTCGAGGTCGTCCTTGTAGACGGGCACGCGCGAGTACTCGTGCTCGCGAAACACGGCGTGTGCCTCGCGGACGGTCGCTTCGTCAGGCAGGGCCACGACATCGGGACGCGGGACGAGGATCTCGCGCAGTTGCACGTCGTGCACATCGAGAATGCCGCGTATCATCAAACGCTCGTCTTCCTCGATAACGCCCCGCGTCTGATCCTCAGACAAGGCCGATTTCAGCTCATCATCAGTGATGAACGGCGCGGCGTGCAGCTCATGAAAGCGCGTTATCCGGAAGAGGAAGTCGGTGACTTTCAACAGACCGTCGCGGATTGGCGTGAGAATATAATCGGCGGTCATAAGCGGAACGACGGCCAACCGGGCGTACTTTTCCTGCGTCCGGACAGCGAAGACTTTCGGCGTGATCTCCCCAAGAAACAACAACAGGGCCGTCGTTACCGCTACGGCGGCGGGATACGCCGTCATCGGCGGCATAACGAGGCCGTATTCGAGGAAATCCTTCACCCGGGTCCCCAGGATCACACCGATCAGCGTATTGACGATGATGTTCCCGACGAGAATCGTCGTCAGCAACCGGCCGGGATCATCGAGCATCCGCGCGACCCAGCGTGCGGGCGCGTCCTCTTCACGCATCCCGCGCAGGCGCGATCTTGGAATGGAGAGGAACGCCGTTTCGCACGACGCGAAGAAGGCCGACAACCCTAGCAAGCACGCGAGAATCGTCAATACCGACGGAGGCAGATAAACACTCCATGAAGCGAATCCTCCGCCGACTCCTTCCCCGATCGCCGCGTGCGCGGCGGGAATAGCCCATGAGTGAAGCGCGGCTGCGAGGCCCATCATGCAGGCCGTCGCACACCAGAAGACGCGGCGTCCTCGAAAGGAAGCGACACGATTCCCGCGCGGTCTAGCGGGTCTTAGCGTCACATTCGCACTTTCCACCGCCATGAGATCCTTGTCTGTCGAAATGCGCGCTACAAAGGTTTCGAGCGCCACGCGGCACTCTCGGCGACGCCGAGGTACTCCGCCTGCTTCGCTTGCATCCGAGCGCGTTGGGATTTCGTGTCATGTACGAAGCCGAGGAGGTGCAACAGACCGTGGCAGAACAGCAGGCGCACTTCCTCTCGCATGGCCGCGAGATCGCCCGCGCACCGGGCTTCGACGGTTTCGAGCGAGATCACGATGTCTCCCAGCACGGAAAACGGCGCTCCGCCCTCGGCGGTCTTGGGACGTTTCCGTGGCGCGCGATAGCCGAACGAGAGGACGTCCGTGGGGCCTTCCTTCTTTCGATAGGCCAGGTTGAGCTTGGCTATCGCCGCGTCGTCGCACAGGAGCAGGCTCAGTTCGGCGTCGCGGGCGTAGCCCTCCGCCGCGCACACACGCTGCGCCAGCCGTTTGAGGTTATCCGTGCGGAAGAGACCTTTGAGACGCGAATCGTTGCGCACAACCAAGTGTACCATGTCCGCTTTCTCCCATTCGCCGACAACCCCCGTATTCTATCACTCCGAACGTGTCAACGCCGCTTTGCCCGCCGTCCTGAGGCATCCCTACTTGGCCGCGCCGGGCATGTTAATCACATTGCCGGCCGGTTTCTCCGGCTTCCTGTCGGGATACGCGATACGCGAGTGCAGAGACGTAACAAGACGATGGGCCAGAACTTCCTTGATGGTGTCCAATTCCTTGAGCGTAAGGCCGCATTCGTCGAACTGGCGGTCGCTTGCCCGCGCCGAGATGATCTTGTCGACGAATTCACGAATCCGTTCTTCATTGGGATTCTTGATCGAGCGAACGCCAGATTCGACGGCGTCGCAGATCATCAAGATGGCTGTCTCACGGCTCTGCGGCTTGGGTCCCGGGTATCGGAAGTCCTGCTCCTGAACGTCGTGGTGCCGGTGGCGTTCGATGGCCTGTTGGTAGAAGAAGCCTATCATGCAAGTGCCGTGATGTTCCCGGATGCCGTCGATGATGGGTCTTGGCAAACGATACTCTCTTGCCACCTCCTCGCCGTACGTGACGTGCGCGGCGATGGCGCGCGAACTGAGGCGCGGCGGCATCTCGTCGTGCACGTTGAAGCCGGTTTGGTTCTCGCTGAAGTACTCGGGCCGGCGCATCTTCCCGATATCGTGGTAGTAGGCGCAGACACGGGCGAGCAGGCCGTTCGCTCCTATCGCCTCGGCGGCCGCTTCGGCGATCTGCCCCAGCATCATCGAATGCGCGTAGGTGGCGGGCATTTCGATCGCCATCCGGCTCAAGAGCTCATTGTTGAGGTCGGAATATTCGAGAAGCTGTATGTCAGTCGTAATATGGAACAAACGCTCGAGAGGGGAGAGAAGACCCGGGACAATGAATACGCACACGCCGCCGTTCAGCAAGACCAAGAGTATCTTTTGCAGCACCGGACCGCCGGTGGGCATTCCAGTACCGAGCGCGAGCGCCAGCACGACCAGGATTCCCACGACCGTGGCTTTCAATGCGGCGTTTGTCATGTCGCTGCGCCGGCGCACCTGGTACGTGCTGAAGATTCCCGCCGCCGACATCGCGCATCCGAGAATGAGTACGCGCCAATCGTATCCGAACTGGATCGAGACCAAGAGGGATGTCACGAATGCGGTCATGACGGCGATGCGCGGGTTGAGCAGTATCGTGATAAGAATGGCGCCCGCCGCCGTGGGCACGACAAGCCCGGATGGCTCGAAGTAGGAAATGAGGCGTCCCAGAGTGACGGTGGTGACCGTCGCCAGCAGGGAGAGATTAAGATTCCGCAACACGTTCTGTGGCCTGGGGGTCAGTAAACGGATCGACCGCACCAGGCATCCCAACGCCAGGGCAACAAAGATCATGTTCGCCACGATGACCGCGAGGATTCGCGACAAGGGTTCGCGCCGGCCCTCCAACTTGGCCCAGTACGTGCGCACGTCGCTACGGCTCTGCGCGGTCCAGTCGTCGCCGCTGCGTTGCAGGACCTTTCCCGTTCGTATTTCCTTGAGGACCAGAGCAACGGCCAGGCGGGCCCTCTCGCGGGCGCGTTCCGTGTCAACCTGATCGAAGACAAGGGTTTCCGCTATCTGCGGTTTGGCCATGTCGACGGCTGCGGCCTGCAACCGCGTCCAGTCAACGGGGCTGTCGGTGTCTTGTCCCAACGTCGTTCTGGCCATTCCCGCGATTCTGTCCGCAAGCATCACGTCAGCGTCTTTGAGCGCTGGGACCTTGCTGGCTGGCATCTCGACGGTCAGCGCCTGATCTCCTACTGGACGTTCGCGAACGATCATCAACTTTCTTTTGTCCGCGCCGCCCGTGGGTTCCGCGGCGATAACGCCGTATGCGAGCACGTACTCAAGTCCTTCTCGCGCGAATCGTGCAAGCTGTTTGGCATAGGCGAACTCGAAAGGCTTTTCTTTGGGTTCGACCAACTCCGCCACTGGCAACGCCCCGCGCCCGTTCCCGTTGTTCTTGCCCGAGTCGGCGAACTGCCGTCTTGGAACAGAGTCCATCGAGGGCATCAGCCACGCGGCCAGATTAGAAGGATTCTCGAAGCAGCGGAAAGTGGGATCTTCCTTCAGGCGGGCGGCGTAGCCGGCCACGGCCTTTGACACCACGTCAAAGTCCGTCTGGCTCGAGTTGGATTTGAGGAGGGCCTTTCGCACGGTTTCCGCGACTTCGTCGCGTTTCGACAACAGCGCCTCGATTCGATCATCGAGTGTCCGCAGTTGCCTTTGGACTCCTTCGCGGTCCACGCGGTACGTGTCGGGCGCCTGCGCGGCGGTCGCGTCGCGTTTCTCCTTGGTGGCCTTGAGGTCTTCCGTTTCGAAGTATATATCCGACCGGATCTCTTCCAGCGCGACGGCCTGGGATTCGATGTCGTAGCCAATGGCCTTGTGCGGCAGCTTTGGGGGTTCCGTGACGGCGGCGGTGAGTATGACGAAGATCGCGGCGAACGTGAAGGCTTCAGCGCTCAACGTGAAGATCCGCGGCGCCGCCGACTCCTGCGATTCCCGGTGCATCGCCGCGCCTGCGCGCGGTCTCTTTCTTCCCCTCCGCGCGAAGATCATCTCGGACCGCCAGCCTCCGCGGCACGGGATTCCTGCGCCGTCTGGGCCGGAACCGGGGAATCGGCTTCATAGGCGTCCACGATCCTCTGCACTAACGGGTGCCGCACGACGTCGCGTTTCGTTAGACGTATCGTGGCGATTTCGGGGGTATTGTGAAGTATGCGAACGGCCTCGATAAGGCCGGACTTCACGCCCTTCGGCAGGTCGACCTGCGTGATGTCGCCCGTAACAACGGCGCGCGACCCTTCGCCGAGCCGCGTCAGGAACATCAGCATTTGCTCCGTGGTGGTGTTCTGGGCCTCGTCGAGGATCGCGAACGCGTGGTCCAACGTGCGACCCCTCATGAACGCGAGCGGCGCTACCTCGATGGCCTGCCGTTCGATGAGCCGATGCACCCGCTCCAGGTCAACCATCGAGTGAAGCGCGTCATAGAGCGGACGGAGGTACGGGTTGACCTTGGCCTCGAGATCCCCTGGAAGGAACCCGAGGCTTTCTCCCGCCTCGACCGCCGGGCGGGTGAGAATGAGGCGGCTCACCTGCTTGTTGAGCAAAGCGGTGACGGCCGCCGCCATGGCCAGATAAGTCTTGCCGGTCCCTGCCGGGCCGATGACCATCGTGATCTCGTGTTGACGGATGGCGTCGAGGTATTCGCTCTGACCGCGGGTCCGGGGTTTGATGCCGAAATCCGGACGAAGGACCCCTCGCGGGGACTGAGAGAGAACATTGCCGAGGTCCGATGCGCTTCCGCCTCGCGCTTCACCGATGGTGTAGTTCACGTCGGCGAGTGTCGGTACATGGCCGCGCCGGACGGCCTGCAACATTTCGTCCAGAACCGTCTCAACCATGGCCGCCGTTGGTTCGTTCCCGATGATGACAACTTTCGCCCCTCGGTCGACAATGCGGGTACCCGTCTCGGACTGGATCCGCTTACGCAGTTCGCCATTTCTTCCGAAGAGCTTTATGGCTTCGTCCGGACTGTTTAGCTCTATCTCGTGTGTCAGGTTTGTAACGGCGTCCTTTTACTGTGGGAACCGTGCCGCCTCGCCACAGTTTGCCGCCGTTTGACAAACTGTGGTCATGGCGCCGCGTTTCCCGACTTACCGGCATCTCCTTGGGTCGTTTCGCCGGAGCCCACCTCGATGCGGTAGATCTTCTCGCCTTCCCGCACGAGGCCCTTGCTGCGGCGTATCGCCGCCTCGATCTCGAGGGGATCGTTGCCCAAGTTTTCAACGCGCCGGCGCGACGAGTCTATTTCCTTCCGCAGATCCTCGCTTTGCCGTCGGACCGCTTCCACCTGCTCCTGCTGTTTCCGATGTTCGATATAGCGGCCGAACAGATTGCGGCGACTGGCATACACCGTCGCGAGCAGCGCCACAAGCAGCACTACCAGCAGACAACGCACTACACGTCGAACGCCCATTGATCGCATTTTCATCAAGCGATTACCTATGGAACCGCCGCCTGTAAGGATATATGAATCGCACCGGATTCGCAAGTACCCGGCTCAACGGCAATGCTCTTAACGAGCATTTGAATGCTACTTGCCGATGTTGTAGAAAGCCCCAAGGCCAAGGAAAGCGGCCTGGTCTTCGAGCTCCTCTTCGATCCGCAGCAACTGGTTGTACTTGGCGATCCGGTCGCTTCGGGAGGCGGAGCCAGTCTTGATCTGGCCGGCATTCGTGGCTACGGCGATGTCGGCAATCGTGGCATCCTCGGTTTCCCCGCTGCGGTGCGAGATGACCGTCGTGTATCCCGCCCGGTGCGCCATCTGGATGGCGTCAAGGGTTTCGGACAGCGTCCCTATCTGGTTGACTTTCACGAGGATGGAATTTGCGACGCCCTCCTTGATGCCCTTGGCGAGATACTGGGTGTTGGTTACGAACAAATCATCGCCGACCAATTGGATCTTCTTCCCGGCGGCGTCCGTAAGGCTCTTCCAGCCGGCCCAGTCGCTCTCGCCCATGCCGTCTTCGATGGAGATGATCGGGTACTTGCCGATCCACTCCTGCCAGAAGGCGACCATATCCTTTGACGACTTCTTGGGAACCTGCTCGGCGCCGAGGGTGTACATCTTGGTCTTTGCGTCGCAAAACTCGCTCGCGGCGGGGTCGAGGGCGATGA
>CAZPMT010000168.1:0-10278 GCA_964587655.1 uncultured Nitrospiraceae bacterium
GCCCTCGCCTTCGCCTTCGCCCTCGCCCTCGCCTTCGCCCTCGCCTTCACCTTCGCCCTCTCCTTCACCTTCGCCCTCGCCTTCGCCGACGGTAACATTGATGAAGTCTGTCTTAGTGATTTCGCCTTGTTCGAGAAGCGTTCTCACAGAAAGTGACACGCTATACGTACCGGGAGTCGCGTAGGTGTGTGCCGGGTTTTGGACCGTTGCGGAAGCACTGTCACCGAAGTCCCACTGCCACGATTGAATGGGCAGCAGACCTGCGGTGGATTGGTCCGTGAACTGGACCGCGAGCGGCGCCGGCCCCGTTGTGCGGTCGACTGTGAACTCAGCAGTGGGCCCGATAAGCCAGGGACATCCGACAAAAGTCATCGATGACGCCACGATCAGCAGGACCGCGCCGAAGTGGGAATAGCGCAACGCATTCATTGAAAGGTTCCTCTCCTCTCATTAGGAGCCACGGTGCACGGATCCCCGATTGTCGCATTTCCGCTACGACCGAACCGCGTCCGCCGTGCTCCCTGTGTCTACTCCAGGCGCGCCTCACAGTTTGTCAAACAACGACAAACTGTGTGAGCAACATACCCCAAGAGCGGTCATTTGTCGCAAAGCCAGCATACAACGATATATGCATTTCGTCAACGTGAATGCGCGAACACGTGAATGTGGAGAAGCCCCGCAGACCTGGCGTGGAATCGCGAGCAGCCTGCTAGAGGAAGTGGCAGTGTTCGGCATTCATCAAATCGAATAGGCGGTAGCCGAGTTCGCCGAGCAACAGGTCGAGCCGCACGATCGGGAATCCTAGCACGTTCTGGTAACAGCCGTTGTAACGCGCGACGAGCAGGCTGCCGGGGCCGTCTACGGTATAAGCGCCCGCGCGATCAATGGGGTTCACGGCCGCGACAAAGCGGTCGATTTCGCGGGATGAAAGCGCGCGGAACGTCACTTCAGTCGACTCGTACCCCTCCGCTGTCTTACCGGTGGCCGTTTCGATTAGGGACAACCCCGTCAGGACCTTGTGGGTCCTGCCGCTGAGTTCCGCCAACATCGCGCGGGCTTCATCACTATCCACGGGTTTTCCGAGAACGCGATTGCCCAGGAAGACCAAAGTGTCGGCGGCGATGACGAGTGCGGGGAAGTCCAGCCGTCCGGCAACGTCGTCGCGTTTCGCGCGCGCGTTCGTCACGACCATCGCGGCGGGTTCGCCCTCGAATCGCTCCTCGGCGCCGCTGACCATGATTTCGAAGTTAATGCCTAGCGCGCGAAGCAGCGCGCGCCGGCGCGGCGAGCCGGAGGCAAGGACGATCCGGGTCAACGCGCGGCGCCCTCCGCGGGTTGCGGCACAGTTTGTCGTGGTTTGACAAACTGTTCGGCCAACGGTTCGACGATCACGACGTTCTCCTCGGGCACGACCTTCCCTTTCTGCCCCACGGTTTCCACGACTTCGTCATTGTCGATGATCTTCGTGCCTTCCGGCAACCTAATCAACGTCTTGCCGGGATCCAGTTTACCGTTGGTCGCAAAGTCCGTAATCGACGTCTCGACCTCCGATCCGTCATCGTTCTGGATATGGATGCGGTAGGGGAGATAGTCGCTGTCGCGCAAGTATAACTTCACCTCGCGGAAATGGCTCGACTCCGCGTTTTTCGGACGCAACAAGATCCCGCGCGATCCGATCGGCTTGTCGTTCGTCTCGAAGACGGAGACATCATATCCTTCACGAAGGGCCTGCGTGTTGTCGTCAAAGCCCAGGAAGAAGATCTGCGTTTGCGGATTCTCTTCGAGCTTGTAGATCTGCAATTGCTTGATATCCGGCTCATACTCATAGGCCCGGCGTCCGTGGATGAGGTAAGTGGTCCCGGCATCGGGCCTCTCGTATCGAAGGACGATGTGTTGCGGCTTGACGTACACGATAGAACCGCCCGAATCGACCGTTTCCTCCACCGAGGTGTTCTTCTGCGTAAATCGCGCCTCGAGCGAATGGATGGCGTCGCGCTTCTTCGTGAAGTCGGCAAAGAAGGCATCCAAGGAACAGTTTGCCGTGGTTTGACGAACTGTGGCGTCCGTAGCGGCTGGCGGCGCGTCATTGGCCGCGAAGACTGCTACCGCGGCCAACGCAAAGGCCCATGTCATAAATTGGACTCCTCTTCCGAATCGGGGCCGTCGTCCGAGACTGGCTCAAAGCACTCGCCACCACTTCCGGACGGGCGCCTGTCCTGCGCGTCCGTATGGATGCCGAAAAACACCGTTTCTTCCGAGCCCAAACCCGCGGCCTCTTCCGCCGGGGCCAAGCTATCGAGCAGCGTCCGGTGCGTCGCGAGCAGCCCCGTCATCTCCTTTCGGAGCCGGCCGCGCTGCTGCTGCAACTGGTTGATCTCCTGTGCAAGCGCCACCGGGAGCCTCGTGGCCTGCGTCAGAATACGTTCCTTCTCGACGCGCCCCGACTCGATGATGATTTCCGCCTCGCGCCGCGCCGATTCGATGACGTTCTCGCCGAATTTCTGCGACGTCACGAGCGCGCTACGAAGCGTCTCCTGCATCTGGAGGTACTCTTCCGACTTTGTCTTATATTCCTCGATCCGGTCCTTAAGTTCCCGATTTTCCCGTACAACCGCCTCGAGCACGTCGGCCACCCGTTCGAGAAAGCCGTCCACTTCCTGGCCTTGATAGCCGCCGAACAACGCCCGGTGAAACCGTTTTCCGAATATGTCCGCCGGCGTGATGGCCACCTCGCCGCCCAGCACTTCCGTCACAATCCTGTCAGTTCTCATCTGTCGTGCTCCCATGGGAACGAGTCTTCAAGAGAAAAACTCATTTCCCAAGATCTCTTGATCGCGCCACGGCGGCGGCGACGCCTTCCGCCACAATGCGATCAAATCCACCGGCCCGGAACGCCTCCAGAGCGGCCTCCGTCGTGCCGCCCTTCGACGTAACGCGTTCACGCAGAACTTGCGCAGGTTCGCCGGATTCTTTGAGCAGCCGGCCCGCGCCCAGCAACGTCTGCGTAGCGAGGATCCTCGCCTGCGCCGCGTCCAATCCGTGCTGGATCGCCGCTTCCGTCAGGCACTCGACCATATAGAAGAAATAGGCGGGCCCGCTGCCGCTCAGCGCCGTCACTGCGTCCATGAGACTCTCCGGTACTATTTCAACGATGCCGATCGCTTCGAAGATAGCGCGGGCGGCGGCGGCATCGGCTTCCGTGCAGTTCGCGCTGAGTGCGATACCTGCGGCGCCCGCGTTAACCATGGCGGGCGTGTTCGGCATCACGCGAACGACGCGGATCTTCTTGCCCAGGTGTTCTTGAATATGGGAGATCGAGACGCCGGCCGCAATCGAGATCACCCGCGTTTTCGACGTGAGCCCCGGCTTCAGCGACGCCATCGCCTCCGCCATGGCCTGCGGTTTCACGGCCAGGATCAAGGTGTTCACATTTCGCGCCAACTCCTCCGGCGACCGTACAACAGCGACCCCGAGCGCCTCAGCCTCAGTCCACCTGCCAGGCGCAACGTCGTATACGGATACCCGGTCAGCCGAGATCGTGCCCGCGGCCAACAGACCCCGCAGAATGGCGCCGCCCATATTTCCAAAACCCAAGAACCCAAGCGTCCCCGGCAATGGAACGGCCTCCGCGATCCCGGTCTCCTGCGGCGTCAGGCTGCACGTCATCGCGATTTCGTCGCAGTCGGGAAACAACGAACACCGCACGCAATCGTTGAACACCTTGTGCGGTAGACTCTGCTTCTCGACCACCGAGAACCCGTGCGCTGAAAAGAAGTCCGGGTTGCGCGTCAGGCAGTAGATCCGCGCGATATTGAGTCCGCGCGCCTCTTCAAGGCAAGCGGTCAGGAGCGCGAGGCCGATGCCCCGTCCGCGGAGGTCCGGACGGACCACCAGCGACCGGATTTCCGCAAGGTCAACCATGTCTATGTGTAGCGCGCAGCATCCCCCGACACCCTGTTCGTCCGCGTACGTATAGAAATCGCGCACGTTCTCGTACAGCTCCATCAGCGGACGCCGCAGCACCGAGCCCTCTTCCGCGGCGCCGTCCAGCAACCGCTTGATGTCGGCAATCTCAGTGAGTTTCGGTTTCCGAATCGTCTTCATCATCATCCCTCAGAGGTCTTGAAAGAATCCTTTGACTTCGTGGGGCGGACTGTTAGTCTGCCGCTTGCCGGTCTCTCTTCACAACCTATCAGCGGGCGACTCTCCCGTATCCCGATTTCCTGGTTTCTATGAGATAATGCTTGGCAAACGGTCGATCCCGCCCTGCTCACGTTACCGAAGAGGAATGTAATCCCGGCGCTCAAACGCGCGTCGCGATCTCATACGCGATGCCATGGCGAAAGAGGCCAAGTGGGATAATGGCACTCCCGCCGGCATGAATGCAAACACCATACGCAGTTCGGGCCTGCGTCATGAACAGGCCCGGCATCGGGTTGCGGAAAGCACGGAACTGCGGTATCATGAGGCGCATGGTAAAGGAGGAAAACCATGAATAGAAATGTGGGGATAGCGATTGTTGCGATTGTTGTACTGGGTCTTGTTTGCGTTGCGGTGTGGCAGGTGTGGTCAAGGGATACGGGAGCGACTGCGGCGCCCGAGCCGGCGACAGCCAAGAAGACAGTCCCACAGGTTGACAAGAATGCCGCTCCGCCGCCGACAGCCCCGAAGGAAGGCTCGAATGAAGCCCTCAAGGAAGCCTTCGATAAGGCCCTGAAGGAAGTCGCGAATCAGCCCCCGAGGGAAGTCGCGAAGGAAGCCCCGGCAGGAGAAGATCCGTTCGGAGGCAAGCCGATCACGGTGGAAACGCTTACCGGGTGCAAGTATACGGAGCGGTTTCAGCAGGGAGATCTGGTTACCGAATTCGCCCCGAACGGGGAATGGAAGGTGAATGGCAAGGTGCGCGCCAAATGGACAATCGAGGGGGGCAGGGTCAAGATGTACGACGACAAAGGCGAAACCCATTATCTGGACATCGTCGATAACAAACTGATGTTGGAGGGGCAGGAAATCAAGGTGACCAGATAGCCGCTCGGGGGTCGCCGCCATCTCCGCTCATGTGTTTAACCCACGTTGCCTGATTGCAGGCCCCGCCCCACGGCTCGCCGTGGGGCGGGGCTTCGGCTTTTTGGTCGCGTTTCGCGGCCTCACATACTACTAGTAACAGCCCATCCCATCAAAGGGATCGTTACCCGGTGTGACCACGATCCGGGACGTGTAGACTTGTGACCCAAAGGTCAGCTCTACGAAGAAGGCGGTCCACCCTTGGGCCGGTGGCGGGCAATACCCGATATACGTGCCGCCGCCCTGATCGGTGAGGGTCGAACTGGTATAGGCCGGTCCAATGGTCTCGAGCCGGAAATCCCGGCCGTATGGATTGGTGGCTTGCCACAGTTTCACCGAACTCGGTCCGCTCGAGGTTTGCACCACAATTGCGCCATTCCCGTCGATGTACCAAGAGTACTGCGGATTGGCAGTCCCATTCATGACATTTACGCCCCATGTAAGGAGCCCAAGGAGGTTGTTGTAGTCATCAACGACGCCCTCCATGTAGTGGTCCTTGTTGGGGAAGTAGCGCAAGTACGTCTGCGCCTGATTGGGAAGCTGCTGGTAGTAGTAGCGCGAAGAGTCCGGCAGGAAGAACTGATCGCCGGACGCGTTCACGATGAACTTCGGCATCGTGTACTTCGCAATGAACGTGTAAGGATCGACGATGTTCCGCAGATCGGGCGCCCACGGGTCGTTATGGGCGCGGCAGAACAGATCGAAGTCGACGTAATCCTGTATGGCGCTCGAGTACGTCCCGTAGGACTCCCAGTGGTGTTCGACCTGTTCGGCTAACTGGAACACGTCAATCACGATCGGCAGGACGTACTTCACACGTGGATCGACGGCTGTCGTAAGCCACGTTGCCCAGCCACGCTTGGACGCGCCGATCACCAAGAAGTCGTCGATACGCTTGATTTTCTTCTGGACTACGTCCATGGCCTTTACGGCCGCCTTGGTCATGGCGACGTGCACCGGCCATTCGGTGTCGTGCGTGAGAAGAGCCTTGTCCAGACTGTACGCCAGGATTTCATCCTCAGTGCGTTCATTGTTCACCTCGTCGGTGAAATACAGAGGTTGATTCGGCACCTGGTCAAGCTGTGCGAAATTCACGCCAAGGAAAAGACACACCGTCGCAATAGTGGAATCCGGGCTGGGGCCCTTAAGGGGATTGCTTCCGCCGTTGATCAGGAAGATGCAGTCATCACCGGAGAACCACGGCACAGCCATCACCATGTCGTGCTGCCACAAGGGGCGATCCACCTGAGACGAGTTGCGCCACGTCTGCGAGTTCAACCAGAACTGGTGTCCGTCCCACCCAAGGTGTGTGCCCGAATTGAAATTACTCGACGCTGTCGTCGAGTCATACTTCCCTACGTACCGAACCAGAGCGTTGGCCGAGGTCGGCGTCGACGGACGGAAGATCGCGCTCACGAACTTGTCACTCGTCACGTACCATGAATAAGGGTTCGGCCTGCCCGCCATGTCGCCTTCCCAGCGGTCAAACACCCATCCAGAGGCGGGCGTCGCGCGAATCGTGCACCTCGAGAACAACCCATAACTATTGGCGCCTATTGACGGGCTGACCGTTCCTTCACCGATCTTAGTCATGGTGACATAGTACGCGCTTGCGGGAAACATCACACCCATAACCAACACAACAACTACTGCTAACATCACGAACCGTTTCATTTTTATTTCCTCCCAGTTTGGCCTCATAAGAGAGGCCCCCCATCTTTCAGGTTTCTTGTCGAACGCGGACTCTCTCCTCATACATATCTAATCGCCTTTATTATCTCCTTTCTCAAATCGTTGTAGTCAAGACAGTATCACTTTCTTACAATACTTCTTCATGCGGCTCTTGTCAAGAGGTTTTTGCGCAAGGTGCAAGAAGCCAGTCGACGCGCCATGGTCGCGCCCCGTCGCGGGGCTTGACAAGCCGGGCGGAATGTGGTCTTCTATTAGGAGAGGCTGATTTCAGTGTACATCGAAGGACAGTAGGGCTGATTCCTTCCGGGAATGCGTCCTAGTGCCCACGGGAGATTTGTCATGAGAAACAGAATAATCCTGTTTGCAGGCGCCTTGATAACGGCGGCGTTCGTCGCGCCCGCGTTCGGCGGAACGACGACCATCGATTTCGCGGCCAGCACGGGACTGTTGACGCACAAGTCGTCGGCAGGACCCGGCGAGCTCGTCCAGGCGGCCGGCCGGGCCAGTTTCACGGGGGCAAACGTTACGCTATTGGAGCAAGACGCTAACGTCATATCGAGTTGGGGCACGACGAGCGCCACGATGACGCTCCGGCCGTCCGTCGACGCGGTGAACGACGTCGGCCTGATCATGAGCGGGATCGACTGGGAGGGCTACCCAGTGACGTTGCAAGCCGTGTGCAATGGGACAGGCGACGTCACCCTGACCGACTGGATCGGAAACTGGAGGACGGTCACTTTCACGTACCCGAATGCTTCCAACAACTACTTCACCCTCCAGTACAACGCTTCCCTTGAAAGGGCAACGCTGACATTGAACGGAGCGAGCAGCGCCTTCCTCGAACTCGCAATGAACGGCGCGACCAGCGTTCAGGTGGGTGTTGGCGCGAACGGCATCGGAGGCTTCTCTCTTTTCGCCGCCACGGGGCCAGGCATCCCAGACTATCCCCCTGCCGCGGTGGACAGCGATGGCGACGGCGTAACGGACGCGGACGAGACTTTCGCAGGGACAGATCCCAACGACCCAGGCAGTCTGCCCGTAAGCAACGCCGCTGGCGCCACAATTCACGCCCTTAACGGTGCAACCGTCGCAATCGAGGCGGGAAGCCTCCCGGCCAGTTCCGTGAACGTGGCCGTGAGCGCCCCGGCGGAGATCCCGGACGGCGAAGTTCCGGATGGAAAGTCCCTCAGCGAGATCGGCGTCGAGTTGGAGCCTGACGGCACGAACTTCACAAGCCCGGTGACGGTCACGCTTCCTTATACCATGCCAGGCATCGCGGGGTTGGTGGAATCAAGCCTTACCGTGTTCTACTTCGACGAGCCCGTCTATTCCGCTGACGGGATTGCAGGCGTAGCAATGGATGAGATCGAAAAGACCGTCACATTCACGACCACGCATTTCACGACCTTTGTGATTGCGGGCGACCTGACCGACTCGGACGGCGACGGCATCGACGACTGGTGGGAAACCCAGTGGTTCGGCAATCTGATCACCGCAAACGCGACCAGCGACTATGACGGCGACGGGATGTCGGATCTTGTCGAGTTCCAGAATTGGCCCCTCGGCATGAATCCAACAGTCGCGGACGGACCGCTACCGGTCAGCGGCGTCCTCGGAACGATCATGTTGTCGGCGGCAATCCTTGCGTTTGGAAGCCGCCGCCGCTCCTGATACGGGCGAGAATCGTCCCGGCCTTCATCTCAACGTCGTTTCTTCGATGGCGGCGATGTTCTTCAGCGCCCGGCACAGGAAATCCTTGTGCTGTTCCAGGCCTTCGGTGTGGGCCGTGCCGAGCCACGCGTCCACGGCTTGCAGCGCCACAAATGGCGCGATCAGCGAACGAACGAGATTCCCTACACCGCAACCGGCTCGGATGTACAACGCGGCTGTTGACGTCTGCAAGATGTACACTCTATTCTGTTGCAACGTACTCAGTTGGCGAGCGCACCCTATATCCCACTGCTTGTTGCGACACGGAGGCCGGCATGAAAGAACGAGATCCTGAAGGTCAGATCACGAGCGAGGTGCGCGGACACATTTTCCTCATGGGGCTGGACAGACCAGAGAAATTGAACGGTCTCACGCCCAAGATGTTCATGAGTTTACGTGTTAGGGTCATGACTTCAACGCGCCGCGATACCAAGCAATTGTGCGCTCTAGGCCTTTCTCGAAGGGAACGGTTACTTCGTAGCCGAAGTCCTTCCGCGCGCGGGTGATGCCGGCCTTGGAGATGCGGATATCGCCGACGCGTGGCGGTGCATGCTCGGGCTTGATGTCGGTCCCGAATGCCTTGTTGATGGCATACAACAGTTCGAGGAGGTTGTAGGACTCTCCGCAGGCGATGTTGTATACCTGGCCCTTGGCGACGAAGTCCGCCGTGGCGGCGAGGATGTTGGCGCGGACGTTGTTCTCGACGAACGTGAAGTCGCGCGCTTGCAGGCCGTCGCCGTGCACGATGGGGCGGCGGCCCTGCATGATGGACGTTATGAAAAGGGGTATGACAGCGCTGTAGGGGGAATCCGGGTCCTGTCTCGGTCCGAACACGTTGAAGTAGCGGAGCGAGACGGTCTCCATGCCGTAGCAACTGCTGAAAGCTTGGAGGTAATGTTCGCAGGCGGCTTTCGCGGCGGCATAGGGCGACAGTGGCGACAGTACCAGGTCTTCGGTCTTCACCTCTTGGCTTTGGTCCCCGTACACGGAACTCGAACTCGCGAATACAAACCGCTTCACGCAGGCGTCGCGAGCGGCAATCAGCAGGTTGACCGTTGCCGTGACGTTCGCGCGGTGGTTGAGGATCGGGTCCGCCACGGATCGCGGCACGCTGGGCACTGCGGCCTGGTGCAACACGTAGTCGACGTCTCGCACCGCGCGCGCACAAACCTCCGTGTCGCTCAGGTCGCCTTCGATTAGTTCGATCTTGTCCAGGAAAGGCGCAAGATTCTCGCGCTTGCCGGTTGAGAAATCATCGACGACGCGGACCGGCTCGCCCTTGTTGACAAGGAACTCGACGATATTGGAGCCGATGAACCCGGCGCCGCCCGCTACCAGGAAGTTCGCCATGGCAGGCCCTACGCTTTCACGATCTTGTGGCGGTTTTTCGTCAAACGCCCTGTCGCGTTGCGCGTGTCGACAATCAGGGCGGCGTGTTCCACGATGAACTCGATGTCGTAGCTGCTGTGGGCCGTCGAGATGAGAACGCAGTCGTAGCCCCGGAGATTTTCCGCCGTCAAGGGCACTGAGTTCATGGCGAGATCGTGGCGCCTGCCCGGTTTGATCTCCGGGATGTACGGGTCGTTGTAGTCCAGGCGCGCCCCCAAGTCTTTCAGGATCTGAATCAGCCGGATGGACGGTGATTCCCGCATGTCATCCACGTCCTTCTTGTACGCGGCGCCCAACAGCAGAATGCGTGAACCCTTCGCGGGCTTGCCGCGTTCGTTGAGCGCCTCAATCGTCTTGGTCACGACGTACTTGGGCATCGCGGTGTTGATCTGACCGGCAAGCTCCACGAACCGCGTGGTGAAG
>CAZPMT010000169.1:0-10147 GCA_964587655.1 uncultured Nitrospiraceae bacterium
AGATGAAGGAGAAGAAGGCCCGCGTCGAGGACGCCCTGCACGCGACCCGCGCGGCCGTCGAAGAGGGCATAGTCCCCGGCGGCGGCGTTGCGCTGTTGCGCTGCCAGGATGACCTCGACAAGATGAAACTCGTGGGCGACGAGGCGATTGGCGCCAAGATCGTGTGCCGCGCCGTCGAGGAGCCGCTGCGTCAGTTGGCCGCGAACGCGGGCGCCGAAGGCGCAACCGTCGTTCAGAACGTTAAGGCCAAGAGGGGCGCCGTCGGCTACAACGCCGAGACCGGCGAATACGAAGACCTTCTCAAAGCCGGCGTCATCGACCCGACCAAAGTCACCCGTTGCGCGTTGCAGAACGCCGCCAGCGTGGCCGGGCTGCTCTTGACGACCGAAGTGCTCATCGCCGAGCTGCCGGAGCCGGAAAAGAAGGGCGGGCATCCGGCGGCTGGCGGCGGCGGCATGGGCGGCATGGGCGGTATGGGCGAAGACATGTACTAAGAAGCACGGTCGCATCACTGTCAGATCTACGGACGCCCGCGTAAGACGCGCGGGCGTCCGTTTCTTGATCAAGCGACATGTGCGCGTTGATTTGCCGCGGTAAGATTGCCTATCATTCCCGTGCCCATACTGTTATTCTTGGGTTCCGTCTTATTCCGCACGCGCTTGGCTCTTCCGAGCATGCAACCATCTCGGACGCATACGGATAGAATGCATTACCCAATCGGACAAGGGGTTGCAACCCCTTGTCCAAGAGAGGCGTTATCGAGGCACTATGAGACTCAGCATTGTTCACGCCGGGGCGGGCAGCCTCAGCTATGAGATACGCGAGATCGTGGCCGTCGGCCGCGAGATGCGCGCGCTGGGACAGCCCATCACGTGGGAGAATATCGGCGACCCGATCGAAAAGGGCGAGATCGTCCCCCGATGGATCCGGGACATCATCCATGAACTCGTTGATGAGCCCAAGTCCTGGGGATACTGCGACACGGCCGGAGTGCCGGCCACGCGCGAGTTCTTGGCGGAGGAAGTAAACAAACGGGCCGGCGGCGTGAAGGTCACGCCGGATGACATCATCTTCTTCAACGGGCTTGGCGATGCGGTGGCCAAGGTCTACGGGTTCCTGCGGCGCGAGGCGCGCGTGCTGGGACCCTCGCCGGCCTACAGCACCCATTCGAGCGCGGAGGCGGCCCACTCGGGATACAACCACGTCACCTACGAACTGGATCCGTACAACGGCTGGATGCCTGACGTCGAGGACATCCGGAACAAGGTCAAGTACAACGACTCGATCGCAGGCATCCTGCTGTTGTCGCCGGACAATCCGACGGGCGCCGTCTATCCGCGCGAGATCCTCGATGAAATCGCCGGCATCGCCCGCGAATACAACTTGTTCGTGGTAGCGGACGAGATCTACGCGCACATCGTTTACAACGGTTGCCCGCGGCTTCACATGAGCCAATGGATCGGCGGCGTGCCGGCCCTCGCGATGCGCGGGATCAGCAAAGAGTATCCGTGGCCCGGCTCGCGGTGCGGCTGGCTCGAAGTCCTGAACAAGGACAAGGACGAGAACTTCGCGACGTACGTCAACAGCCTCCTGGCGGCCAAGCGGCTCGAGGTTTCATCGACGACGCTGCCGCAGATGTCGATCCCGCGCGTTATCGGCGACCCGCGCTACGCGGGCCATCTCGACCACCGTGCCGCTATGTTCGAGAAACGCGCCGCAGAGGCCGTGCGTTACTTTGACGGTTGCGATTCAGTGATCGTGAACAAGCCGAGCGGCGCGTTCTACATGACGGTCATGTTCAAGGACGGGGTGCTGAATCATCATCAGAGCCTGCCTATCGAGAACCCGCGCGTGCGTGAACGTATCGGAAAACTGGTCACGAACGTAACGCCGGGCGTAACCGGGTTACGCCCCGACAAGCGTTTTGTCTACTACCTCATGGGCTCGACGGGGATCGTGGTCGTCCCGCTCACGGGCTTCCAATGCAGGCACGAAGGCTTCCGCGTCACGTTGCTCGAAACGGACGACGCGAAACGCGCGTGGATCTTCAAGACCCTCCGCGAAGCAATCGACAGGTACGTGGCCAGCGCATAATAAGACGCCTCGCCCAAAGCCTTTAGGGATGCAAAGAAACTCACGTGGAAGCGGCGTCCTCGCCGCTTTCTTGGGGCCCTCGGAACGCGACGGGGACGTCGCGACCACAGCAATCCGTGGAAGCGGCGTCCTCGCCGCTTTCCCGGGGCTCCAGAAACGCGACGGGGACGTCGCGGCCACAAACATCGTGTGTAATAGACCTGACGTGCCCCCGGATATATTGCTGAATGCGCTCCAGTTCCTGCGGACTGCGGACAATATGGTAGAAGCTCTCCTTCTCCCAGAAGGTCCCCTTCCTTGCGAGCGTCTTGTTGATCTCATGCGCCGTAAAGGACTTCCAGTTCTGTTCAATCTTGGAGAGATCGCACTCGTCAAGAGGCGTTGCCAAGACATGCACATGATTCGGTGCTACAACGAACTCATCCGGTCGATATCGCTTGCCGTCAAAGTGGCCGAGTGCGCCTTCCACGAGGGTACGTATGTCCGGCCGCGCCAGAAGACATTCCCCGTGGCTTTCGTCCAGCCACTGTTCCCAGCGCGCTCTGAAAAGCCTGTCGTACTCCGCCCTTGCTTGGAGATCATGCGGTTCAGGATGGCGCGCCAGCCAGACCTCACGCTCCTCAACCCATTGTTCTACGCGTTGCCGCGGCATCGAATCCGCAGTCCGCCAGGTCACGAAATACGTCACGCCTTCCTGACGCAGATGCGGAAGGCTGCCAGCTACGAATCCAATCGGCTGCTTCCTGTCAAACCAAACGTATTCTGTGGAAGCGGCGTCCTCGCCGCTTTCTTCAGGCCCTCGAAACGCGACGGGGACGTCGCGGCCACGATTGTCGATCTCCTCAGCCATTGTCTCCTCCTGAATGCAATGTGGACAACGCAAACCGGCACGTTAGCCCATCTCCGCGCGCTTCCTCATGCGTTCCACGTGTTTGGCGATCGACTTTAGCTTCGGCGACGCATGTTTGAAGAACCTCTTGTAGGCGATGCAGAAGGGCGTCGGGACTTCATAGGAGCCGGCGCAGCGTCTGTCCTTCTGGCAACCTCCGTAACACATCGCGCGCCATTCGCATCCTCGGCATGCGGGGACGGCGGCCTTTTGCTTCGCGAATCGCTTGAACTTTTCGGTATCGAGGAAACTTTCGATCGGGGCATCGAGCACATTCCCTAGCTTCCATTCGTCGTAGACGAAGAAGTCGCACGGATACACGTCCCCGGTGTGCTCGACCACGACGTAGTTGTTGCACTTGCGCCCGTGCGTGCAGAGTTGGGCGGGCTCCCCGAGGAACATGGCCACAATCGCCTCGAAATCCCGGATCGATACCTGCCGCATGCCTTCCTTAATCCAGTAATCGAAAGTGTCGCACAGGAAATCGGCGTATGCGTCCGCGGACACGCTGTGACGGACCCCGGGTTCGAGACAGGGGATGAATTGCAGGTGCGAGAAGCCCTCCTTGACGAACCAGCGGACGAGGCCGGCCCCGAGTCCCACGTTGCCTGCGTGGATCACGGTCAGGATGTTGTACTCGACCCCGTACGTCTCCATCAAGCTCGCCGCGTCGTAAGCTTTCTGCCACGTGCCCTGGCCGCCGACAGTACGCCGGACAGCGTCGTGGGTTTCCGGCGGGCCGTCGAGACTCAGCCCGACGAGGAACTTGAATTCGCTGAACAGGCGGCACCATTCCGGGTCGATGAGTAACCCATTCGTTTGAAACGAGTTTGCGACCTCCTGGCCGGGCACGCCGTGCTTCTGCTCGAGAGCCACGACCCGGCGGAAGAAATCTATCCCCGCGAGCGTCGGTTCCCCTCCCTGCCAGGAGAACACGGACTGTGGGAAACGCAGCCGCATCAATCCGGCGATCATGGCTTCGAGGACCTCGTCGCTCATGACATGGCGGCGCTGTTTCGGATATAGATCCGCCGCGCGGAGGTAGAAGCAGTAATCACACCGCATATTGCAGTCCGCGCACACTGGCTTGATCAGCAGTTGAAAAGGTTTGCGGCTTTCCATACGGGCGAGTGTAGCAGACAGCCGCCGGAGAACGCTACGGACAGAATGACAGTGTGATTGACGGAAACTGGGTCCATGGGCCGATTTTCGTCACTCCGCGCGCCCGCACCGATGAGTGGCCCAAATGCATAAGCATTTGAAATGAAGAGTCTTACTGGGTTCACGCCCGCGCCACAAAGCGTTGGCACACGCGTTGCTCTATTCAGAATCGTGGACATCCCCCCCAGGATGCGAAACGTTAGGCCCCGATGGCGGCCCTCGACGCAATAGCGTCGAGGGCTGTCGTCGTTTTGGGAGGATTAGCGCGTCCCGTCGGGTATCCGCGTTCCACGGCAGGTGATTACGAACTCCTCCCCGTTGGTCTTGGGAGATCTCTCGCAGATGACGGAAACGGCCTCGTTGGCGACCTCAATGGTGTAAACGCGGTCGTGAATGTGAATACGGTTAACCGTAAGCCCCGGCCAGTCCGACGGCAACTTCGGGTCGATGCTGAAGCCCTCCGGCGTAGGGCGGAAGCCCAGGAAGCCGTCAAGGACGACCTGCGGAACCAGCAAGCTCTCGAAGAACTCCTGCTCAAGGCCGAGGCCGCCGGCGGTGCCGCCGCCTTGCAGGGTCCCCTCGCGCGTGCCGTCGTAGTACTTCCTGTATCCGCCGGCTTTCCGGACCTCATCAAACCAGGCGGCGATCTCCTTCAGGCGCTGCCATGCGTCATCCGGCCCACGTGTTTTGAGGCGCGCCATAAGGTCGTGATACGAAAACCCGAGCACGGCGCCGCCGTCCTGCACCTGGCCGCCCCACGGAATCTTCTCCGGGCCGCTCCATCCCCAGACGTAATACTCGATATTGCGCTTGGTGGTCGCGCGGGGGCCAAACCGCCAGTGGTATATGTCGGCTCCTTGGGACGTATCGCCGTCAACGATGCGCTCGCCGGAGATCCAACTCATGATGTTCCTGGCGTGCTCCGGCGTCGCGAAGTCATAGAAGATGGATTCGAGATTCAGGAAGGTTAAACCGTAATCGTAACTCCTTCCGTCGATATCGATGGCGCAGTTGAACCGCCGGGTCTTCTTGTTCCAGAAAAGTTTGTTGCCCGTCCTTTTCACGGCGGCGGCGTGTTTCTCGATCATGTCCGGGTCCAACGTCAAAACGCTTTTCGGAATGTCCCATTCGGGGTGCGCGGCGATGGCCCGCTCGACGGCCATCATGTGCCGGAGGGCGTCGTAGTAGTGCATCGTCGCGTAACAATCCTTGTGGCCCATCGGGAGCAAGTCCCAGTAGTTGTTGCCGATGCCCTCGCCAGGGAGGACGGTCTTCGTACCGTCGGGATTCCGTCGCAGCCCGCTGCGGCCCTCGTGGCCGACATAAGGCGTCACCACGACGTTTTCATCGAGGGCCTTGTACTCCGCCATCATATAGCGGATCGCCGTGCGCATGCGGTTGATGTTCTCGCGCAGGAAGTTTATGTCGCGCGTCCAGAAGAAGTAATTCACGCAGCCCGAGGGGAAGTTCGCGTTGTTGATGTTGTGGCGCGTGTCGTATTGCGTGAACAGGGCCTGGATGCCCACCGTTGCGCCGTGGGCAGGGTTGTCGAAGTTGAGCCGCAGTTGCGTGATCTCGCCTTGCCACCGCGGGTGTTTGAACATCGGGATCATCGTGAACACGAAGTCCTTCGATTCAATAGGCGGGAAGTACATGCGGCGTTCCGCGCTGAAGTCCGGGAGATCCTTCGCGGTCCATTCGATGAACGGCTGGCAATTGCCGAGGCCCGCCGCCTTCCACCGCAGTTGCATGAAGGGCGCCTGGAAGACCTCGAAATGCACCGGCGGCGTGGTCACGCGCGCGCCTGGCTCGTTCAGCGTCAGGTTCCATGCCTCTTCGTGGATGCCGTCGTCGCGGGCGTTCTCGACGGTCCATCCTTCCTGCGTCTTCTCCTGCGTGCCGTGCCACCCCGGCATCACGCCTTGCAGCGAGAAGTGCCAGCCCCACGCCTTGCCGCCTCCCTGCGCCCAAAATGGGAACGGCCATCCGAGCTGATGGGCAATCGAGGCGTGCTGATGCGTGGCAACGTATCCTTCGGGATCCATGATGCGCGCGCTAAGGGCGGTCCTCCACTTATCGCGGATGGTTTCGAGGGCGTTGTCGTTTTCGAGGGCCGGCCAGAGCGTCGGCCCCGTCATCCACTCGTCCCACAGCGTTGCCAACGGCCCGGCCGGCGGCTGGTAGTGTTGCCACATCAACTGCCGCAGGCTGTCCATCTCGGCCTCGTGCCCCGGCACGAGGAACTTCGGAAAACTCTCCGGAATCATCGTTTCAGATCCTCCCACGTTCGCGATGAGGGCGTTCAGCACGACTCCCAAGATAATGCACGACGCGATCCGATGCATGCGGGCGTTCCTCCCTTTCCGTTGCTGCGCAACAAGAGCTTTAATCCTCCAATCGGAAAAGAGTACCATACCGTGCGTTTCAAGAAACAGGCGCGACTCGAAAGTCGGCGCGGAGAGGGGCCCCATGAGCGATGATCGCGTAAAGAGGAAAGGTATCGGTTGCGGCGTCTTCCTTATCCTGGTCGGCGCGGGTCTGTTCGCCGATCGCATGGGATGGTTCCCGTTCAACACCATGTGGTTTCTGCCGGCCGCGTTTGTAGCATGGGGCATCGCAGAGATCTTCGATGCGCTGAGGAGATAGGAGAAGCCGTGACCGTGTCCGTCAACCCCTGCATCGCGTACTTGAATAGAACCCAACCGGCGGATGTCGATACCGGCTTCCTTGCCTATGTCGCAAGCCTGACCGAGGTGGCCAAACGCGCGCCGGACGTTGCGTGGGCCATCGTGCAGGAGCTGGCCGATCAGCGCAGGTACCTCAAGCTCATCGCGAGCGAGAATTACTGCTCAATTGCGACGCAATTGGCCATGGGAAACCTGCTCACGGACAAATACGCCGAGGGCGTACCGGGTCTGCGGTTCTATGAGGGCTGCGATAACATCGACAAGGTTGAGGCGTACGCGTGCGAGCAGGCCTGCAAGCTCTTCGGATGCGACCATGCTTACGTGCAGCCGCACAGCGGAGCCGACGCGAACCTGATAGCTTACTGGGCCGTCTTGCAGGCGCGCATCGAGGCGCCGGAGCTGTCGGCGCTCGGCCTAACGGATCCGTCGAAGGCGTCGCGCGAGGACTGGAACCGCATCCGGGGTATCCTTGGCAATCAGCGTCTGCTGGGCATGGACTACTACAGCGGCGGGCATCTTACCCACGGTTACCGGCGCAACGTTTCCGCCAAGATGTTCGATGCCTACACCTACGGCGTGAACCGCGAGACCGATCTCATCGACTATGATGATATCGAGGCCATGGCCCTCGATATCAAGCCGCTGATTCTTCTCGCCGGTTACAGTTCCTACCCGCGCCTCATCAACTTCCGCCGCATGCGCGAGATCGCCGACAAGGTGAACGCGGTGTTCATGGTCGACATGGCCCACTTCGCCGGGCTCGTCGCGGGCGGCGTGTTCCAGGGTGACTACAATCCCGTCGCGAACGCGCAAATCGTGACGTCGACGACTCACAAGACGCTGCGCGGCCCACGCGGCGGCATCGTGCTGTGCACGTCCGAGTTCGCCGAGTTCGTCGACAAGGGCTGTCCGCTTGTCATCGGCGGGCCGCTGGGTCACGTCATGGCGGCGAAGGCCGTTGCCCTGACGGAAGCCAACACGCCCGAATTCAAGACCTACGCCCGCGGGATCGCGGAGAACGCCAAGGCCCTCGCCAGGGCATGTGTCGACGAGGATCTCGTGTTGTCGACGGGCGGCACGGACAATCATCTGATGCTGATCGACGTTCGCCCGTTGCGGCTGACCGGGCGTCAGGGCGCCGACGCGTTGAGCGAGTGCGGCATCACGTGCAATTCCAACTCGCTCCCGTACGACACGCACGGCCCGCTGATCACCAGCGGACTCCGCATCGGCACGCCCGCGGTCACCACCCTCGGCATGGGCGAACCCGAAATGATCGAGATCGCCCGCATCATCCGGTTCGTCCTTGTCCATACAAAGGCCGGCATCATCGATTCCGGTCCCAACGCGGGCAAACCAAGCAAGAAGAAACACGCGATCGACCCCGGCACACGCGAGGAGGCCCGCGCGGCAACCAAAGCGCTCCTCGGACGCTTCCCCGTGTATCCGCAGTTGGACCTTGCATTCCTGCAAGAGCATTTCGCGTAGACCGGCCGCCTGACACAACATCGGCGTACCTGTTGCGCCAAGTACGAATCCAAGCATATTCATTGTTACGCAACTCGCCATATTGCCTGCCCGCCCTCTTTTCGGTATAATTCCGCCTTCAGGCGAGAGCTTTGCATTTAGAAAGGGAACATCATGTTTGAGACGATTGAAATGGCGCCGGCCGATCCGATTCTTGGTCTAACTGAAACCTTCAAGAAGGACCATCGCGCGGGCAAGATCAACCTTGGCGTGGGCATATACATGAATGATAACGGCGTCACGCCGATCTTTGAGAGCGTGAGACGCGCCGAGAAGCGGTTGCTGGAGAAGGAGACTTCCAAGACGTATCTGCCCATTCCCGGTTCACCGGAATACGGGGCGGCCGTGCAGCAACTCATCTTCGGCGCCTGTCACGAGATCGTTGCGGGCAAGCGCGCGGTCACGGCCCAAACGCCGGGCGGCACAGGCGCCTTGCGCGTCGGGGCCGACTTCGTCAAGCGCATGTTCCCCAAGGCTCGGATGTGGGTCAGCGCGCCCACCTGGGAAAACCACGCGGGGGTATTCAATGCCGCGGGACTCGAAGTCGCGACCTATCCTTACTATGACGCGGATAAGAAAGCGCTGGCCTTCGATGAGATGATGCAGTCCATCAACGCCGTTCCCGCGGGAGACGTGGTGTTGTTCCATGCCTGTTGTCATAACCCGACGGGCATGGACCCAGATGCGAGCCAGTGGCAGGCCATCGCCGACGCGGCGGGCCGGCGCGGTTTTCTTCCGTTCGTTGATTTCGCGTACCAGGGGCTCGGCGATGGTCTGGAAGAGGACACGACAGGACTTCGCACCTTGTGCCGCCCCGGACGTGAGCTTATCGTGGCAAGCTCCTTCGCAAAGAACTTCGGTCTCTACAACGATCGCACAGGCGCGTTGACCATTGTCGCTGCTTCCGAAGACGCGGCCCAAAAGGCGTTCAGCCAGATGAAGGTCTGCATTCGCACCAACTACTCGAACCCGCCGGCCCACGGCGGTTTGATCGTTACTACTGTTCTCAACGATCCCGAACTCCGCGCGTTGTGGGCGCAGGAAGTCAGGGACATGTGCATCCGGATAAACGACATGCGCATCTTCTTCGTTGAGACTCTCAAGGCAAAAGGCGTGAGCCGCGACTTCTCCTTCATTACACGGCAGAAGGGCATGTTCTCGTTCTCGGGACTCAACCGCGAGCAAGTGGAAAGCCTGCGTGAGAAGTATGCGATCTACGTCGTCGGTTCCGGACGAATCAATATCGCCGCAATGACCCGCGGCAACATGGACCGGCTATGCCAAGCGATTGCTGAGGTGCTCTGACCCGTTCACCCACTATCGTGCTGGTAATCGTAATCGTAATCGAGTAAATGAGATATTGTCCCGGTTTCCACTTCTGAGAGCTCCTCGACCTGCCGCGGCAGATTGCCGTTACCGTATTTCAGAGCGCTGGTGCGCCCGTTACTGATGACAGTCGGTATTCACGAATTCATACGCAACGAGGTTGTGAGAATGCAAACAGACGAAGTGCTTTCGTCGATGAGAAACCCAACGCTACAGGAATGCTCCTCGTGACTGTGGCGGTTCGTTTCTTCGATTACGATTACGTGCACGAGATAGTGTGTTCGTTGTCAAGGGGAAAATGTTGTGTTCTTGATGTCTTTTGAACAAGGTTATCCACAGGTGAGGCTCCGGGTTTCGTTGTAATGGGGTTGGTATTGTTTTCCGGAAATCAAGAGGGATCGCATGACGACGGTAACCATTCAGTGACGGAGGGTAGATGAGTTTTCCTATCGCGGGGGGAGAG
>CAZPMT010000170.1:0-10082 GCA_964587655.1 uncultured Nitrospiraceae bacterium
ATAACCTTCTGGCCGCGCAACACGATAATGGTTCTCTCGACTCGTTCCATCGGGACAATATCCGTCATGCTTCACCTTTCCGGCGTCCGCCCCAACTTGAAGTCGCAAATTGCGACTTCAACAGCTTCACCTCTGACCTTTTCGCGCTCCCTGGGCCATTCTAGGCGGCTTCTCAAGTGGAATAACGTTGCTCTGAGGTACAAGCCTGTCAACGGCGGCGGCCTTGTCTTCGGCGCGGGAATGCAGATAGATCGCCGTGGTCTTGATGTCGCTATGGCCGAGCAGTTCCCGCACGGTGTTGATATCCGCGCCCGCCGCGAGACAACGGCTTGCAAATGTGTGGCGAAGGTCGTGTGTTCTTAGTCCCTTGATCCCCGCCGCTTTCACGAGTGCCCGCCATGAGGTGTTGATATGAGTAAGCCGCCCGCCGGTGACGGTATTCGGGAACACGAGCTGGTTGTCATCGGGCGATTGTTCCCGCCATGCCGTCAAAGTGTCCAGGGCGACGCTGTTCAAAGGAATCACGCGCGTCTTGCCGCTCTTGGCGCATTCGCCCCGGACTGTCAAGGTCCGCACGGCGAAGTCGATATCCGTCCATTGCAGGCTGAATGCTTCGCCGCGCCGCGCCCCGGTATGCAGTAGGACGGTCAGCAAAGGTTTCAAGTAGGTTGCCCAATAGGTCTGCTTCTTCTTTCCCCCGCGATACCCACGGTGGTTGAATTCACATTCACTAGGCTTTCGCTTGGCGGAACATATGCTTTGCCGCAGCCCGTGAGATGACGCGGCTCAGCGCGGGACAAAGGCGTTGCACGTGGTACATCAACCGCGCCTCGGGTGACACAAGCACAATCCGGCGGTTTCGTTGAATGGCCTTGACGATAGCTGTCGCCACTCTCTCGGGGTTGTAGTTGCGCCGTTGGTAGGTCTTCGCCAGGTTTTCGCGGATCTCAGCGGCGTCGCCGTCGTTCTTGACGCGCATGTTCTGAAGAATATTAGTACGAATGATGCCGGGGCAGACCGTCGAGACGCCGATCCCGTCGCCTCGAAGGTCCTCGCGCAGCGCCTCCGAGAACCCGAAGACGCCGAATTTCGCCGTGAGATATCCGATGACGCCTGGGCCTATCCAGTAGCCGTACATCGAGGACATGTTCACGATGTGGCCGCCTTTCCCGCGTTCCACCATCTTGGGCACGAAGAAGTGGGACGCCAGAATCATGCCCCACAGATTGGTCGAAATCGACCATTCCCAATCGTCGAGCGTTAGATCGAGAAATCCTCCCGTCAGGTACACGCCGGCATTGTTGACCAGAATATCCACGCAGGGCGTCAACTGATGCACACGCCGCGCGAAGGCCTCCATCTCATCCCGCTTCGATACATCAACGGGCTGCGCCAGCAGACAAGCCGACTGAGCGCCGCACTCGGTCTCCGCGGCGCGCAAAGCTGGTTCATTGACATCGGCCAGAACCAGGCGTACCCCTTTACTGGCCAGTGCGAACGCCGTCGCGCGACCGATACCGCTCCCCGCGCCCGTGACAAGCGCAACCTTTCCAGTCAGGTCTCTCATGGGTCACCGCAATTCTAAGTGCACCGGTACGCAAAGTCAACGAGCGAAAGATGCCGTGATAGGCCGCAACGGAATACAATAGGAACCAAGCAGGAGGGAAAAACATGGCAAAGATCAGGCCCAGCGGTGGCTACCGGGAACTGCGCAGCTTTCAGACGGCCACTATCATTTACGACGCCACCTGCTGGTTCTGCGAACGCTTCATGGATTCGAGATCGCGGATGAGCGATCAAATGGTTCAGGCCGCGCGCAGTGGCCGGCAGAATATCGCCGAAGGCATTTGAGAAATCCGTCTGATCGGTCGGTTAGAACCACTCCTCTCTAAAGTCGAGGGCGGTGCGTTCGTTTGCCGTAAGGATTTGGGCCGTGGCCAGAGCGTAGGGGATAGTGTAACCGGCGTAGAACTTGGCGGTTTCGATCTTGCCATTGTAGAAGTCCTCCTCGTTGGTTCCGGCGTCGAGGGCCTCTTGCGCGACGGTTGCCTGCACGAGGAGTTGCCAGGCTACCGCTAGTTGGGAGAACATCTCGAGGTAGGCGGAGGCGTTGCAGATGTAGAGGTGGACTTGGCCGGACATGCCGAGCGGCGCGAGGTGCATGGTAACGCGGAGGACTTCGTTCTGGAGATGCTCGACTTTCCCGGCGATCTCTTTGATGGGTCCGAGTTCTTTGGCTGTCGCGATGGCCGCGCTGATCTCGGCCATGAGCTCGCGGATCGCCGCGCCTCCTTTCATGGGGACTTTGCGTCCGAGTAGGTCGAGCGCCTGTATGCCGTTCGTCCCTTCGTAGATGGAAAAGACCTTGTTGTCGCGCAGCATTTGCGCGACAGGGTATTCCTCGCAGTAGCCCGACCCTCCGTAGCATTGGAGGGCGTACCGAATCGATTGAAAGGCGGCGTCGGACCCATAGGCCTTGCAGCACGGCGTGAGCACCTCGAGGATCAGGCCGAAACGTTCTCGATCCTCCGCGGTCATGCCGGCGCGGTCCTGATCGGATACTCTCGCGCAATAGAGGAACAGTCCGAGGCAGCCTTCGATGACGGCCTTCTGCCGCAGCAGCATGAGGCGGACGTCGGGATGGCGGATGATGGGTATTTGCGGTTCCGTGGGATCTTTGCTTGTTATGTCGCGGCCCTGCAAGCGTTCGCGCGTGTACTGCAATGCGCATTGATAAGCGGCGGAAGCCATTCCGATAGCCTGGATACCCGTAAAGATGCGGGCGCGGTTCATCAATTCGAACATGTACCTGATCCCGCGGTTGGGCTCCCCGACAATCCACGCCCGGCAATCGCCCTTTTCGCCGAAACTGAGCGTCGTCGTGGCGGAACCTTTGAGTCCCAGCTTGTGTTCGAGTCCCGCCGTGTTCACGTCGTTGAACTCGCCGCGGCTGCCATCGGGGTTCAGGCGATACTTAGGCACGACAAAAAGGCTCAGCCCTTTGATCCCCGGAGGCGCGCCTTCCGTACGCGCCAATACGGCGTGAATGATATTCTCCGTGAGATCGTGGTCGCCGCCGGAGATGAATCGTTTTGTCCCCCTAAGAAGATAGTAGTCGCCGTCGGGCGCCTTCGCCGCGGTCGTGGCTATATCGCCGACGGAGGTCCCGGCGTCGGGTTCCGTGAGCACCATGCTGCCGGCGTATTCACCGGTGAAGAGCTTCACCATGTACCTGTCCTTCAACTCCTGCGCGCCAAAGACGTCGATCAGATGGGCCACGCCCCACGAGGCGCCGAGATACATGGCCGCCGCCGTGTTGCCGGAACTGAAAAGAAAACAAGCCGTGGCGTGAATCGTGATGGGGAACTGCTGTCCGCCGCGATCATAGGCCACGGCGGGTGCGATCCAGCCGCCCTCCTTGCATTGGCGCCAGATCTCGTGCATGGCCTTCGGCGCCGTGACGTTGCGTCCGTCGAACTGCGCGCCCTCGCGGTCGAACTCCTGATACGTGGGCCAGAAGACCTCGCGGGCCAACAGATCGGCCGTATCGATGGCCATGTCGAACGTCTCTCTCGAATGGTCCTGATAGAACGGGTACTGCGTGAGTGCCTCCAAGTCCAGCACTTCATAGAGCAGAAATCGGATCGTACGCACATCGGTCAGCTTGTCGCTCATCTCCACAAAACCTTTCGAATCTTTTCCGCCTTGTCCAACCAGACCCCAAGAACCCGTCTCCAGGGTTCAAGGAGCATATCCCTCATCATTTCCGCTAGTCCAATAGTGACTCCGCCACGATCTCGGCAATGTCCTTGATCTCGTGGTCCGCTGCGCCGTCGGCTTTGAGGCCGTCCGTGAGCATCGTCATGCAGAACGGGCACGCCGTCGCGATGGTCTGCGCTCCGGCGGCAACGAGTTCCCTGGCTCTGAGGACGTTTATTCGTTTGCCGAGGGTTTCCTCGAGCCACATGCGTCCGCCGCCCGCGCCGCAGCAGAAACCTTTCCGTCCCTCGCGTGGCACGCGCACCAAGGTCCGCCCCGCCGCCTTCAGTACCTGACGCGGCGGATTGATGATATCGTTGTGCCGCGCGAGATAGCACGAATCGTGCAACGCCACCGTGCGTTGCCTGGCTCCGGTGGCAGCGGCGTCCCCGCCGCTGCTAAAACGCGACGAGGACGTCGCGTCTACAGTGGAAGCCAGGCCGAGCCTGCCGGACCGGATGAGTTCGCGGATAAAACGCGCATGATGCACGACCGGATAGTCCGCGCCGAGGGCCGGGTATTCATTGGCGAACGTGTTGAAGCAATGGGGACACGTCACGAGGATCTTCTGAAACTCATACTCGTTTAGAGTTTCGATGACCTCACGCGCGGCGGTCTGATACAGGTACTCATTGCCCAAGCGGCGCGCGCTCTCGCAGTGGCACCTCTCTCTTTCGCCGAGGATGGCGAAATCGACTTGCGCTGCGTGGAGGATCTTCACCATGGCCGCGGAAATCTTCTTGCACCGGTCGTCGTAGCATCCGCTGCAGCCCACCCAGTAAAGGACGTCCGTTGTTTTCGTGTCGGGCAAGCGGGGCACGCCGAGACCCTCGGCCCACGCCGCGCGTTCGGCGGGCGCAAACCCCCACGGGTTCCCGGTCGTCTCCATGTTGCGGAATGCGCCGTCGGCCTGCTCAGGGAACCGCGCTTCCATCAGCACGAGGTGACGCCGCATGTCCACGAGCTTGTCGATATGTTCGATGGCCATGGGACAGTGCTCGACGCACGACCCGCACGTAGTGCAGGCCCAAATTGCGTCGGTGTCGACGACCTCGCCAATCATTGCGGGGACCGCCGGGGGCGCAGCGGTTTCCGAGGCTCCGGAAGCTCCCCTACTCTTGAGCACGAGCGGCCCATCGTGGAGCAGATGATGCTTCAGGTCCACGATGAGCTTCTTGGGATTCAAGGGCTTCTCGGAAGCGTGCGTCGGGCAATAATCCTGGCAGCGGCCGCACTCAATGCACGCGAGGAGGTCGAGGTTCTGCTTCCAGGTGAAACCCTCGATCTTCGACACGCCGAAGGCGTCAGCCTGTTCGTTATCGAGGTCCATCATGGACAATCGCCCGCGCGGATGCGACCGTTTGAAAACCAGGTTGACGGGGCCCGCAAGCAGATGAAGGTGCTTCGTGGGAATGAAGAGCAGCGCCACCAGCATGAGGTGCGTGAGCCCGTCGCACCACCAGGCCGCGTGCGCGAGTATGTTCAGCGCACCTTCGCCCAATTGAGCGAAACCACTCGCAAGAAACACGCTCACGACGTGCGAGTCGGGACGATCCAGAATTCCCAGAGCGATTTGGGCGGCGTTATCGAGCAGGTACGCGGCCATTGCGCCGCCGATGAAGGTGAACACGACGACGGATTCGAACGAGGGGCGCGTCAGGCTTTCCGGGCGGAGGACGTGGCGCCGAAACGCCAGACCGAGCACGCCGGCGATGATAAGCACCGCGAAAACGTCGGCGGTTGTCGTGTACCATTGCGCGAGGCGTGTGGCTCCCAGCACGTTGAACCCGTGAATGAACGCGCCGGCGAAATGGTTGATCGTGTTTACCGCGAACACGAAGAAGCCCCACACGATGAGGAGATGCAGCGCGCCCACAATCGGTTTGCGGAACACCCTCCGTTGCGCGAACACGTCGAGCAGCATATCGGCGATCCGGCGCCCGAGGTGGTCCAGTCGGTCGTCCGGATCGGGCTTGCCCATGCGGACCAGGCGCAACAGCGTCGCGATGCGCCAGGCGAACCAGATCGAGGCCCCGATTACAATCAAGGCGAACAGGTATCGTTCAGGAAGGGTCAGCATCGCGTGTGGGTTTCCGAAAGCTCATGCATGACGGCGCCGCTCCTTGCTCCATCGTTGGACCCTACCGGGCGAGCGATTGTTTCATTTCCTGGGTCAACAGCGGCACTACCTCATACAGGTCGCCCACGATTCCGTAATCGCAGATCTTGAAGATCGGTGCCTCGGGATCTTTGTTGACGGCCACAATGATCCTCGAGGTCCGCATGCCAGCCTGATGTTGAATCGAACCGGAGATCCCGCATGCGAAGTACACGTCCGGGCAGACCACCTTGCCCGTCTGTCCCACCTGATGGCTGTGATGGATCCAGCCCGAATCCACCGCGGCGCGGCTCGCGCCCAGCGCCGCGCCAAGCACGCTGCAAAGCTCCCGCAACACCGGCCAGCCATCGGGACCGCCGATGCCTCTGCCGCCCGAAACCACGATCTTAGCTTCCGCAAGTTCAACCGTCCCGGCCGCCGCCTCCGAGACAGCCTTGAGCACGGTCCGAAAAGACACTTCCGGCATGGGACGCCGGATGACCTCCGGCGGCGTGCCTCCTTCGCGAACGACAGGCACAACGTTCGGGCGCAGCGACGCCATCGCCGGAACGCCCTCGACCCGGATCTCGGAAAGGACCTTGCCTGCGTAGATCGGCTTGACGGCTTTCAGGCCGCCGTCCCACGAAAGACCCACGCAGTCTTGACCGAGATCGACACCGAGTCGTGCGGCGACGGACGCGCAGAGCTCCTTGCCCAGCGCCGTGGCCGAGCCAATGATGACCTTGGCGCCGAGCTCTCGGGCCAGCTTCTCAACGATGCCAACATAAGCGTCATTCGAGTAGTGACGGAGCGCTTCATTCTCATATGCGAAGACTTTGCTTATGCCAAACCCCGCGAGTGCGGCAGTCTCGTCGCCGAGTGACTGGCCGATGTAAACGGCGTTCAACTCCATGCCGGCGCATCGGGCAATCGCGCCCGCGGCGGTGGCCGCTTCGAACGCACATCTCCTCAAGCTGCCCCGTTGTTCCAACAGAACCAACACGCTCACGACGCATTCCCCTTGCCGTTCATAGCACCTTCTCTTCTTCCCGGAGGATCCGGACCAGTTCTCGCACGCGATGTGCGGTATCGCCGGCCAGCACTCTGCACAATCGCTGCTGACGCGGCAGGTACATCGATTCCACGACCAACCGCCCGGCGAGCATGTCCCCCGCCACGCCCAGATCCTCGGGGCGGATCTCTCTGATCTCCTTCTTCTTCGCCTTCATGATGTTCGGGAGGGTCGGATATCGCGGCGTGTTGATCCCCTTCTGCGTCGTGAAAAGCGCAGGCAACGGGACCTCAAACGTATAGTGGCCGCCTTCGATCTCGCGGTCCACGGTGGCTGTACTGCCATTGAGTTCAAACCGCGTGATGACCGAGACGTGCGGGATCCCCAGCAGTTCCGCGACGCGTTCCGGAACCTGCGCCGCATCGTCGTCCACCGCTTGCTTTCCGGCGAAAATGATATCGGCGGAAACGTTCGCGAGTGCGGCGGCGAGCAATTGCGCGACGCCCTTGCTCGTCAGATTATCGGCCTGCCCGGCGGCAATCAGAATTCCCGAATCGGCCCCCATCGCCAGCGCGGAGCGGATGATGTCCTTGGCCTCCGGCGGCCCCACGCTCAGCACAGCAACTTCCGCGCCGTTGGATTCCTTGAGTCTCATGGCCTGCTCGACGGCATGCTCGTCGTACGGACTCATGACGTACTTGAGATTGGCCGTAAGGACCGATTTCCGGTCATCCGCCACGCGCAATTCCGATGCCGTGTCCGGCACGCGTTTTATCAGAACCGCAACCTTCACGCTACCTCCTTGCAGCACGGGATTCTTCCCACCAAGGCCCGCGAGAGACTAAATCCGGGCCTTTCAGCGCGGCATTATAGCAAAGAGGCGGCGGTGTCACTAGTCGAGCGACCTTGGTCTTCCCTCGAGCTCGTGTGCGAGTCAATGGCCTTCGTATGCCGATACGAATTCCTGAACGGTGAGTCCCGCAAAACGAATCAGGCTCCGCAACGTTCCCTTGGCCACTTCTTTGTGGGCCGGAATTGACAGCGTCGCGATATGCCCTTCTTTATGATGTGACTGCCTTGTTGCTGACGTGCGATGCTCCACCCGAGGCCCTCGAACACGGCGACGACCTCGCGCCCGCGCAACGTTGGCAGCACAGGCATTAGACGGCGACCTCGACCTGGCGAGTTTCGACGGTGAGCGGCATACCGCGTTCCGCGCGAACCTGCAGGCACAAACGTATCGCTTCGCTGATGTTCTCGAGGCCCTCTTCGCGCGTCGCGCCTTGCGTCACACACCCAGGAATCGATGGGCATTCGACGATCCAAATGCCGTCTTCGTCCCGCTCGATCGTAACGTTGAACTTCATGGCTATCGCTCCATCTTGGACGGGGCTAGCATTCGACCAACAAAGTGATTATGCTCCCTGCGCCGTCGATTCTCAAGACCACTGCCACCTTCAGAATCGGCACGTAAGATTCGAGACCGCACCGGGGAACTCGCGCCGATTGGCTCCGTGGACGCGCGCAAGCTGTTCTTGGCGGCTGCTGCGAGCATTTCGGTGATTGTGCCGGCGGGGGCGTGTTTGCGGAAGTAGGCGATGTCGGCGATGATGATGAGCTTTCCGCGCGCCCTCGAGACGCTGACGTTCAGGAGGTTTCTTGCGGCTAGGCGCTCGGCTCGCGCGCGGCAAGTGTTTCGCGTATGGCCCTAAGGAGATCTGCTATGCGGTAGGGTTTCGTGATGAGGCGCAGTCCCTCCTTGATGACGAAATTCGTGTGAATGGCATTCTCGCTGTAGCCGCTGCTGAACAGGAACCGAATTCGCGGGCATTCCGCTTGAATACGATCCATGACCTCCCGGCCACCGAGTTTGGGCATCATCACATCGAGGAGGGCCATGTCAATCTCATCCGCGTGCTCCGCGAACACGCGCAATGCCTCCTCGCCATCGCGCGCTGTCAAGACGGTGTAGCCCGCGGTCTCCAACATGCTCCTGACCAGATTCAGAACTATCTCTTCGTCTTCGGCCACGAGGATGGTCTCCGTCCCACCTGCGGCGCGCTCCTCAAGTTTCGTGCCTACGTCCTCCGCGGGGCGCTCGACGATGGGGAGGTACACTTTGAAGGCCGTTCCCTTTCCCGGCTCGCTGTACACATGGATGAAGCCATTGTGCTGTTTCACGATGCCATAGACGGTCGCCAGTCCAAGCCCGGTTCCCTGTCCCACGTCCTTGGTCGTGAAGAATGGCTCGAAGATCTGCGAGCGCGTCGTTTCGTCCATGCCGTGCCCGGTGTCCGTCACGCTCAGCAACACGTAACGGCCTACCGTCGCCCACGGGTGTTCGCGGCAATACTCGTCGCCTATGACGACGTTTTCCGTCTCGATGGTCAGCGTCCCGCCATTGGGCATGGCGTCGCGCGCGTTCACGCAGAGGTTCATCAGGACCTGCTCGATCTGCCCCTTGTCCGCATGGACCGTCCCCAGGCGTACGCCGGAGACAAAGCAGAGCTCGATGTGCTCCCCGATGAGCCGCCGGATCATTTTCAAGACGCCCTCGATCAGGTCATTCAGGCTCAGATTGATCGGCTGGATGATCTGGCGCCGGCTGAACGCCAACAACTGTCGCGTCAGCTCCGCCGCCCGTTGCCCCGCTTTGCGCACCTCATCGAGCGACCTCCCGTCGGCGGTATCCGGCCCCAGATGGCTCTGCACCATCTCCGTATACCCGAGAATCGCTTGCAGCAGGTTGTTGAAGTCATGTGCGACCCCGCCTGCCAACTTGCCCACGGCCTCCATCTTATGCGCTTGCCGCAATTGCGCCTCCAGCTTCTCCCGCTCCGCCTCCGCATGTTTGCGTTCGGTGATGTCGATTAATGTACTGAGCATTCCAACTACGTTCCCATGGAGGTCCGTGAGCGGCCTCGAGTTGTTTAGCACCGTGATGACAGTACCGTCCTTCCGTCGAAGCCTGTGTTCGTAGTTGATGAGCCGCCCACCGGAAAGAAGTTCCTGGTGGGCCGGCAAGACAGCGGCTGGATCGGCATCCACGTCTGGAATGCTCATGTGCAGGAGTTCATCCCTTGAATAACCCAGTAAGTCTAATCCCGCTTGATTGGCATTGATGAGCTTCTTCTTGTTGTCGAATGCGTAAATCGCCTCTACTGATTCGTCAAAGATGCTCCGGTTTTTCTCCCCGCTCTCCCGCAGCCCCTC
>CAZPMT010000171.1:0-10063 GCA_964587655.1 uncultured Nitrospiraceae bacterium
AAATCTTGAACTACTTCCAACTACCAACGCAAGATCCAAATGCCGTTTCTAGGATCATACCGCTCACGCAATCCCTCTGGAACTGTTCGCATCGCAATCCCCTTTCTGACAGCATTTAATACTGACAGAAAGTATGGCAAAAAAAGAGCTTCAATGCAAACTCAGCTTTTATGTCGTGCACCTATGGGAATCCTACTCTTTGTGTTCTATGTGTTCTTTGTGGTTAAGTGAACGATCGGGGTTTAGTTTGGGGCAGTCGGGAGGAGCGTAGGGCTGAGGAGGGGTTCCAGCATATCGCTCCATAGACGGTAGCCTTCGGGGTTCATGTGCAGGCCGTCTTTTAGGAACAGATCAGGGCGCGGCTTGCCGTTCGCATCCAGTAAGGTGGGACCCAGTTCGACGTACTCGAGCTGCGGATTTCTTTCCGCAAGGTTCGACATGAGGCGGTTGACCTGCTGCATCTTCTCGTACTTGTCCCAACGCGCGATGCTCGGCTTGATTGAAAGCACGAGTACGCGGACGTCGCGGAACGCGCGATGTATGGAGTTCATTACGGCTTCGAAATCGGCGAAGACCCTTTCGGGACTCTTTCCACTTGCGATGTCGTTGTCTCCTGCGTACAAAACGATTGTCATTGGATGATAGGGGCGGATAACGCGATCCGCGTAATGGGCCACGTCTGAGAAATGGGAGCCGCCGAAGCCTCTGTTGATCGTTTGCAGTTCGGGGAAGCACTTCTTTAGGTCCCACATGGCTATCGTTGAGCTTCCCACGAAGAGAATAGCTCCTTGTGGCGGCTGCTCTTGGCGATCCTTCTCCTCGAATGCGCGTATGGCCTTTTCCCAGGGGTTCTCTTTCGATTGAACGGCTATCGCGTCGTCCGGAGGCGGTTTCACGCCGGCCGCCGCTGAGAACATCGTCGCCAGCAATAATCCAAGCATCATAATGTTCCTCAAGACATGTGCGAAAAGTCTGTCCGTACGAGCTTCTCCATTTTCAAGGGGCATGGAACGGCTGTAGCTCTACGAAGTTGAAGATGGTCTCCTGGCCCGGTTCGGCGCCGGGGCTTGCCGGCGTTTTCCAGTCGTCGATAGTGACGCGGGCCTCGCGGCCTTTGGGGCGGAACACTAGCCTATGAAAACTCATGTAGGCCGGGTGGTCTTTCGTGTATGGCTGGACTTCGTGCGAATAGCAGCTTGGATACACGAACTGAAAGCCGTACTCGGGCAGGATCTCCGCATCCGAGACATCGATCAAAAGCGTGGAAGGCAGTTTCTGATCGAGTTGGTGGAGGTTCGCCGAGATCAGTTTGACGGAATACAGGCGGCCGGGTTCGAGCGCGCGGGCGGTCTGCGTGACGCGATTCGGACGCTGCGCGGAACGTTTCATCGAACAGAATCGATTCCCGAGCGATGTTTGCGGATAGCGTCCCTCGAGCCAACTGAATCCCTTCATGCCCTTGACGTCAATCGAACCAGGCTCGGCCGGCTCGGCGGTCCACCCTTTCAGCCCGTCCTCGAAATCGGGGTTGTCGACGTGCGACAGGATGTACGGGTCTTTGTTGAACCGTTCGCGCTTGCCCTCGATGCAGTAATGACGGAAGAGTTGCTGCGCGTACCGGAGCGATTCTTCGTCCGCGTAATCAGCCATGTATTCCATGACGCCATACAGATCCGCGAAGACGGGTTCGGTGGCCAGCGCCTGAAACTGCATGTCGAGGAACACGTGGTAGTCGACGCGCGGGTCGAGGTTGACGCTCTCCGGCGGCGCGGAGAGATAGCCCAGGCACACGACCATGTTCTGTTCGACGTCCGGCATCAACGATTTCCATTTGTCGAATCGCTGCCCGATGGAATTGAGGATCGATGTTCGCGCTTCCTCCTCCGTGCGCCGCTCATGAAGATATTTCTCCCAGCAAAACCGATAGCCCAGATCCACGAGCATTCGGGCGAAGGTGAGGCTCGCCTGCTCCTCGAAAAGGTCGCCGCACCACGCGTAGAAAGTCTTGTTCGCGAAGCCGGGGTTGTCGTGAAGACGCTTCACTGCATCTCCCCACACCGGGTAATGCATCGTCGCGCCGCCGCAGAACTCGTCCACGATGAGTCCGTTGTATCCCGGTTCCGTGACGACCGGATTGGCCGCCCACGCGTTGTAGACTTCGTCAACCGGCGGCGGCTCCGCACTTCCAAGGCCGGGCAGCGAGGCGTTCGAGATCCATTGCCCGCCTTCGCGGATCCATTGCTGGAATTCGCCGGGCGCGACGGCGCTCCGCGTCACGAGCGTATTCACGTCCGGCAGCACGTAACGTTCCATGAATGTCCAGTCATACGGGCCGTAGCACGCGATGTGGGGCCGGGTCGGGTAGTAGCAATAGGCGATCTCCGGGATGCCTCGAACCTCCAGCCGCAGGCCGTCTGCATTTTCAAACGTCAACCGATGCTTGCCTTTCTTTACGAACTGCATGGCCTCATACGCGCCCGTGGCCGGGTGTTTGCGCCACACGATCGGCGTCTGACGATCATCGAGCGCGGCCTTCGGCGGACCAGTTTCTCGCGACTTGCCACGCGCCGCCACGCGGAAGAACACCCAACCGTCCCGATGGTTGAAGAAGTTGACATCGGCCTTGTCTTTTCGGAGCGTGACGGGCTTTACGAGCTCAGTCACCAAGTTGTTAAGGCGCTTCACGTCCGGCCCTTTCTCCGCGGCGGTGGTTATGGCGGGCCACTGGACATCGCGCTTCGCGACGATGCCCCCCAGCGGCTGTCCGTCCGGCAACAGGAACGCTGCTTCGAGGTGCAGCGACGCTCCGGGCCTGACATCGCCGACGGGCATGTCGAGCGTGGCAATCGTGGTGTTCGGCGGCACGCGCTTCTTGCGTACGACCGCTTTCGCGCGATTCGGGAGGCTCAACGTGGCTTTCAGCGTCGTCTCAGGCCGAATACTGCCGAAGGGACTGGCGTCGAGATCGATGCCCAGTCGCTTTTTGTAGTACTGCGGATAGCAGGTGAGGACGTTTTCCAGGGGCAACCGCGACGTGTCGGTCGTGAGCAGGCACGGCGCGCGCCAGAGACCGCCACTCGCGCCCCAGTCGTACACCTGCACGGCGATCAGGTTCTTCTCGCCGAACCGGACTTGCCTGCTCATCTCCGCGATGACCGGCGTGGTAGCCATGCCGTTCACTTCGCGATCGCCGTACTCGTTGATCTTCTCACCGTTGACGAACAGCGTCCCCGAATCGTTGACACCGCCCAAGGCGAGCCAGAGGCTCTTTCCTTTCCAGGCTTCTGGTATCTCGACCCAGCGCCGGTACCACGCGACGCCGTCCACCAGCGCAAATCCCTGATCCTCCCAGCGCTTTCCCGCCGTCACGGCCGCCCAGCCCGTCTCGTCACACGCCGCCGTGTGCCATCCGGCCGCGAGGCCCGCGTCACTCGAGTCCGGTTTGAACAGCCACGAATCAGTCAAGTCGATCACGTCCGCCGCGCGTGCTTCGGCTGCATGAACTGACATGAACAAGACAACTGCAAGCCCGACAGCCACGATCCGCACGCAAGACCACACCAAACACCTTCGGGCGTTCGGGCGGTCCTGTGGACGCGGCGTCCTCGCCGCGTTTTCGTCAAGAACCGCTCGACGGAAGGTGTTTCCGCGGAAACGCGGCGAGGACGCCGCGTCCACAGGACCGCCCGGCGTGGGTTCTCCACTGCACTCTCGAATCCTACGTGCGGATCTTGGAACGGTCGTGCGCAGGGCACGGGATACAATACGTTTCATACAAACACTCCTTCCCGTCCGCTAGATCCGCGCGGACAACGTCGAACGCTCACGGTTTTGTTTCGGGCGGTTTTGTTTGGGCTGTCTTCGGCTGGGCCGAGGCATCGGGATTCAGCTTGACGAGGTACTCGGGAATCTCAACGCCACCGATGTCTTTCATCACTTGCAGGACCGGCGGCATGCACTTCGCCAGGTTGTGCAGGAACCCGGCGGTGCTCGAGGCGCCGTCCTTGCCGCCGCCTTCCCAAACGACGATCTTGTCGAACTTGATGTTCGAGATCGCCTTGGCGGACGCATCCGCGATGGCGTCGAGATGCTCGATCATGAGCATGCGGTACGCGTCTTCCGAACCCCCACAAGCCTCGACGATTCGCCGCAGACCTTCGCCCTTCTTGGCGAGTATTTCGTATTGACCTCTCGCCTGAGCTTCGAGTTTCACGAAGATGGCCGATGCCTCGCCTTCGGCCTCGATGCGCCGCTTCTGCGCCTCGGCCTCCGCCTCGACGATGACGCGCGCCTTCTCGGCCTTGGCTGGCGCCTCGACAGCGGCGCGCCGTTCCGCCTCGACACGTTCGGCGTCGGCGATGGCGGCCTTGGCCATGGCTCGGTTCTGGACCTCGAGCACGGCGGCCTCGGCCGTGCGCTTACGCGTTTCGCCAAGCTGATATGCGTCGGCGCGTTTGACGAGCAACTCGGCGTTGGACGAAGCAACCTTGGCCTGCGCAACATTCTCGCCCGCGATAGCGGTTGCGTTCGCGTTCGCCACCGACACGCGCATCTCGCGCTCGGCCTCCTTCACCTGGACATCCTTCTCGAAGGAGGCCCTCTGTTCGCCGACCTTCTGGTCGCGCTCGAGTTCGGCGACGCGCACAGCCTGTTCCTTCTGGGCATTGCGGATGCCGATCTCGCGGAGCTTATTCGCATCGGCGACCTGCACCGTCTTGTCGCGCTCGGCTTCGGCGACGCGGGTCTCGCCCATCTTTAGCTGCTCAGCAACGTCGCCGCGCGCCTGCTGGATGGCCTGCGAGGCGGCCTTCTTGCCGATGGCCTCGATGTAGCCCGACTCGTCGGTGATGTCGATGATGTTCACGTTGATGAGAACAAGGCCTATCTTTCGCAGTTCCGGTTCGAGCGAATGCTGGATGTTATGGAGGAACTTTTCGCGGTCGCGGTTGATCTCGTCGATGTGCATCGACGCGATGACTTGGCGCAGTTGTCCGTAGATAATGTTCTGCGCCTGTCTGCTGATGTGTTGCGGATCGAGTCCGAGCAAGCGGATCGAGGCATTCTGCATCGTTTCAATCTCGGTGCCGATGGCCACCGTGAACTCGCTTGGGACGCTTACCCGGATGTTCTCCGCAGATAGGGCGTCCTTGAGCGGCGTGTCGATCTGGATGGGTTCGAGCGACAAGAACGCGTAGTCCTGAAGCAACGGCCAGATGAAGGCCGCGCCGCCGTGAATGCACTTCGCGGGCGCGCTCTCTCCTCCGGCCTTGCCGTAGATGACCAGCACGCAGTTGCTCGGGCAGCGCTTGTAGCGCTTCGAGAGCAAGGTAACAAAGCTGACGAAAATGACCGCCGCGAAGACCGCGATGACGGCCAGCCAAAAACCGGCTGTGAAGTCCATGGAAATCCTCCTTACGGAACAGTCGTAAACGGGGAATTCAACTAGCCCCGGCTTCCCTCCCAGACTGCCCTGCCGCCACAGCGAGGGCAAACGACGCAATCAAGCCACCGCAACCGCAAGAGATATGCGCGGCATGCATCTTCCGACGAAAACCGCGATTCAAACCCAGCGAGTGTCTTGGGGCAGTCCTCCATGCCCCGATATACTACCCCTTGGACTTATCAAGAGCAACTGAATACTCCCATTCCCATATTCCCCGACCCCTCCGCGCCTAGACGCGGATGAAGATCTCCTTTCTGTAGAGGACATAGACGAACGCAATGGCGAGGGCCAATCCCAACAAGGCGAGGAATGCTTCCAGGCCCGGGGTGACGCCGCTCTTGCCCATAAGAAGCTCCGCCCATGATTTGAGGTCGATGATCTTGCCGAGGAAATACGCCGCTAGAGAATTGGCTCCGATCCAGAGGAAAGGCTGCACCCACCAATTCCACTCTTTGACGTCGATGACCCAGATGAAGATGCCCAGGAGCATCAGACTGTAGCCGCCGGCCACGAAGACGTATGAAGGCGTCCACAGGCGCTTGATGACCGGGATCTGGACGCCCCATAGATAACCCAGGATTGTTATAGCGAGGCCGGCCAGAAACAGCCACTTGGCCTGCTCGCCTTCTGACATATCGGCGTCGCGGATGAAAACGGCGGCGAATACGCCCAGAAGGCACGTGGCTATGGCCGGGAAGGTGGTCATCAAGCTTTCCGGGTCTGTGCCATGGTACGGCGGGATCATCTGGTCAAGGGCGTGGATGATGTTCCGTTCCCGCTCGAACACCACCTGGGTCTCCCCCGGTGCGGGGATGAAGCTCAGCACCGCCCAGTAACCGATGAGCAGCACGACGAACGAAACAATCAGGCCGCGCAGCTCGAACAGACAGATTAGCAGGCCCGTGAACAGGTAACATAGCGCGATCCGCTGCAGGACGCCGCAAATCAGGTTCTCCTCGATGATTCCGGCGAGCCCGTCGGAGTATCCGGTCTCGATGACGTCGTAGAGTACTCCCAGCACGAAGAGGAGCGCGGCCCGCCGGAGCACGCGCTTGACGGCCGCGGCCTTGCCATCCCGTTCGATTATCTTGTTTAGCGACAGAACCGCCGATATGCCTACAACGAACACGAACAAGGGGAAGATCAGGTCGTAGAAAACGAAGCCCTGCCAATCGACGTGCTCCAACTGTCTCGCGATGCCCTTGATCAGCGCAGGGGCCGACTCGCCCCCGCCAACCTTCTGCAACGCCCGGCACAGGGCGTCTGCCCCGATGATCCAGAACATGTCAAAGCCGCGCAGCACGTCCAAGGACACCAAACGCGTGCTCTCCGGCATGGGGAGAGGCTTTTCCCGAATGGCCGGCGGGCGCTCTGCGAGCATGAGCGCGCCGCAGTGCCGGCATTTCCCGAATTGCCCCTCGTATCGGGCGGGGATGCGTAGCGGCTTCCCACATTCCGGGCAATTCTGCTCGATGAATGCCTCTTCGCTTTCGCCGCTGTTATTCATTTCCACACCGCCGCTTCTGTGGGGTCACTTGAGGCAACTGTATACCCCCCGCTTAATCGTATTCCTCACGCGCCGTGCAATCGCGCACTAACGACAAGGGCTCACCACGGCCCCGCGCACAAGGATGCCCCTATTCCGGAACCGGCCCGACCTCGAGCGTGTCGGGTCCGGCGATGCCAACCACAAGCACGGGCGCACCTGTCTCGAGTAACTCATGGTGCTGGGTGATCGCCCGGTATTCCATCGTTCGACTCTGCACGTTCACGGTGACCTTCCCGGCGCCTTGGCCCGCAGGCGGAATGCTGAGATAGACTGTGGCCTGGGCGCCCACGGCGCGTTCAATCCGGACGTTGCCTTCGGCTTGGAGCTTGCTCAGAAGACTCATCAGCCAGCCAACCACGATCATGGCCACGAAGCCCGCAGCCAAGCCGATCGGGAACGACATGCCAGAGAACGCCGGACTGGCCCCCGCCGCGAGGCCGGCGAGGCCGAAGAAGGTCAATGCGGCGCAGACCGATCGGAAGCTCAGAACATTGAAGTACCACGTGGCGCCGTGGTCTTGGGAATGACTATCCCCGGCTTGATGGCCAGGGCCGAAATCGACGTGATGACCCCCGGCCACGTCATGATCGCCGCCGATGCCGGCGATCGTCAGGACGAATTGGCAAATAAGTATGATCCCCCCGAGTACCGCGCAAACCAGAAATACGATTTCCATATCCGCCTGCCTCCCGGTTACGGGGCCGCGGCGCAACGCCTTCGTCCCCGTACCCCGCTACAATGGAATTCTGAACCTCTTGATCCACGAATTCAAACGCATCGAATACGGTTCAACGACTCACGGGCACGGCCGCGCTTCCCTGTTTGTGAGAAAGATAGGCCGCTTCCATCAGCGCCGTGAGCTGCGTGCCTTCCTCCAGGCCGAACGGGATCGGCATCCCTTCAAGAATGCCGCTCACCCAGATGCGGATCGGACGGGGAAGCGCCTGCGGGAGATCCGCCGGACGCACCCAGCCGCGAACCGCTCCATCGGTCTTCTCTGAAGAGATGCGCACTTGATCTTCCGGTCCGCCGATGAAAAGGCTGCCGGCCGTACCGTGCAGTTCGAGACAGTCGGGACTACTTGACGCCACGAAACTCGTTTCGGCGACACCGATGCATTTGTTTTCGAATTCGATGACCGACACGGCGTTGTCCTCGACCGCGTGTTCCGTGAAGTAGTTGAAGGTCGAGGAAACCTTCAATGGTTTCCCGCCGAGCCACCGTGCGAGGTACATGGGATGCGCGCCCAGGTCCATCATGGCCCCGCCGCCGCATTGGATCGGGTCGTAGAAGTGCGGCGGAAGCCAGCCCCCGCTCGCCCCGTTGTGGGCGACGCGCACGCGCAGAAAGGTCACGTCGCCTATCAGCTTCTCGTCGGCCACGCGCTTCGCGAAGAGATGTTTGGAAACCGTTCGCGCGGGAAAGGAGATGCAGAACTTCACGCCGGAGTTGCGGACCGCCTCCGCGATCTCGTCGCATTCGCGCACGGTGAGCGCCATGACCTTTTCCGTGAAGATGTGCTTCTTCGCTTTCGCAGCGGCGACCATGACCTCCGCATGCCGGTCGGTCGGCGCGTCGACGACGACCGCGTCAACGTCGCCGCGCCGGACAAAGGTGAGGAGATCCGGTTCGAAGGGCACATTCAACTCCGCGGCCCATTGCTTTCCACGTTCCGGGAGTTCGTCCCATACCGCCGTGATGCCGACATCCGGCATTTTCCTCAGCTCTTCAGCATACCCGCGGGCATGGACATGCCAACCGCTCAACATTCCCACGCGTAACATAATCTCGTTTTCCCTTCCAGTGGGTCTTAAGCGCCGCCACATCGTTTAGTGAATTATGTGCCAGGACATCGTTTAGTCGCAAGCTTGCTGAAGCGCGAAATCAATGAACACGCGCTTTTCCAAACACAGGGTAAGCATATGGACGAACGAGAAGGATGGCACAGTGAAGGCCGCCTTTCCTCCCTCAAAGTCCGCCTTCAGATACTGGTAGCCGCGAATCCCGGAGCCGTGGTATAACAAGCTCGTGGACATGCTCGAACTCGAAGGTACGGTAAGACCGGATTAGCCGGAGATATGACTCGGATGTCTGACAAATCGGTTCCCGTGCGGGCCGTCTTGCGTTGCGGCGCGATCTTTTCCGCATGTCTTATGTGGGTCGCGCTTGCGGGTTGCGGCGAGTCGCCGAATATTGATCGCGACCTCCAGGGCGCCATGCCGGTCCACCATCTCGCGAAGTCGGGAGATCTGCCCGCGGTCCAGAAGTTGTTCGAAGAAGGCGGGACCCCGAACGTGGCCGACCTCGATGGCGTGACGCCGCTTCATCGTGCGGCGCGCGACGGAGACATCCCGATGGCTCAATTGCTTCTGGACCATCACGCGGATGCGAACATGATCACGAAGGACGGCTGGGACGCGGTGCACTTGGCGGCTTGGCGCGACCATGCGGAGATGGTGAAGCTGTTGCTTCGGTACGGCGCGAAAGGCAACCGGAAAACGCCGCAAGGGTGGACGACGATCCATATGGCCGCCATAAAGGGGAATCTCGAGATCCTGGAAGCGAGTCTCTTGGATTGGCCCAGCTATGGAAGCAACGGCAAGCCGTCGATCAACGAGCCCGACAACGACGGCAACCCGCCGCTGATGCTCGCGCTCAAGAATCAACATGAGAACTTCGTGGAGTCGCTGATCCTGAAGGGGGCCGACGTGAACGCGACCGACGCCGAGGGCTTCGCGCCGCTGCATCTGGCGGTAAAGTTCGGATCTAAGAATCTCGTCTCGATGCTGGCGTTCCAGCGCGCGAACGTGAACTTCCCCAATCCCGAGGGGAAGACGCCGTATGCGTTGGCGGTCGAAGCCGGGAACGCGGAAGCAGCCAAGTTTCTATGGGAACACGGCGGACGGTAACCGCTACAGGTTAAGGGCGTTGACAAGTTCGGCCCAGGCGCGGCTCGCTGGATACTCTCCGGGATAGTTCACGAACTCGGCATGGCCGTCCATGAAGATGACGTTCGCGCCCTCGGTGACATTGTTGAAGCCGATGGGATTCGTGTCGACGCGGTCGAACAT
>CAZPMT010000172.1:0-9673 GCA_964587655.1 uncultured Nitrospiraceae bacterium
TCACTAATCTCGGCATTCCTTCTGTTCCGTGGACGCGGCGTCCTCGCCGCGTTTCTGCGCACACACCTTGCGTCAAGCGGTTCTTGACAAGAACGCGGCGAGGACGCCGCGACCACGGAGCCTGCGTAAGGGTTCGCCCGTGTGCTCGCACTAGGCGATTGAGAGCAACGCGGAGAACTCGCGAGACGTCACTGCAAACCGGCGAGGGCCTTTTGGGCGCGTTCGCGGATACCGGTGTCGGCGGTTTTTTCGCCGACGGCTTTCAGGGCTTCGACGGCCTGGAGTTTGGTGTCGGGGCTCTTGCCGAGCCCGGTAGCTACGGCGATGATGGCCAGGGCGGCTTCGCTTTGGACGGCCGCGTCGTCGAGATGCGGACGGAGGGCGTCGAGGGACTGCTGGGTCGGCAGGGCGCCGTATGCGCCCAGCACCAGTTTTTTCTCGTCGGGGCGTTTGGTGAGCGCCATGGCGGTGGCGAGCATGCGGGCGCGCTCCTCGGCGGAGGGTTCGATGCCGACGAGCCGGACGTAGCCACGGAGTCCGAGGACTTGGCGGGTGAGGTCTTCGCCTTGGGCGAGTTTGAGCAGGTGCGGCACGGCGTCTAGGGTGGGCCAGTCCGACATCACGCGCACGGCTTCGTCGCTGATCTGCGCGTTGGCGTCGTTGAGGGCGGCGAGTGTGGTATCGAGTGCTTTGGGACCGCCGATCCGCGCGACGACGTGCAGCAGGGCGATGCGGGATTCGATGGCGGCGCCGTTCATAGCTTCGATGACGAGAGGCAGGGTCTCTTCGCCGGCGCGCGAACACATGGCGCCGAGGGCCTTCTCCGCCGCGGAGCGTTCGCCGGCATCCGAAGTCTTCGCGAGGACCTGGAGTATGCCGGGGACCTGTTCTTTCCCTCCGAGCGATGTCAGGACGCGCAGTCCGGCGGTGCGCACCGCCGCATCGGAATCATTGACGGCGTTGACGGCCAGCGGCATGGCTTGATCGGCCCTTCGGGTGAGCAGCAGGTCGAGCAGTTGCGCGCGTACACCGGGCTGAACGGCTGGAACGGCCGCGGCGATGGCCGGGTTGATGTCCGCTCCCTGCAACGTCGTCAGGCCTGCGCTGGCGGCCTTCGCGATTTCGGAATCGTCCGAGGTGAGCAACCCAGTGAGCGCGGCAACGTCCTCGGCGTTGCCGAGCATGCCGAGCGCCTTCACCGCGGCGAGTTTCACTGCCTTGTCGGAAGACAGAAGCGATTGTGCGACGCCCGGGCGTGCGGTGATGTCGCCACGGCCGGCCAGACCGCGCAAAAGCGCGACTTTGCTGCCCGCGGCCAGTTTCGGCAACGCGTCGGTATACAGTTTCGTCGTGTCCGCGCCGGACGTTTCGGCGACGATCTGCGAGGCCATGTCGCGGAATACGGGTTCGCGGCCGCGCAGGGCATCGATCAGACGTTTCGGTGTCTCGCTCGGCTCGGCGCAGGCCAGGCCGTGGAACGCGCCCATTCGGACGCGCATCGGCCAACTTGATGCAAGAAGTTTCTGATAGATCGGGGCCGCCGAGTCGCCCTTGCCCTCCTGAGTAAGGCGCTGTCCCGCGGCAAGAAGTCCCTCGGCCACGGCGGAGCGCAACGCTTCGGGTGCGCGCTTGCTCGAGTCCATCAGGGCTTTGACCGCATCAGGCGTAGCAATGCGCCCCAGCGCGCCAGCCGCGGCCCGCGCGACGTCCGCACTCGAATCCTTCAACAACGGAACCAACAGAGGCGCGGCCTCGGGATCCCGCCGCACGCCAATCGAAATGATGACGCCGGCCTTGGGCGAGCCTTGCGCCTTGCCGAGCGCATCGCGTAGCGCCTGGCCTGCTTCCGCGTAGGGCATCGACTCGATGGCGTAGCGCGCCATGTGCGACAGTTTTTCGGCGGGCAGCAGCGCCGCGAGTGCGGGAACGGACGCGGCTGTGCCCTTCAGCCGCAAGGCGCGGCATGCGGTCTGCTTCTCGAGCCAGCCGGCGTCGCTCTTGAGCACGTTGATCAACGCGGTCTCGTCAGGAACGTCTTGGGCCGAGGCGATCTCTCCGTACCCACATGCCAGGAGCGTCGCGATGCATACCGCGGCAGCGCGAATCAGTTTGCGGGTGCTGCGGGATCGCTGCGTCATTCCCGCGAAGGCCGGAATCCAGTGCGAATGTTGCGGGGCGGCGTTTGTGTTCTGGATTCCCGCTTTCGCGGGAATGACGCCATTTCTGCGGGAACAGGTTGCTCTGTGAAGAAGATTGCCATTCATCCGTCGTTGCCTTTCCTATGAAGCGGGATTGGGTCCCGCGTAGATGCCTGCGCTGGAACTATAGGTACCACGGCTCACGGTATGCGCGTGAGCGGAGCCTGTTTGCCTCGGGGTCGCCGATGCATTCCTCTTTGACGGGGTCCCACTTGATTGGACGTCCGAGACGCTTGCAGATATTCGCGACGTGGCAGGCTGAGATCGAGCGATGGGCCACTTCGGCGTTCGAGATGGTCTGCTGCCGCGTCTTGACGCAATCGAGGAAGGCGCGAGCGTGGTCGTCGGGGGGGTAGCCGCCGAGGAAACGGCGGTCCCCGAGCAGCGATTTCGGGGAGACTTCCATCTCGCCCGAGTCGCCGGTTTCGACGTAGCCCTCGTCGCCTTCGAACCGCACGGGGCATGAACCGAACCGGAGCCCGGTGCGGATGATCAGCTTTGCGCCGTTTTCGTAACGTCCGATGAAGCGATCTCCCTCGCGCGAGAACTCGACCGGGCCGGTGTCATCGGTGTTGTTGGCCCACTGGCAGAGGTCGACGGTATGGCTGCCCCATTCGGTGATCGAGCCGCCGCTGAAGTCCCAATGTGCGCTCCAGAAGCCGCGCGTCGGGTAGTCTTTGTTGTAGGGGCGCCACTGGGCCGGTCCGAGCCACCGGTCCCAGTCGAACTCCTCGCGCGGCGGCTCGGTCTCGGCGGGAAGGATGGTCTCGTAACAGTTTTGAAGGCCGCCTGCTTCTTCGGCATGGAGTTCCTTTATGCGTCCGAGCTTTCCGCTGCGCGCGAGGTTCGCGGCGAAAATGAAGTGGCCGACGCTACGGCGCTGCGTGCCGCACTGATAGATCCGTCCCAGTCGGCGCATGGTTTCGGACACGGCTCGCGATTCGGTGATGGCCACGCTCATCGGCTTTTCGCAGAACATGTCCTTTCCGGCGCGTGCGGCCATGATCGACACGCCTGAATGCCAGTTGTCGCCCGTGGCGATCAACACCGCGTCGATGTCCGGCCGCGCCAGCAGCTCCATGAAGTCGATATAAGCGTCGCAGTCCTGATTGCCGTAGTGCCCGTTGACCGCGCCTTGTCCGCTCTTCCGGCGCTTGCCCATCACGTCGCAGACTGCGACGACCTGCGTGTCGGGTTGGTTCATGAAAGCTTTCATAACGCCCTGGCCTCGCCCGCCCAGGCCGATCACGCCCATCACGATCCGTTCGCTTGCAGGCGCGCGTTTTGCCGCGCCGAGCGCGGCGGAGGTGATCACGTTCGGCGCGGCGGCAATGCCGGCCGCGGTCGCAGCCGCGCCTTTCATGAACTGGCGGCGCGTCCATCGTTGGTTCTTGTTCAGTTGCATCATTGTTATCCTCATTCCACGTTCATTCCGTGGCGTGCGTGGGACAGGTCTCACCCCTCCCGATGATTGGCATCGGTGCATCTTAGCAGTACGACACAGCCACACTCCAACTCGGCCACGGTTCCTGCTATACTCCAGCCCTTGCGATGAACTAAGGATATCAACATGTCGATAACACGCTTCCCACGAGGACTGATGTTGAACGCCGTTCGAGTGATCGGCGCCGTTGTGTTCTTATGCGCCGTCGCGTCCGCACAAGCGCCGGAAGGCGGCACGCCCGCGCAGCGCGTGGACGCCCGGCTCAGCAACGACGATGACGCATACATGAACCGGCAAGCGGAGGCGTTTCTCCGCGAAGTGGATGCGACGCTGGCACGGGCGCCTGCGCAACCCAAGGAGCCGGAGAGCCGGCGAAGCGCGCTGCTGCTCCTGGATGCCGTCTTGCACGACCCGTACGCGCCCAGCCGTCCGCCGGTCCAAGCCTTCTACCACGCGCGAATCGAGCACGCCGTCGGCGAAATGGAAGCGCGCAAAGTCGAAGACGGCGCCGTCATCTGGAAGCTGTACAACCATGGGTTCGTGGTCCGCACGCCCTCGGTCACCGTCGCCTTCGACCTGTTCCGCGGACCGAAGGGTTCCCGGTCCGAGACAGCGGACAACACCAAGAAGTTCATCGAAAGCCCAGGGTTTCCCATTTCCGACGACCTCGCGCTCCGCATCGTGCGACAGTGCGACGTCCTGTTCATCAGCCACCGCCACGAAGATCATGCCGACGAGTTCATCGCTAACGCCTTCCTCGACCAAGGCAAGCCCGTCGTTGCGCCGGAGAACGTATTCGACGGCGCGGCGATCCACGACCGCGTCACGCACATGAAGCGCGAAGCCCATACGCTTCAAACCCTGCCCGTCCCGAAACGCGCCATCGAATTGAAGGTTGTCGTATATCCCGGCCAGCAATATCAGGGAAAAGGCCTGCCAAACAACGTCGTTCTCGTATTCACTCCCGAAGGTATCTCCTTCGCCCACAACGGCGACCAGATCAACGACCCATACCCCGAATACCAGGAAGATTTCGCCTGGATCGACAAAGTCCGCGAACACCACGAAGTCGACGTCCTCATGACCAACTGCTGGACCAACGACATCCTGCGCATAGTCCGTGGCTTCAACCCCAAACTCGTCCTGCCAGGCCACGAGAACGAACTCGGCCACCCCACATGGGACCGCGTCCCCTACTGGGGCGACGCCGAATACCTGCACCTCAACTACCCCGAACTCAAAGCATCCGACTACCCCGTAACCGTCATGACCTGGGGCGAATCCTACCACTACAAGGCCGCGCCGCGTCATCGTTCCGCGACGCAGAACTAAGGCGGCGATCACACTCGCGACATACCCTGTGGCGTCTGTCTAAATATGAAAAACCGGGACGTGTTTCTGAGTCTGCGCCTTCTCTTCCTCGACGAGGTCCGCAAACGAAGTGCCGTCGTATACGGCAAGCAGACTATCGTGGGCGCGCTTCCACATAGGCAGAAACACACACCTGTCTCGCAACGGACAGTTCTCCTGCCCCCTTCCCCCAATGCAGTTCACAGGAGCAACGCTGCCCTCCATCGCGCGAAGCACCTGCCCCACGGTTATCTCTTCCAGTGGCCGGGCCAACCGGTAACCGCCTTCTCTGCCCCGCACTGATTCAACAATACCGGCCGCTTTGATCTGGATCAGGACGTTTTCAAGGAAACGAGGCGGTATTGCCTGGGCCTCAGCAATTACGGAAACAGGGACAGGGTCGATTCCATTCCTTCTGGCCAGCTCGAGAAGAGCCCTCAAAGCGTATTCGGTCTTTTGGGCAACAGCCATAGCGTAAGTCCCCTCTTATCCCATAAAGATAATAACGCAGGTCGTGTTCTCATTTCAAGAAGCGTCGCATTCGGTAAGACCTGCGCACAAGAGTGTGTTCAGGGACGCAGCATTTTCCGACATCGCGACTGCGCGGCGGAGAAGCGGTGCGACGTTGGAAACGTCGCGCCACCAGATGGGAAAGACGAACCGACGATTGTCAGAACTTCAGCGTACTTTGGAAATACACGTAGTCTGCGTCGTCTTTGCCTGTGCCGCCGTTAAAGAGAAGACCGTTCATGTCGTTGAAATTGCCGTCCGCGAGACCGGCGCCCGTGAACAGGTGCGACCACCCGGCCTGAAAAATCAGGTCCGCGCTGTAGTGGTACTTCACCCATAGATCGAGTTCCCAGCCGATGTCGTCGCCGGATTCCTGAGTCAGGAACGACAAGTCGCGCGCCAGCAGTATGCGGTGCGATCCCACCTTCACACGCCAAGGCAAATCGAAAGTATCGAGAACGCCGAAGTATGACGCGTCGATGCCGGTTTCAATGCATTTCGTGGGATGGGCGCTGACGCCGCCACGCACCATCCAGAAGTTGGAAAGCTCTCCCATTTCGTCAATGAAGTAGCTGTAGACCATGTTGGAGAACATCCGGTTGAAGCTGACGCTCGCTTCGGGCCGGACAAACGGGGCCCACGGGCGCGCCCATTCCGAGAAGCTGATGCCGCGGTTGTCCTCTCCTCCAAAGTACGCCGCGCCCACGTGCACACGAGGCTCGCACTTGAAGTCGAAGGTGTAACCCAGGTCAATGTCGCCAGCCCATGCGTTGAACTTCGCGTCGTCGTCGCCGAATAGGTAGGGTTTGAAAAGGGACCCGGCGCGCCCGGCGTCGCCGAACTGATATGCGGCGTTTGCGGTGAAGTCAAACGCGGCTATCGTTCCGGCGGCGCGAAGGCCCACCGTGTGGAGGTTCGTGGGATTGTAGTTGTCGTAGCCGAGCAGGTCTTCGAGCCACTCGTCGAGCAAACCGCTCCGCGTGTCCCTTATTGCCTGGGCATCGCGAAGCAAGAACCAATACGCGTCCAGCGTGACGTTTTCGATGCCCTTGTAGCTGGCATAGACGCCGTAAAGATCGGTGTCGCCGTCTTCCTCGCGCGGACTACGTTCGGCAACCTTGGCCCAGAACGCATCGACCGTGAAAAAGTCGTGGGTATATGTGGCGCGAACCGCGTCGAAGGACAACCCGGTGAATTCCGGCATGGACGAGTTGTTGCCCAGGAGCCATCCGCCGCCGAAAATGAGTTCCTGGCGGCCAATGCGAAGCCGCAACGGAACGCCCAGCAAGTTGTCCGCCTCTATGTAGCCCTGATATAGCTGCACGCCCCCGCTCGCAGCGGCGCGCGTATCGACGCCAGTGAGGTAGTTCGAGCGGAAGTTCTCTCCCCAAGCGTTGAAGCTGTCTAACTCCACGTATGCGGCGATGTCCTGCGTGAAGTCGGCGCGAACGTGCACGGTGGTCCGCTGTTCGACGATTCGATAGTCGGGACTCTTGGAGTTCCAGCCAAAATGGCTGGCAAGGTTCTGTCCGCCCAGGAAACTTCCGATCGCGCGACCCGTCATGGCATCCGCCGGCCAGCGATCCTCGTAGCGCACAAACAGCGGACGGTCCCCGGCGTTTAACGAGTTCATCCACCAGTTCCCGCGTATGCGGATCTCGCCGCCGACCGTGACGTTCTCGAGGTCGGCGGCCGCAGGGAGCGAGGCGGCCAGGAGCAGCGCGGCCACCACAAGCAACACCGCCCGAGTGGGAGCACGGAGAATAGGGTGATATGTTATCGCTGACATGAACCTGTTTCTCCTTCGGATGATATGTTCAGCTCTTCTTAAAATGCGTTTTATGCTAACACTTCTGATGTGTAAAGTCAATTCGTAACGGAAACCAAAGCCGGCTTGACCTCCGCATCGCCCGCCACGGCATTCACCACCGTAAGAGATACCGTGTATTCTCCGAGGTTTTCATAGGTGTGAATAGGGTTCTGAGCACGACTGGTATGTCCGTCGCCGAAGGTCCAGAACCAGCTCGTTATGGCCGAACCGGACGGGTCGGAAGTATCCGTGAACGCAACCGTCAAGGGTATCTCTCCAGAGGTCACGTCCACCTCAAAGGCTGCGGTCGGCGAACCGGCAACCGGCATGAACTCGTAAGCGCCTATGTCCGTTCCCTGTCCTTGGGGGCGTACAACGCCGAGAATGTCCGCGGCAGGGGCTCCGTCACTCGACCCTTCGTCGATGCAAGGCGACGCCGGCTCGAGGGTGAAGTCGCCGCCATCGGCATTGACGAACTTCGGATCGAGGTTGAAGTTTCCATCACCAGCGTATCCGCCGCGGATATCCGAGTAGGAAACGGTGACGGTGCTTCCGCTGGGCACGATCTCGGAACCGTTCTTCCAGAAGATACAATTCTTGATAGCAACGGTGCTTCCGCTGTCAGTGTAGAGGCCGCCGCCGTTCTGGCTTGCGTAGTTGTCGTATAGGGAGCAGTTGGTAACTTCAAAAGACGGGTTGCCGCGGTCGAAAATTCCGCCGCCGTAGTTGGCGCTGTTGCTGTCAAAGACACAATTGACAACCGCCATGCTCGAGCCTATCTCACCGAAGAGGCCGCCGCCGTAATTACCGGCCGCATTGTTCCGGAAAGTGCAGTTGGCCACGGAGGCCGCGGATCCCCGTGTGTAGATGCCACCGCCGTAGTATCCCCAGTTGTCGCTGAACGTGCAGTTGGCGATCATTGGCGATTGGTACGGGGCTGTCAAGCCGCCGCCGTACTCACGCCAATTGCCGCCGCCGTTCGCGACACCGCCGCTAATGGTAAACCCGTCGATAGTCGCGTCGCTCGAGCCCCATACGACGTGGTAGGCCGGCGAACCTCCGCGAGCGACGCTGCCATCGATAATGGTCTCATTCGTACGCCAGTCGCGCTCATCGCGGGTTGCCTCGCCGCCCGCGAATCCGCCATAGAGATTGACATTCGCGGCCATGTACAGCGTTCCTTCGCTGTTAGGCCGGGCTTCGTCGTACGCGCCTCCGGCGACCCAGATCTCTCCGCCGCCCGAAGCCGAAGCCACGGAAACCGCATGGTGGATCTTTGTGAAGGCATCGGTCCACGAGCGGCCGTTGCCGGCCCCGGACGCGCTCTTGTCGACATGCCACTGGGTAACGGTCTCATCGAACGCCACCACGTAATCCACTTTCGTTGCAGCGCCTGCGCCAACCTCTGACGTCGCGGTTAGGGCGACCGTATAGACGCCCGTATCGGCATACACGTGCGCGGGACTCTGCTCCGTACTCGTATTGCCATCGCCGAAGTCCCATGCCCAAGACGAAATCGGCGACGTGCCCTGGGTGGACTGGTCGGCGAACTGAACGGTCAGGGCTACCGCCCCGCTCGTCACGTCGGCCGTGAACGCCGCCGTCGGCGCGACCGGATTGACGGTGATGTAGTCAGTCTTCGTCTCGATGTCAGAAGCGACGTCCGAGGTCACGGTTAGCGAGACCGTGTACGTTCCCGGATCAATGAATTGGTGTGTCGGATTCCGATCCGTGCTCGTGTTTCCGTCGCCGAAGTCCCACGCCCACGCACTAATCGCGGAAGATCCCGCCGCGGACTGATCCGTGAAATTCACCGTCAGCGGCGCTGGCCCGGAAGTGACGTTGGCGGTGAACGCGGCCGCGGGCGCTACGGCGTCCACGACAATGTACCCTACCTTCAGTTCCGTGTCATTGCCGGAGGCCGTCCGCACCGTCAACGATACGGCGTAGGTTCCGAGGGCCGTATACCGGTGCCGCGGGTCTTTGTCGTTGCTTGCGGTTCCATCGCCGAAATCCCACAGCCACTCGAGTATCTCGGCGCCCCCGCCCACGGAGGCATCCTGGAACTGCACGTCCAGCGGAGCATGCCCGGTCAGCGGCGCACCGGTAAATGCGGCCGTGAGTACGCCCTCCGCGGTGTACTCGCAGGCGCCCATATCGATGCCGGCTCCCTGCGGCCTTGCGACTCCGCGGATATCCGTTGCGGGCGCGCTTGCAGCCAGGCCCGTATCGACGCACGGCGAATCGGAAGCGAGATTCGTGCTGCCTTCCACGAACTTGGGATCGTCGGAGATATTTCCCTCGCCGGGGAATCCGCCTTTCACGTCGGAGTACGTTACCGCGGCGCCAGCGCCTTGGATC
>CAZPMT010000173.1:0-9472 GCA_964587655.1 uncultured Nitrospiraceae bacterium
GGACGACAAGCTGGAAGAACTGCCGTTCTACAAGCCGGGCGACGACGAGCCCGAAATGCAATACATGCACGAGCGCCGGCGTGCGCTGGGCGGCTTCGTGCCGCAGCGGCGCCGCCAGGCCGACGAGCAGCTCGTCGTGCCCGAACTGTCGGCGCTGCAGGCGGTGCTCGATCCCACGGCCGAGGGCCGCGAGATCTCGACCACGCAGGCCTTCGTGCGCGTGCTCACCACCCTGATCCGCGACAAGTCGCTTGGCCCGCGCGTCGTGCCCATCGTGCCCGACGAAGCGCGCACCTTCGGCATGGAGGCGCTCTTTCGTCAAGTGGGGATCTACGCCCATACGGGACAGCTCTACGACCCCGTCGACGCGGAACATCTCGTTTACTACAAAGAAGCGCGCGATGGCCAGATCCTCGAGGAGGGGATCACCGAAGCCGGATCGATGTCGTCGTTTATTGCGGCGGGTTCCGCCTACGCCACGCACTGCATCAACACGATTCCGTTCTTCGTTTTCTATTCGATGTTCGGCATGCAGCGCATAGGCGATCTGGTGTGGGCGGCGGGCGACATGCGTTGCCGCGGCTTTCTGATTGGCGGCACATCGGGGCGGACCACGCTCGCGGGCGAAGGACTGCAACATCAGGACGGCCACAGCCACGTCCTGGCATCGACGGTCCCAAACCTGATCGCCTACGACCCCGCGTTCGCCTACGAACTCGCCGTGATCATTCGTGACGGCATCCGGAGGATGTACGAGGAACAGGAGAGCGTTTTCTACTACATCACGGTTGCGAACGAGAACTATCCGATGCCGCCCATGCCCGAGGGCGTCCGTGAGGGCATCCTGAAAGGCATGTACAAGTTCAGGGCTTCGGATCGATCGGATGCGCGTTTACGGGCGCACCTGTTTGGAAGCGGCGCAATCTTAAACGAGGCGCTCAGAGCGCAACGCATCCTCGATGAACAGTACGGCGTCGCCGCGGACGTGTGGAGCGTAACCAGCTACAAGGAACTGCGGCGGGACGGGCTCGATGTCGAACGATGGAACCTGCTGCATCCCACAGTTTGTCGTGGTTTGACAAACTGTGGGGAAACGCCGCGCGTGCCCTATGTGACGCAATGTCTCGCCAAAGAGGAGGGCGTGTTCGTCGCCGTTTCGGATTACATGAAGATGCTTCCCGATTCAGTGAGCCGCTGGTTTCCGCGACCGCTCGTATCTCTTGGGACCGACGGATTCGGACGAAGCGAGTCGCGCGACGCCCTGCGGGACTTTTTCGAGGTGGATGCGCGGTTTATAACTCTTGGGGCCTTGTCGTCACTCGCGCGCGAAGGGCAGATTGACGCCGGTGTCGTTGAAAAGGCCATGAGAGACCTCGGGATTGATCCCGGCAAAGCGAATCCGATGATATCGTGACGAAAGCAGGAAGGAAGACACAAAATGGCTACCGAGTTCAGACTCCCTGAACTGGGAGAGAACATCTCCTCGGGCACGGTGACGAAGATCATGATCGAGGTCGGCGACACGGTTTCCGTTGATCAGGCGGTCGTCGAGATCGAGACGGAAAAGGCCGTAATCGAGATCCCGTCGACGGTTGCCGGCGCCGTCAAGGAGATACGGGCCACGGTCGGCAAGAGCATCAACGTCGGCGACGTTGTCTTTGTAGTGGAGGGCGAATCGAAAGCCGCCGCTCCGACGAAACCCGCCCCCGAACCTCCGCAGACGCGTCCTCCTGAGAAGCCCGAGGCCACTCCGCCGCCGACTCCTGTCGCGCCTGCGCGAGGCGCTGTTTCAGGCGGCCCAGCGCTTGCGTCGCCTAGCGTGCGGCGGCTCGCTCATGAACTCGGCGTTGACGCCGATAAGGTGCAGGGCAGCGGATCGGGCGGACGGGTATCCGCGGAGGATGTCCGTGCCTTTGCCGCGCGGCAACAAGCCGCGGCGCCCGTTGAGGCCCCGCATCGAGAAGAGCCGACGATCGCGCCGGCGGACCGCGACCGTTGGGGCGAGATCGAGCGTCAACCCATGAGCGCGATCCGGCGGAAGACCGCATTACACATGTCGAATGCTTGGCAAACCATCCCGCACGTGACGCAATTCGACAGCGCGGACATCACCGGTGTCGAGGCGTTTCGCAAGCAGTATGGACCTCGCGCGGAGGCGCGAGGCGGCCGGCTCACCGTAACGATCCTCCTGCTCAAAGTGCTGGCCGCCGCGCTGAAGAAGTTCCCGCGGTTCAACGCGAGCGTGGATATGGGAAGCCAGGAAGTCATACTCAAGAAGTACATCAACATCGGCGTTGCCGTCGATACGGAGAACGGACTTCTCGTGCCGGTCGTACGCGATGTCGATAAGAAGAGCATCCTGGACCTGTGCGTCGAGACGCCTCACCTCGCGGAAAAGGCGCGCGCCCGCAAGCTGACGCTCGATGAAATGAGCGGGGGCGCCTTCACGATCACGAACCTCGGAGGCATCGGCGGAACCGGATTCACGCCGATCATCAACGCGCCCGAAGTCGCCATCCTCGGCGTGTCGCGATCTCGGGTCGAACCCGTGTTCGCGAACGGCTCATTTGCGCCCCGAACGATGCTGCCGCTTTCACTTTCGTATGACCATCGCGTTATAGACGGCGCGGAGGCCGCGCGTTTCCTGCGATGGGTTGTTGAGGCGCTCGAACCGCCATTTGTGCTGCTCATGGAAGACATGGAGGCATCGAAATAGGCCATGGCTGCTGAAGCGAGGGCAACGCAGGTGGCTGTTGTCGGGGCGGGTCCCGGCGGTTACGCTGCGGCATTCATGGCCGCCGACGCTGGCCTGGAAGTAACCTTGATCGATCTCGATCCGAACCCGGGAGGCACATGCCTCTACCGCGGCTGCATTCCGTCGAAGGCGCTCTTGCACGTTGCGAAAGTGATCACGGACGCGCGCGAAGCGGAACACTATGGCATTACTTTCGCCTCGCCGGCAATCAACCTTGAAAAACTGCAACAGAGCCTTCAAGAGATCGTCGGCAAGCTGACCGGCGGCCTCGGCCAGCTCTGCAAGGCCCGGAACATCCAGTTTGTCCAAGGCCGCGCGACTTTCGAAGACTCGTCGACGCTGAAGATCACGAAGGATTCGGGCGAAGAAGAATTACTGCGATACAAGTATGCCATCCTGGCCACCGGTTCACGGCCCGCGATCCTCGAGAAGCTGCTCCTGGATTCGCCGCGCGTCATGAATTCAACCACGGCGCTGAAAATGAGCGACATCCCGGAGACGCTCCTGGTGGTCGGCGGCGGGTACATCGGCCTCGAACTCGGATCGGTCTACGCCACGCTCGGGACCAAGGTGACCGTGGTTGAGATGTCGCCGAATCTCTTGCCCGGCGCCGATCCGGACCTCGTGGTTCCGCTCGCGCATCGCATGGAAACGCTGATGCACAAGATTGTCCTTAATGCCAAGGTAGCGGAGATGAAGGAGGTGAAGAACGGCATCGAGGTGGCGATGGAGGGGCCGGGCGTCGAGCAGCCCAATCAGGTGTTCGACAAGGTCCTCATCTGCATCGGCCGGAAACCCAATTCGAGCGGACTCGGACTAAGAAACACTAGGGTCGACGTGGACGACCGCGGCTTCGTGCTCGTGGACCCGCAGCGGCGCACGGCGGATCCGAACATCTTCGCCATCGGCGACATCGTGGGGAACCCGATGCTGGCGCACAAGGCCTCGCACGAGGGGCGCGTCGCGGCGGAGGTGATCGCCGGCCACAATGTGGTCTTCGCGCCTCGGGCGATCCCCGCGGTCGTGTTTACGGATCCGGAGATCGCGTGGTGCGGGTTGACGGAAACGCAGGCCGCGAAAGAGGGGCGGGCGATCAAGATCGCGCGCTTCCCCTGGAAGGCCTCCGGTCGCGCGGCAACGCTGGACCGCCCCGAGGGACTGACGAAGATCATCGCCGATCCCGAGACGGACGCAGTGCTCGGTGTGGGCATCGCGGGTACCGGCGCCGGCGAGTTGATCTCGGAAGCCGTGCTGGCCATCGAGATGGGAGCGCTCGCCAGCGACATCCATCTCACCATTCATCCGCACCCGACGCTCGGCGAGACGATCATGGAATCGGCCGAGATCATCTTCGGAAGCAGCACGCACTTCTACCGGAAGCATTAGATCGTGCCCGGCAGGGCGAGCGTTTCTCCGTTCAGGGCGTGAAACGCCTCGCGGATCCACTGATAGTTCCGTTCACTCATGCCGAGACAGGCGTAATCCTCGATGTACGCGATGAAACCGCCGTTGAATGCGCCGAGCGCGTCACTGAGAAATCCTGCGTAAGCGAAGATCTCGTCGCGTGTCCCCGAAATCGCGCGCCGCTGGTGGTCCACCGAGCAGCAGAAACAGACCTTGCCGCCGAAGTCGCGCGCGAGCCGCTCAACCCCGAGCAGATCCGGTTGCAGCAGTTCTATGACGTCCACGCCGGCGTCGATCAGATCGCCGATGATCGAGTACACGTCGCCGCACGTGTGAAACCACACCTTCTTACCCGCGCCGCGCACGCGCGCAAACTGTTCCGCGTAGCGCGCGCGAAACACGTCGCGCCACAACTCAGGTGCGATCATCAATCCGTTTTGCGTGCCCCAGTCGTCGGCGAACGCAACCGCATCGATGGGATACTGCACGGCCTGATCGATGAGTCCGTTCTCGAAGTCGAACACAATATCCAGGACACGTTCCGCGCGGCCGCGATCAGTGTAGAGGTCCATGAGCAGGTTCTCGAACCCGCGAAGGAACGTCGCCTGGTTGAACCCGGAGATGCCCACGCCGAACTTGATGAAACGATCAGGCCACGGCGCGATCTGATCGTTCAGCGCGTCAAACCGGCCCGGGGCTTTCGGGTCGGGCGGCACATAACCCGCTACTGAATCCCAGTCCGCCAGAGGATGCGAACGAGGCTGGCCCATAGTCTTGTCGAGCGCCTCCCACACGTATCCCCACTCCGTAGCGCCCGGTTCGGAAGGAACAAAATCCCGCGCCGCGCCAAAGCCCACACCGATCGTGTCTGAGCACTCGAAATCGCGGCTGCAGTAGTTGATGGGCAGGCGAGGCGGCCCCTTGCGCTCGATCGCGGCGTATACAATCTGTTTTCGGGTCATTTCCCGCATGGCGCAATAGTAATAGCAAATCCGGAGCGTTCATGGAAGAGACGCGTTGCGTGTGACGCAAGACTCGTTTGCTTATTTACTCACTTGCTAGTATCATGCTGTAAGGTGAAGTCCTGATGATGGGTTCGTATGGGGAGCAGTTGCGAAATTCAGATTGAAGGAATGAGAAGTCTGATGAATGACGGGGCAACAACGGGGACAAATAACGAAGGAGCAAACGGCGGCAATAGCAGCATTCGCAGAAAGCTGATGTTGATACTGGCAACAAGCCTGGCGATAATTCCAGGCGCATCCGCCGGTTTTGTGTTCATAAGGACGTCGAGCATTACGTCTGGAGAGACTGAGCGCTCGGCTCGTGATCTGGCGAATTTGCTTGCCGATGCCGTCCAAACATTTGGCCAGACCGGAGACATGACGGGCCTGTCCATTTTCCTCAAGAATGCGGGCCAGTAGGGGAATTAGCCAGGAATCTCCCGGAACGGGCTGGAATATGAATCTCACGGATCTTGCCGAGCGCTTTTCAAAATACCACGTTATCCTGGAACCGGATGAGAACACGCCGGAATGGTGGGCCGGGGCGCCGTCAGTTGTGCGGGCGCCGGATGGCGGCTTTTATCTCGCCGCGCGTATGCGCGAGGGGAAGTCGCCGCGCGGCAAGCGCGGGTATGAAGTGCGAATCCTCAAGAGCAACGACGGCATCCGCTTTGCGCCGGTGCACCGCATCACGCGCGAGGCCGCGGGCGTGCCGGGCTTCGAGCGTCCCTGCCTCGTTGTCGATCCGCAGACGGGCAAATTCAAGCTGTATGGGTGCGCGGGTCTTGAGGGAGGGTGGGCTATCCTTAAGTGGGATGATGCGGATACTCCGGAGTCGTTTGACGCACGCTCGGCCCGGCCCGTCGTGCGCGTGTCGTACCCGGATGACGGTTTTGCGCGGGTCACGGGCTACAAGGATCCCGTTGTGTTCCGGGACCGTGACACGTGGCACATGTTCGTGATCGGCTGCGACTATATCGAGCGCATTCATCACTTCGTCAGCGATGACGGCGAGACGTGGCGCCCGAGGCCGTCGCCCGTCATGGAGAACACGGGCTGGCACAACTTCTACACGCGCCCGGCGAGCGTGCTTCCGATGACCTTTGGCTACCTGTTTGTCTACGAGGGATCGGACGTGGCGTGGCGCGACCCGGTCTACAACATCGCGACTGGCCTCGCGTACACGCCGGACTTGGAGACGTTCCACGATCTCACGCCGGATGAGCCGCTGCTAAGAAGCACTACGCCCGGCGATTACCATACGTGGCGCTATTCTCACTGGCTCCCTGTCGATGACAAAGTCTTCGTCTACTTCGAGGCCGCCCGGCCCAACAACACAAACGAGATCCGCCTTGTCATTCTTGACGACGTGACTGGTGCGCTGTAGCTGCATGCAGGGGCCAAGGGAAGTGAGGGGACCGGCAAGACCTGCCCTTAAATCCTGTCGATTACGCATTGTTACCCGTTGGCAGTTGTCTCCGCGCGTGATATCATACGGCCAGCAGTAGCCGTCATATTACCCATTTCATTACCCACTTAATTGTTCTTACCCAATTCGGTGTTCCGCCATTGGGCATCTCGGCCGCGGCCCAGGCATTCGACCTTTCCCTCGGCACGAAGATCCTTCAGAGTGCGGCGTATCATGTCGATGCTCACGCCAGGGCATTGCCGTTGAAGGTCGGCGACGCGAAATGTGCCCGATGACTCCCGGATGGCCCGGACAATCAGGGCGGTCTTCTCTCCGCGTGGTGTGGGAATCCGTTCAAGCCGTTTTTCGAACTCACGATAGGCCGCATTCAGTATAAACAGAAGATAGTTGATGTAGGGCCAGGGGTCGTGGCGTCCTTCGTGCCACCCGTGGGAGCTTTGCTCCAGGACTTCGTAATATCGATCCTTGTTTTCTTCGATGAGGCGCTCAATGCTGACATAGCGGCCCACCTCAAATCCCAGGTGATACGATTGGAGCAGCAGTAGAAGCCGCGACGCTCTGCCGTTGCCGTCGCGAAACGGGTGGATGCACAGGAAGTCGAGGTTGAAGGCCGCAAGAGCGATCAAAGGAGGCACACATCGCTCAAGGGCGCAAGATCGCCACAGTGCCACGAGTTCCCGCATATGAGCAGGTGTCTCAGCCGCAGGCGCCGTTTTGAACCGGACGCGGACGCGCCCATCGGGATACTTCTCGATGATGTCGCTGTCCTTTTCCTTATACTGTCCGGCGTCTCCGACACCTCCGCGGGCCAGACTGTGCAGTCTGAGAATGGTCTCTTCGGAAACGGGTATTCCTGCGCCCTCTTTGTGAATCCATGAAAGCGCCTCCCGGTATCCGTGCACTTCTTCCTCGTTGCGGTCACGAAATGGTGGACCTCCGAAGACGACGGTGCCAATACGCGCCCGGTCAACTTCCACGCCTTCGATTCGATTAGACGACACGGCGCTTTCGATGAGAGCGTGTTCGCGGAGCGCTTTCAGATGCTGTGGCGGTTGGCGCGTGAACAACGCCTGTTTCCCTAGCGCTTCGGCAAGATCGGCCAGGTACCATGCCGCGGCGATGGGGACAGTCGCAAGCGATTGCGAGAAAACCCGCAGAGTCATCATGTCTCAGGATCTCCAAGACAGGAAATGTAATCGGACGCCTGAACACTCAGTTGCTAAACAAGTTCCGTTATGCCCGGCATCGCGACGGGCCCTAGGGGGTGATCGCCGAATTCCATCTTTTCCGGGCTGAGGTCGAGCTTTGAGGCGTTCATGATCCAATCCCATTTCAGCGCCCGGCCCGTGTACGCGCTGACACGGATCATGATGGCCGTCATCGTGCTTTCCGCGATGCGTTTTCCCTCGTTGATGGGTTTGCCGTCGCGGATGCTCGCGATCATGTCGGCATATTCCTGCACCGCGGGCTCGACGGATTCGCCCTCGTAGCGGAATGGATTCTTGCCTTCGATGCGTGCGTCGCCGAAGTCGACGTACGCCTTGCCTTGTGTGCCCACGAACCGGAGGTCGTTCCGCGCGGCAGCCTTGTCGATCTGCCATCCCATGTATTCGATGCGGACGTCGTTGGGATACTCGAGCTCCGCGTAGAAATGGTCGTACACGTCGCCGTACTCGGGACCTGTGCGGACTTGGCGTCCGCCGCCGGCCATGCATTGCACCGGAGGCGACTGCAATGCCCAGTTGAGCAGGTCGAGGTTGTGCACGTGCATCTCGTCCACGAAATCGCCTGAGAGCCACGTCATGAACAACCACCGGCGGATCTGCCACTCCATTTCCGACCACTCCGGCTTCCGTTCCTTCGATGCCGCGTTCCAGTCCAGCATGCCGTCGCCGCAGCGAACCGCCTGGCCGCTGACAATGTCGCCGATGGCGCCGCCGTGCAGTTTTTCCATGGTGGCCATGATGTGACGCGCGCGCCGCATCTGCGTACCTGCGACAACCGCAAGGCCCTTCTTCTCCGCCGCCTCGGATGTCTCGATGAAGGAACGCACGCCGACCGGGTCGACCGCAACAGGTTTTTCTACGAACACGTGTTTGCCGGCCTCGACGGCGGCCTTGAAGTGCTCCGGGCGGAAGTTCGGCGGCGTGGTGAGGATGACCATGTCGACGCCGCTGGCAATGACCTTCTTGTAGGCGTCAAAGCCGAAGAATGTCGTTTCCGGCTTGACCTTGTAGATCTGGTTGACCGGGAGTTTCCGGCCTTCCAGGTTCTTCTTGATTCGCTCCGGCGCCGACTCGACCTTATCCTTGAAAAGGTCGCCTATCGCGACCAGTTCGACCCCCTTGGACGAGGTCAGGCAATCGATTATCCCCGCGCCCGTGCCGCGTCCGCCGCAACCGATAAGGCCCACGCGGATCTTGTCTGAGCCTGCCGCGTAGGCGTGATAGGAGTTCGCCAGGACCGATGCCGCGCCCAACGCCGCCGATGTCTTGATGAAATCCCGCCGTGAAACATTCTTGGATTGCTTTTCCATGGGTCCGTCCTTTCCCTGATTCCGCCGTCATTCCCGCAATAGACCGGGCCGGCAGCCCGGGCAATGCGCGTATTCACGTGAAAAAAGCTCTGCGACAGGATAGCGTGTTGCCGCGCGTTTGGCAACAGACCAAAGCAAAGCGGCGAGGACGCCGCTTCCATGTAGACGCGACGTCCCCGTCGCGTTTCTGAGGCCAGGGCGAAGCGGCGGGGATGCCGCCTCCACGTAGACGCGACGTCCCCGTCGCGTTTCTGAGGCCAGGGCGAAGCGGCGGGGATGCCGCCTCCACGTAGACGCGACGTCCCCGTCGCGTTTCTGAGGCCAGGGCGAAGCGGCGGGGATGC
>CAZPMT010000174.1:0-9185 GCA_964587655.1 uncultured Nitrospiraceae bacterium
TTCATCCGCTGGTAGAGGCGATGCACGCCGGTGGTCGTCTCCTCGGAAACCCCGATCCAGTCCTTCACGACCTCGTGCCAGCGATTGGGATCCTGGCCGTGGATCGAGTGAAGGAGGGTGTCGACGATCTCGACTTCCTTATTGTCCATGCAGATCGGCGGCAGTTTGCCCGTCTTGGCGAAATGGTCCTCAAACTCGTACCCGCGATGGATAAGCAGCGTTGCGTCGCCGCCGTCGTCGACGATCATGTTCGGTCCGGCGAAGCCTTGGAACTGCATTGCCTGGTGCGTGCACCACCAGTATTCATCGAGTGTCTCGCCCTTCCATGCAAAGACCGGAAATCCGGCGGCTGCGATAGCGGCTGCTGCGTGGTCCTGGGTCGAGTAGATGTTGCAGCTCGCCCAACGGACCTCGGCGCCCAGCGCCGCGAGCGTCTCGATCAGGACCGCGGTCTGTATGGTCATGTGGAGAGATCCCATGATCCGCGCGCCGCGCAGTGGCTGCCGCGGGGCGTACCGTTCGCGGACGACCATCAGACCGGGCATTTCCTTCTCGGCCATATCGATTTCCTTGCGGCCCCATTCCGCCAAAGCGATATCGGCGACCTTGTATTTCAGCAACGCACCAGAGGTGGCTTTAGTAGCCATGTGTAAGCTCCTTCATTAACCTTCAACAATGTTTCAGCCCTTGGGCCCGATCTCGTATAGGGCGACGCGCTCGGCGACGCCCTTGAAACGTACATCGCACTTCTTCCCGACGCGGGTTTCGGACCGCAGCGCCGGGTTCTGGAGCATTTCCTCGACTAGCGCGTGCGTGGCGGCAATGCCGCTGTCCGTATGCGCGTCGGCCCACGCCGCGGTCAAGAACGCTATATTGACGATCTCGCCCACGTCAATCCCATTACATGGAAGAGCCTACTTGATCCGTGGCCCAATAACAATGACGGTCTCGTTGAGCGAACTAGCGCCCCCGTTGAGCATTCCGGGCCAGCGCGCCTCATTCCGGAAGGCCGCCGCCCGCATATCGGTCCATAATACGGTCGGTCACGAGGAGACTAGGGGACCGCGAATTTGACAGGCCTTGGGCTTTACGTCTAATCTATACGGAATCACCCGGGCTCGTATGTCTGTCAACAATATGGGCGGTTGTGGGTGTTTCTTTCACATCCAAGGGATAAAGGTAATGGCGAAGCCCAAGAGAATACTGTCAGCCGCGCTCATGACGCTGTTCGGACGCAACTGGATCACGCTTTTCGGCGGCATGTTAGCCGCCGTAAGCGGGGTGCTCATCATCGCGTTCGTGATTATTGTGGCGTTGCAGCTTACCAAGACTCCGTACATCGGCATAATGGGCTTCCTTGTGATGCCCATGGTCTTCGTTGGCGGCTTGCTTCTGGTGCCGGTGGGCGCAGTGTGGGAGATATACGCGGCGCGCCGGCGCGCCGCGGCGCCGGGGGCGCACGAGGAGCCGCGGGACGCCAACGTGTTTCCCGTAATCGATTTCAACAACTCGCACACGCGCCACGTGGTTCTTGTGGTTGCAGTGTTGACGGTGATAAACCTGATGATAGTCGCGATTTCGGCATACGAGGGCGTGAGGTACATGGATTCCGTGACTTTCTGCGGTGAGACCTGTCATACCGTGATGCAGCCTGAGTACGCGACCTACAAGGAATCGCCGCATTTCCGCGTCCAGTGCATCGAGTGCCATATCGGTCCCGGGGCGCCGTGGTTCGTAAAGTCAAAACTGTCGGGCTTGACCCAGGTGCTCGCGGTCGCGCTCAATACCTATCCGACACCCATTCCGTCGCCTGTTGCGAGCCTCCGTCCGTCTCGGGATACGTGCGAGGAATGTCACTGGCCGGAGAAATTCTCAGGCGACCGGCTCAAAGTGCTCACGAGATTCCGGGATGATGAAACGAACACGCAGACGAAGAGCGTTCTGCTCTTGCATATCGGCGGCGGGGCGTCGGGCGGCAAGGGCATCCACAGTTGGCACATCGACCTCGATAAGCGCACCGTGTACACGGCGGTAGACAAACAGCGCCAGAAGATCGCCAAGGTCCGCGTCGAACATGCCGACGGGACCGTCCGCGAATTCAACGCGCCCAAGGACAAATACACGAGCGAAGAAATGGCCGGCTCGGAAGAACGCGTGATGGATTGTATCGATTGCCACAACCGCCCGACCCATATCTTCAAGCTGCCCGCTGCGGCCGTGGATGACGCCATGGCGGCGGGACGCATCGATAAGGAACTGCCCTTAATCAAGAAAGAGGCCGTTGAAGTCCTTACGAATGCAAAGGGGGAGGATGGCGACTTGGAGCGGATCGAGAAGGAAGTCCGGGCTTTCTATCAGGAGCACTACCCGGATCGCGCGACGGCCGATCAACCGCGCATCGACGCCGCCGTCAAGGAACTTAAGGCCATTTACAACCGCAACGTGTTTCCGGAGATGAAGGTCACGTGGGGCACGCACCCCAACAACCTCGGACATGAGCAGTCGCCGGGGTGTTTCCGGTGTCACGACGATGTGCTCGTGGACAAGGACGGCAAGACTGTAGGCCAGGATTGCGACGCGTGCCACGCGGTGCTGGCGTATGATGAGACCGATCCCGAAGTGCTCAAGAAGGTAGGGCTTCAATAACGGCAGGCCGATCTGAATTCCCGAAAGCGCGCGGGGATTGATCCCCGCCGAGGAGGTCGTTGGATGTATTGCTCAGTCAGAGATTGCATGGTGATGATGGATGAGTTCAAGAGCCCCGTCGAAGGCATGAGACACCTCGGCGTGGAGGCGGTCGAGATCGCACTGTCTAACAACTACGAAGTTTGTGCGATGGATTCGAAGGCCGAGATCGCGCTGGTTTCGGACGACGACGCGCGCGCGTACAGGAAACATCTCGACAGTCTCGGCATACGCGCGGTTGCGTTTCTCACGGCGTGCGACTTCAGCGCGGGCGATCTGGATGCGAATGTCCGGTGGGTGGCGCGGGCCATCGAACTAGCGGACATCATTGGCATGCCTGCGGTCCGGATCGACTCCGCGATGCATCGCGAGCGGGAACTTGATTTCGGAACGCGCGTGGATCTTTTCGCGAGAGGGCTGGGCGGCGCACTCAAGCGCACGTCCGGATCGAAGGTCGCGCTGGGCATCGAGAACCACGGCTACCAGGGCAACAATCTCGCGTTCCAGCTCAACGTGTACAAGGCCGTCGGCTCGGATCGCCTGGGTTCCACGATGGACACGGGGAACTTTTACTGGCGCGGGTATCCGCTTTCGGAAGTTTACGGGATCCTTAACATCCTCGCGCCGTACACGAAGCACACGCACCTGAAGAACATCAAGTACCCGCCGGAAACGCGTGAGGTCATGCGCGATGCCGGCTGGGAGTACGAGAAGTACGTTGCCCCGCTCGACGAAGGCGACATCGACCACGCAAAGGTGTTGAAGCTGCTTGCCGCAGCGGGTTATGCGGGCGACGTGTGCCTCGAGGATGAATCACTGGGACATTTCAAGTCGGTGCGGGAACGGGTTGCCGTCATGGAGCGCGACGTCGCGCATATCAAGGCCATCATTGCAGCGGCCGTGTGATTGCGTGTTCTCAGGCGGCACAGGGGGATGGCGGAACGCGCCTTGACTTGACGGTTCGCTCGTGTTACAACGCAACGAAATAACCACGTTCTTGTGAGGATGCCACATATGTCCCAGCTTCCCGATATGCAGGGTGATCCGCGCCGAATCGCGAAGTGGGCCGAACGCTACGCGCGCAGCCGTACGCTTCCGTTCCTGGTGCAATGGGTCTTCATCGTAATGCTCGTTGCCGTGATTGGCTCCTTGGCGTACGTGACGCTGCTCGCGTATCAGACCCATCACCGAAACCTGCTGTGGGCCTGCATGGCGGCGGTCGCGGTGACCACGGTGTTGTTGACTTGGTTCAGCGTGTCGAAATCGGGCGGCGAGTTGATCTGGCGTATCAGCCAAGGACTCTACGGCAGGGAGGGATACGCGGCCTACGGCGGCGGGGAACGGGCGCAGGCGATGCAGCGCGCGTGGTGGGTCCGGCTGGTGGGTTTGGGTCTGGCCGTGTACCATCTCGTCCTCGCGCTGATGGTCGGGCTGCGATATGTTCCAATTGAATACCTTCAGCCGTTGTCGGCCCTCTACATGGCGCCGTTCCTTGTGCTCATGGTCGTTTCCCAGGGTCTGGGTTTCTGGGCGTGGGTGTGGCCGGCGCTGTACGCGCTGCACGCCGCGGCAATCCTCGCGGGCGCCCCGCATTTCACGGGCCGGTGGTTTGCATTCGACGTCCTCGTGCCCCTCTTCGGTTACGGCCTGATATCGATCATCGTCGGACACTTCTACAGCCGGTACGCCTTGCACAAACTGAAGACGCTGGCAAGGGTCGGCGACGGGAACGACGGCGGCGGCAACGACGGAGCCTCTAGGGAATGAACGACCTCGACCGCACCATTCATGAGCCGGCGCGACTGAGGATCGTGACGATCCTCTCCGGCGTGGATGCCGCGGATTTCAATTTCCTTCTCGAAACGCTGGGGCTGACAAAAGGCAATCTCTCGTCGCACATGGACCGCCTCGAGAAGGCCGGCTACGTCGAGATCATCAAGAGCTTCAAAGGCAAGATCCCGCACACGCAGTTCCGGCTTACCCAGGCGGGCCGTGACGCCCTCGCGGAATACTGGGCCGGCCTCGATCAGATCCGCGCGCTCCGCGACACTAACACTGCGCCGTAATCATCCGTTCGATCGCGTGATCTCCGACCTCCTCATAAGGATCGTGGCGGTTCTTGCGCGTTACGGAAACTGGACTAAGGCAATCGCATTAGAACGAGGGACGGCGCATCCCTCTAGGTTGAGCCCGACATCGGGGACTGGGAACGCTGGAACGGGGGCCGAAACTCGCGGGCATGGCAATGTGTCGCACCACCCGGACCATCAAGGGCAGAACCTCCACCGAAGACCGTTAGTTCATCACCAGCAGCAAGGAACAGCCGGTGGAAAAGAACGCCGCGAACATCCGCACCCATTGGCGCGTCGAGAACTGCCTGCACTGGGTGCTTGACGTCGTCTTTGCCGAGGACCAATGCCGAATACGCACCGGCTACGCCGCCCAGAGCTTCGCTACGATACGCCGACTCGCCATTAACGTCATCAGAAACAACAAGTCAAGAAAAGGCAGCGCCAGAGCCAAGCGGTTATTGGCCGCATGGGAAAACGACTACCTATCCCCCAGCCACCAGGATCCGAAGTCGCCCAAGCCGCTGGACAGGAGTATGATGACGAGGATCACCGCCCAGAATTCCTCTAAGATTCGAACGATTTCCGATAGCATAGGTGTGCTCCTTTTCCGCTAGCCTCATACCTCGCCCTGCCTCGCAAGCACGGGCGCATCAAACACAACCTCCTGAGAGGAACTGCGATACAGCACCTCCCACGCCACATACTAACGCAAGTGCGGTGGCTTGTCAAATCGTCGAATTGCTTTGCGGGGGCAGCCTCCCGACGGGAACAGGGTACAGCTGACCAGTCCCTGGCGGCAGGCGTTGGGCTTTATAGGAGCGGGATCGTAGGGTCACCTCTGCGGGCCGCTGGAACAGAACGAATGCGAAAGGGGCGTTTAAGAGGTTGGCATTTGATGCTGTCTGCTCTTCGTGTAGATGAAGAACGCGGATCCCGGTCTTTCCTGAATTGCGACGGGCACGCCCTTTTCTCTCAGATCACTTCCGGTAAATTCGAGGGGGCTGTCGGGCTGGTCCATATTCATCACGCGATAACGCGCGTCAGGATCGACCGCTTGCAGCGGGAGACGCGCCGACTCGTATGGGCTGGCTTCCCTGCGGAACACCTGCACCATGCCTTCACCGGCATCAGGACGATCAAACTGCCAGCCGATCCATTGATCGTCCGCGAGCGAATAGGACGTGATCGGGTAGTAGTCTCCGAAATAGTTAGGCGCGAAACGCGTCCATTGGTCCATGATGCGTTTGATGTTGGGGAAATCGATCTTATCGTCACGCTGATCCCAGCAAGCGGTGAAACTCGGACACAACGTGCTGCGAATCAGATATGGATCGGTCTTGGACGTCCCGGTGCCGTAGAATGGGAACCACGAAGACAACGTGTACGTGTGGCACTGGTTCCCTATTGGCTCCATGATGTAGTCGCTGCGCAACAGCGGCACGGCGCGCCGGAGCGTCTCGAGATCGTTTCGCCGTCCCCCGCTCGCGCACGAATCGATCAACATGTCGGGATGACGGCGGCGGAGTTCGTCCCAGTAAGCGAAATAGCCTTCCACGTGCCGGATCTCGGTGATGCCCTGACGGTCCTCGGTGTCGTTCTTGCGCCAGAACTCGAGGGGATCGATGTTGAAATCCTGGCGGTACAGATCGATGCCCTGCTCAGTGAGCAGCCGATCCACGTGGTCCGTGAGCCACGCGCGCGCGTCCGGATTGCCGAGATCGAGCAGTCCGCCGGCCTTGCCGCCGTGGATCCACTCGGGATGGTTGTCGGTCAGCCACGTGCCGGCGGTCACGCGCTCCGGCTCGAACCACACGATGATGTTGACGCCCTTCGAGTGCGCGTGGTCGGAGATTGCGCGCAGTCCGCCGGGGAAGCGGTTCGTGTCGACCTCCCACGTGCCCGTGTTCGGCCAGCCGGTCTTGTTCCAGTACCACCCCGCGTCCATCCACCAGTAGTCGAGCTTGATGCCGCGTTCGAGGTACTTGTCCACGAAGAAGATTTGGCTGTCCTTGTTAGCGTTGATCATCTCGCCGAACTGGTGCGAACTGCACGCCGCAAGCTGCGGGAGTGGCGGAAGCTTGCCGCCGGGCCGCGGAATGTTGTGCTCAATCATCCACGAGCGCCAGACGTTCTGCGCGTGGAGGCGGTCGCCCTTCCAGAACTGGAGGACGATCATCGGCGTCCGCACCTCCTCGCCCGGCAGCAGTTTGAAGTGCGTGCGCTCCTGTCCGGCCCGGAGCCGGAGCCCGTTGGCATCATCGCGCGTGTATTGCGCGGCCCACTGGCCGGCCCAGCTCAACACGAAGATCAGGCCCTCGTTGCCAGCGGCGATATTCACGTAAGGAAACTCGAACTGCGTGGGCCGGCCGCCGGCGTTGGCGATGCGCTTGTCGCTTTTCGGCGGGAGCGCGTCCTTCAGCGGCTCGAAACTGTCGGCCGTACAGTTGTCGCCTTTGTTGCGGTACAGAGTGAACTCTTCGGCGGAGCCGCGCTCGAACCGTGTGTCGATAGCGAGAATGTCGCTGAGGATGGGGCTGTCTTTCGACCCGGCATTCCGGAAGTAGAGAGTCCATTCGACGGTCGGGAAATCGCGGTACTCGACGCCGACGCAGCGAACAACCAACCCCGTCTCCGGGTCCGTATAGATGAGCGTGTGCTCGACGCGGTTCTCGTCCAGCTTTCTTGAAGCGCGGTCGAGTTTCCAGGAAGCCAGGAACTCGGACGACGATTTTCCGCCATAAGTGAAACCGAAGAACGGGTCCGTCGTGTAGGAAGCTTTCCGGACCTGCTCGATGGGCAGATCGCCCAACCAAAGCACGACGCCGTCGTTGAGCGTGACCTTCGCGTCGGCCCAATCGGACTGGTCGCACGCGATACCGTCGCCGGCGTCGCTCACGCTCAATTCGAACTCCGTGGCGCCGCCAAGGTCGACCGAAACAGGCACGCCAGGCATTCCTTCGCGAAGGACCTCCGATTTCCATATCTCCTTGCCCACAAGGGCAACCGAGAACACGACGCTGCCTCTACCGCCGCTGGTCTGATCGTTTGTATCGACTCCAGCGATGGCCTCGAAGGTCTTCGCGGGTTTGGAAAGATGAACGATCAGATTGCTGACGGCGTGGCAATAGAGTCCCCGCGCGTACTCGCGGTCCACGATGCGCATGGGTTTTCCCGAGCGCGAATTCGCCTGGACCGAATCGTTGTTGGCCACGACCTCGATCCGCGCGTCCTGCCGGGCAGTTGGCACGACCCCATCGAACTTCGCAGCGATCCATTGCCGCGCCTCATCCATCTCCGCCGGTGTCGGCGTCGCCGCGCATGCCATCCGTGCGATAATCGCTACCATAACCGCTCCCGCCATGATCGCTTCCTCCTGTCTTGGCGCGTTCTCCGTTGTAATGCTCCGCGAAAACATGCTACCATTTACGCTCAACCCCGCGATAGCCAATTCGCAATACAATAGCAGCATGGGAGAAATTTTTCATGGCGACGTACAAGATTGCATTGATACCGGGCGACGGGACCGGCCCCGAGGTGCTCCGTGAAGGCGTGAAGGTTGTGAAGGCGGCCGGACAGCGTTTCGGGTTCAAGCTGGACACTACTGAGTATGATTTCGGTGGCGAACGCTATCTCAAGACGGGCGAGGTCCTTCCCGATTCCGCCATTGACGAATTGAAGAAGTACGACTCGATCTTTCTGGGCGCGATCGGCCATCCGGACGTGAAACCCGGGATCCTCGAGAAGGGCATCCTGCTCCGCATTCGGTTCGAGCTCGATCAGTACATCAACCTGCGTCCGGTTAAGCTGTATCCCACCGTCGAAACGCCCATTAAGAACAAGGGCCCGGAGGACATTGATTTCGTCGTCGTGCGCGAGAATTCGGCCGACCTTTACACCGGGCTGGGCGGTGTGACGCGCATGGGCACGCCGTACGAGGTTGCCATACAGGAAATGGTGTACACGCGCAATGAAGTGGACCGGTGCCTCCGGTACGCCTTCGAGTTCACGCGGAAGCGCAACAAGAGAAACACGCTGACGCTCTGCGGAAAGACGAACGTCCTGACGTACGTCTACGGGCTCTGGGAGCGCGCGTTTCACGAAATGGGCGAAAAGGAATTCCCGGATATCAAGCGCGAGTATGCCCACGTGGACGCCACGACGATGTGGATGGTGAAGAACCCGGAATGGTTCGACGTGATCGTCACGGGCAACATGTTCGGCGACATCATCACGGACCTCGGCGCGATGATCCAGGGCGGTATGGGAATTGCCGCGGGCGGAAACATCAACCCGAAGGGCGTGTCCATGTTCGAGCCGATCGGCGGCAGCGCGCCGAAGTATACGGGCATGAACGTGATCAATCCGCTCGCAAGTATCTTCGCGGGCCAGATGCTGCTGGAACATTTGGGCGAATCCGAAGCGGCGGCA
>CAZPMT010000175.1:0-9168 GCA_964587655.1 uncultured Nitrospiraceae bacterium
CTCGGCGGCGGCACCTTCGACATATCGGTTCTCGCGATTGGCAATGACAGTTTCGAGGTGCTCAGCACGAACGGCGACACGCACCTGGGCGGCGACGACTTCGATCAGTGCGTCATCACGTGGCTCGCCGAGGAATTCCTGCGTGACTATGGGATCGACCTCCGCAAGGACCCGATGGCGCTGCAACGCCTGAAAGAGGCCGCGGAAAAGGCGAAGTGCGAACTGTCGACGGCAATGAGCACCGACATCAATCTTCCTTTCATCACGGCGGACGCATCGGGCCCGAAGCATATGAACTACACATTGACGCGGGCGAAACTCGAACAACTTTGCGATCTCCTGCTGCAACGAACGAAGAACCCGTGCTACCGAGCGCTCGAGGACGCGCATGTGACGCCGGCGGAGATCGACGAGGTCATCCTTGTCGGCGGCATGACCCTCATGCCCTCCGTGGGCGCGATTGTAAAGGGCATCTTCGGCAAGGAGCCGCATCGCGGCGTTAATCCGGACGAGGTCGTGGCCGTGGGCGCCGCCATTCAAGGCGGCGTGCTCGCGGGAGAGGTCAAGGACGTGCTGCTGCTCGACGTCACGCCGCTTTCGCTCGGCATCGAGACCCTCGGCGGGATATGCACGAAGCTCATCGAACGCAACACCACGATCCCGGCTAACAAGCGGCAGATCTTCTCGACCGCGGCGGACAGCCAGACCGCGGTCACAATCAATGTGCTGCAAGGGGAACGCGAGCTCGCTGCGGACAACCGCACGCTGGGCCGGTTCGATCTCGTTGGGATTCCATCCGCGCCGCGAGGCATCCCGCAGATCGAAGTCGCGTTCGATATCGACGCCAACGGGATCGTGCACGTCTCGGCAAAGGATCTCGCCACGAGCAAGGAACAGAAGATCCGCATCGAATCCTCAAGCGGACTGGACGAAAACGAGATCCAGAGGATGGTGCGCGAGGCGGAATCGCACGCCACCGAAGACAAGGATCGTAAGCACAAGATCGAGGTCCGCAATAACGCCGACTCGCTGGCATACTCGACGGAACGGACGTTGCGTGAACATGGAGACAAGATCCCGGCCCAGGACCGGCAAGCCGTCGAGGCGGCGCTAAGCGAACTGCGCGGCGTAATGAACGGAGACAATATGCCGGCCATCGAGGCGGCCATGCAGAAGTTGCAGCAGACCTCGCACAAACTCGCGGAAGCAATGTACGCGGCAGCCGCGCAGCAACAGCAGGCCGGCGCCGGCCCGCAGCCGGAACAAGGCGAGGGCCCGCACCCCGAACCCGGCACATCCCGCGACGACACAATGGATGCCGATTTCACCGTCGTGGACGATGACGACAAGAAATAGAGAACACATTTTGGATTGTCTGATTCTGAATTCGTTGTGCATGCATGCGCGACTGTTGAAGCGATGCCGCACGGGCATGGGTCGCGTGCCTGTAATCCAAAATCCAAAATCCAAAATCCAAAATCGGACTTAGAGCATGCCTCACTCGAAGGACCCGTATGAGTTACTCGGCGTCTCGCGAACCGCGACGGAGGACGAGATCCGTCGCGCGTATCTGAAACTTGCCCATAAGTATCATCCCGACAAGACGGGGGGAGACAAGGCCGCGGAAGAGAAGCTAAAGGAGATCAATGGGGCCTATGACATTCTGAAGAATCCCGATAAGCGGAGTCAGTTCGACCGATTCGGGGCCGCGGGCGAAGGTTTCACCGGCGGGCCAGGCGGTGGATTCGGCGGTTCCGCGGGCGGCGGATTCGAGACACAGTTTGAAGACATATTCGACATGTTCTTCAGCCGCGGCGGCGGGCGAAGGCAGCCGTCGGCGCGTCCCGGGAACGATCTCGAGTACAAGGTATCGATCACGCTTCAAGAGGCGGCCTTCGGGACAAAGAAGAGCATCCGCTTCTCACGCATGGAGAGCTGCAACGATTGCTCGGGCACGGGCGCCGCGGCGGGCACCCGCCCGGATCCGTGTCAGCACTGCCAGGGCACGGGACAGGTGCACGTAGCCCGTGGATTCTTCAGCGTGACGCAGACGTGTCATCGCTGCCGCGGGTCCGGCCGCGTGGTGGCCAAGCCGTGCCAGCGATGCTCCGGAGAGGGACACATCCGCATTCAGCGCGAGATCGCGCTGGATATTCCCGCCGGGGTGGACACCGGGATCCGGCTGCGCGTGGCCGGGGAAGGCGAACCCGGCGGCCTCGGCGGACCGCGCGGCGACCTTCACATTCATATCGAGGTCGTTCCGCACGAGATCTTCATGCGCGACGGGAACGACATCATCTGCGAAGTCCCGATCAGCTTTCCAAAGGCGGCCGTAGGCGCGACCATTCGCGTGCCCACGCTGAAGGGCGACGCGGAATTGAAGGTCCCGCCCGGCACGCAATCAGGCAGTATGCTGCGGCTTCGCGGACTCGGCGTGCCAGATATCCGCGGCTACCGCCAGGGCGATCAGATCGTGAAGATCATGGTGGAGGTGCCCACCCGGCTGACCCGCCGCCAGCGGGACCTGATCAAGGAGTTTGAGGAAGAAGGCGACGAAAAGGCCTATCCGTTGTATCGCCGATTCATGGACAAGCTGAAAGGAACCCACAACGAGTGAGACAGGCGCGTTCCTTGTTCACATGATCCCATTGATGTGCATATTGACTGTCCTTCGTTCGGCCGAGCCTACTGCCGGGATCTATTTCCAGGCGCACCGCGGCGGTTTGATGGAAGTCCCCGAGAATACCATCGCGGCTTTCCGTCACGCGTGGGACATACCGGGCGCCATACCGGAAGTGGACGTGGCGGTGACACGGGATGGCGCGATGGTGTGTATGCACGACGACACCGCCGCGCGCACCACGAATGCGCCCGCAGACTTCAAGGACAAACCCCTCTCCGCAATCCCGCTCGATGAATTGCGCAAGTGGGACGCGGGCGTCAAGTTCGATCCGAAATATACCGGCGAGAAGGTCCCCCTCCTGAAGGAAGTGTTCGAGGAGATGAAGGGACGGCCGGACCGCCAGGCCTATCTCGATCTCAAGGACGTCGATCTGAAAAAGCTTCTCGCGATGATCGACGAGTACGGCCTGCGGAAACAAGTCATCTTCGTCCACGGCGACCCGGAGACGTGCATGAAGCTGCAAGGCCTCTATCCGGGCGCACGAACGATGACATGGTTGAGCGGCGCGCCGGATAAGATAAGGGAACGGTTCGAGAAACTGGCCGAGGGCCGGTTCAAAGGAATCAGCCAATTGCAGCTCCACCTCAAAGCCGCTTCGACCGCGCCGGAAATCCGATACGTGCTCGACAACGAATTCCTGCGAAGCGCTATCGAAAAGACACGCGCGGCGGGCGTCGACTTGCAGGTGCGTCCTTTCGCGTTCGACGCGAAGTCACTACAGTCCCTCACGGAGCTCGGCGTTCGCTGGTTCGTCACCGACGAGCCAAGACGTTTTGCCGACTGCCTCGCAGGCAAATGACGCAGGCGCGAATACAAGCCACAATGCGCAGGCCGTTTGACACGACCGCGCTCAAGCTCTACAGTCCGTTGCATTGGGAAGCATCGCGATGAGACAGCCCGTGACGGAACACTTCCATTCTTCAAGAGACGCGCCGCTCAGTGACCAGGAGTTGAAGCGCATACGGCAGGATTTCCCGCTGCTGCACTCAACGCCGGGCGGGCGCCGCCTCGTCTACCTCGACAATGCCGCGACGAGCCAGAAACCGCAGGCCGTGATCGATGCGTTGCAGACGTACTACACGTCGCAGAACGCCAACATACACCGAGGCGTCTATCACCTCAGCGAACAGGCGACCGAACTCTACGATTCGGCCCGGAAGCGCGTTCAGCGATTCCTGGGCGCGCCGCTGGCCTGTGAGATCATCTTCACGCGCGGCGCAACGGAAGGAATCAACCTCGTCGCCCAGACCTATGGCCGGCGGCATGTGGGGGCCGGCGACGAGATTCTCGTCTCCGCAATGGAGCATCACTCGAACATCGTACCGTGGCAGATGCTGCGCGACGAGCGGGGCGCCGCGATCCGCGTCATCCCCATCACCGATGAAGGCGAACTCGTCTTCGACGAGTTTCTGAAACTCCTGAGCGACAGGACGAAGATCGTCGCCGTGACGCACGTGTCGAACGTGCTCGGCACGATCAACCCCGTCAAACGCATCATCGATGCGGCGCATGCGGCCGGTGCGCGAGTGCTTGTCGACGGCGCTCAGTCGGCGCCCCACATGCCCGTGGACGTGAAGGACATGGGCTGCGATTTCTTCGTCTGCTCGGGCCACAAGATGCTCGGTCCCACGGGAATCGGCGTCCTGTTTGGGCGTGCGGAACACCTCGAGACGATGCCGCCGTGGCAAGGCGGCGGCGACATGATCCTGTCGGTCACATTCGATAAGACTATCTACAACGCCCCTCCGAGGGGTTTCGAGCCCGGCACTCCGCACATTTCCGGCGCCATCGCTCTGGGCGCGGCCATCGACTACATCGAGAGCATCGGCATCGAGCGCATCGCGGGTTACGAACGGGAACTGCTCCGTTACGGAACCGAACGCCTGAACGCGGTCGACGGCGCGCGGCTAGTCGGGACTGCGCGCGAAAAGACCGGCATTCTGTCGTTCGTCATGGATTGCGCGCACCCGCACGACATCGGACAACTCCTCGATGAAGATGGCATCGCGATCCGCGCCGGCCATCACTGCGCGCAACCGCTCATGGAACGCCTTGGGATTCCCGCGACGGCGCGCGCGTCTCTCGCCTTCTACAACACGCGCGAGGAACTCGACCTGCTCGCCGCCGCCCTCGGCAAGGTGAAGGAGGTGTTCGGCTGATGTCGGACAAGCGAACCCTCTATGACGAGGTCATCGTCGACCATAACAAGAGTCCCCGCAACTTCCGCGAGATGGACGCGGCCACGGCATCCGCCCACGGCCACAACCCTCTGTGCGGAGATCATCTGATCGTGTACGTTCGCATGGAAGGCGAACGCATTGCCGACGTATCGTTCACAGGCGGCGGGTGTGCTATCTCGAAGGCTTCCGCATCGATTATGACGGACGCGCTCAAAGGAAAGACCCGTCAGGAAGCCGAGGCACTTTTCGTGAAGTTCGACCAAATGCTCGCCTCGAACGCAAAGGATGCTGTCCCCGTGGAGGACCTCGGGAAGCTCGAAGCGTTGCGCGCCGTGCGCGAGTATCCGGTCCGCGTCAAGTGCGCGACCCTGGCCTGGCATGCGCTTGCTGCGGCCCTCAAAGGCGAAACCCGCACGATCAGGACGGAATAGTGCTCAGTGCGGCACTCGCTCAATTCCCAGGGGAGGCTTCGATCCGCACCGCGCAGACCTTAAACTCAGGAATTCGCGCCACGGGATCGAGCGCCGCGATGGTAAGGGCGTTGGCGGGATGTTCTTTGAAGTGAAACGCCAGGAATACCGTGCCTCGGATGATGTTCTCCGTGACTCTCACCGGCACTTCAATACGGCCGCGCCGGGAACGGACCGACACGCAGTCACCCTGGCGGACGCCAAGTGCGCCGGCGTCTTGCGCGTTGAGTTCGAGAGTGCCGTGCGGAACTCGATCGTCGAGCACCTCGCACCGGCGCGTCATTGTCCCCGTATGGAAGTGTTCGAGAATGCGCCCCGTCGTCAAGACAAAAGGATATTCCGCATCGGGCATTTCCTCCGGCGGGATGAAGTGAACCGCATGGAACTTGCCTTTCCCTCGAGTAAAGCCATCCTTGTGCAGGTACTTCGTGCCGGGATGATCCGGGTTCGGACACGGCCATTGCAGGCCGACGCTCTCAATCCGCTCGAAGGTTATCCCGCCGTAGATCGGTGTCAGCGCCGCGATCTCTTTCAGCACGTCTGCCGCGTCCGTAAAGTCCATCGGCGATCCCATGCGCCCGGCCACGTCGCAGATGATCCGCCAATCGTCGCGCGCCTGCCCCGGCGGCGCCACGGCGGCGCGGATGCGTTGCACGCGGCGTTCCGTGTTGGTGAAGGTCCCGTTCTTCTCGGCGAACGAATATGCGGGCAACACGACGTCCGCCAGTTCGGCGGTCTCGCTCAGAAAGATGTCCTGCACCACGAGGAAATCCAGCGACTCGAGGGCCGCCTGAACATGGTGCATATCGGGGTCGCTCAACATCGGATTCTCGCCCATGATATATACGCCGCGGATCTTTCTTTCGACGGCCGCATTGAGAATCTCGACCACGGTCAAGCCGGGTTTGTCCGAAAGTTGCGCATTCCACGCTTTTTCGAACTTCGCGCGGATAACGGGATCGTCGACGCGCTGGTATCCGCTGTAGAGGTTGGGCAACGCGCCCATGTCGCATGCGCCTTGAACGTTGTTCTGGCCCCGCAACGGGTTCACGCCCGCGCACTCCTTGCCCACGTTGCCCGTAAGCATCGCGAGATTCGCAACCGACAACACATTGTCGGTTCCGGTGGTGTGTTGCGTGATCCCCATTGAATAGACGATGGCCGCGCTCGGCGCCGAAGCGTAGAGGCGCGCGGCGCGCCGGATATCTTCCGCGGGCACGCCGGTGATTGTGGCCGCCCGATCCGGGGGATACTCCTTCACGACCTCGCGCAACGCCTCAAGATCTTCCGTACGCGCGGCAATGAATTCCTTGTTCTCGAGTCCCTCTTCCAGGATGACGTTCATCAGGCCGTTGAGCAGCGCCACGTCCGTTCCCGACCGGTGCGGCAAATAGATGTCGGCGATGCTCGCAAGGGAGATCCGGCGCGGGTCGGCGACCACAAGCTTCGTGGCGCCCGAGCGAACCGCCTGGCGGATCAGGATGCCAATCACGGGATGACACTCGGTCGTGTTTGATCCGATAACGAAAATGAGCGGCGTGCGCCGCAGTTCCTCGATGCTATTGGTCATTGCGCCGCTGCCGAACGCCCGAGCCAGGCCCGCCACGGTCGAGGCGTGGCACAACCGCGCGCAATGGTCCACGTTGTTCGTGCCCAGGACCGCGCGCGCGAACTTCTGCATCACGTAGTTGTCTTCGTTGGTCGTTTTCGCGGAACTAAGACATGCCAGCGCGTCAGGTCCCGATTGTTTCTTGATCTCGATCAATCGCGCGGCCACAAGGTCGAGCGCCTCGTCCCACGAAGCAGACCGAAAGCTCCCGTTCTCGCGAATCAACGGCGTGGTCAAGCGATCCCCCTTGGTGACAAAATCCATGCCGAACCGCCCTTTGATGCACGTGTTCCCGTCATTAGGCACTACACCAGGTTCACTGGTGACCCGGACGATACTACCGTTGTTCCGGCTTACGTTCAGGTCCAACTGACACCCAACACCGCAATACGGACACGTGGTGCGCGTCTTGACAAGGTCCTTCGCTTTCCCCTTGCCCACGGCGCCCCGCTCGTACAATGCGCCGACCGGACACGCACCGATGCACTGGCCGCAGACTTCGCACGGCGAGGCGTACAACTCCACGTCAAACCCCGTCGTTACCTCGACGTCGCCCGCGCGCCCTTTCAGCGTCAACGCGTCGCACCCTTGAACTTCGGCGCAGACCTTCACGCACCGCTGACAGCGGACGCACTTCGATGGGTCGTACACGATGGCCTGATTGCCCGTCGTGTAATTCGGGGCGTCAGGCGGCAGCATCACCGAGGGATACCGCGATTCATCGACCCCGTACTCATAGGCATAATCCTGAAGGAGACAGTCGCCATCCTTGTCGCAGGTGGCGCAACGCATGTTGTGCTCACTGATGAAGAGCTCGATGGCCGCTTTTCGCAGCACGCGAACAGGTTCCGTGTTTGTGCGGATAATCATTCCGGGTTCAGCGAGGCGGGTGCAGGCCGTGTGCAGGCCCTGCGCCCCCTCGATCTCGACCAAACAAAGGCGGCATGCGCCCGTGGGCGTTAGTCGTGGGTCGTAGCAGAGGTGTGGGATTGCAATGCCGTGCGCCAGCGCGGTTTCAAGAAGGGTCTGGCCGGGATGCGCCGTCACTTCGCGATCGTCAATTTGAAGTCGAATCATGTCCGTGCGTTATCTTTCCCGCGCGTCCGCCGCGCGCTCACTGCCTTCATCCCGGCCCCGCCGGTTGACATGGCTGGGCGTCCCTTACTCCGCTTCCACGCGTTTCTTGCGAGTCGTCTTCGGTTTCGCCGCGGGCGTCGCATCTGCCGCCGCGAGGGCTTCTTCAGCAACGGGTTTCTCTATCTTCGGATACTTCCGCGCGGCGGCTTCGAGATCATTGGGCTCGACACTGATCGCGTTGAACCTGCACGTGTCCAGGCAGACGCCGCATTTCACGCAGGTGGTCTGATCAATGACATGAAGTTGCTTTCGGGCGCCCGAGATGGCCGTGACCGGACACTTCACCCGGCACAACCCGCAACCCGTGCACTCCGCGGGATGAATGAAATAGATAACGAGATTCTGGCAGGCGCCCGCCGGACACCGTTTCTCATTGATGTGCGCCTCGTATTCCTCGCGGAAATACCTGAGCGTGCTCAATACCGGATTCGGGGCCGTCTGGCCCAACCCGCAGAGCGATCCCGTCTTGACCACCGTCGCGAGTTGTTCTAGGAGTTCGACGTCGCCTTCCTGGCCGCGGCCCGCGCAGATCCGCGTCAGAATGTCCAACATGTGCCGAGTGCCCGCGCGGCACGGCACGCATTTCCCGCAGGATTCCTTCTGCACGAATTCGAGAAAGAACCGGGCGATGTCAACGATGCACGTATTCTCGTCCATGACGATGAGGCCGCCCGATCCCATGATCGCCCCGACCTGCTTCATGGACTCGTAGTCTATCGGCAGGTCCAGGAATTGGGCCGGGACGCACCCGCCGGACGGTCCGCCCATCTGCGCCGCCTTGAAAAGCCGGTTGTTCGGAATGCCTCCGCCGATATCGAAGACAATCTGCCGCAGCGTCGTGCCCATGGGCACTTCGACCAGCCCCGTGTTGTTCACCTTGCCCGCCAGCGCGAAGATCTTCGTGCCTTTGCTGTTTTCCGTGCCGATCGACCGGTACCAGTCCTGGCCGTTGAGAACAATCGCGGGGACGTTGGCGAAGGTCTCGACGTTGTTGATGTTCGTCGGTTTGCCGCGATAGCCCTTCTGGGCGGGAAACGGAGGCCGCGACCGTGGCATGCCGCGCTGGCCTTCGAGCGAGGCGATCAGGGC
>CAZPMT010000176.1:0-9039 GCA_964587655.1 uncultured Nitrospiraceae bacterium
GATCCCTTCCCCTTGCTACTCTCAAGATATCCCCCTCGTCACTGAATGGTTACCGCGCACTAAAGAAAACGGTTGACAGCCGTAGACTCGCATGTTATACTCCATTTGTGCAACGATTCTGCACAGATTGACATATAACTGGCCAATATGGTCTGCAATACGCACCTTTGTGCTGCTTTCGCGCGCGAATCGCAGTAACGGGGCATACACTGGAGAGCACCTCATGCTAGTTGAATTCAGGGTCGCAAACTTCCGCTCCTTCCGCGAGGAACAGGTCTTCTCCCTTGTTGCTAGCAAGGATGAGAAGTTGCCCGGCAATCTGATCCCGACTCCACATTTCAACCTCTTGAAATCCGCGGCGATCTACGGGGCAAACGCTTCCGGCAAGAGCAACCTCATAAAGGCAATGCAGTTTTTCCACCGATTTGTGTTGACATCCGCGACCACGATGAACCAGGGCGATCCAATCGTTGGCATATCGCCATTTCGTCTGGATGAAAAATCACGAACCCAGCCATCGGCATTCGAGATTACACTAGCTGTGGATAAGTCTGTCTACAGGTACGGCTTTACGGCGACGCCCGAAAGAGTGCACGACGAATGGCTTGTCGTTACGCCACAAGGCGGTCGTAAGCAGGGATGGTTTGAACGGCGGTACAATCCTGAAACCGATGCAACCCTCTGGAGCTTCCGGGGCCCGCTGCAAAAAGATGAGGTACTGCTGAAGGAACGAACCCGCGACAACGGCCTCGTATTGTCCAGGGGGGCAGAACAAAACGTCAAGCCTCTTGCAGCGCTATTCCTTTCGTTTTGGAGCAGATTATCCCTCTTTGACCTATCTCAAGACTCGAGCCCGCTGATTGCCACCACGATCCGCCTCATGGAGGATTCTCCCGAATCTGCGGCTCAAATAGAACGAATGGTTCGTGACGCGGACCTCGGCATACGAGACATCAACATCGTTAGACAGCCCTGCCTATCAGGACAACTGCCGGGCAACGAGAGCGTTCCGCAAAGGTCTCGTCGAGCGCCATCTACCATTGCTTCCATACTGGAGGAACACTTATTTGGCATACGAACACCAAAGACACTTCATCATACTGCGGATTCGGATCGCATGGAGCAGTTCGACCTCGAGGAAGATGAATCTAATGGAACGATTCGATTCTTTGCCCTTGCGGGACCTGTTCTGAACGCCCTTCAGGACGGTTCAACGATTGTCGTAGACGAGATCGACTGCAGCATGCACCCTCTTCTGACCCGCCAGCTCATAGAATTGTTCCAGAGCCCAGAAGCCAACAAGTCGGGCGCACAGTTGGTGTTTACAACGCAGGATAGCAGCCTCATGGACCTTGACCTATTTCGGCGCGATCAGATCTGGATTACCGAGAAGAACCACTCCTTTGCAACCGAACTTTACTCTCTATACGACTTCGAAGAAAGACCGAGGAACACTGAGGCCGTCGAACGCAACTACCTGGCAGGTCGTTACGGCGGAGTGCCGCGCTTTGGCGCGACATTCGAGGACCTCGTCCTCAGGTGAGCAAAGGAGCCAAAAAGACAGGCGGACGACTCCAACGCGCTCTGCGCGAGGATATCACAAGACGCCATAGCTCTCCTCGTAAGGAACGGGCCAGAATACTAATCGTGGGGGCCGGACGAGAGACAGAACCAAACTACTTTCGAGGTCTCTATCGCGAGGCGTCCGTGATGGCCAGATTTGCCCTGACCATAACGGAAGGACCAGGCCAGTCCGCGCGTGATATCGTTGACTGGGCTGCAAAGAAGCGAGAGCAAGCCAAACGGCGAATGCAGGAATACGATGAGGTGTGGTGCATACTCGATGTCGAGACTCCTGACCACCGCAAGACATTGGAGGAAGCCTTGAGGACCGCACAAGAGCACGGCATACAGGTTTGTCTCTCGAACCCCTGTTTTGAGGTCTGGCTCCTCGCTCATTTTGAGAAGACCCACAAGGCATTTGGAGACTTCAACGGCGTCCTTCGCTCGTTAGGCAAACACTGGGAAAAGCACTTCCCCAACGACTATGAGAAGAACGACGAGGATCTCTTCCGCAAGCTTTCAGCATTCACCGATGATGCGATTGCCAATGCGAAGTGGGTTCGCGAGAAGCATCATGGACTGTCCAAAAAGGTTGTCGACTGTGATTCCTCGACGGACGTGTACAGGCTTGTGGAGCATTTGACGGGTGAAGCGAACGTCGACTTGACCTGATAGCACACCGGCTTCGGTTCTATGTAGGCGTTATCTCCGCGGGGAGCGGCTGTCGCTCGCGCAAGCGAAACTATCCTTCCGCCCTTACATCGCCGATTCCGCAACACCTTTCCCTTGCGCGCATGCGCCGAGGGTGCTACCATAGTCGCGAGAGAATGAGGAAATCCGGTGATGCCCGACGATCACACGACAGATCCTAAGACGGAAGATCGCACGCTCGTGATCAATCCCGCGGACATGGCCGACGCCGCGGCGATCCACAAGGCCAGCCTCGTGGTGGTTTCGGGTTGGGAGATAGGAAAGCAGATCGAGTTGACGACGCAAGAGCATGTTATCGGCAGATCGCTCCTTGCGGGCACGCGTATTAACTCGCCTTCGGTCTCGCGCGAGCATGCGAAGATCGTCCGTGTGCGTGAGGGCGCCGATGAGAACTACGTCGTAACGGACCTGAAGAGCAGTAACGGCACGCACGTCAATGGCGACGCAGTGGCCTCGGCGCGATTGCAGAACGGCGACAAGATCCAACTGGGGGACGTCGTCTTCAAGTTCGTCCTCGAGGACGCCGTCGACGTACGGTTCTACAAGGACATCCACCAGCTCATTCATTATGATCAGTTGACTGGCCTTCTCAAGATGGACGCTTTCAAACGCGAACTCGATACGGAGATTCATAAGGCGCGGACCGGCGGCCCCTTCACGCTTGCGATGACTGACCTCGACGGCCTGAAGCGCGTCAATGATACCTACGGCCATCTCGCGGGACGCATGGTCGTCCGCGAGATGGGCGCCATGATCCGCCAGGCACTCCGTCCCCAGGATCGCGCGGGACTCTACGGCGGGGATGAGAGCATCATGTTCTACCCTGGCGCGCCTCTCGATGAGGCGTCGCAGGTCGCGGAACGCATCCGACAAACGATCGAGGGCCGCGTCTTCGAACTTCAGGGCCACACATTCGGCGTGACAATCAGCCAAGGGCTGAGCGAATGGCCCAAACACGGCAAGACAATGGAGCAACTGATTGCCGCCGCGGACAAGGCTCTTTATGAAGCCAAGGCCGGCGGACGCAATTGCATCCGGTGCGCGCCGGCTTGATTGTTCGACACTAGGGATCGCCGACGAACCACTGGCCAACAGCCGGGAATCCCAGGGGAGGAAGGCAGGCTTATGGCAGTGAACAGTATACCGCTAATCACGCTTACCACCGATTTCGGCACGCGCGATCCTTATGTCGCCGCGATGAAGGGCCTCATTTACTCGATCGAGCGGAAGCTGTGCGTCGTCGATCTCACGCACGAGATTCCCCCGCAGAGCGTCGTCGACGGCGCGCTGTTTCTCGCGGGGGCTGTCCCGCATTTCCCCAAGGGCACGATTCACGTGGCCGTTGTCGACCCGGGCGTCGGGACCGAGCGCCATCCCATCGCGCTGCGCGCGGGCGGACAGATTATCGTGTGTCCCGACAACGGGCTGGCCTCGCTGTTTCTGCGCGACAACTGTCTGCAGGAGGCCCGGATCATCACAAATCCGGAGTTCATGGCCGCAACGATCAGTGCTACGTTTCACGGCCGCGACATCTTCGCGCCCGCGGCGGCGCATCTGGCCCGCGGCGAACCGTTTGGGAAACTCGGCGAGGAACTCGATACCGTGGTCACGCTGGACATCCAGCGTCCGCAAGGGGATACCTCCCGCGGCATCCAAGGAAAGATCGTGCACATCGACCGGTTCGGCAATTGCATCACGAACATCCACGCGTCCACGCTGGCGGGCGCTTCCCCCGCGAGCATCCGGGCCGGCCGCCACCGCCTGCACGGGCTTAAGCGAACCTACGGCGATGTCGCACCCGGAAAACCAGTGGCCTTGCTCGGCAGCGCGGGTTACCTCGAGATCGCCGTCAACGGCGGGAATGCGAACGCAGCCCTCTCGCTCGGAAAAGGGGACGACGTGTTCATCGGCTTCTGACGCCTCTTGCTCGCCGCTTTACAGTACGTTCAACTCGATGAGGCCGCGGATGCCGGTGCGGACTTCGTCCGCGGAACGGTGGAGTGCCGCGCGCTCTTCCTCCGTAAGCTCGAGTTCGACGATCTCTTCGGCGCCGTATTTCCCGAGGCGGACGGGCACGCCTATGTAGATATCGTCCAAGCCGTACTGTCCCGTGAGGTACGCCGAGCACGGCAGCAACTGCTTCTCGTCGCGCACGATGCTCTGGACCATACGCGCGGCGCTGGCCCCCGGCGCATAGAAGGCGCTCCCGGTCTTCAACAGCGCGACGATCTCACCGCCACCGTTGCGTGTCCGTTTCACGATTGCATCGACGACATCCGGCGCCATCAGCTTCGCGATCGGGATCCCCGACACGGTGGTGTATTGCGGCAGCGGCACCATGTCATCTCCATGCGAACCGAGCACCATGGTATCGACGTTCTTCGCGCTAACGCCGAGCTCCAATCCCACAAATGCGCGGAACCGCGCGCTGTCAAGACAGCCCGCCATGCCCATGACGCGCCGCGCGGGAAAACCGAGTTTCTTGAAGGCAAGGTGCGTCATCACATCCAGCGGGTTCGTGACGATGATCACGACGCTCTCGGGCGCGTACTTCAGGATGCTCTCACAGACCTGGGTGATGATCGCGCCGTTCTTCGCGAGGAGATCCAGGCGCGTCATACCGGGTTTGCGCGCCAATCCAGCCGTGACCACAACGACGTCGCTGCCGGAAAGATGCGCGAAGTCGTTCGTGCCCGTCACGATGGAATCGTAACCGCGAATGGGGGCCGCCTGTGTTAGATCGAGCGCCTTGCCTTGGGGAAGTCCTTCGACGACGTCCAGCAGAACGACGTCTCCCAGCTCCATCTCCGCACAGTACTGGGCGACGGACGCCCCCACGTTGCCCGCGCCGACGCACGCAATCCGAAACCGTTTCCCGACCGCCATGGTTCTCTCCGTTGTGGTTGGACCGTTACAATGGAACGGCAGTATAGCGCACCCTTGCCCCGTTACCCAATATTGCGACTTGCCTCACAAGAGAGATCTACTCGGTCGCGGGACAAGGGGTTGCAACCCCTTGTCTAGTCCGGGACACTAGAGAGAATCGGCGGAAGCAACCGGAATCGTGGCCACGACGCCTTTGGGAGGTCTCAACAGAAGAATCTCCACGGCAGCGATCGTTACCAGCGTGAGGCCGGACACGACTATGCCCGCAAAAACCAGGAACGGCCTGAAGACGAAACTCACGTGGTGTGAGCCAGGCGGAACCATGACGCCTTTGAATGCGCCATCGACCTTGTGTATTTCCGTTGGCATGCCGTCCACGTAGGCGCGCCACCCCGGGAAGAAGGCGTCCACACACACCAGCATTCGATCCGCGGGCAGATCGCGCAGATCCACCTCCATGGTGTTCGCGGTCCGGGATGCAACAGAGATCAGACGGTCCTCATCGTTCAGGTCGCTTGCAATCAGCGTTTCCTGGAAGCTGAACTGGCCCTCCTGTTTCTTGAAATCCGGCAGGAACGAGATCTGGATCTCCTGAAAGTCCGGCAGCGGGATCTCGAATGCCTCTGGGGTGTTGTCCCCGGCCTTGAGCCTTACTACCTTCCCGAATTCCTCTCGTTTTGTCTTAAGATCCTGCAAGAGAGGTATTATCTCCATCTTGCAAGTGCTGCTAACCTTGAGGAAAAGCGAACTGTGCAACGGAGGCAGGGTAATCGGCTTCAAGACGCACGCGTTGGTGGCGTCCGTGAAGTTCTCGGACTTGAAAACCTGCGGCGGAGAGCCGCGCGGCATAATCCACTGCGTGGAGAAATCCTTTGAAACACCGGTCCGCGCCAGCAAGGCACGATCCACCCGCTGCAACGGCAGGTCGCCTGGATTCTCAATGAACACGGTGGTGGTTGCGGGAAAGGTCGTGTCTCTGTCGGGCAGGGGGCCTTGAACGTACTGCCGCGCGAGCCAGAACTGCCGCTTTAGAAAAAGATTGCCCCGCACGCTCAATTCCGTGGCCTGCCAGCCCTGGATCAACCGGGGGATGTCTTGCTTCCTTGTGATGCACAGGATATCGCGGACTTCACGGATCTGCAGCGGGTCATAGCCATTCATCCCTGGCTCGAGCTCATACATTGGCACATTCGGCTCGAGATAGGTGCCGCGCCGGTTGTCCGGCCAAAATGTCTTCGGCTGCCTCATGGCGTCCAGGGACCCCTTGTACTGCTGGGCCTCATCAATTGAAGGTATTAGCTCCCTGTTCCACGCCAGCGTCTCTCCGAACAACAATGCGGCAAGCACAATGCCCCATAACGGAAACCTCGGTATCCAACCTGCTACCGCGGCAACAAGGCACGCGATGATCGGCAAGACGACCGCGAGATTCCCTACCGCCAGGATCGGTTCCGGCCGCTGGGCAAGCGCGACGATCAAGACTATCGCCGCACCCAATACCAGCACGGCCCCGGAACGTGCAGTTCTCCAGCGCCACGAAGCCAAAGGCGCCAGCACGGCGTCCGTTCCCGCGCCCGCCAGAAGAGCCAGCGGCAAGCACGTGATGATCATCGCCCGGCCGGGGTTGCTCAGCACGAATGGGGCCAAACGCGCTACCAGTCGTCCGAACAGAAGCGGCTGCGGAATGCTGCAATCCAAGAGAATAAGGAACAAGGCCGCGAACATCACCGTGTCCCGGCGCGGCCGGCAGACCACGGCCGCCAAAGCGAGCATCAGCACAATGGCGCCCGCGGCGCGCGGCCCTTCGTAATGGCCGTGTCCCTGATAGACCGCCAGAGTTTTCACGAGGTGCCAGAATCCCGATATCTGGACCAGTTCCTCTTTCATGGCCTCGTCCTTCGAGCCTCGCCCTGTGTATGAACTGAACTGGGCCCCAGGAAACAACAAGGGTGCCGCCACCAAGATGCCGGTCGCGAACAGCAGACACAGGACTACTGCGTCACGCGTCATGATCCCCCCGGCGAGTCTCGCGATGGATCTCACGCGGCTAGGTCGCTTCGGCACGGCCGGTTTCTTGTTCTTCACCCGCTTCTTCTTGTTGGCTTCGGGAACGTCTATCTCGCGCACTGGCTCAAAACTGGGAATGGATTCGACCCCGGCGAGCGGATAGAGAATCCTGAAGAGCAGGGCATATGCCGCGGCGGTCAGGCCGGCAATCATCATCAGATGCGGTATGCCTCCGAGGATCGCCATACCCCAGACAACACCTGCCGCTAGAGCAAGGCAGACCTTGTTCCGCAGGGCTGAAGTGATCATCGCCTGCCTCAGCAGGAGAAGCAACAATGGGAGCCATGCCACGGTATTAAGAAAAACCCAGTGTCCGACGGCCCGCGACACGAGCGCGGCGCTGAACGTGAAGGCGAAGGCCGACACGAGAGACGCGCCGAAACTCAATCCGTGGCGCCTCGCAAGCAGCAGCATCGACACGCCCGCGAACAGCAAGTGAAAGAAGATCATGAGCGCAATGCCCACGTGAGTTTTCATGGGCGTCGGGTTGAAGCTGAGCAGGCTTCGGACCAGATTCGGCGGGTAGAAGACCCACGTCTGCGGGTTAGCCGCGTGTGGTTGACCGCAGTGATACAGCGGGTTCCACAGCGGGAGCTCCCCATGATGAATCCGGTGGTCAAGGAAATGCAGCACGGGGCCGCAGAACGACCAGCAGTCGCCTGCTCCGAGCAACCGCCGGTGATCGGGATCGGAAATGTTCCACCAGTACGTGAGGACGATCCCCATCACGATGAGGACAGCACCCGCCGCAACAAGCGCCCAACGGCGCGCACGTGACGGAGTCCCCGACCCGTCGCAAGGAAGCGGCGGCGGCGCCGTATCCTCCGGACCCGGCGCTGCCTGTGCGACACGGCTCAGTTCAGGCGATTTCTTCATCTCCGTCGATCAGGGCGCCTATGGAATCCACGATGGCTGTTGTCGGAATCGCCATGATACAGTGGTCAATCGCATCGGTCAAACCTATTGCTAATCTCCTTGCCCGTTGCTCCATAATGATCTCATACCTGCGGTGTCTTTTCGGCGGATTCCTGTGCTATAAGTGTTCATCGAGTGCGTCTTGCGCGCGTTTGAATGGGAGTCCTGCATGGCGTCGCAATTCTACGACCGTTACGTCAATAACGATCTCCTTGCGTTTCTGTGCCGGCCTCAGTGTCCCGAAGGCTGCTCGATTGCTTCGCTGGCGACGGCCATCAATTATCTTTTCGGCTCGGACCACGGAATCACGACGCAGGAAGACGTTGCCCAAGCGCTGGGTTTCCGCGCCGAGGCGATCGGCATCGAAGGCGGGCCCGGCAACGAGATCGTCCTGGACTGGTTCCGGAAGTACACGGCCGAGATGGGATGGCAGGCCTCGTGCGGCATCCTGCTGGACCGAGAAGACGCTGCGGATGAGTCACGTGATGACGGGATCTTCGAGGAGTTGAAGGAAATCATTCGGGGCCGCGAGACGGTGCTCGTTTACCATCTCGAGCATCATTACAACCTCGTATGCGGCTATCTCGAGCACGCAATGAAGCCACAGGAAGCATATGATGCCTCATCGCCGCAGCGGCGTTGGCTCATCCTCGCCGACACATCTTCCGAACGCGACCCTATATGGTCCATCCGCTGGGAGGCCGTGCGCGAAGACTTTCGCCGCGACCGCCGCCATTGCCTCCTTGCGTTCTCGAGAACAGGGTAACACACCGCAGCGAGACTTCTCGGTGCGGCAATGGCCAGAGCTTGTGAAAAAATACCAGAATGGCGGCATTCCTTCACAAGCCCTCAGAGCCTGTGAACTTTTCAGTTTCTTGCGTTGAAACGTTCATAAAA
>CAZPMT010000177.1:0-9037 GCA_964587655.1 uncultured Nitrospiraceae bacterium
CACCTTCGCCTTCGCCTTCACCCTCGCCTTCACCCTCGCCTTCACCCTCGCCTTCGCCCTCGCCCTCACCCTCGCCCTCGCCACCGGTTGTTGCAGCAAGGCGGAACCCGAGTGCGACGCTGGGTTCGTTAGGGGCTAGCTCGTTGCGAAATGCCGACCGGCAGAACTTTCCCGGGCTGTCAAAGCTGCCGCCTCTATAGACGCGATACAGCCCGGAACTCGGCCCTATCGGGTCACTCACCGCGCTATCGGGGTAGCTTCCGAGCCAGTCTTGGCACCATTGCCACACGTTGCCGGTCATATCGTAGAGACCCCAGGCATTGGGCAGCCTCAATCCCACCACGTGGGCATACTGCTCCCCAACGCTCCACGCATTGTCATACCACCAGGCATAGGCGTCGCCAACTGTGTAACTCGGGTCATCTCCCCAGTAAAACCGCGTGGTCGTTTGCGCCCTACACGCGTACTCCCACTCCGCCTCGTTTGGCAACCGGAACATGCGGCCCGTATACGCGTTCAATACGGTGATGAAAGCCTGCGCATCGTTCCAGGAAACATAGACCGCGGGGGAATTCGGATCGTTCAAGACATAGTCTTGTCCCGACCACGGGGTGCTTCCCATTACTGCCTGCCACTGGGCCTTGTTTAGCGCGTACTTGCCAAGCCAGAACCCATGCGTCAAGGTTACTTGATGTTGCGGGCCTTCTTCTTCCGGGTACACACGGTCTTGCTCATTATCCGGCGAACCCATCATGAAAGTCCCCGCCGGAATCCACACCATCTCAAGTGGAACATCCTCTGGCAACATAACGGTCTCGCCTGTTCCTTCAGTTGTAGTGACAGCGGGAGGCGCCTTCGACGTTTGTGCTTCCGTCCCAGCGTTTAGAACGGAAGAAGCAGTTTGAGCCTGAGCTGTTCCCTCATGAAAAGCAACGACGACCAACAAGACGCTCAGGACCACCGCACAAACGCTCTTCTTTACAGGCATCGCACGCCCCTCCTGTTGAAGTGCCCTTAATCCCTTGCCCGTTTCCCGTTAACACTATACGCCTACTAATTCACGGTGCCCAATGGCTCAGTCTGAGGCCCCTGAGCTGCTTCTCTCGCGTATTTCTGCACGTGCAATCCATTCTCAACTGTGAGCCTAATCGTGAGCTTCGACGAATATGGGACCAAATGACCGAAAGATGCGTCCGTGCGGCCCAACGTTTTTCTTTCCTTTTGCGAAAGAATGGTCACCGCTGAACCCCGAATCATAAGACCCTACTGATACCGCCACCGACGAAGCACGAATACTGTAATCGTCGCTTACTGCAGGCTTGGGCCTTTTTCAGTGGCCTGTCGCCGGAAATCTTCAATGACCTCGGCATCTGTCATTTCGCCACGCTTCCATGCCTCGAAACTGGCCCAACCACGCTCACTGAGGTTGATGTATCCAACCGGACGGCTCAGGATCGTCTTAAGGTGCCCTTCCGCCTCGCATATCAACGCCTGCAGTCGCGCCCACCATTCAGGATCCTCTGCCGTCTCCTCAGGCCGCTTGGGGGCGTGAACATAATCATTGAGTTGGCCATAGAGAGGGCCAAGTTTGTCGAGGTCCGGAATTGCAATGCGTTCTGGCCGCCCGCCAGCCTCGCAGAGAAGATTCATGTAATCCAGCTTCCTTAAGAAGTCTTGGTCCTCTTCCAGAATCGTCTTCTTGAGGTCCTTTGCTCTGTAGAGCTTTTCCATAGTTTTGGGAAGACCATTCCGTTTCATAAGGACCAGGTACTCGAACAACGTCCTCTCAATGCAGCAACGCAGTTCAAGAGCCGCGTATATGAACCGGCAGACTTCGCCGTCAATGGAATAGCCTTGACGAAGCTGGAAGGCTCGCGTCAGGTAATCAACCGCCGTTATTCCGTACTTTCGCACTCGATTCTCTCCCTACTGAATTGAATAATTGATGATTGGGGAACATCTGTCTGTGGTCTTTCCTACCGTTAATAGCACAAAATTCCTGGATGTGGGGTGGCGGAAATGCCCCGCACATCGTCCGTTTTCAATATATCGGCAATAGACGCAATTGTCAATTGCATTATGAATAACTCGAATAACTCGTTCTGCGCAGTACATAAACAGAGCGAGGGATCGGGGAGTTCGATGCGTGCGGGGCGTTATCTTGTCTTCTCTGTCCGATTCTTCTCTTCGTACATGCGGAACCATTTCGAGGACCACATGCGCCGTTCGGGCGGACGTTGATCGCAGCGCTTGAGTTTGATCCGTCCGTTGCTCATTAGCTTGGCGACGGCCCAATAGGAATCGTCCGGGGCAATTGGATGATCGGCGGGCCGTTTGAGTTCATACTTGAGCGACATGCTCTCTCCGGGCGCAATGCTCACCCCGTGAGTGCGTGGTGAGAACTCGCAGAGTGAGTGCGGTCCGATCAGCGATTCCGGCCACGTCTCGATTGGGGTTACGAGCGACACTTCCGCTTCCACGGTTTCCTGCGTCGGATTCTTCAGCGTCACGATGACGGCGTCACTCTGGTTCTCGGCATTCATCTCGAGGTCGAATGCGCCGCCGATCTCGAATACGTCTTGAAACACCTGGCCGTCGTGTTCATGGCGGAGCTTCACCTGTCCCGGTGCGGTCCCGTCGGGCCGGCGCACTCGCACTTCCGTGGTCTTGTGGCCGAGCGGGGGAAGATTGAATGATACAGCGGACGGATCCGCCGTCCATCCCTGGGGCACGATGATCCGCGCCGTGCCGCCGGCGTCGGCGTCCGTGTAGTCATTGACGGCATTCACCTTGAGGCGTAGCGTGCGCCCGCCGTCTTCCTCCTTCAACTCGCGGCTAATCGAACACACCACGGTCCCGTATCCCATCGGCATCGATTCGGCGTCGTGTTCCCATGACCGCACCCAAACCGGCTGCACGGGTTCCGCTTCGGCGCCAAGCACGCCGCCGCCCATCTTCCGGGCGAGCTTGCCGGGCCTGAAGCCGATGGTCTCAATCGAGAACGGCGGGATGCGAAGATCGAGTTCGCCTTTCGTGAGGGGAAGGTCATCCTGTTTTTCCTCGAGCAGATTGGCGGACCATGCGCTCTGCATGCCCGAGGCGAATCGGATGCGCGCGTCCGCCGTTGCGCCTTCGGTGTCGTATAGGCGGAGCATGATGCCGCGGGCCGGGTCGGCTTCTTCGAGCTTCTGGAACGCGGCGATCGGGTTTCCGAACGGTTTCATCGCGGTGAGAATCACGTTCTTCGGCTCGACGGTTAGAAACGCCATTTCGGACGGCAGGCTGGGTTTCGACGCCGGCTTGCCCTGACGCGCGATCAGCGGATGGTTGAACTCGTGTCCCGCGCGCGGGGTATCGGCCTCGCGCCACGATCCGGCGTGAGGATAGAGGGCGTAAGTGTAGACGTGGTTCTTGTTTTCCGGGATGAGATAGCCTTCGGGAAAGTTGTTCGTCCCGCCGTACCACCGGCACGTGTGGCCGAGGATCATGCAAAGCACGCCGCCTTTCTCGACGCTGTTCGCGTACGTTCCGCGATTCAGCAGGGCAACGCCGTAGTCATCCACGACGTGCTTCTCGCCCGTCACGTCGACTTCCGCCGGGAGCTTTATTGTGGCCGTGTCCGGGAAACCGGCGAGCATCTTGTCGCAGGCTTCGGCGAGCTTCTCGTTCGAGACCGCCTCGACGATCAACACCGGCATCGCCGGCCAGGACGTGTCTTTGAGCGCGGCGTCCTTGACGAATAGAAACGCGTACCCGGTCTTCTTGAGGCGTTGCGCGAAGGCCTTGCGCACACCAGGCGTCTGCGCGGCAAGGAGCTTCCCCGTGTATGCGTTCTTGCCGTGGGACCCGAGCGAGATGCGGAACCGGGTGTACAGGAGGTCGTCGTCCATGTGCTCGAGATAGCTGCCCCAGTGCGGGCCGTCCTTGTCGCACCACGGCGTGCACGTGACGCCTTTCCGGACCAGCACGCGCTGGACTTCTTCCGCGACGTGGACGTCCGCCTTGTCCTCGGGCGTGATGAGGCCCACCATGCTGAGCGTGTACGCGTTGCGTCCCATGCGGAGTTCGGCGCAGCTCCCGTATTCCATCCACTTGTTCGCGGCGTACACGGCGCAGTCGCTGAACATCACCATCTGGTGCGTGCGGAAGTCGAGATAATTCTTGCTGTCGTTCCGAGCCACGACGCCGAAGCGTTCGTCGAACACGGGCGTCAGCCCCTTCAGATTCGTCGGGAACGTCACACAGAACAGGTAATCTTCGCGCTGGACATCGAGCAGGATCGTGCGGAACTCGATCCGCTTGACGCCTTTGAACAGTGTGATCTCCTGGACGGCGTCGCACAACTCGCCCATGGCGCAGCGGACGCGCAGCGTGCTGCTGATTGGACCATTCTCGACCTCGGCGGATGCCGGGTATTCGCCCGAGAACAACTTGAGGCCCGTGGTGTAGAACTCGTGCTGGGTCTCGTTGCGATACGCGACTTCCTCGAGGATGGCCAACTCGTTCCCGACGTGCCCACGCGACGCATCCAGCACGTTTCGCTTCGCCTGCTTGTCGTAGAGGCGTACGATGCCGCCACCGCGTGCGGGATCGACTTCGACGACGTAGAACTCGTTCTCGATGGCCGCCGCCGCGTGCGCCGAACGTCCCGGGATCTTGCCGGCTTTGGGGACAATCTGATATGCGCGGTAGCCGAGCGACGGCATGCGCGACGCGACGAACCGCACTTCCGCCGAGCGGATCTTTCCGTTCTTGTCGCGGTGAACACTGGCCGCTTCGAATGGGATGTTCTTGCCCTTGGGATCGCGAATGACGAAACCCTCCGCGCCAACGTTCTTGACTTCGGCGTGCACAACGTCGGTGCGCTCCCATGCGAGCGAGTTGAACACGACACAGGATTGAGCGGTTTCGCCCGCGTCGACGGCGCGTTGGATGTACTCGAGGGATCGGTTGAGCACGTCCGTCCCGAGTTCGAGGACTTCCCGGTACGAGTTCATCAGGTCCACAAACGAGATCTCGTTGTGCGTGCCCGTGATCGAGTCGTGGTGTTGTCCGCAGAGGATCTGCCTCCACGCCTTGTCCAGTGTCTTCTCAGGATAGGTGGCGCCGAGCAGGGCGGCAATCGTGGCGAACTTCTCGGCGTCGAGCAGGAGGTTCTCGCCGAGGCGGTTCGCTATCTTGAGATCGACGCGGGATACGGCGGTTGCGGCGTGATAGAGCGACATGTCGCGCGACGTGATCGGAAGATGCGCGCCCTTCTCTGCGCACTCGCGGTGGATGGTCGACATGAGATCGTAGTACGTTCCCTGCTTGTACGTGGGCATGAGAGTGTGATGCCACGCGGTGGGCGGCGTTTGATCGATATCGTCGAGCCGCACCGAGAGGCCCATCTCGTGTATGGCGTCTTCCGTAGCGCGTCCGCGCTCGTGCGGCAAGGTCGAACCATCGAGCGAGAGGTGGTTGAAGAACGGTGGGAAGTTGAAGATGTGCTTGCCCCACGTCACGCCGATGCAGCCGCTTTTCCTGGCGATCTGCGAGAGTTGGTTCGGGTGTCCGAATACGTCGCCCGGGCCGTAGGCGTGGCAGATGTTGCCGAAAACGCGGCCATGAATGAGCTGGCCGTAGAGGAAGTTCCGGACGAGCCCCTCATCGCCGCAGTTCTGTTCGTTAGGCTGGTTGTACATGACGTCTGGCTCGGACCGCTTTTCGCGGAATATGCGGAGGAGTGTTTCGCGGTCCTCGGGGTAGACGTCGAAATACGGCTTCAGGTAATCGACTTCGGAAATGATCGAGCGGAACAGCGGGTCGGTGCGGTGCAGCCTGCAATACTGACGGACGATGTCGAAGGCGCCCATGGCGTAGACGCGCTGCTCCTCGTGGTACGTCGTGTCGAAGTGAAAACTGGACAGCACGAAATTCGTGCCATCGTACTTTGGAGCGAGGGCGGCCTGATACTCGATCGGCGCTTCGATATTCTCGCCGTAGATGCGCGCGCGGTATATGGCGCGGACGGTGTTGCCGGCCATCCCGCGCGGCGTCTTGAGGGAAAGACGGATCGGCGTGACCTTATGGGGTTCGCAGGTGATATCGAGCGAATCCTCGGCGCCCAAAGTATCGGACACGACGGATACGCGGACGGTATTGGCGACGTTTGAGGTGTTCAGCACTGCCGCCTCGATCACTTGGCGCGGATTGTCCGGGGTCCCGCGGAAGTGAGCGAGGGGCGTCACGCGGCCGAGGGCGATGGGGATGCCGGGCTTGCCGATCATTGGCGATATCTTGACCTCGCGAATGCGGAAATCAATCCCGTCGCAGATGAAGCCGGGACGGAACTTGAACAGAAGCAGGTTCTCGCCTTTCTTCAGGCGAATAGAGAGCGTGGGCATGTTGATGCGAACGCCCTTCGCGAGGCCATAGGGCATGTTGCAGGCAAGTTCGCCATTCACCCAAAGCTTCATGCCGGAATGATACGCATCGAGCAATGCCGGTCCGTCGGTATCGGCCTCAATCGTCGCCGCGGCGTAGATCACACAGTTGCGTTGGACGGTCTCGTAAATGATCTCGCCGGCGATCCGGTTTCCGTCCAGGTGCTCGTGCGGGTAAGTGCGCCACGCGAGCCGCTTCGGACCGAGGCCGATGTTGGCGTGAGACTGGCCTTCGATAGGACGGATCTTCGCCTCACCGCCGTCCTGCGAAAGATAGTCGATGTCGAGAATCCGCTCGCGCTCATACATGTACTCGCGCTCGAAGTGTTCGCTGGTCTTCACCACGAACGGCCCGAGCACGAGCCAGTTCTGCAGATACTTTCCTCTCGCGAGGTCAGAGAGCCTGTTGGAGGTCATGCACTTCACTCCTGTGTGTAGTCTCCGCTGGAAACAGCCTTGGCCGGAAAGCGTAACCCCAGAGGGATAGTCATCTCAAATCGCTGTCGTGCTCCGCCGTCACGCCTTCTCAGACAGACGGGGATGCGCGTGCCGAAGCCCGTATTACGAACCGAGATGCGGAAAACGCGCAAGGCGTAAACTGAGGCCCCGCCAATCTCGAAATTCAATAGAATGACGATTCTGGCGGCCCATTACTGAATGTCGTCCTATATCGCTAGAATTATTGCTTGACAAAATACGGGGGGGGGGGCGTATGATAGGTGCGTACTGGGAATCAGATGCTTCTAACTGGAGGGTGGGCAAATGGGTTTCGGGAAAAGTGTCAAACAATCCTCGTTCGTGCTGGTCATCGTTGCCGCGTCATTCTCGACGTTGTTCGTTACCGGCCTCACACATGCCCAGTCGGGTATTGAGCTTGAGGTCGAGGGAAACAGCACGGTCGACGGAGACATGTTAGTCGAAGGGAACCTGGACGTCCTTGGGCTTATCACTGCGGGAACCGGGAGCGGAAATGTCCTCACGAACGCGAGTGGTTTGATCGACGGATCAAAGATCCAAACCGGAACGGTGAACAGCGACCAACTGAACGACGGCGCGGTAACAGGAGCGAAGATCGCAGGCACAACCATTGCGGAAGGCAATCTGCAAGACGGAGCCGTCACCTCAGGCAAGCTGGCTGCGGATGCCGTGACCAACGCCAAGATCGCCGATAGCGCCGTGGGTACAGCGGAGATCGCCGCCGACGCCGTGGGCGCGAGTGAGATAGCCGCGGGCGCCGTAGGATCCCTCGAAATATCGGACGGAACTGTAGCCACAGCGGACCTTGCCGCCAACGCAGTGGACACGAGCAAGATCGTCGATGGCACGATCACAAACAGCGACATTGCAGCCACCAACAGCATTACCGCAGACCGCCTCGCGGCGGACTCGGTCGGCAGCAGCGAGATCGCCGCCGACGCCGTGGGTTCGAGCGAGATAGCTACGGGCACCGTGGGAACCCTCGAAATCGCGGACGGATCCGTAGGCGCGGCAGACCTCGCCGCCAACGCAGTGGACACGAGCAAGATCCTCGATGGCACAATCACAAACAGTGACATTGCAGCCACCAATAGCATTACCGCAGACCGCCTCGCGGCGGACTCGGTCGGCAGCAGCGAGATCGCCGCCGCCGCCGTAGGCGCGAGCGAGATAGCCACAGGCGCCGTAGGAACCTCCGAAATCGCCGACGGAACTGTAGGCACAGCAGACCTCGCCGCCAACGCCGTCAATGCGGACAAGCTGGACGAGACCGCAAGCTACACCGTCGACAACCTTTACGCCACCGGAAAGATCGGTATTGGCACGACTACCGTTCCGCGCGGCGGTCTGGGTGGGGCGCTGCTGGCTCTTCACGGTCCGGACATGAACCTGGCAGGGCCGCATTTCCGGACCACAACATCCGCGGACGACTACCCGCTCATGGACTTCATGTCCTGGAAGCACGACAACATGGGAATCCGCTTCGACGCCTATTGGGACGGAGCACAGAAGAGCGCGGATGCAGGCTCGAATGCCATGCTGGTGAAAGGTGGAGACAAGCTCTCAATGTGGTATTCGAGTGGTGTTGCCGCGGGCAGTACTTTGACCTGGAACTACGGGATCATACTGGACCTTACTAACGGCAGCGTCTCGATGCCCAACCTGCCGACAGGGCAAGGATCGTATCCGGTCCGTATTGACGCGAACGGCAAGCTCTACAAAGATACCAGTAGCTCGATCCGTTACAAGGAAAACGTACGCGAGGCTGCGACCGCGGACACATCGTGGATATATGGACTTAGAGCCGTTATGTTTGACTACAAAGATCACACGTTGGGCATGAACCAGTGCGGCTTGATTGCGGAGGAGGTTGAGCAGGTCAACGCCAACATCGTGGTGTATAGAGAAGACATTACTTATGGGCCGGAGGTAACGGACGAAAACGGCAACCCAGATCCAAGCGGCTACCGTCCCATGATCGTCACGAAGACCAATGAGCCTGAAACGGTGCGTTACGATAAGCTGACCGTCCCCATGCTGGCCGAGATGCAGAAACTCCGCGACCGCGTCAAGGAACTCGATGCATATTTCGGGCGCGGCCACTTCGTGAATTCGGCTGATCGCGGCCAGTAAGA
>CAZPMT010000178.1:0-8849 GCA_964587655.1 uncultured Nitrospiraceae bacterium
ATCCGGCTGCCCGCGCGCTCGAACACCAGATCCACGTGCAGCGCGCCGACCGGCTTTCGTCGATCGGGACGCTGGCCGCCGGCATGGCCCACGAGATCAAGAATCCGCTGGTCTCGATCAAGACGTTCACCCAACTCCTGCCCACGCGTTTCGACGACGTGGACTTTCGCAAGACCTTCACGGAGGTCGTCCCGCACGAAGTGGACCGGATCAACACGATCGTAAGCAGACTGCTTGATTTCGCCCGGCCGAAACAATCCCACTTCGCGCGGCAGGACAGCCGCGCCATCGTCGAACAGGTCCTCGCGCTTGTCGAGAACCAGACCCGCAAAGGACGCATAACTCTCCAACTCGACTTCTCTGAAGATCCCGTCATGGTGTATAGTGACGAGCAACAGTTGCATCAGGTCTTCCTGAATCTGTTCTTGAACGCGATCGATGCGCTTATAAGAACCGATGGAGGAACGCTTGGGGTTCGCATTTACTCAGATCGCGTCCATCTTCGACGCAACGGACGGGCCTCGTTCCGCGAAACCGAGTGCGCGCGAATTGTCGTGTGGGACACGGGGTGCGGCATTCCGGCCGAACATATCGAGCACCTTTTCACGCCCTTCTTCACGACAAAGGCGGAAGGCTGCGGTTTGGGTTTGTCTGTGGTTCATGGTATTGTAACGGAGCACGGCGGGGAGATTGACGTGAACAGCGTTCCCGGATCGGGCACCTCATTCACGGTCACCCTGCCTCTAGCGAGAGACGAGATGGTGGTTTCGGCGTCGCAGACGGTGGGATCGGGAGCCGCCTGCGGGGCGCAAGCCACCCAATGAGGATCCGAGGGTAGCCATATGAACGTTCTTCTGGTAGTAGCGGACGAACGGGCCATTTGCGAATCATTGCGGGCGGCGCTTCCCGATACCGACCTGCTTTTGTTCGAGGGTTCCCTCGAAAAAGCTGTCCGGCGCCTCATTTCCATCAAGGTCGATGCGGTCATCATCGACGATGCCCCCAGCCTCGGGCACCAAGCCCTCGCGCGCGTCCTTGAGGCGGCGCCAGGGGTTCCCACCATCGTCCTGTCGGGTCGCGGCGATCCTGAGTCCCTTGCAGGGCTCACCTTGGCGGGCGCCCGCGCTTGCGTCGTGAAGCCGTTCTCTTGCGCCGGGCTACAGAGCGCCATCGATGGGGTTTCACGCCGCAGAGAGATTGCCGACACCGAGACCGCACTGGCCCGCATCCATGCGCGGCAATCGCCCGTTCCAGCGGAGACAATCAAAGACGCCGCCATCAGTCAGCATCAGATGGCGCTGCGCTGGTTCAGCCGCGCCGCCGCCCACATCGAGGATCCGCGACGCCTGAGCCAGAGCCTGGTCGACTCCGTGGTCGACATTTTCGATGCCGTGCGCGCCGCGGCCCTGATCGAGACAGACGGAGTGGTTCGCATCGCCGCCAGTCACGGGCTCTCTTCCAGCGTGACGGAATCATTGCGCCTGACTTTCGCATCGGGACTCATGCGCTGGTTCGAGGAGAACACCTGCCTTTTCGACCGCATGGTGAACCGGGACGCGGCCGCCCCTCTCAAGGAAATGCACGTTATGGGTGCGCGCCTTGCCGTGCCGCTGCTCTGCAACGGCCGCGTGTGCGGCGCGCTTGCCGTCGGCGAGAAGGCCTCCGGACTTGAATACACGTATGAGGAACGGGAACTCCTAACCGTAATCGGTCGTGGCGCGTCCATCGCCTTCGAGAAGGCCGAAGCCTACCGCGACACCTCGCACCAGCAAAGCCGGCTGGACGCGGTCCTGGCCAACATCACGGCGGGCGTTGTGACCGTGCTGGCCGACAAGACCATCTCCATGATGAACCAGCAGGCCGAACGTATCCTGCGCATTGACTCGCAGGACGTCATTGGCCGCAGCGTGCAGAAGCTGGGTTCAGCCTTTGCCAATCTTGCCCTTCGAACGCTCGCCGACGGACACCCGAGACTGAGACAGGAAATCCGCGACGGTGCGACCAACTCGGTCCTGGGTCTCAGCGTTACCCCCATGAACAGCGTCGACGGCGAGGAAGGCGGCGGCGTGGTAGTCATCTTCTCGAGACTTCCAGAGCAGACCGTAAGCCGCAACGACGTGACCTACAGCCCCTTCTGGGAATACCTTTCCGAGCGCGTTGCTCAGGAGGTCAAGAATCCGATGGTGGCCATCAACACCTTCGCGCAGCTTCTGCCCCGCAAGTACGATTCCGAAGATTTCCGTGACGCATTCTCGAGGGTCGTGCAGAAAGAAGTCGCGCGGATCAACAATGTCGTCGAGACCTTATTCGACTTCGCGCGCCGGGCCGAACTCGTGCTTCATCCAGCCGACGTGAATGAAACCGTCAAGAGCATCCTGCGCTCCTTTGAAGAGGAGCTTTCCACGCGCGCCATCAAGCTCGAGACGCAGTGGGATCCCGAAGCGCCGGAGGCCAATCTGGACGTGGCTCACTTCTCGCAGGCCGTCCAGAGCGTTGTCCAGAACTCGATTGAGGCGATGCCGCAAGGCGGCACGTTGAAAGTGGCGACGAAACGGCGAAACGGCGAGTGCGAGATCCTGATTGCCGACACCGGTCCGGGCATACCAGATGAAGAGGCCCCGCTGATTTTCATGCCCTTCTACAGCACGAAGGAGCGGGGCATGGGCTTGGGCCTTTCGATTGCCGTTCGCATCATGCAGCAACATTCCGGTGACTTGAAGCTCGTCGAGAGCCCTCAAGGCGGCTCGTTCGCACTATCCATTCCCACCACGAAAGAGGCCCATGAAGACCATCCTGGCAATTGACGACGAGGCAAGCGTTCGGACTTCCTATCGAATGTTGTTGTCGGGGCAGTATCGTGTGCTCGTGGCCGAGAACGGACGCGTCGGACTGGCCACAATCGAGAAGAACCACGTCGATCTGATACTCCTCGATCTCATCATGCCCGACATGGGCGGCATTGATTTCCTGGAGGAGCTTGCCAGGCGCGGAGAAGACATTCCCGTCGTCGTGGTTACCGCAACGAACTGCGTGAACACCGCCGTAACCGCCATGAAGGGCGGCGCGCGCGAATACGTCATCAAGCCCTTTGACGTCGATGAGATACTCATTCTCGTCGAACGAATCCTCGCCGAACAGCACGAGAGAATCGAGCTCAGCGCCCTGCGCGAGGCGGGAATCAGCGGCTTCGGAGCGCTCGTAGGCGATGCCCCGGCTTTCGTTGAATCCCTTGAAATGGCCCGTCAGGCCATGCGCGTCGATTCCACGGTCCTGATCACCGGCGAGAGCGGCACCGGCAAAGATCTCCTTGCGCGCGCGATCCACTCAGGAAGCTCTCGGGCGAACCAGGCGTTTGTGGCCATTTCCTGCTGCGCCATCCCGCAGCACCTGGTCGAAAGCGAATTGTTCGGTCATGAGAAAGGCTCCTTTACCGGCGCGACCGAACGCCGCCTTGGTAAGTTGCAGGTTGCCGATCATGGCACTCTGTTCCTGGACGAGATCGGCGAGATGCCGCTCGAGGCCCAGAGCAAACTGCTGCGCGTCCTGCAAGATAGCTGCTTCTATCCCGTGGGCAGCACGAAGGTTATTGAAGTCGACCTGCGCGTCATATGCGCCACAAACAGAAACCTGCCCGAGGCGATCGCGAAAGGCGTCTTCCGGGAAGACCTTTATTACCGCGTCAACGTATTGCCCATCGAGATACCGCCGCTGCGCAAGCGAAGGGAGGACATCCCCAGGCTGATCGCCCATTTCGTGGCCAAGCATGCACCCCGGGTCAACGCCAAGACCGTCGATTTCGATCCGAAGGCCATGTCCATGCTGCTTGGATATTCCTGGCCCGGAAACGTCCGCGAGCTTGAAAACACCATCGAGAGAATTCTCGTCTGCCACCGCACAAAGCCCGTCATCACCGCGGACAACCTTCGCGGCATTCTCCCGACCGCGCCGCCGCAGGAGAGCGCCAGTCTCGTCGAGTTTGAAGGCCTTCCGCTCGAAGAAGCGGTCTCGCGCATCGAACGCTATCTGATCACGCGCGCGCTTGAACGCGCCAATTACGTCCAGTCTCGCGCCGCGGACCTTCTCGGCACAACACGCCGCATTCTCAAGTACAAGATGGACCAGCTCGGCATCGACGTGGACGCTGATGTCGAACAGGAGGCAAGCTGAGTAGCGCTTGGCTCCATCGTCTGAACCAGACGCCGGACGCCGGCAATCTGAGATCTAGAATCCAAAATCCAAAATGAATGGGCGCCAATGCTATCGGTGTCCCAAGGGAAGTCCATCATGAGTCTTGCAGTAGTCGGCTCCATCGCGCTGGACACGGTCGAAACGCCGTGGGGAAGGAACGAGGAAGGTTTGGGCGGCGCCGCGACATACTTCTCGCTTGCCGCGTCAAACTACACGCGCGTCCACCTTGTCGGCGTGGTCGGCGACGACTTCCCGCCCGAGCACGTGAAGCTTCTCGAATCTAAGGCGATTGACCTCGATGGGCTTGAACGCGCGCCGGGTAAGACGTTTCGCTGGACGGGCCGCTATCACAAGAACGTGAATCAGCGCGACACACTCGACACTCAGTTGAACGTCTTCGAGAGCTTTCACCCGAAGCTTCCGGGAAGCGCCCGTGACGCAAAGTGTTTGTTTCTGGGAAACATCCATCCCTCGCTTCAGTTGGAGGTGTTGGAACAGACCCGCGCCCGTTTTGTCGCCCTGGACACGATGAACCTCTGGATACATACGACGCGAAAGGAACTGGACGAGGTCTTGCGCCGCGTCGATGCGCTCATCGTTAACGATTCCGAAGTCCACGACCTGACCGGCGAGGCAAACACGATTCGAGGCGCGCGGGCGATACGCGGCCTGGGTCCGCGAATCGTCGTCGTCAAGAAAGGCGAGCACGGCTGCCTGTTGTTCGACGGCGATGACATCTTTGCCGTGCCGGCGTATCCCATCGAGGACGTGGTTGATCCTACGGGCGCGGGGGACAGCTTCGCCGGCGGATTCATGGGCCATATCGCGCGACAGGACCGCCTCGACGATGTCACGCTCCGCCAAGCTGTCGTGCATGGTTCCGTCGTAGCTTCCTTCACCTGCCAGGCCTTCGGTCCGAACCGCCTTGCGGAAATCACCATGAGCGATATCACAGCCCGCTACGATGCCTTCCGCGCGGCCACAGTCTTCTAGTGTAGCGACTCATGCTGTTGGCGACTCATGGCAAGAGCGTCGATCATGACAAATTCCCCCTTCAGGGGAGATCCACGTCGCGCTGGACCACAACGCTTCCGTTCGAGCGGACTATGGCGATCCGCAATGATTGAACGGCGCTGCCGAGAGTCTTGAGCTTGGCCGAGTCGAAAAGGACTTGCGCGGTCAAACCAGGCGCGACGACCAGGGGCGGGTTCTCATCGAACCGGGTCTGGCGCACCCAGCAATCCAGCGAAGCGGGAAGAACTCGGTACTCCTTGCCGCCATCCTCGCGCGCCCACGCGCGCAATCCATACACGCGGTTACGTGTTTCGCCTTCAGTCCGCCAGACGCCTCCTTCCGGCAACGGCACGTATACCTCCATGGGCACACGGCCGTTGTTGCGGATGGTGATCAGCACCGGATCGGTCGAGGACTTTCCCGCCGCGACATCGAGCATCGCCGTCCCGCCCCAATGCAAGAGGCCGAGGTGCCACGACGCCGCCAACACCGCCGCGACGATGCATGCCGCCCAGACGACGAGGCCCAAGCGGGTCGGCTTGAGTTGAATCCCGGCGATAGTAGGCTTGTCCTCGATGAGGGCCGAGAGAATGCCGGTTCCCTTCCTGGTTTCGGTGCTTTCGGGGGGCGTGATGATCGCTGCGTACTCCTCGATCGGCAAGTCGATGAAGCCGCCCAGTTCGGCGAGATCCTCTGCAAACAGCAACATATTGCGCTCGCCGAGGGCTTCACGCAGACGCCCAATCGTCACGGTGAGTTCACGGTTGCGCTCGTTCGCCTTTGACGCGGCGATACGTCCCGCGGTGGCGCGTTGGGACAAGGCGCTCTGCTCGGCCAACGCCGCCAGAAGGTCCTCGCCGAGAGCCGCGATCTCGCGCTTCAACTCATCCAGCAGGGAATTGATCAGGAGTTGAGCGCGTTCAGCGTGGGAGGGAGGGGGCACTCTTTCGGAAAGGGAACGCGCTTTCTCACGATAGGAGAAGGCATACCTCAGCCGGGTGTTCCTATCCACGTTTACCACGGTTGTGCAGCGCCGCCTTCACGAAATCGCGGAACAGAGGCTGCGGTTTTAGCGGCGTGCTCTTGAACTCCGGGTGGAACTGCGAGGCGCAGAACCAAGGATGGTCTTTCAACTCGATCAGTTCCACAAGTTCGTGGTCGGTTTTTGGGTGAACGCCGCTCACGACGAGTCCCGCCTTCTCTTCGAGCGCCGCCCGGTACTTGTTGTTGAATTCGTAACGGTGCCGGTGCCGCTCGTGGATGACGTCCGCGCCATAGGCCGCGCGCGCCTTCGTTCCGGCCTTCAACTCACAGCGATACGCGCCCAGGCGCATCGTGCCGCCCATGGCCTGAATGCCCAACTGCTCCGTCAAGAGCGATACCACGGGATCGGGCGTTTCAATGTTGAACTCCGTCGAATTCGCCTCGGGTTTGCCCAGGCACGTGCGCGTCATCTCTATGCAGGCGATTTGCATCCCGAGACATATGCCGAAGAAGGGCTTCTTGTGCTCGCGGACGTAGCGCACGGTTTTGATCTTCCCCTCGATCCCGCGCGAGCCGAACCCCGGCCCAATCAACACGCCGTCGTACTGCGCAAGGACCTCAGCCGGCGCGGCGTCACGCTCGAACTGCTCCGAGTCGACCCACTCCAGCTCCACCTTGCAGTTGTTGGCCACGCCCGCATGCACGAACGCCTCATTTATGCTCTTGTACGCGTCGTGGTGAGACACGTACTTGCCCACCGCCGCGATACGCACCTTGTCCGCAGGCGACTGCAGCCGGTCGACCATCGCGCACCACTCGGCAAAGTCGCTTTCGCGCGCATCGATGCCCAGCAGCCGGCAAACGGTCTCGTCCAACTGCTGCCGCTTGAAGTTGAGCGGAATTGCGTACAGCGGCGAGATGTCCTCGGCGCTGATGATCGCGTCATCCGTCACGTCGCAGAACATGGCCACCTTGCGGAGTTGGTCCGGTCCCAGCTTGTGCGAGCCCGTGCGGCACACGATGACGTTGGGCTGGATGCCGATGTCGCGCAAGGCGCGAACGCTATGCTGGGTCGGCTTAGTCTTGAGTTCGCCCGCCGCCTCGATGTAGGGCACCAGCGTCACGTGTACGTAACAGCAATCGCGCGGCCCCACCTCGAGCCGCAACTGCCGGATGGATTCCAGGAAGGGAAGGCTCTCGATGTCGCCTACCGTTCCGCCGATCTCGATGATGGCCACGTCGGCATCGCTGTCGGCCTCCGTTGTCAGCATGCGTATGCGCGACTTTATCTCATCCGTGATGTGCGGAATCACCTGCACCGTCTTGCCCAGGTACTCGCCGCGGCGTTCCTTCTGGATCACCGCGTTGTAGATTCCGCCCGTGGTCACGTTGCTCTTTTGAGAAAGGTTCGCGTGCGTGAAACGCTGGTAATGTCCAAGATCGAGGTCCGTCTCCGCGCCGTCGTCCGTGACGAAAACCTCTCCGTGTTCATAAGGGTTCATCGTGCCGGGATCGACGTTGATATACGGGTCCAGCTTCATCATCGCGATTTTCAGCCCCCGCGATTCAAGCAGCAACCCGAGACTGGCCGCCAGAACGCCCTTCCCGACCGATGATACGACGCCTCCCGTTACAAACACATACTTCGGCATCGGATTTCCTTTCTCCTCAACGGTCCGTCAAGGGTTGCCGGCCTTCCGCGACTAACAACCGAACTCTCTCCAAGTCCTCCGGCGTATCAACGCCGACGCTGTCGTACTCCGTGTCCACGACGGCGATCTTGAAGCCGTTCTCCAGCACGCGCAACTGCTCGAGCTTCTCCAGCTTCTCGAGCAGCGTCTGGGGCATCTTGGCGTAACGAAGAAGGAAATCGCGCCGGTACACGTAGAGGCCGACGTGCTGCCAATAGCATGGAGGGGCGGTGGCGCGATCCGCGACGTCGCGGATGTACGGAATTGGAGACCGCGAGAAATAGAGCGCGTGTCCGCGTGCGTCGCACACTACCTTGACCACGTTCGGGTTTTCCACCTGGCCCGGTTCCGTGATCAGATTCCGCGCCGTCGACATGCACACGTCCGGTTCATCAAAGAGCGGCTGTATCGTCTCATCGATTGTCTTGGGATCGATGAGCGGCTCATCGCCCTGAACGTTAACGATGATCTCCGCATCGGAGTTTTCCGCCACCTCCGCGATTCGGTCCGTCCCGCTCGGGTGATCCGCCCGCGTCATGACCACGCGCACGTCATACGGCCGCAACGCCTCCACAACATGCTCATCGTCAGTGGCGATCAACGCCTCGGTCACCAGACGCGCCTCGCACGCGCGCCGGTACGTGTGATAAACAAGCGGCTTCCCAGCGACGGATGCAATGATTTTCCCCGGAAAACGCGTCGAAGCATACCGGGCGGGAATAACAGCAAGAACCTTGGGGCGCGCATCGCAAGTCATTACACACCGCTTCCTTACACGTGTTCAGCCAGCTCTTTACTCACGCATTTGTTAGAGGATTGGAGGGGGGGCCGTTCCCTAACGGGACCTTACGTTACCACAGCACGCGGACCCTTTTCAATCAGAAAATGGATGCCTGCGAAACGGCGTCACAGGCGGCGCCCCGATCCGCATGTAAGGAGTCGAGTTTTCGCGTGGGAGGATGAGAAGCGGGT
>CAZPMT010000179.1:0-8709 GCA_964587655.1 uncultured Nitrospiraceae bacterium
GCACCAGGGGCGCGCCGCGTGCGAGATGAATCCTTACGTGCGGATTTTGGTCTTTGCCAAGGCTGTTGACTTGACCGTCAACGGGCCGTATCATAGCTGCTTTGATGCGGTGGGTCAGCGGTTCAAACCTTTTCCAGATACTTTGCAGATACGTTGGGACGGGGAAGCGGCAGGAATCATGGGACGAGTAATTGTCATCGCCAACCAAAAAGGCGGTGTGGGCAAGACGACGACGGCGGTCAATCTCGCCGCGTGCATGGCGGCTGCGGGGCGGAGTTCCCTGCTGGTCGACCTCGACCCACAGGGAAACGCGAGCAGCGGTATCGGGGTCGACAAGGCATCCCTCACTCATACGATCTACCATGCCCTCGTTGACAGCGTCCCGTTGCGCGAAGTGATGCAGCCTACCCTCATGGACAACTTGAAGATCATCCCGTCGAACAAGGAATTGGTCGGGGCCGAAATCGAGTTGGTGAGCGCCGAGCGCCGCGAGTTCCGCCTGAAGGATCAGCTCGATGGCCTGCGCGACGAGTTTGAATACATCTTCATCGATTGTCCACCGTCCCTCGGTCTGCTGACGTTGAACGGCCTTGTCGCGTCCGACGGCGTCATCGTCACTCTCCAGTGCGAGTACTATGCCCTCGAAGGATTGAGCGAACTGTTGCACACGATTGTCCTCGTGCGCGACAGTCTCAATCCGCAGTTGCGGCTTCAAGGCGTGTTGCTGACCATGTACCAGCACACGAACCTTTCGCGCCAAGTGATAGAGGACGTTCGCGCGCATCTGGGACAGAAGGTCTACGAGACCGTCATCCCGCGCAACGTCACCTTGAGCGAGGCCCCCAGCTATGGGAAACCCGTCATATTTTACGACCTGAAATCGCCTGGCGCTCGGGCTTATCTGGCGCTGGCTAGGGAGGTTGTGTCACGTGGCTGACCCAAGGAAAAAGGGACTCGGCAAAGGCCTTGGGGCGCTCATATCCGTCGACATTGACCGTCCGCCGGCGGGCCTGAGGCCGGGGGGCACGTTTGTTGACGACGCGGATCGCATCCTCCATCTCGATCCGCATGCGATCCATCCCAATCCGCAGCAGCCGCGGAAGGCGTTCGATGAGGATGCTCTCCAGGAACTCGCGGACTCGATTCGCCGCGACGGCGTCCAGGAACCCATCATCGTCCGCAAGGCTGGAGACGTCCATGAACTCGTCAGCGGCGAACGGCGCGTGCGCGCGGCGATCATGGCGGATTTGAAGACGATCCCGGCCATTTGCAGAGACGTGTCCGACGCCGACATGTTGAAGCTCGGGCTGATTGAGAACATCCAGAGGGAGGATCTGAATCCGATCGAGCTGGCCTTGGGGTATCAGGCTCTCATAAGCACGTTTCGCTACACGCAGGAGCAACTCGCCGAAGAAATCGGCAAGAAGCGGGTCACGGTGACGAACACGTTGCGGCTGCTTAACCTGCCGCAGGACGTGCAGGGCTTTGTGGTGGACGGGTCGCTCACGATGGGCCATGCGCGCGCGCTGCTGGCTCTGCCCGCGCCGGAAGCGCAACGCGCCGCCGCACGGAAGATCATCATCCTGGGCCTCTCCGTGCGCCAGGCCGAGAAACTTGCGGCCCCGCCCGAACCCAGAACGAAGAAGCCCGCCGCGGCCAAAGATCCCAACGTGGCGAAGATCGAGGATGAGTTGCGCGGCCTGATCGGATCGAAAGTCACGGTTCGCACAATGCGCGGAAACCGCGGACGGATCGAGGTCGAGTACTACAGCCTCGACGACCTGGATCGCATTCTTCGAGTCATGCGCGGCGGGAAATAGGGTGCGCATATCCCGTTGTCAGTAAGGGAAAGGAATCAACGAGATGATTGATATCAAGCTGCTCCGCGAAACGCCGGAGGTCGTCCGCCAGGCGCTCGAGAACCGGCGCAATCCGATCGACCTCGATGAAATCGTGCAGATCGATTCGTCCCGCCGGCAACTGCTCTACGAACTCGAACAACTGAAGGCGGAGCAGAATCGGGCTTCCGAAGAGATCGCTCGCCTGAAGAAGGCCAAGCAGGACGCCTCCGGAACGATCGCCGCGATGAAGTCCGTCAGCGAGAAAGCCAAGCAGCTTGATGAACAGGTCAAACAGAAGGACGCCGATCTCGAAGCCAGGCTTCTCCTGATCCCGAACGTCCCTCACGAAACCGTCCCCACCGGGAGCGACGAAGCGGCCAACCGCGTCGAGCGGCATTGGGGCACGCCGCCTTCGTTCGATTTCGAGCCGAAGGACCACGTGGACGTGGGACAAGCGCTCGACATCCTGGATTTCGAATGCGCCGCCAAGATCACCGGCGCACGCTTCTGTCTGTCGAGAGGCGCCGGGGCGCTTCTCGAACGCGCCTTGATCAACCTCATGCTCGATACGCATACGCTCGAGCACGGCTACACCGAGGTCCTCCCGCCGTTCATGGTGAACTCCGATTCGATGCGCGGGACCGGCCAGCTCCCGAAATTCGCCGCCGACCTCTTCCACGTCGAGGGTTTCGACCTCTGGCTCATCCCCACGGCCGAGGTGCCCGTCACCAATATCCATCGCGACGAAATCCTCGATGCCGGCCGGCTCCCCGTCAAGTACTGCGCTTACACGCCGTGTTTCCGCAGTGAAGCGGGTTCGTACGGCAAAGACACGCGCGGCATGATCCGTCAGCACCAGTTCAACAAGGTCGAACTGGTGAAGTTCACGAAACCCGAGGAATCGTGGGAAGAACTCGAGAAGCTTACCAAGGACGCCGAGACCATCCTCCGGAAACTCGGTCTCGCGTATCGTGTAGTCACTCTCTCGACGGGCGACTTGGGTTTTTCCGCGGCAAAGACCTACGACATCGAGGTCTGGCTACCGGGGCAGAACAAGTATCGCGAGATAAGCTCCTGCTCGAACTTCACCGACTTCCAGGCGCGCCGCGCCAACATCCGTTTCCGCCGCGAAAAAAAGCCCGAGTTCGTCCACACGCTCAACGGCTAGGGCCTCGCCGTGGGCCGAACCGTCGTGGCGGTGCTTGAGAACTATCAACAGAAAGATGGAAGCGTGGTCGTACCCTCGGCGCTGCGCCCATACATGCACGGTCTTGATCGGTTGGAGGCCGCGCGCTAATGGATCCGTACCGCCTTGCCGCCGATGCCATCAAGGCCGCGCGTTCGGCCGCGGCCGTTACGGGCGCCGGGATCTCGGCCGAAAGCGGCATCCCCACCTTTCGCGGCCACGGAGGGATTTGGGAGAAGTATCCGCCGGACGAGTATGCGACCATCGACGCTTACAACAGGGACCCGGAAAAGGTCTGGAAATTCTGGTGCGAACTCGCCTCGACGCTTGCGGACTGTAAGCCCAATCCCGCGCACTACGCCCTGGCCGAACTCGAACAAATGGGCCGCCTCCAGGCGGTCATCACGCAAAACGTTGACAACCTGCACGAAGAGGCCGGAAGCAAGAACGTCATCGAGTATCACGGAAACGCCCATTGGCTCGTCTGTCCCAGGTGCCGGCGCCGCGACCCGCTCGATCTGAGTCAGCACGGCACTACGCCGCCCTATTGCTTCTGCGGCGCCCTGATGAAGCCTGACGTGGTCATGTTCGGCGAGGCGATCCCGAGTAACGCGCTCGTCATGTCCGCGCAGATCGTCGAGAAATGCAACGTCCTCATCGTCGTCGGCACTTCCGCGCAAGTATACCCGGCAGCACGCCTCCCCATGCTTGCCCATCAAAACAGCGCCTTCATCATAGAAGCCAACATCGAGGAAACGGATTTCACCCAAACGGTGACGAGCGCCTTCCTGCGCGGTCCCGCTGGCGAAACCCTGCCGAGACTCCTCGAGTGTGTGAAGCAGACATGAACCTGGCCTGCGCGGCCCCGTCATCCCTCTTTGCGGCTCTCCCCGGCGACGGAGATCACCCGGAGCGTTGAATTGTTGGTCGACCCAGGGGCTATTCGTTCAGTCATGCGCGCTCCCATACTGGCCGATTTGACTCATGTCTCCGCCACCTGCTACAATTTGCCCTTGTAGTCGTGAGATTACGGCGCGTCAAAGACAGCCGGCGGCTTGCGAGCCTTAATGTTGCCTGCCGAGAGCGCGGTGCGATACAGGGAATTTGCGTCCCGCACTGTCTTTGGACGGTGCGGGACGTTTTGTTTATGTACCAACGTGTGAACGGAATCAGCGAAGGGAGGTGAACGTAATTGCCGACGCAAAAGAAAATTGATGCGGTGGATGAATTTCGCAACCGGCTGCAAAGCCATATGCTCACCATCGCAGCGCAGTATCAGGGAATCACGGTCGAGCAGGTGACCCAACTGCGCCGCAAGCTCCGTGAACAGAACATCGAGTTCAAGGTCTACAAGAACACCCTTGTGAGGCGCGTGCTCGATGAACTCGGCCTGAGCGCGGCGGATGCCTTCATCTCCGGCCCGACGGCTTGGGCTTTCTCGAACGACGCCGTTGCGCCGTCGAAAATCTTCAAGGAGATCTCGAAGGAGGTCAAGACGCTCGTTATGAACGGCGGCATTTTCGAGGGCCGCGCGATCTCGAAGCAGCAGGTCGAGTCGCTTGCCACCATGCCTCCGCGCGAGGTGCTCCTGGCGCAGGTCGTGGGAACGATGATTGCTCCGTTGCGGAACTTCCTGGGTGTGTTGAACGCCCTGCCCCGCAACCTTGTTAACGTGTTGGATCAGATTCGGAAACAGAAGGAAGAGGCCGCGGCCGCGTAATAGCGCCGCCGCGCAAGCAATAAAAGGAGAGAGTGAAACAATGTCAGACAAATTGAACGAGATTATCGAAAAGGTTGCCAGCTTAACGGTCATCGAGTTGAGCGAACTGGTGAAAGCTCTTGAAGACAAGTTCGGCGTGACCGCCGCCAGCCCCATGATGATGGGCGCCATGCCCATGATGGGCGGCGCCGAAGCCGCGCCGGTCGAAGAAGCCCCGACCTCTTTCAACGTCATCCTGAAGGAAATCGGCTCGCAGAAGATCCAGGTCATCAAAGAGGTCCGCGCGCTGACCGGGCTTGGCCTCAAGGAAGCCAAGGATCTAGTCGACAGCTTCCCGAAGGCCGTCAAAGAAGGCGTAAACGAAGACGAAGCCAAGAAGGTCAAAGAAGTCCTGGAAGCCGTAGGCGCAACCGTCGAAATCAAAGGCGTAGCGTAGTCCCGGCAAGATTCATAGAAGCGAAGCCGCGATTATTGCCTAGACCAGCTTCCAGCCCTTCCGGTACTCGCGTCGGATGAAGCGGTGTGCCTCGGGGGGGGGGAAGTGGGAAAAGTGGGGGAAAAGTGGGGACAGTAACCCATTTTCTGACGGATACTACCCGGCCGTACTGGGGATCTCGGGCTCAGAAAATGGGTTACTGTCCCCACTTTTCCCCCGCTTGCGCCGGCTTGCTCTGCCTTGGTGTCGTTGTTGCTTGTGGCAGCGGCGTCCTCGCCGCTGTGTTCCGGCCGCGGAAACGCGACGGGGACGTCGCGTCCACGTGGCTCTTGTACGTCTTCCTCACACGGGTGTGATACAATCTCCTACCGTATGTGCTGAGCCGCAATGGGAACTGGCGGGGAACCTCCTATGGTAGCGAGTGAGGGTCGTACCGGGGTAGCGCCTCTAATCACAGTGCTTTCCGGAACGTCGCTTAACCTGAGCTTGCCCTGCCTTAAGAAGGAGATCTCGATTGGGCGCGCCCCCTCAAGCGATCTGGCGTTGCCCGATGAGCATATGTCCGCTTGCCACGCAAGAGTCTTCCTTGAAGCCGGCCAGTGGTTTCTGGAGGATCTTGGAAGCAGAAACGGCACGTTCGTCGATCGTGGCGGGGAACGGTATGCGATTACTGCTCGCACCGTTCTTGGGGACGGCGTGGAGTTCCTTGTGGGAAGGACTCTGCTTCGGTTCGGGTGGCCTCAAGACAACAACCATACCCCAGAAAGGTACGATCTCCGTGTCACGGTTCGCGGGAGCCTTTTGGAGTACCACACCGCTTCGGTAGGAGCATGCGGTCCCAGTGCTACAACGCAGTTCCGCTGGGAGGATATAACAGAGGCGCGTGCACGCATGTACGACATCGCGAAAGCCGCCGCGCAACACGGTTTGTCAAACGACGACAAATCGTACGGTGCGCGGGCTGAGGAGATTCGTGAGCTTGGCAAGTTCCTCTGCCATCAGCTTCTTCCCCGTACCGTTCAAAAGCATCTGCGCCGCATGGATGCCCGCAATCTGTTTGTCATCCACGACCCGGAGCTAATCCATGTGCCTTGGGAGCTCCTGTTCCTGGAAGATCGTCCATTGTGCCTTCGAGTCGGTATAGGGCGCCAAGTGCTGGTTCGGGAAACGGCTTCCGAAATAAGCTCGCTTCCTCAGAGAACACGTACCTCACTGTTGATTATCGCCAATCCCACTGGCGAACTTGACGAAGCACAGGCCCATGCGGAATCCCTATACAAGCGCATTTGCCAGACCCACCCCGGACTTGACGTAGCGTTTCTTGCCGGTCCAACAGTGGAAAAACTGGACTTGCTCGCACGAATCGAGAAGGCGCGCATCGTTTACTTCATCGGTCATGCCCAGTACGACGAAGCCGCTCCGGAGCAGAGCTGCTGGCTACTGAGCAAGGACCGGGTCTCCTGCGCGGATTTGCGTCGCCTGGGGACCGCGCCGGACTTCGTCTTCGCAAACGGCTGTGAGACCAGTAGGGAGTGTGCATGGAGTTCCGGCGAGACGTCTCTTAGCGCCCCGTACGGCCTCGCGGGCGCGTTTATTCTGTCTCGTATTCAGAATTATCTCGGTGCGTTGTGGCGTATTCCAGCAGCGCCGAGTACAACGTTTGCCGCAACATTCTTTCACCACTTGTTGGACGGGGTGTCGCTCGGCGAGTGCGTACAGCGCGGCCGCTTGGAAGTTCTAAGGAGTCACGGCGAGAACGAGATCTCGTGGGCGGCTTATACCCTGTACGGCGATCCTTCAACCAAGGTTACGGTATGAACCAGGCAAGCACATGGCAAGATGATCACGTCTAACCTATACGAAGAAGAAACCGCGCTCCTGAACGGCTGTATACAAGGAGTGGAAGCTTCTTGGCAGGAGTTCCGGCGGCGATATGACGCGCTCATCCGGTTCGTCTGCCGGAGGACTCAATATCGTTGGAACGCATCGGATTCGGAAGTGGAAGACATGGTGGCGGTAGTCTATACCAAGCTGTGGGAGAACAGATGCGGGCGGCTCGTGCGGTGGCGGCGAGAGTCGAAGTTCGAGACCTATCTCACCCACGTGGTGAAGAATCTATGCATCGACTGCCTCAGGGCGCTGCCCCCCAAACCCGCGGACCCTGTGGTATTTGAGAGTTTGGCTGTAGAAGTGAGTTCCGACCTTGCAGACGCCGACGAGCATGCCGCTCGATTGAAAGTGGTGCAAGGCGCCCTCGGACAACTGCCTTCCCGGGAACGGCTGATCATCGAATTTCGTCTGGAGGGCCTGAGTTTGCGCCAGATCGCCAAACTCCTGAATGTGCCTGTCGGCACCGTATCCGCGGACAACTCGCATGCAATGGAAAAACTGCGTTGCGTCGTGAAACCCGCTTGCGGATGCGAAATGCCGGAACCTTCCACGGAGGATGCACGATGAGATGCCCATCAAGAACCGAGGTGTTAGAGTCTGCCTATGCTCTTGTGGACGGGGAAACGCCTGAGCTAATGGCTCACATGAAGGCTTGTGCCCTGTGCAGTAGCGTGTTCGAGGACTACGTGCGGACAATACGCGAGGTCAAGGAAGGGTTGGAGGCGGCGCCGGATAGGACGGACGAGCCCTGCCTGGATGACAACGCAGTTGCGGCATATGTGGACGGTAGCCTGGACAATCGGTGTCGAGCGGCAATTGAGGCACATCTCGCGGATTGCCGCGCCTGTAGGAAGGAGGTATCCGAGCTTCTGAATCTGGTGGAAACGCTTCCTGGAACGGCTCTCAAGCAGACTATGCATTACCTGATCGGGTTGGGTGCGCGCGGTTTGCAGTTCATTGCCCATCCGGCGGAGGGGTTTCTTCCCTTGGAACCCGCTGGCGCGACACTACTGGGAGCGGCTGATGACGGCAACGCTGTTCGCGAGGCTTGTAGATGGACACAGACGTGCGGCGGCCTGACGCTGGAATGCTGCGCGATGCGCCGCGAACCCGGCCGAGTAGACCTGACAATAGTCCTTGCCACTGATTCGCCCCGCAGTTTGTCAAACCACGACAAACTGTCGCCTCCCAGCGCTCGCGTCTTTCTCCACCATGAAGGCCGGCTTGTTCTATCTGAGCGTACAACAAGCGGGGTTCCCATTCGATTCCCCGGTCTTGCGCCTGGCGTCTATTCCTGCGTGTTGGATGTCTCCCCCGATAACCAAGTCTCCTTCACCTTGGAGCTGCGTGCGACGTGAGTCTGGCCTCATTGGATAGCAACTGATCGACTAGAAGCTATCCTGAAACCTTTCGCATGGACGCGGAACTAGCGAAAGCCTTAGGAGCAACGCCCGATACCGTCATTCCCGCGAAAGCGGGAATCCAGCAAACACAGGGCATTCACTTCGTTGTGCACTGGATTCCCGCTTTCGCGGGAATGACGGTGTGAGCGGCACGCGTGGCCTTTCTTGATAGATACAGCGGTTTCAGGATAGCTTCTAGTAGGGCCGCTGTATCCGAGAGGTTCTTGGGTGAT
>CAZPMT010000180.1:0-8705 GCA_964587655.1 uncultured Nitrospiraceae bacterium
TTCAAATAGCCAAATGCGCAGCAAGTCAAATCAATTCGCCCAAATAAATCCCTGCTTTATGGGGCCTTCCTCATTCCACCCGTTCTACGGGTGGTTTTGATTTGCGCCGCGGCATACCGCCTCGACATCGAGGGCGAGCATTCCTTTGCGCGCTCGTCCTCGGAATGGATATTATGCCCCGATGCGGGAATGCATAGCCAATGCAAAAGGCATTTATCCAAACATACGGCTGTCAGATGAACGAGCACGACAGCTTCAGGATGATAGAGATCCTTTCGGCGCTCGGCTACGAGAGGACCTCTGACATCGACGAGGCGTCCCTCGTGCTTGTCAACACGTGTTCAGTTCGACGAAACCCTGAGAACAAGGTCTACAGCTTTCTTGGCAAGCTTCAGCCACTCAAGCTGGCACGTCCTGAACTCATCGTAGGCGTGGCCGGGTGCGTGGCCCAGCAGGAAGGAGCGGGCATCCTCAAACGTTCCCGGGTTGTGGACATGGTCTTCGGCCCCGACAACTATTTCCGGCTGCCCGAATTCATCGAGGCCGTGCGCGCCGGAGAACGCGTCGTGGCGACCGAATGGCTGCCGGGCAAGGGGCGCGTGCAGAATTTCATCCCGGAGGAATGGATCGAACGCGGACACGTCGCCGGCTGCCGCGCGTATATCGCCATCAGCAAGGGTTGCAGCAATCTGTGCAGCTTCTGCATCGTTCCCAGCGTCCGCGGACGCGAGGTGAGCCGCGAACCGGAAAGCATACTGCGCGAGGCGGAAGCCCTCATAGCAAAGGGCGCGAGAGAGATATGGCTCCTCGGGCAGAACGTAAACTCATACAAGGCCGGAGACTGGGGCTTCTACGAACTCCTCGATGCGGTATCGCGGCTTGACCTCAAGCGACTGCGGTTCACATCGCCCCATCCAAAGGACTGGAGCAACGCGTTGTCGGACCTGATGGCCGCGCGCCCGACAATCTGCAAGCAGTTGCACATGCCGCTCCAGGCCGGCGCCGATCGCATCCTCGCGTTGATGAAAAGGCGTCACACGATACAGGAGTACCGCAACGAGATTGCGTACATGAAATCCGTCAACCCCGGTATCGAGATCAGCACCGATATCATCATCGGTTTTCCAACCGAGACCGAAGCGGAATTCGATGAGACGCTGAAAGTCCTCGATGAAGTCCGCTTCAGCCAGGTCTACTCGTTCAAGTACTCGCCGCGCCCTGGCACGCGCGCCGCGGAGATGCCCGACGACGTGCCTCGACCCGTCAAGGAGGAGCGTCTCGCGCGTTTGATCGCCGTCCAGGACAGAATCACCGCCGAACAACTGGGGCGCTACGTCGGAACGACGCAGGAAGTGCTGATTGAGGGCGCGCATCCGAAACAGAAGCACATGTGGAGTGGACGCACCGACGGCTATCGCCCCGTGAGTATCCACAATGCCGAGCTCGGCATTGGAGATATGGTCAATGTGCGCATGACCGGCCATCAAGGGCACTGGCTGCTGGGCGAAGTCGTCGCTCCGCGGAACGCGAGGGAGTAGGGCAATAATGACAGCTTCTCCTCTTACTCGTGCTCGTGCTCGTGCTCGTAATCGTAATCGATCCCAATTCCTCTCCACAGTTATGTCTCTGCGATCCCGATCTGCCCTTCAGGAAAACCCTTCAAATGAAACTGTTCTCACGCCATGTCGTGAATCGATTACGAGCACGAGCACGAGCACGAAGGGGAAGGGGGCGGGGGATTGGTGGCAGCCATGACGCACAGGCGAGCCATGATATACACCCTCGGTTGCCGGCTCAACCATGCGGAATCCGGCATCATCGCCGAGCGGCTTTCAGACGCCGGTTACACCCTGGTATCGCCGGAAGAGCCGGCTGACGTGTGTATCATCAACACCTGCACCGTGACGGGTGAGGCCGACGCCAAGTCCCGGAAAATGATACGCGCGTTCGTTCGAAAGCATCCGGAAGCCTTTGTCGCCGTAGTGGGCTGCTATGCGGAACTGGCCGCGGAAGCGATTGCGGCTATCCCCGGCGTGGACGTCGTCCTCGGTACGCAGGATAAGCTCCAAGTGATCGACTACATCGCTGAGAACAAGAACATTGCGCCGGTCGTAGCGCGACGGAAGATCGACACCGCGGCTTTCACGATCGCGTTGTGCAATGCCGACGGTTCCGCCCGAGGACTCGCCCACCGAGCCAATCTGAAGATCCAGGATGGATGCGATCAGTGGTGCAGCTACTGCATTGTACCCGCCGCGCGCGGTCCCGCGCGCAGCCGCGATTTCGACAATCTGATCGAGGGAGCGGCGGCCCTCGCGCGTCGCGGTACAAAGGAAATCGTGCTTACGGGCGTCAATGTCGGCGCGTACGCAAACAAGGGGCGCACGCTGCTTGACGTCATCGACGGCATAAACGCTCTCGACGGCGTTCGGCGCGTCCGCTGCGGCTCAATCGAACTGCTCTTGGCCGCACCGGAGGGACTGCTTGATCGCATGGCCGACCCGGGCCATGCCCTAGTGCCGTTTCTGCATATTCCGCTGCAATCAGGCTCCGACCGCATAATCGAGCGGATGCGGAGGAAATATACGGCGAAACAGTTTCGCGATTTCGCGCAGGCGGCCGTTGCGAGAGTTCCCGAACTGTGCGTGGGCGTCGACGTACTCGTTGGATTTCCCGGCGAATCGGAGTCCGACTTCGACGAAACCTGCCTGCTTCTGCAAGAGACACCGATTGCGTACGCCCACGTCTTCAAGTACTCCGACAGGAGAGGCGCCGCGGCAACGCTGATGGAAGGCAAAATCGATCCAAGAACGTTGCACGCGCGTAGCGAACGCGCCCGCGAGATCGGCCTGCAAAAACGCCGCGCGTTTCACGAGAGGCATCTCGGCGCGACCGTCGAGGTGCTCTTCGAGGAAAAGGGCGAGGGTTACTGGTGGGGCTACACGGGGAATTACATTCAGGTTGCCGCATGTTCCGATGAATGTCTTGAAAACACACTGCGTTACGTTGTCTTATCATCGGACCGCGGCGAACATATGCAGGGACAGTTAACTGAAGATAACCAGGGTCTGGAAAAAGGATAGGTGTGGAACGATGACGGAAACGGTATCAGCATCGGCGCGTGAAAAGGAAGAACGCTTGAAAACTCTCTTGCGGGGCTACGGGACTCTTGCGATCGCATACTCCGGCGGAGTGGATTCGACTTATCTGGCGGACGTCGCGCACGAGACGTTGGGCGCGGGCGTGTGCATGCTCCTGGCCGACTCTCCCAGTCTGCCGAGGTCCGAGCTCGAGGAAGCGCGCGAGATCGCGCGCAGTCGAAACTGGCATCTAGTCATCATCGAGACGGAGGAGTTTTCAAACGAGACCTTTCTCAGAAACGACGGCAAGCGTTGCTACATCTGCAAGGATGAGTTGTTCACGCGCATGCGCCGATACGCTGAGGAGAATCGCATTGCCGTGCTTGCGTACGGCGAGACCGCCGACGATCTCGCCGATCCGACGCGGCTCGGAAAACTTGCCGCCGGCGAGCACAAAGTGGTTGCGCCGTTGCTCGAGGCCGGACTTGTGAAAGACGAGATCCGGCAGCTCAGCAGACGGCGCGGCTTGCCCACCTGGAACAAGGCGTCCTTTGCCTGCCTGTCATCGCGGATTCCCGCGGGAACGCCGCTGACGATCGACGCGCTCAGCAAGGTGGAACGCGCGGAGGAGTTCCTCAAGACGTTGGGATTCCGCCAGTACCGCGCGCGGCACCACGGCGATCTGTGCCGCATTGAAATCGATCCGGAGGACTTCGACAGGCTGATGCAGCCCGAGACGCGAAAGCGCATCGTGGAAGAGATCCGCCGCATCGGTTACCGTCACGTCGCTTTGGATCTCGCGGGCTACCGCACGGGAAGCACCGCCCCGCTTACGCCATCATCGCAAGGATAGAAGCGGACGCACGATTCGCATATAAGAGGAGAGCGAACGCTCCTCAGCATTCGTGGGGCTCTGTGGCCGCGGCGTCCTCGCCGCGTTTCGGCGCGCATACTTCACCTCAAGCGGTTCTTGACGAAAACGGGGCGAGGACGCCGCGACCACAGAGCCAATCAACGCGAGTTCTCTGCTGCTGTCTGAGATCTCAGGTGCGGATTTGGGTGGACGCGAGGCGCTTCTTATCAGGGGTTGGGTTGAGGCTTGGGCGGCGCGGGGGCAGGCATAGCTTCCGGCGCAGGTGTTCTGGTTCCAGGGGCCTTGGGTGGTTCCTGACCCGGGGAAAGGGTTTCTTTAGCGGCCTCTTCGGCCTGTTTCGCTGCGGCGCCGTGCATCATATGGTCGGCGCTGGGCCGTTGCGGAGTCAGTTTTCCGCCTTTCTCGGCGGCGGCCCGTGTGGCATTCTTCACGACGTAGAAAAACTTCGCGCCCTTGCCTTCGTTCAGTGTCAGATCGCCGGTGATCAGGACGGGACCCTTGGCGAGGTCCACCTTCGCGTCCTTCGCCATCTGCACGAGAACCACCTCGCGCATCGGCGGCGCCTGGCAGAAGTAACACTCGATCGGCAACGGCAGCAGGATGAACTCCGTCATCTGACGGAACTCGTATTGGGGCACCATGAACCCGATCAAGTTGACACTCGTATCCTTCTTGGCCACCAGGTCCGAAGCAAAAGTTGGCCCCGACCACGACGCGCCTTTGGTCTCTCGCAGCAAGCTCCACGAAAGCAGGTCGGCGCCCATGTTGATCTGGTCGGACTCGGCTTTGCGGCGGATCTTTTCCATCTCGGTGGCCAGCGTACCGCGGCGCATGTAACCATTGATAAAGACCACCGCGGCGAGGATCACGACGATCCCGGCAATGGTCCCCAAGTCGCGTACGACACGTCTTCTCACGATGATGACTCCCATCCATTCAATCTGGGAAGGATAGCAAGTGCGGCTACGGTTCCGCAAGATCCCGCGCCACGTCGGTTCGGTAGGCCTGCCAGGCCGGCACGATTCCCGCTACGATTCCGACCAGGCCCACGGTCGAGAACGCCGCAATCTCTTCCGCGGTAAGCATGCCAAAGATGCCGATGCCCAGCCCGTACCGGTACTGGAGATATAGTCCCACGGCCCATGCCACGAGATTGCCGATAAGCCAACCCGCGAGGATGCCCAAGACCGTGACGAGGAAGGCCTCGATCAGAACGGACCCGACGATCTCGTAGGCGGATGCGCCGAGCGCGCGCATGATCGCCAGGTCCCGCTTCCTCTGGAGGATGGAGAGGTACAGGCCGATCAGGATCGAGATGGCCGAGATCGTCACGACAAGATAACCCACCGCCAAGAGTACGCTCTTGACCGTACCCAAGACGTTCATGTACAGATTCGCAATCTGGTTAATGGGAATCGTGGCCATGGCGTTGTATGTCTCATTGGCGTACTCGGCGAACTGAAAGCGGAGTGCCGGACTATCAAGCGACACCAACACCGCCGTGATCTCCTTCGAAGCGTCCTTGGATGTCTCGCCTTCCGCATGGGATTCCTCTTGTTCGTGGTGGCCGTGTACCTCCCATACACTGTCCATCCGGGCGAACACGGCGCGGTCGTTGGGCGTCCCTGAAGGCGCCATGATGCCAACCACCGTGTAGGGGTTCTCGCCGTGCAGTTCCTGCAAACCTTCCGGCAACTGTGTGAATCCGTGGGCGCCGATGAACGTGTCGCCGAGATTCAACCCTTCACTGCGCGCTACGCCGCTGCCCAGGACGGCCTCCATCGACTTCTCGAAGACGCGGCCCTGCGCGAGGCGAAACGGCTTCCGCGTCTCACCCGTGCTCGCGCTTGTCCACTGATAGTCGAACAACTCCGGGACCGTGCCGACAATGCGGTAGCCGTGAAACGTGTCGCCCAGGAGGATCGGAAACGCGGCGGCAACGTCTTCATGCGTCTTGATCGCTTCATAGTCGGAGAGCTTGATGTTCCCCGTCGGAACATCCATGAAGTAAAGCGCGCTCAGCACCAACTGGAGCGGGCTTCCCTTCGCGCCCACCACCACGTCAAACGATTGCCCCTCGTCTTCGAAACGCTTGCGGGTCTCCTCGCGAAGCGTCAGCACCGAGTAAATCAGACCCACGCCAAGTGCGACGGAGAGTATAGTGAGACTCGTCGTCAGCTTCCGGTTCCAGAGGTAGCTCCACGCAATATGCCAGAGGCTCATGGGGCCGTCTCCCGGATCAGACCGCTGCAATCGAACCGCGTCTCGAGTCGGGCGGCAAGCTCCTGCGCGTGCGTGACAAGCAGCAGCGTCACCTTCTCCTCCCGGCACATCTCGAGCAGGAGATCCATGATCGCCGCGGCGTTCTTCGGGTCGAGACTCCCCGTCGGTTCGTCCGCGGCAACGATCTTCTGCCGGTTCGCCAGCGCCCGCGCGATGGCCACGCGCTGCCGTTCGCCCACGCTCATCGTGGCCGGCTTGCTGTGAAGGCGATGCCCGAGACCGACGCGCTCGAGCAACGCCGTGGCGCGCGGCTTCCATTCGGAGGCGGGCGTCGTGTCGCTGAACCGCATGCCCAGCATCACATTTTGCAGCGCCGTGAACGGCGCAAGCAGATTGAACGTCTGGAAGATGAACCCGAACCGCTCGCCACGGAACCGGTCAAGCCGGCCTTCGCTCAGCTTCGGCGTTTCGACGCCGTCCACCACGATTGCGCCGTCATCCGGGCGCAACAGGCCGGTGATAAGGTTCAGCATCGTGCTCTTCCCGCACCCGCTCGGCCCCCATAATGCCATCTGCACACCCGCGGGCGCCTCGAACCGCTCGCAGAGAAACTCCACGCCCGGTCCCAAACGCCGCCGACAGTTCTCCATCTTCACCATTGTCAAAAGCTTCCTTTATCGACACCCGCGTCTCGCGCTCCTCAACATATCAGACCCCCCGATCCCTTGTCCAGCGCGAGAAGGAATGGCAGTCGGTTTTCAGCTATCAGTTTCAGCCGCTTCTTGGGAAAAAAATGAGAGGCCGGGCGTTGGGGAGGACACCCGGCCTGAGGAGGGAAGGGGCTCTTGTCATGCTCCCAGGCATGACTCATGCCCCTGGTCGCACGCCACATTAGGCCGTATTGCGGCTTACGCCGCTTGAAACATGTGGCTATGAAAACTCAACTGATCATGTTCGGCATCTACCGTAACAATCGAACCCTCGCGAATATTGCCCGACAGGATCTCCATTGCCAGGGGATCGAGCACCCGCCGCTGGATTACCCGCTTGAGCGGTCGGGCGCCGTACGTCGGGTCGTAGCCCTGTTCCGCGAGGAGGTCCCGCGCCGCGTCGGTTAGTTCAACTTTGATGTGCTTCTCTTCGAGCCGCTTCGACAGCCGCCGGAGCTGCACGTCCACGATCTTCCGGATGTGTTCCCGGGTCAGGGCGTGGAAAACCACGATGTCGTCGACCCGGTTCAGGAACTCCGGCCGGAAGTGATGGCGCAACGCCCGGAGCACTTCCTCGGCGTTTTCCTTGTCGCCGCCGCCTCGGCTGAACACCTCGCTGCCGAGGTTTGAAGTCATGATCACGACGGTGTTCTTGAAGTTGACCGTCCTGCCTTGACCGTCAGTAAGTCTGCCGTCGTCGAGGATTTGCAGCAGGACGTGGAACACGTCCGGGTGCGCTTTTTCAATTTCATCCAGTAGTATAACGCTGTAGGGCCGCCGCCGGATGACTTCGGTCAACTGGCCGCCTTCCTCATAACCGACGTATCCCGGCGGGGCGCCGATCAGCCTGGCCACTGTGTGTTTCTCCATGTACTCGGACATGTCGAGGCGGACCATGGCGTTCTCGTCGTCGAACATAAGTTCGGCGAGGGCGCGCGCAAGCTCGGTCTTACCGACGCCCGTCGGACCCAGGAATATGAACGACCCGATGGGCCGTTCCGGTTCCTTCAATCCGGCGCGCGCGCGGCGCACGGCGTCCGAGATCACCCGGATGCCGTCGCGTTGGCCGATGACGCGTTCCGAAAGGCTGTCCTCCATCTTGAGGAGGCGATCCATCTCGCCTTCCATCATCTTGTCGACGGGGATATGCGTCCAGCTCGAGACGATTTTCGCGACGCGCTCCTCGGTGACCTCTTCGCTCAGGAAACTACCGTTTTTCTGGACCTCGGCCAGGCGCGCGTTCTCTACATGTACCTTCTTCTGGAGTTCCGCCACGGTCCCGTAGCGGATCTGCGCGACTTTGGCCAGGTCTCCGGCGCGTTCCGCGATTGCTTCCTCGCGCCGGGCCTCATCTATCTGTTCGTTCAGGCGGCGGATGCTCTCGATGACGTCCTTTTCCGCCTGCCACTGTGCCTTCTGCGCGTCGAGTTGTTCGCGGAGTTCCGCAATCTCGCACTCGATGCCTTCGCACGCGTCGCGCGAGGCCCTGTCCTTTTCCTTCTTGAGCGCGAGATGCTCGATCTCCAACTGGCGGATGCGGCGATCCAGCACGTCAAGTTCATACGGCATGCTGTCGATCTCGATGCGCAACCGCGAGGCCGCCTCGTCGATGAGGTCGATGGCCTTGTCCGGCAGGAACCGGTCCGAGATGTACCGGTTGCTCAACACCGCCGCCGCCACAAGCGCCGCGTCCTGGATGCGGATCCCGTGGTGCACCTCGTACTTCTCCTTGAGACCGCGCAGGATCGCGATCGTGTCCTCGACGTTCGGCTCGCACGCCAGCACGGGCTGGAAGCGCCGCTCGAACGCCGCGTCCTT
>CAZPMT010000181.1:0-8703 GCA_964587655.1 uncultured Nitrospiraceae bacterium
TATCATCCTGCAATGCCTTGTCGAATATCTCGCCGTCGGGCAGACAGTCTAGCCCTTCCTCGCGAAGATGGATCGTGTCGTGCCCTTGCGCGCGCAGCCAGTCAACCACGCGCATGCTCACCCCCATGTCGGCCAGGAATCGCATAGTCATCGAGCGGAATGCACTTCCTCCTGGGTAAGCCATGCCGCATATTCGATGGCCTGCTGGATATCTTCGCGTTCGAGATCAGGATACCCGTCCAGGATTTCCTCGAACGAGGCCCCGTGGGCAATCTGCCCAACGATCACCGATACCGGAATCCGCATGCCTCGGATGCACGCCCTTCCGCCCATGATGTGCTCGTCAAAAGTGATGCGATTGAACATGACGGACCTCCAATGCCGACTGATATTCTACTTCTTCCTTTCGGGCCTCGTCGTAGGGGAGTGTTCCTTCGCTATGGGCTTTGGCTTCGGCCATGGCGGCAATGTCGAGGCGGTCCTCAAGCTCGCGCAAGAGGCGGTACTCGCTCGCTGAGATGATTACGGCTGTATCATCAACGAGAATCGGATCTCCGCCCGCGGCTAGCTGATCCAGCGTCTCCGCAAGATGCTCGCTAAGTTGCTTCTGAGTCACTTGGGTCATGAGTAGGCGCCTGTAATCAAGTAACACATCCTGTTCCGATTGTACCGTGAAGCGAAACGCGGGGCAAGTTGCCGACCAAGGCGCGAAGTGCAACGTACCGAGGCGCCGGAGTTGCGGATTGTCGATTGGGGATTGGAGATTGGAGATTGCCGATTGGGAACTGGGATTGGGCTATTGTTGTATGTGGTAGTCGCCGGGGGCGAGAGGATCGCACACGCTTACACGGGGGAAAATGGCCCATCCGTGGCGGCGCGGGACGCGTGTAACGGGAAAGCGCGCCCGATTGTATTATGCGTGGAACGGCTGCGGGGGCCGTAAGACAGCGCGGATACGTTTGGCGGCGAGAAGTTGTGTTTCCATCTCGAATCCGCGTCACGGAATCACGAAATGCTTATCATAGCCGTATCGATGCTGATTTTCCGGTATGGACGGAGGATGTTCCTGTGAACCAGGAGGACCCAGCCGCCCCCGGACGCCGAAGGACCCGTCTTTGCCCACGTGCCCTTTCGCGCGACGGTGCGCAACCCAGGGCGCATCGTCAAACTTTCGCGCGCGGCGTAACCTTGTCGCGCGCAATGAGCATCGAAACGGCGTTCATACCTGTGGGGATCTCACCGGGACGGACTCAGCCCACCATCTAAGAAGAGTCCGTTCAACGACCCCAAGTGGGCTGCTTCGCCCTGTGAGATCCCCACAGGCCCACCTCAATTCGGCCACGGGTAGAGCAACGCCGGGCCAACCCTCAACACCATGGAAATGACTTCTATCGGGAGTCTTACGCGGAGAAACGCCGGCGAGTGAAAATGCCCAACGCGCCAAGCCCGAGCAGGATCAGCGTCGAAGGCTCGGGAACGACCGGGTTGTACGAAAGGTCCATCACATCGTTGCCGCAAACAAACGTCCAGTGAGCGGAAACTCCGTTGTCCATCAGAGAAGAATACTGGCTGTCTGTCAGATCGAGCGCAAGCTCGATGACCCAATGCTGCCCGTCGTACTCGCCACCGTACGTGTTGTAAGCGAATCCCGCCGCCGCGCCTTGATCATCCGCCACGGCGCGATCAATCTGATAGGGGCCTTGATCCGTGAAGAGGAATAGCGGGTCCGTGTACCAAATGCCGGCGCCGCCCCATACATTGCCTGGGGACGCCCCCATGGTGGCCACCGCGGCATCCCAAGTGCCGTCCTGGCCGAAATCAAAGAACACGTCGCCCGGCAGGACATAATTATCGACGATGAACGGGCCTAATCCGGAAGCAATGGCCAGGTGCAACGTTTCCCCTTCCAGGTGCATGAACATCGCTTCGATGTCCGCCACCTGGCCGCCGTATCCGGGGCCCACATACCCGCCGCTTACATCGCCCAGCACCCAGTCTTCGGATGTCCACGCCACGTTGCTCAACCCTGGCGTCCAGTTGTTGTAGTCCTGCTGCGTTGGGGCTGCTATACCCCAATCGCTCAGGTTCCCATCCGCTGTCAAACCGAAGGCCGAGCTCGGCGCCACGACCAGAATCGCTGCCGCCAGCGCCAACTTACCTCTTAGGCTTACCATTTCCCTGCGCTCCCTTGTCTTTGCCCGCGTCACTTGCAGACAAATTGGTTCAAATGCCACACCAGGGTGAGCTAGGTCCCACACCGAAGTTGCAAGAAGCATACCACGGAAACGCACCTGGAAAAAATGTCAAAACCGGCTAAAACCCCCTCAGGAGGCCTCATTATTGCACCGACCTGCAATACTCGATCACAACCGAAAACAATTCTTATTCACAAGTGATAACTTTGTGCCGCCATCAACCGAAGCCGACAAGAAGCAAGCGCTACGGAAGTAATCAGGTTTTCGGGTTGGCCTGATGCAATCTTACGTCGTGGCGCAGACTGTCAGTCTGCGAATTTTCATTGCGTACTTTTCGCAGGCTGGACAGCCCGCGCCACAAGCGTGAAGGGCAGTGGAAGTTTCATCATACGCGACTCGCCACATTGGGTACTCGACGGCGCACTCCCGGACGACTGCGGCTTCGGCCTCCGGCGGTCTCGCAGAGTTTCGTGTCGCCACTCTCGCGCGATGTTCCGGCCGCGCGATACCTGAGCGCTTTTCCGGAGGTAGACGCCTCCGGCGTCCTATACAACACCTGGTTCAAACATATCGAGGGTGCGTAGCGAAGGCCCGCAGTGTGAGCAAAGCCAAGTGGAATCCACCGTGCAATGTACACTCGGTGGATAGAACTCCTGCTCGAAAGTGCGCGTGGCCCCGGATGACGATGACCGCGGCCTTGCCAACACGCTGCCGCTCCGGAAAGCGGCATCCTGAAAGCGGGAGCAGGCTTCCGCACTCCGGAGGCTCCTCTCACGCTTCACCGATTCAGCGGGGGCTTGACGAAGTTGTATCGAATGCGCTATATTCGAGGTACGATGTTTATTAGACTGATGTGGGGATGTATTGCGGGTGTGCTGGCCTGCGGTTGTTCCGCGCCTTCCGGGGAGAAGGTTTACCGGGGCAAGGATGCGCTGGCGTTTCTCGACACATTCGTCGCGGAACACAAGCGGATACTCGATTCGTTGCGCGACAAACCATACCGGCTGGAGTGGAGCCGCACCACCGACGATCTCACGGGGCACAGCGCCAAACGAGTCCAGAGCCGCGAAGAGTTCTTGGAAGTGCATGCCGGCGACGACCTCTATATCAAAACGAAACAAGATAAGGAATTCACTGGCAAGAAACGCGACGCCAACATAGCCGAGCATGTAGAAGCCTTCCATTTGGCCACCAAGGAGTTCATCTACGTCTATAACCTTTTGGAAGGCCGGCCCTGTCCGGTGAACCGGTTCTTTCGGACAGAAAAGAGCTATGAGGATAGGATGCATTCCCAGTTGCGGTGGCGGGACATAGGCTTTGGAGACGTGTTTTCGTCTCTTGAAGAGCGGCGCTCGCTGCTCGAGGGTGATTCCTCGTGGACGATGGATGTGCTGGAGGAGGCGCCTTCCCCGCCAAGGACCTTACCCTTATACCACCTTCGGTTCTATGAGAGTGGCCGAAAGCGCCCGGACCTCACAGTCACGGTCGATCCGGAACGTAACTACATGGTGACTCATTCGCGCCAATTGGGCCCAAGGGGTGATGTGACAGACATCGAGATACTCTTGCGGCGGTGCAAGACGCTTCCGAATGAGCCCTGGTTCCCGGCGGGCTGGCGAAGCACCGAGTACGGCCGGGCGACGCAAGAGGGCCAGCCCGGCCCGGTTGTACACACGAGCGTGGCGGACATTCCCACCTTCGAGTTCGACATCGATCTGCCGAAGGACTATTTCTCAGTCAAGCTTTTCAATATACCCGATGGCAACAAGGCTAACCGCGAACTTGGTGCCGGACGCTTCGAGCGGTTGGCGTATTTCAAGGGTGACTTTCTGCCGGAGGATGTCGTCAAACAGTTAATGAACGTGGCCAACAATGAAACTAAAGAAGGAGGAGAATAGTTATGAAGCTGAAGCGTCGAACGATTGCGGTATTGCTGTGCGTAGGGATGGTTATGACATCCGGGTTTGCCCCGCAGTCCGAGGCATGTTACGCTTTCTACAATGACTGCACATGCGCCGTGTCTGCGGAAACGTGCGAATCTTTCTGCGATGGCTCTGCTGTCTGTTTGCATGAGTATCGTGTTTCTGACCTACAGCCCGTTACATGTTGCCCGCCAAGCACCTCAGGATATTCGAGCTGTTGGGCGACTGCAGATCGAGAACTGTGTTATACAAAGCATAGATGCACGACGAATTACCAAGTTCACTGCGGGGCGACGATGACCAAGCACAGGTGCAAGGAGAATACGACCAAAGATGACGAGTACCAATACGGCGCGGTCCTGGCAGTCTCGGGCAATTGCTAAGGGCTCTGTGTCCCGTCTGTATCTCGGAGCAGGGGTACGCGTGTAAAGTCTGATCGGAGGGGGGCGGTGGCGTTGTCGCTCCGGTTTGCAGCAGGGAAGTGCATTCAGATTCCAGCAGGGAGATATCCGTCATGCGGGTCATTCTATCTGTCATATGTTTATCGGCAGCCGCCATGGTGGCAGCGGGAGAAGAGCAGCGGGTACGTTTGCCGGCAGAGTCTCAGGGTGACGCCTCAACTACGCTGGTGCATGATTTCGGGCGGGTGCGGCAGGGGGCTCAGTTGAGCTACACTTTCACGGTGGACAATAAGCAAGAGACCCCGTTGCGGATTATGAAAGCGCTGGCCACGTGCGGCTGTACGGTTGCAGAGTTAGAGGAAGGCGTCCTAATTCCGCCTGGCCAGTCGCTGGAAGTCCCCGTCAAAGTGGACATGCGGAACAAGAGCGGGGACGTTGTCCAGCGGGTGATTCTGGAAACCGATCCCGAGCCGGAATCAGTGAAATTGGTGCTCAAAGGACAGGTTCAGGACGAGTACCCGGCGCTTATCGATTTTGGCGCGGTGCTGAAAGACGCGTGTCCGAGCCAACGCTTTACGTTGTCGCCCTGGCCGGGCCAGCCGCCGATCAAGTGCTTGCAGGTCCGCGTCGACCCGGCCATCGTTCACGTGGAAACAATCCCGTCCGCGGACGCGCCTGGCAAAGTGGATGTGGTGGTGTCGCTGGCGCCGCTGGCGCCCGGTACGAATGTTGACGAGACGGTGCGTTTGTTGACCAACGATGCCGAGATTCCGGACAAGACGGTGCGCGTAGTTGCCCAGATACGCCCACTGCTGGAGATTTCGGAATCCCGCGTGGTCTTTGGAGCGGTTACGCCGGGGGCGGAAGCGGCTAAGACCGTGGAATTGACCGCACCCTACGGCGATACGCTCTCGTCCGTGGGGTTGGAATGGGCGCAGAAGGAGGCACTGCGCGTGATTCAACGGCCTTTGGACGGCGTCGGGCGGCTTGCGTTGGATCTGACGCTAAAACTGGAGCCAACGACGCCACTCGGATTGTGGAAAGACACGTTGCTTATCACCGCCGGCCCGAATCAGGGCGCAGTTGATCTTTTTGCCGTCGTCCAGGCACACTAATACAAGCGCATTAACGTGTGTTCCCTTCGGGAGGCGCCATGATGCGAGGAGATTCCAAGCGCGGTCGCTGGGTGCTGTGGTCTCTTGGGGTGTTGGCGCTTCTTGCAGGGGTTGTCTGGCTGAGGTCTTTCCCGGTTGAGCCGACGCGTGATGCGCCTCCGCCGGAACGGGTGGCAACGCACCCGGCGGCAGTGCCCGATGCGCCGCCGTCGTCACCCGAGATCCCTCCCTCGCCGACCACGCCCGCCATTGTTCCCGTTATCGGTGACAGGACCGTGTTCGGCGCGGTGTATGACATTTCCGGAAAACCTGTGGTGGGCGCCGAAGTCTCTCTTTCGGAAAACCCGGTGTCGCAGGACTCGTTTAAGTTTCGCGCCAGGGTGATGTCGGATGACGACGGAAGATTCGCGTTCCCGGGCCTGCCGGAGGGGTATTATCAGGTTTGCGCGGCCTCCGCCGGAGCGGTCGCGTGCGAGACCTTGCGATTGCTGTCGTTCTCGACGCGCGAGGTGATACTTGTCTTGCAGGCCTCGGGCGTACTGGGCGGGGTCGTGGCCGGGCCTGATGGACGTCCCGTATCCGGCGCGCGGCTTAGCATCCTGTGCGCCAAGCGGGAAAATGCCGAGAACCGTTATCCGTCCTGTGTCTCGAATGCTCAGGGTTCGTTTCTGTTCGACGGGATACCGATGGGCGAGTATGACGTTTCGGCCGAGGCCGACGGATACGCCCCGGCGGTGGCCGAAGCCCTGACGACGGGCCGGACGGACTACCGGATTGTGCTGAACCGGGGCGGGGTCATTTCGGGGATAGCCGTGGACGCCGCCACGGGCCGACCCGCAGCGGACGCGGTGCTCCGTGTGGCGCGCAAGACGGGCTGGGAAGGCGAACGGCTGGCGGCCTGCGGGGCCGATGGGCGTTTCACGCTGGGCGGACTGGCGGACGGCGCGTATTCATTCCTGGGAAGCACGGATGGACGCACGGTCACGCCGTTTCCGCTGAATACGTCAATCAAGGACGGCCAGCGCCGCGACGGGATCGAGGTCCGGCTCACCGCGGGAGGATGTATTGCGGGACGAGTCTATGAGAGCGAATCGCAGGAGGGCATCAAGGGAGCGCTGCTTGAGATAGAGCGCGACCCTCGCGAGGGCAACGCCCTCCGGTCCGTGAGTACGGACGCGGACGGCCGCTATGCGTTCGACGGCTTGCCGCCGGGAAACTTCCGTGTTCAGGCGCTCTATCCGCCTTCCTATCGTAAGGAGCTTGCGAAACGGGACCGTCAGATACCCCTGGCTTCGGGCGAACGGCGGACGGACGTCGATTTCGCTGTCAAGGCCGGGATTCGAGTTTCGGGCGTTGTAGTGCAATCCGATGGCCGGCCTGCGCCGAATGCCGACGTATCGGGGATCGTGGAAACACGCGATGCGCGCATGCGCACGACGCCTGTATACGTGCAGAGGACCGACGCGAACGGCGAGTTCGTCTTTGCCGGGTTTGCAACTGGCGAACGCGTAACGCTGCGGGCAACGCATCCCGAGTATGGGCGCTCGGATTCGCTGGAGTACACGGTCCCCGCCGGGGGATTGCCGGGCATACGGGTGGCGCTGAAACACGGCGGCACAGGCAGCATCGCAGGGCGCGTGCAGGACGACCAGGGGAATCCCGTGGCCGAATTGGTGGGTGCAAGCCTGCATGATTCCGACGGCGGGTCGATCTCAGGCGCCAACACTGTCTCAGGAGCGGACGGCCGCTTCGTTTTTCCTCGCCTGGAAGCCGGGTCCTGGCGGCTTTCCGTGATGTCGCTGCGCTTTCGGCAATCCTTCAAGGCGGGCGATCGGCCTCAATCCTTCGTGGAAGTGACACTCCCGCCGAACGGCGCGGTCACGGATGTGGTGTTGCAGGCGCCGCAGTATTCAGGTGATCGCATCGCAGGGCGCGTGGTTGATGAATTGGACGTCGGCATTCCTGGCGCGTGGGTAACAGTACGCGGAGAGAATACCGAATCGATGGTGACAACGGATCCCATGGGCCGGTTTGAGAGCGCAGTCCAAGATCAAGAGATGATCAAAGTGACGGCATCCCACCAAGATTACTACCAACCACAGGACGACGCGTTATGGGTATCCTCGGGCGACACGGATATCGTCCTCGTGCTCTACGACAAAGAGTTGCTCGATGGCTGGGTTGTGGACGCGGCTACCGGACGGCCGGTGGCCTCGTGCGAGATTGACAGCACTTCCGGGCTTCTTCCTGGGACGATCGTTGTGAATAATCCGGAAGGGCATTTCCAGTTGCCGCTCGGCCGGTCCAGGAGAATAACCACCTTGATCGTTCGCGCGCGCGGGTATCAGAGCACCGAATTTCAGTTTAGTTTCGCGGAAGAAGGGCTGCTTGATGCCAACGGCCAGCCGATGGAGCGCCTGGCAATCTCGCTGCTTCCCGCCGCTGACGTGCTAGACTGGCAGGTGGTTGATACGTCGGGACTTTCCGTCGCGGAAGCGCTCGTGTATTGTTCCGAGATTCTTACGGCATCGCGGCTCGAAACGTATCAGGCTCGTTACGTGGCCGATGCCGAAGGACGTTTCACGTTGGAGGAGCCCGTCCCTGAAAACGGCGCGCTTACGGCCTATCGAGCCGACGCCGGCATCGGATCGGTCCGCGTGACGGGCGACTCGCCGGGACAGAACCAAATTGTGATCGCCCCCCTTGCGTCTGTGTCCGGTACCGTCGTGCGCGCGGACGCGGCGCTCAGCGGGGCCGCGGTTCTTCTTACCACGGTAGACGAACGCCACGTATGGGTCACCAACGTCACGACGGATAATCGCGGCTACTTTGAAATTCGGGGAATTGCTCAGGGAAACTACGAGATCAAGGCGTTCTACGGACAGGACGAGCAAGCAATCGAAACGCAACCCCAGGCGATCACGCTTTCCGCGGCCGCCGCACCGCCGATTGTCTTGCGTTTCTAAGTCGTGAAATTGAACTGAACGGCGTCCACAGGCTTGTCCGGCCACGCGATACCCCGATCCGCATGTAAGGAGTCGAGTTTTCGCGTGGGAGGATGAGAAGCGGG
>CAZPMT010000182.1:0-8416 GCA_964587655.1 uncultured Nitrospiraceae bacterium
GTTACGAACGCATCTCCCATTACCTCTCATTCACCACCCGTCACTGAATGGTTACAGTGCGCGTGCCTCGACTGGCCGGGCGTCAGGCGAAGATCAGGAACACGGTGAGTTGGCACTCGATGATGAGGTGTGCGAGGAAGGGCAATAGGGAGTTGCGGCGTTTGAGGGACCAGTAGGTGGCGATTAGGGAGAAGAGGACCATGCCTGCGGGCATGAGGAGCGTCGGCCAGACGAGATGGTAGGCGCCCTCGTACAGGGGTATGAGCAGCCAGCCGAATCGGGGAAAAGAAACGCTGAGGCGGCGCAGGAGGAGATAGCGGTGCATGAACTCCCATCCCACGAGCCACGATAGGTTCCATAGGGTGAACTCGAGGACGGATTCGTTGCGGAGGTCGGGAAGTGCCGCGCGGAGCGCCGGAAACAGGCGGACCGATAGCACGGCGAGCAACTCGATCGCAATGACGACTGCGAGAAGGTAGTAGTCGCTTCTGACCCAGCGTTTGATGCCGAAGTAGCCCCAATCCATGCGCGGCAGGCAGAAGACGAAGGGAATCAGGAACCAGGCGGTGAACTTGAAGAGGTCGGCCCCATGAAACATCGGGCGCGGGAAGACGTGACGAAGAAAGATGTCAGCGTACAAAACAAACGCCACGTATCCCAGGACGAGCAGAGTCAGGAGCGCACTGGTGAAGGAAGCGGACCGGGCGGGCGGCGCGCCATCGGCGGCGGGATTTCGAGACTCTTGCTTCCTGCGGCGCCCCATGAATTACTCCAGGCGGTGAATGACCGCGCCGGACGGGAGCTTCGGGAAGAAGTAGGTGGACTTGTGCGGCATGGGTTGGGCGGCCTCCGCGCAGGCCCGGATCTGTTCGGCGCGGGTCGCCTTGAGCAGAAAACCCATTCCATATTCGCCGTTGCGGACCTGTTCGAGAACCTTGGCCGCATCGCGCTCGTAGACAAAGCTGGTGTCGGCCGACAGTCCGAGGATGTTCTCGATGATTCCCCGGTGAAGGACGGCCACATCAAGGTCCCGCCACGCGGGCGCGCGATCCGTTCCCAGGAAGGCCTCGCGATCAACGTCCTTGAGTTTCAGCAGATAAGAACCTGAGCCGTGAATGGCGACTGCCAGCGCGCAACCCGGCGTATTGTCAAGGAGGGGGATCGCTTGGTCATCGATGGGTCGCACCTCGAACGATTTTGCGAGAGTTTCGAGGAAGCGTTCGAGCTCGAAGCCCTCTGGCAGCGCCATGAGACGATGCGTAGGATAGATGGCGAGCCCGGGATCCGAGAGTGAGACGAATCCCAGCAACACGTACTCGTAACGCGGCGGCACGGGACCCGGCGAGCGCCCGTCGCGTTCCCGCAGCAGATCGCGATAGGCGCAGGCGGTCCCATAGCGATGGTGTCCGTCGGCGATGTAGAGACGCTTGTCGCGGAAGAAAGCGGTGACTTCGTCAGAGGGCGGTACGCGCCACAACTTCTGCGCTACGCCGTCAATAGTCGTGGCGGTCAAATGCGGCCGATGACCGTCGGTTTGATGAAGGAAGGCGTGCAGGGCGTCATCGGGATCGGCATAGAGCACGAACACGGGACCTAGATTGGCGCGCGTGGCCTGCATCAGGAGGAAACGATCCTCCATCGTGCGGCGGAAGGTCTGTTCGTGTCCGAGAATGGTGGCGTCGCCCGGCTCGGGGATGCGGGCCGTGGCAAAAAAGGCGCGGCGCGTGCACTTTGCGCCCCCGGTCCCCGCGAACTCCTGCTCAAGAATGTAGAACGACTCGGCGTCATCCTGGGTCAGCACGCCTTGCGATTGCCACGATGCGAAGTCCTGCGCCGCGGCCTCGTAGCGGCTGAGGGCTCCTCTCTCTTCCGGCAGTATGAGGCGCACCATGCTGTAGGGTGATCGCCATTCGAGTTCCTGGCGCTGTTCCGGAGTGATGACGTCGTAAGGCGGCGTGATCACGGAGTCCAAGGAACCAACCTCGGCCGCGTTGAAGCGAAGAGCGCGAAATCCCGTTACTTCGAGCATAGGTAGTGTGGAAAGCTCCAAACGTCATCGAGACACAGGCGCAACCGGAGACCCCGGATTGTCTTGCGGGGATCTTATAGTGCCCGGGTGACGGAATCAAGGGGGACGTTGCGGGATGAGCGCTGGAAGAGGTCATAAGTATTGGACGGATCGGACGGATCTGTCGGATCTGTCGGATCTGTCAGAGAGAGACATAGTGAACTATTGCATCTCTCACAGGCCTGCCGCAGGTCGTGCGTTCCTCGCTATGAAATGGCAAGAGTGCCGCTTCCAGGGAAGACGTTCCACGTGGAACGCCGTCTCTTGGGCGCGGGCGTCTAACGGATGGCATCCGAGCGGGCTTAGAAAACGCGAGCGTGGGTGATGATGGAGAGGGTCCCCCGGCGCAGGCCTCTTGTCGTCCACTCATCCTTTACATGTTCCACGTGGAACGTTTCAGGGATCTGGAGCTTGTCCGCTGGTACTTGGCACAGGAAGGAAGCGCCTTCTGGAAGGAAGGACAAGACCTGATGCAGGAGTCTTCCAGGCGCCTCAACCGCCCGTTCTGTGACCAAGTTGGGGCGGAACGCGTCGGCCGATTCTGGGAAGCTTCCTTCCACGATTACGGTGTTTTCAAATCCGAGGACAGCCGAAGCCTTTCTGAGAAAGGCCACCTTCCTCCAGGACCTCTCAACCATGACGATCTGGAGGTTTGGGAGCGCCATCTTCAAAGGAATAGCCGGGAAACCACCACCACTCCCGATATCCAGCAGGAGACCCTTGTCTTGGCCGAGCCTCATAATGACCGGCGCTAGGCTGAGTGCATCAACCAAGTGCGTCCTCTTGAGTGACGGCAGGTCTCCCTTTGACACAAGAGAAGCGTAGCCATTCCATTCGCGGACGAGAGAGAGATACTGAGACAACCGCCGCTGAAAACCGGCGGCCGGCGCACATCCAGACTTCAACAGGAGATCCTGAAGCTGTTGCGACACAGGGATGCTATCAGAATTCATTCTATTCATAGTATTCGACTCTTTGCTCGCGCCTCTGCCTTGACTTCGCCTTATCCCTATGTTATCGTCTTGCCCGTGACCAGCTTTCCTGTGAACGGAGGTCCGCATTGAAGTACCTTGTGCTGCTCGGCGACGGCATGGCCGACTTCCCGTTACCTGAACTTGAAGGCCGTACGCCGCTTGAAGTGGCCTTTACGCCGTCGATGGACGAGGTAGCCCGGATTGGGGTCTGCGGTCTTTTCTGTCCAATACCCGAAGGTTGTCCTCCCGGCAGCGACATCGGCAATCTCTCGCTCTTCGGTTACGATCCTCGCGAGACCTATACAGGCCGCGCCCCGCTGGAAGCCGCCAATCAGGGCATTGTGATTCGGCCCGACCAGATTGCCTTCCGTTGCAACCTTGTTACGCTCGAAAACGGCCTAATGCAAGATTTCACATCCGGCCATATCCCGACCGAGGAGGCCGCCGTCCTTATCGAGGCGCTAAACGCCGGACTGACGGGCTTCACGGCAACCTTCTTTCCAGGCGTCAGTTACCGCCATCTTACCATAATCGCCGGCGCTCCTGAAGCGTTGGCTAACCTCCAGGCACTCCAGTGTACTCCCCCACACGACATAACGGGCAAACCTTTCGCGGATTATCTCCCGTCGGGACCGGGCGCTGAGCCCATCATCGAGATGATGGAAGCGTCGCGACCGATCCTTGAACAGCACCCGGTCAACGCCGCTCGTGCGGTCGCCGGACAACCGCCCGCCACCTCGATCTGGCTTTGGGGCCAGGGGCGGCCTCCACGCCTTCAGCCCTACCGACAAAGATTCGGAATTTCAGGCGCGGTGATCTCCGCGGTTGACCTGGTCAACGGCATCGGCGTGTCCGCCGGCCTTCGCGTTATCAAGGTGCCCGGCGCCACGGGCTATCTGGACACCAATTACAAAGGAAAAGTGAGCGCGGCCATCGAGGCCCTCAAGGAGGTCGATTTCGTCTATGTACACATCGAGGCGCCGGACGAGACGAGTCATGAGGGGCGCGTCGATTTGAAGATCCGCGCAATCGAAGATTTCGACGCGTACGTCGTCGCGCCGTTTCTCGAATACATGCAGCATCATCCCCACCTGCGCATACTCGTTGCGCCGGACCATATCACTGCAATCCGCAGCCGCACCCACGAGCATGGCCCCATTCCCTTCGCGCTCTGCGGCGAGGGGATCACGGCCAACGCCTGCCAGTCATATTCCGAGCGCGCGGCGCAGGAGACCGGGATTCTTCTTACCCAGGGCCACACGCTCATCGCGCATATGCTGCGTGCGCCCACCATAGATTTCCCAACCTTGAACCACGTTTCCGAATGATGTAGAACTACCTACACGTCTCATGCGCCGCCAGTACGCATACCCGCGCATGAGAGATAAACCCAGAAACGGCAGTAGGAGTCAGAAGACAGGAGTCAGGAGTCAGAAGGAAAGCGAGTTACGTGAAGAGGGCGTCTTAACATTTGGGTAAAGCATCGAACCGTCTCACGCCGGACGTAACCTGCACGTGGCCAACATTCTGACTTCTGTCTCCTGACTCCTGACTACCCGATTTAGGATACAGAGGAGACGTTTCGCCGTGTCCCCCCGAGTTGACATTTACGACGTTACCCTTCGCGACGGGGCGCAGGGTCCTGGCATCAAGTTCAGCGCCGAGGACCAGATCCGCATCGTGCGCGAGCTCGATGCCTTCGGCGTCCGCTACATCGAGGGCGGCCAGCCAGGATCGAACCCTAAGGCCGCCGACCTGTTCAGCAGGATCCGCGACCTCCGTCTCGAACAGGCAAAGGTAACGGCATTCGGCAGCACCCGCCATCCAAAATCCGCCATCGAGGACGACCCGAACATAAAGGCCCTCGTCGACGCCGGCACGGAAGTCGTCACGATCTTTGCGAAGACCTCGCCTCGCCACGTGACGGGCGTCCTGCGCACTTCCCTCGATCACAATCTTCAGATCATCGACGAGTCGGTGGCGTATCTGCGATCCCACGGCCGGCGAGTCTTCGTCGATGCCGAGCACTTCTTCGACGGCTATGCCGAGGACTCATCGTATGCGCTTTCCGCGCTTGAGCGCGCCGCGGCGGCCGGCGCCGAGGTGCTCATCCTGTGCGATACGAATGGAGGCCGTCTCCCGCACGAGATCGAAGCGGCGACCCGGGCGGTTCGCGCGCGTCTCCCCGAAGTGGACATCGGGATTCATACGCACAACGATTCCGGATGCGCCGTGGCGAACACTCTTGCCGCGGTGTCAGCGGGCGCGGTGCAGGTCCAGGGCACCATCAACGGTTACGGAGAGCGGACCGGGAACGCCAACCTCTCGACGATCGTCCCGAACCTTCAACTCAAGATGGGCATCCCGGTCGTCAGCCCCGAGCAATTGGCCCGCGTGACGCATATCTCGCACTTGGTGGCCGAACTGGCCAATATGGCGCCTCGCGATTCCGACCCATACGTCGGACGGGACTCCTTCACCCACAAGGCCGGCATGCACGCGGACGCCGTGCGCAAATCCAAGGTGACCTATGAGCACGTCGACCCGACGGTTGTCGGAAACTGGACGCGGATCACCGTCAGCGAAATGTCGGGCCGCGCAAGCCTGCTCCACAAGGCGTCCGAACTCGGCGTCGAACTCGACGGCGACAACGCCGAGACGCGGCGAATCCTCGCGCACGTGAAAGAGTTGGAAAATCAGGGATACGAATTCGAGGGCGCCGATGCCTCACTCGAACTCCTAATGCGGCGCGTCAAAGGCGAACACCTAAGCTTCTTCAAACTCGACGGTTTCCACGTCACCGTGATTCAACAACCCTCGGCGCCCTCGGCGGTCTCCGTAGCAACGATACTTCTGACGCTGCCCGACGGGACCACGAAACATACCGTCGCCGAAGGCAATGGCCCTGTCGACGCACTCAACAGCGCCCTGCGAAAAGCACTCGAACACACCTACCCCGAACTGCGCGACGTCCACCTCGAAGACTACAAGGTCCGCATCATAGACGCGAGATCCGCCACCCGCGCCAAGACCCGCGTACTGCTAGGCTCCAGCGACCTCGAAAATAGTTGGAGCACCGTCGGCGTCTCCGAGAACATCCTTTCCGCATCCTATGAAGCCCTCGTCGACAGTATCGAGTTCAAACTCCTGCGAACGCGCGGCCATTAGTCTCGATATCTCCGTGGTCAGTCTCTCTTCTCAATCACGAAGCTCACGAAACACACGAAGAGGAAGACAGAATGGGCGGCTCTGTTCGGCCATCGACTGAACCTGTGATCCTAGATTCGGCAGTCAAGATTGAACGTGCCTGCCGAAATGGTGGACGGCGTGGACTTTGTGGACGACGTGGACGCCGAAAAGGATCGCCTGCAGGGTTGCGTCCACTTTGTCCACAACGTCCACTTTGTCCACTACTTGGACAAACCCAACTGTCTCCAATTGCCGAATCTAGGGTGATTGGCGTCTACATTCACGTTCCCTTTTGCCGGACGCGGTGTCCGTATTGCGATTTTGTGAGCAATGCGATCTTGGATCCGGTTCCCGCGGCGTTCGTCGAAGCGTTGTGCCGCGAGATCCAGGCGTTCCGCGGGCCCGACCGGGTCGATACGGTCTTTTTCGGCGGCGGGACGCCTTCGTTGCTCGAACCGCGGATGTTGGGTGCCGTCTTTACCGCCCTTCGGAAGCGTTTTGTGTTGGACGAGCCGGAGGTCACGCTTGAGGCGAATCCCGACGACGTGACGCCGGAATTGGCGGACGCATGGGTGTCGCTGGGGATCAACCGCGTCAGCCTTGGCGTGCAGAGCTTCGATGACCGCGTGCTGCGTTACCTGGGCAGGCGCCACGACGCCAACACTGCCCGCCGCGTGTGTGAACTTGTCTCACAGCGGTTCTCAAACTGGGGAATGGATCTCATCTTCGGCGCTCCGCCGCTCGATTCGTGGAACGCCACACTCGACACCTGTCTTTCGTATGCGCCCTGGCACGTGTCAACGTACGGGCTGACCTATGAGCCCGGCACGCCCTTTGGCGCACGCCGGCACGAGGCCGTTGACGATGAGACCTGGCTCAATCTCTATCGCTGCGCGCACGAATCCCTCGCGGACTACGACCATTACGAGATATCCAATTACGCGCTGTCCGGCTGCGAGTGCAAACATAACCTGATCTACTGGCGGAACCTCGAGTACGCCGGCTTCGGCCCCGCGGCCTACTCTTTTCTTAACGGCATCCGTTCGCGAAATCACGACGCGTTGCAGGACTACCTCGCGGACCCAGGCGGGAAATCCGAGGCGCTTGACCTGACCGATCACGAGGTCCGCGTGGAAACCGTCGTCCAGCATCTCCGGCTCCGGAAAGGCCTGTCGAAAAAGGAATACCGGGAGCGATTCGCCTCCGACGTCCGCGAGGATTTCGGCCCCGGCCTCGACCGCCTGCTCACACGCGGTCTCATCGAGGAAGACGAAACGACCTTCCGCCCTACCCTCTCAGGGTTCGAATTGAACAACGAAATAGGCCTGACGCTGGTCGATTAGTGTAGTGACTCACGCTCTTGGCAACTCATGATGCTGGAGTCAAACATACCCATTCCCCTACCATAGCGCCGGGGAAATCCGACCGCATGTAATCCGCACGAAGATCGTCTTTGCGTTTTCATTCCGTTTTCTGCGGATGCGGCTACATTTTCTGCATCATGGAGAGGAATTCCTGGTTGCTCTTGGTCTTCTTTAGCTTGTTGATGAGGAGTTCGGCGGCCTCGGCGATATCCAGCGGACCCAACACGCGGAGCAACAGCCAGATGCGCTGGAGTTCTTCGGCTTCGATCAGGAGTTCTTCTTTGCGGGTCCTGGACTTCAGCACGTCCACTGCGGGGAAGATGCGTTTCTCCATGAGGCGGCGGTCGAGGTGGATCTCCATGTTGCCGGTGCCCTTGAACTCTTCGAAGATAACGTCGTCCATGCGGCTGCCGGTCTCGATAATGGCCGTGGCGACGATCGTGAGGCTTCCGCCTTCCTCGATGTTGCGCGCCGCGCCGAAGAAGCGTTTGGGTCTCTGGAGGGCGTTCGCGTCGACGCCGCCGGAAAGCACTTTGCCGCTCGCGGGCACGATTACGTTGTAAGCGCGGGCGAGACGAGTGATCGAGTCGAGCAGGATGACGACGTCGCGCTTGTGTTCGACGAGGCGCTTGGCCTTCTCAAGGACCATCTCGGCGACTTGGACGTGCCGTTCGGGCGGCTCGTCGAAGGTGGACGCGATCACCTCGCCCTTGACGGAGCGCGACATGTCGGTGACTTCCTCCGGGCGCTCGTCGATCAGCAGGACGATAACGGTGACCTCGGGATGGTTCGTCGTGATGCTGTTGGCCATCTTTTGCAGG
>CAZPMT010000183.1:0-8098 GCA_964587655.1 uncultured Nitrospiraceae bacterium
TTCCTTCCACCAATCGGTGCGGATCGCCTTCAATGACCGCTCGGTCCATGAACGCCCCGGGATCGCCCTCGTCCGCGTTGCAGATCAGGTATTTTTCGTCTCCCGGGGACTTCCTGCACAAACCCCATTTCACACCCGCCGGAAAACCCGCCCCGCCGCGTCCGCGCAGACCCGCCTCGCGGACTTCTTCGATGATCTGTTCCGGCGTCATCTCGCCCAACGCCTTGGCGAGGGCCGCGTAGCCTTCGCGCGCGATATGGTCGTCCAGCGAAAGCGGGTCCGTCGCGCTGTTGTTCCCGAGTAACAGCCGCGTTTGTTTAGCATAGAACGGGACTTCGTTTTCCTGCGCCACCTTCTGCCCGGTGGCCGGGTCAGTGAACAACAACCGCTCAATGAGTTCTCCGCCCAGTATTGTCTGCTCGATAATCTCGGCGGCGTCTTCCGGATCTACATGGACGTAAAAGATGTCGCCGGGACGGACAACGACGATCGGCCCCTGTTCGCAAAATCCGTGGCACCCAGTCCGCTTCACCGTCGCCGTGCTTTCGAGACCGCGCCGGCGGATTTCCGCTTCCAGCGCGTCCGCCACTTCGAGGCCCCCCATCGCGGAACAACCCGTGCTGCACACCGAGAGGGTATGGCCCGGTCTTGCCAACGCCGCGAGGGCTTCATCCTTCCAAGCCCGGAGATCGCCTGCCGTCCTCACTCGTTCCATGATCAACCCTCTTCCATCATCGCGCGGATTACCCGTTCCGCCGAGCGCGGGGTCAGCTTGCCATAGTGTTTTCCGTCCACCACCATCACGGGTGCTACCGCGCACGCCCCCACGCACGCCACGGTTTCCAGGGAAAACTGAAAGTCCTTGGTCGTCCCGCCATCCTCGATCCCGAGAAGCCCTTTCACCGTGGCCAGCACCTTGTTGCCGCCCCGCACGTGACACGAGGTCCCGCGGCAAAACGTGATCGTGTGTTTCCCATGCGGTTCGAGATAGAACTGCGCGTAGAACGTCACGACGCCGTAGATCTGGCTCATCGGAATGCCCGTGCGTTCACTGAGCTGGGTCATGGCGGGACGCGGCAGGTATCCATAAGCTTCCTGGGTCTGTTGCAGCAAGCCGATAAGGTCGTCGCTAGTAATCCGGCCACCCTCTTCCCGGCGGGCTTGCTCGAACTTTGTCACAATATGATCGACGAGCCCAAGATCAACTTCAGCGACGGCATTCATGACGGACGGACATCCCTCCTGGTTCAAGCGGCGAAGGCGTCACGCGCGGAATTACACCTGCGGCGCATCGCCTTCAAATAGCAACACTTAAGGTCCTCAATGGAGCAAGAAGAAGGCCAACAAGGCAAGGACCTCGCCTTTGCCTGCTTCGATCAACTCAGTGGCTTATAAGCCAAATGGTTACGGCCAGGGGGTTCTCGTGCCGGGGACCTGCCTTCCGTCGCATGTTAGCAAGAGCTTGCGGGCAATCGCAAGGGAATCAACGGAAAACCGCAGGCATTGGACACGATTCCCAGAGCAAGAACCGGAAGAGCCCCTATTCTTCATCGAGGACATACAGATCGGGCAGTTCACGACCGCATTCGTTGTAGTCGAGCCCATATCCGACAACGAATCGGTCGTCCAGCGTGAATCCGACGTAGTCCGCGGTCATCGGAACAACGCGCCGCGACGGCTTGTCGAAAAGTGCGCACAAGGCAAGACTGTCAGGGCGCCCTTCTCTGATGTGTTCCACGATGGCCGAGGCGGTTCGCCCCGTGTCAAGGATGTCCTCGAGAATCAGAACGTGTTTGCGCGCAACGCTCTGCTCGGGATGAAACGTGCATTCGACGCTGCCCGTCGATTCCGTGTTGCGGTAGCTGCGCGCGCGCACAAAGTCCAGCGTCACGGGAACGGTCAAACGGCGCATCAGATCTGACGCGAAAATGACACTGCCCTTGAGGACGGCGATAAGAAGAAGCTCCCGGCCCGCATAGTCCCGCGAGATCTGTCCGGCCAATTCCGCAACGCGCCGCTCGATCTGCATTGCAGTGATGATCGGCGTCTTACCCAGTCGCATTCATCACCTCGATTTCGAGTATGCGACGCGTGCGGACCGTAACTGCGGCGTGCGCGCCGACCGCATGGCCCACAATCCATGCTATGCGACCGTAGCCGAGTACAATCAGTTGTGTATCACGTTCCCACTCGGGGATTCCAAGATCCACAAAGTAGTCTTGCAGTTTGCGCGTCCCGCTCATGCCGTACGGGACGAAGCGATCCCCCGGCCGCCGATGCCGCACGGAAAGAACGCTCCCCACCGCGTCTGCGTCAAACACTTGACGGAACGGAGAGCAATACTCAGCCCAGTCCTTGTCCGGCGGACCACCGAAAAGCGACACCTTGAACTTGTGTCCGAAGGCCTCGGTCAAGCCCGCCGCCTCCAAGATGACCTCAGCCAGGTCCGGATGCGGATGCTCTCCGGTTACAGTTGTTCGCGCGCGGCCGTTGGCCATCAGGAGGCCGCCCCCGAGGTCAAACCGCGCGCCGGTCGGGCCGTCGGCGATGAACCGCGCCGCCGCGCAGACCCTGTCGAAAGGACAGTCCACGCCATGCCGCCACGCGAGCATCAGCACAACCCGCCGTTGAACGGCCGGGTGAAGCGCAGCGAATGCGTGCCGGTCGATGCCTTCCTCCGCCGGCCAGCATTCCGCGAGTGCGCGCTCCGCTGCGGCATTCAGAAAATCGTTCTCACATCGGATCGATTCGCTCAGGCGCACGAGCGCCGTACGCACTTGCGGGTTGTAATCGCGGGCCAGATGAGGCAGGAGGTCGTGCCGTATCCTGTTTCGGACGTGCCGCGTGTCCGCATTCGACCCGTCGATCCGATAAGACGCGCCGCGCGCGGCAAGGTGTGCTAGGATCTCCTCGCGCGTGCAGTTTATCAAAGGCCTGATGATGCGCACACCCTCCTCGATCCTCACCGGCGGAATGCCGGCCAGCCCGTTTGCGGTGGTCCCGCGCAAGAGACGCATCAGGATCGTTTCCACGTGGTCGTCCGCATGATGCCCCGTGGCGATCGCCGTGCATTGGCGAGCCAGCGCCGTGCGTGTCAGGAAGTCGTACCGCGCTCCTCTCGCGTGCTGCTCGAACGAGAACCCGGAATCGCGGCACTCCTCGACGATTGGCCTGCCCTCAAGATGAAAAGGAACGCCGAGCCGCTCGGCCAGCGCGCGGACAAATCCGGCATCAGCCGCGCTTTCCCCCTCGCGGGTCTGGTGATCGAAATGGGCCACCTCGACTGGAAACCCGAGATCGCAAAGCACGTGCAGCAGACATACCGAGTCGGGTCCCCCCGATACCGCCGCCAACACGCGATCCCCCTGGGCAAGCATGCGATACTCGCGCAACGCCGCCTGCACGTGTTTCATGCACGCCTGGGCCATGGCATCGTCATCCGCGGACATGGGCAAACCTCCGGTTTCATGATCACCGTTACTGCGGCGCTTCTCTAACTCGAAACACCGAAGCAGCTCCCTGAGTGAATACCGGCTGCAGCCAGGGATGTTCCGCGGGCGCGATCCCGTTCGTCCGCGTTTCATTCGGCCCGAGGACCACGTAGTGGACTCCATACCGGGCAGCGAGGTCGCGCTTGAACACGTCATCCTGCCGGACGAAGAAGCGATCGGCCAGCGCATCCTTCTCGTAGCGATTGCTGGTCAGAAGGTCGTGGCCCGTGAAGGTCTTGTTGCCCGCGTAGTACGGGATCAGAGGACAAGTGACCGGGCCCGCCAAGGCCAACTCGTTTCGTCCGGTATTCTCTTCCAGCCACTTGAGGGCGGCGCGCAGATCTTTGGGAATGTAGTAGTTCGCGGGCTCGGCGTGCAAGGCAGTGAACATCCGTCCGTAAACAATGACGTTGCTCGGCATGCAGAACGCGACGAACGCGCAAACCGCAAGGAGCTTGAAGCGTCCGCGCGTCATGCGATTTCCCGGGCGCGCACGTCGGTACCGGCTGCGAACCGCGGCGCAATACATCCGCCGCAACGGCGTTTCCACAATGAGGATCGCCGGCACGAAGGAGAACGAGTAGAATGCGGCCTCTTCGCCGTTGCGCAGAATGGGATGCAATTGCGCGACCACAAACGCGACCAGAATCCACAGCGAAAGCAGTATTGAGGAAGGTTTCATCCGGTGGAAATGGGCGGGGCCCTGGAAATACAGGAAGAGAAACACGAACGGCAGGCCGTACCAGACGATGTATTGGAAAAACGAGACGACCTGCACCTCCAACTTCGCGTCGCCCAGTGTTCGCGTGGCAATCAGGAACAAGTAGTAGATCACGGCGGGGATCAGCATGCTGCCGGCCAGCACGTAATTCGAGAATCGCGACCAAATGAATCGCCGTTCGCGAAAGGAGAGCAGCACGGGATACAGCGCATAAATCGCGCAGATCTCATAGATGGCGAAAGCGCGGATTAGAAGATTGGCAAGCGCGCACAGGCCGCTCAGCACGAAGTAGCGGCGCAGTCCCGTACGCTCGCCTTCGAGCAGCAGTGCGTACGTGAGAACGATGAAGGCTCCCGCGAGGATGAAATGCGGCTTGTTGACGAGGTAGCCGAATATGGTCACGCCGTCCGTGTCACGGCAGAGGGGAAAGAGCCGGACATGCAACTCGGACAGACACCACGGAACCCATCCGAAGCCGGCGCCGAAAACGATGATCGACAACGCCACGCGGCGTTGATAAGTGGTGCGCAGACACCGCGCGATGAGGTAGTACAACGCGAAGATCAGCGCCGCCACGGCGATAACCCGGTGTACGTGCCACATGGCCGCAAGTGAGAGCCCCGTCCATCGGGCTGCCTTCCCGTAGAGCCACCATTCCGGATGGAAATAAAGGCGCGGGAGCGGCTCCGGGGTAAGCTTGTTCTCAAACAGATTGAGGCCTTCTTGGGCCTGACGCGCGAACATCAGGTACCCGATCGAATGCAGCGCGCCGCGGCCCACGATGCCCATGTATTCGCTGTTGGGCTCTTCGCTCCAATAGCCGTAGAGATAAGGCAACGTTCCGACGACGATGAAGAACACGACGAGCAAGGCCGGAAACAAGTACTCTGAGATCTTTGGCCGTGAATGCTCCATACCTGGCTTTCGGAGTGCTGTTTCAACCCTCAAGAAGATCTCACTGCCGTGAACAAGGCTCTCATTCGTCAGCTCGATTCTTACGCTAGAAGTATCCCAGGGCTTTCATTTGATCCTGACGTTCCGGAGTCCACTGCTGATCCTGCGGCTCCGGCGCAGGCCCTTTGATCGGCTTCGGACACGAGGCCATATACGTTTCCATAATCGTCCTCAACTCGAGGGCTCGATCCGGCGATTCCGCCAAGATATTGTGCTGTTCCTTCGGATCGCTCGCGAGATTGTACAACGCCTCATACACCGGCGGCCCGAGTATGTCGACGCCTTCAAAAGTTCCGGTGCGGACTGCTTCAATGCCCGGCTTCTGATGCTTCGAGGCTTCGGCGCATTCCGTCGGCGTCAACCACTTTTGTGCGGCGATGTATTTGAAATCGCCCTGGATCACGGCGCGCACCTGAGGCCGTGTCTGGAGCATCTCCTCCGAGATGATCGGTTTCGTCGGGGCCGCAAAGGTCCATTGATCGCCCTGCCGCGTTAACAACGGCGTTCCGGCAAGATCCGTCCTTTCGCACGGCAGGCCGAGCAGGCGCACCAGCGTGGGTAGGAGATCGCAGTGCGACACGCGCGCGTCAACGCGCGCGGGCTGGAACAATCCTGGCCGCCAAAGGATCAAAGGCACATGGAGCACTTCGTTGTACACGGTCCAGGCGTGTTCTACGAAGCCGTGGTCCAGGAATTCCTCGCCATGATCCGACGTGAAGATGATAAGCGTCCGGTCCAACACCCCGAGATCCTTCAGCCCGCCGCATAGCGTCGCCACGGCGAAATCATTCAGGGCGATCTCGCCGTCATAGCCCGCGATCTGATCCTCAAAACGCACCTCGCCCGGACCAAAGCCCTCCGCGAGGAACTTCGGCAGGTTAGGCCGGATGTCTCCCATCAGGTCCGGAAGATTCGGGAGCCGGGTCTTGGCGAACCGCAGATAATACTCGTCCGGTGGACTGTACGGCGCATGCGGATCGATGTAGTGCAGATACATCATGAACTTCTTGCCGGTTTGCCGCGCCACAAAGGCCAACGCCCGTTTGGACACGGCCGGACCAGAGCCGCTCTCGCCCCATTTCGTGGGGATGAGGTCCTTTTCCGCGAATCCTCGGCCGAACGGAGTGGTGGCGAAAACGGGAGCGTCGGTCAAGAAGAGCGTCGCGTATCCGGCGTTAGAGAACAACTCGCCCATGTTTACCGTGGCCGGGTTTGGTTTCGCGAACCATCCCGTGCCCGTGGGACTGCTCGAAGGCAACAGCCCGGTCATCAGTGTCGACACCGATTCGCGCGTGTAAGAGGAATTCGACATCGCCCGCTGGAATAAGATGCCTTCCGCGGCCAGCGAGTCAATGAACGGCGATGTCTTTCGGGCATACCCGTAACAACCGAGGTGATCGGCCCGCAACGCGTCCAACACGATGATGATAACGTTCAGATCTCTGCCGGAGTCCGGTGTCTGGGCAAGAGCCAAACCCGCGATCATGAAGATCACGCCTGCTGCCGCCGCGGGCAGCAGCCAGCGTCGCTGCTTTCCGTGCACGGCGCCACGCTGCATTGAATTAGAGATCGCCATAGAGGTCACGACGGAATGGTATCAAGGCTAGTCCTGCAAAGCAAAACGGCGGTCTCATTTCGAGCGCTTCTCGCCTGAGGCCATGGCCGGAGGTTTGCGAAAGGGCTCGGCTCTTCCTATAATCGCGCCTTACAATGCGTGGCCTTCTAGGAACAACTGGGAATGGGACAATGAAAACGAAACAAATACGCGTGGCCGTCATCGGGCAGGGCAGGAGCGGACGAGACATACACGGGCGATATCTGACGGAAGACCTGACGCGGTTCCGTATCGTCGCCGTGGCGGAGCCGTTTGCAGATCGGCGCCAGCGCGCGATCGAGGAATACGGTTGCGAAGCCTTTCCGGATCACCGGCCCCTGTTGCGACGGAAGGACCTCGACCTCGTCATCAACGCGTCGCCGAGCAGGTTCCACGTCCCAATCACGCTCGAGTTCCTCAAAGCCGGTTTCAACGTTCTGTGCGAAAAGCCGCTTGCCTCCCGATCTCGGGATGTCGACCGCCTAATCGCCGCCTCCGAGAAGTCGGGCAAAGTGTTGGCCATCTTCCAGCAGTCCCGGTTCGCGCCCTATTTCGAACAGGTCAGGAAGGTGATCGCCTCCGGCGTTCTTGGCGAGATCGTACAAGTATCCATTTGCTTCAACGGTTTTTCGCGGCGCTATGACTGGCAAACCCTGACCGAAGAGATGGGCGGAAACCTGCTCAACACGGGTCCACATCCACTCGATCAAGCCCTCCAGTTGTTCGGAACGGATATCATGCCGAAGGTGACGTGTTTCATGCGTAACGCGACGAGCTATGGTAACGCGGAGGACCACGTCGTGCTCATCCTGAGCGGCGAAGGGCGTCCGCTGATCAATCTCGAGATATCCTCATGCTGCACGTATCCCCGTTCGACCTACAACGTGTACGGCACGCGCGGCGGCCTCAGAGGGTCGATGGGGGAAATGGCATGGAGATACTACGACGTCAAGAAGGCCCGCAAGCTCAAGCTGATCCGCAAGCCCATCTGCAATCCCGACGGCACGCCCGCTTACTGCGGCGACGCATTGAAATGGATCGAGCAGGCCTGGAAGGTCCCTCAAGAACTGGGCGACATGTTCATGTACATGTCGCGCTCGTTCTATGACATGCTGTACAAGACGCTGACCAAAGGAACCCCTCTCCGAATAACGCCTCAGCAGGTGCGGCAGCAAATCGCCGTCATCGAAGAGTGCCAGCGTCAAAACCCCGAAATCTACTCCGGAAAACGCTGAGCATTCATGTCAGCGGTTTGCGCATCCGGCACAGTCGGCCCAGGCTGCGGCCCCGATCCGCATGTAAGGAGTCGAGTTTTCGCGTGGGAGGATGAGAAGCGGG
>CAZPMT010000184.1:0-7957 GCA_964587655.1 uncultured Nitrospiraceae bacterium
GGATTCACACCCGCTAGACAACGCGACCTTGCCCGGCCGCACCACAACCTCTCAGAAGTTCCTCGCCAACACCTCGGCAATCTTCCCGCGGCGATCCGCGCGGCTGTTCACCAAGCGCGTCGCGTAGACGGTCTCGATCGTGAAATCGCGGTACAGTTCCCTGACAAGGCGCGTCTCCGAATTCGACAGTAACACCTTTACTCCACGTTGCGTGAGCTTTGCGAAGACATCCGCCAAACGCCGCTGCGAATCCTCCCCAAATCCCCCCTTGTCATATGAGGTGAAGTTCGAGGTCGCGGAAAGGGGAACATACGGCGGATCAAAATAGACAAAATCGCCCGCCTTTGCGCGATCCAGTACGGTCTCAAACGGCCGCTTCTCAACCGTCGCCCGCTTGAGCGCCTTCGCACACAACCGCAAGTTCTCCGCATCGCAGATCGTCGGATTCTTGTAGCGTCCGAACGGAACGTTGAACCCGCCACGGCTGTTCTCGCGGTACAGGCCGTTATAGCACGTCCGATTGAGATAGATGATGCGTGCAGCCCGCTCTTCGAGAGTCACCGGCGCCGCCGAACGCACCTCGTAGAAATACTCCTCTCCGTGCCTCGCCTTATGCGCCTTCAGGAGTTCAATGACACCCTCGACGTTCCTCTGCAAGCCGAGATAGCAATCGACAAGGTTCCGGTTGTTGTCCGATAGGCAAGCCTTTCGCTTCAAACTGAGGGAGCCTACCAGTCCAAAGAACAGTGCACCGCCCCCGACAAACGGTTCATGATACCGCCCAAACTCTCCTGCCGCTGCAACGCGCGCAAGCAACTCCCCAAGCAACTGCCCCTTCCCCCCGGCCCATTTCAGGAAGGGCCGCGGCGCAGAACAGGATCTCACGTACACAAGCCGGCATCCTTCGCCATATGCAGCAGCTCGTCGAGCAACTTTTTGAGATAGCGACACTTTCCACGGGCCTGCTCAGGATCAAGACGCGCGAAGAGATTGTTTCCATCCAATGTCTTCACGTACTTGCGTCTCAGTTTGGCCAAGTACAGCGTATCTAACCGCTTTGCAGGGGGATTGTCGAAATCCACTACTTCAGGATCCCCGAGTTTCTCAATATCACCTCGGAGTGCGGGATCGAAGATATCGGATTGGCTCAGAAGCCATGCTTCGAATTCGTGCACCGCGAAGTACATATGAAATCGTGGGCGATCCACATCGTCTTGCACTTTCCTCTGTGCCCAAGCATAGCGGTCAGCAACGGCTCGGAGATCTTTCGGAAGACCAGGGAATCCGTAGAGGTCAAGCAGACCGATGCAGGCTATGATGTCTCCGTTGCCCCGTTCGCCCAAGGTCCGGCGGACGTACTTTACAATCTCCTTCCGAAACCGCTTATTCCCCCCAAGGTTAATGACCTTGATGTTCACGGGCTCCAAGAGCTGCGGATTCAACCATCGACTGATCCACTTCGCGAGAACCAGCTCCTCCGTCTCCCCCTCAACGAAGAACACGTACCTCATCCCATCGACTCCAACTGGCCGGTGCGATAGATCTCTCCGAGGGAAAATTCTTCGAGCCAGTAAGCCAAATCCTCTGAGGAAGGAGTACGAAGCTGAGTTGCGCCATCCACAAGGCCCGCGACGGTCACGGTGGGTTGCGCGTCGCGGAATGCATCCAAGAACTCAGGGGAATGCGTCGTTAGGATCAACTGAGTCCGCGTTGCCGCGTCCATCGCGCATTCGGCGACAATGCTCATCATCTTCGGGTGAAGCCCTGTCTCCGGTTCGTCGATTGCAATAAGCGACGGCGGATTCGGGTTCGCCAGAATCGAGATGAGGTATAGGAAACGCAACGTTCCGTCAGAGAGATCTGACAATGGGCAGTCCCGCTTGAGGTCCTTCCATCGCACCTTCATCTGCACGCGCTGATCCGCAGCAGGCGAAGGAGGAAACACCAAACTGACGAAGTGGTCGAATGCAGCTCCCATGGCTGCATCGATCCGCTCGGCGAACGCTCGGTTCTCCGTGTACAACGTATGGAGGACCGATATCAGATTTGAGCCGTCATTTTCAACCTGTATCTCATACCGAGCAATTGGCGCTCTTCGAACCTCTGAATCGGGAGAGGTGTCGATAATCCGGTGGGCACACCACGTGCTTATTTCGCCGGCGAAACGAACGCGATCAGCGTCGTCCGACGACGCGCCAGAACGGGCCAGATATGATTCATCGCGGACAAGCCCGTGATCGCGGCCATATTTCCTAAGCATTTCTAACATTGAGGGAGCCTCGGTGCCCGTTGGCGGCGTGATGCCCTCGCGACCTGTGTCCTGGCGGATTAGGCTCTCCCTGGCTACTTCGTACAAGCCAAGCGCGCCAGAGGGCGTCAGATCCAGAGAGTAATGGAGCGGCCCACACTCATTCGCTGCCATCTCGGATGAAGGGCTGACGTCAAGCACGATCCCGACTCCATCGGCGTTGCCGTCCCACAGGATGGAGCCGATGCCACCTCGTGACTGCACGTAGTCGCCAAGTTTGCCCTTGGGCAAATGAGAAAGCATCTCGAATAGGTCGAGAAAGTTGGACTTGCCAGATGCGTTTGGGCCGATGACGATGTTGAGATCGCCGGGATGCCAATCGACATCCTTCAGCGAGCGAAAGCCTGTGACCTTCAGATTCGTGATCTTCATCGTAGGGGCGCTCCCGGAGCTTGTTGGTCGACGTCATTTCTTGGGATGAGATTATCGTATTGTGTTGCCGTTTCTCAAACAACCGGGTGAAGCGCGGCCAAAGACAAGCGCGGGGCATGGCTTTCGGAAGCCATGCCCCTCGTACTGTTCGCACAAATCCTGATGCGTCAGAAGTTGTAGCCTGCTTCGCCGTGATCGGTTTGGTCTAGGCCGATGATTTCGTCTTCTTCGGAGACGCGGAGGCCGACTGTGGCGTCGATGATCTTGAGAAGGATGACGCTTATCACGCCGCTCCACACGATGGTGATGATGATGCCGACAAGTTGGGCGAGCATCTGATGCGGAATCGAGTAGACGCCAGAGTAGTCGCCGTTGTTTCCGAGGCCGCCGAGGATCGGCGCCGCGAAGATGCCTGTCAGGATTGCGCCGACCGTTCCGCCGACGAAATGCACGCCGACCACGTCGAGCGCATCGTCGTAGCCGAACATGTGTTTGAGTTTGGTCGCGCCAAGGTAGCAGGCGACGCCTGCCGCCGCGCCGATGAAGAGTGATCCGATAGGACCGACCCAACCCGATGCCGGGGTAATGGCGACAAGGCCGGCCACTGCTCCGGACGCGACGCCGAGGGCGCTCGGTTTGCCGTTCTTGACCCACTCGATGAACATCCACGCCAGAGCCGCGGTGGCCGTGGCCATGTGAGTGACAAGCATAGCCATGCCCGCGCGGCTGTCCGCCGCCACGGCGCTGCCCGCGTTGAACCCGAACCAGCCGACCCACAGCATCGCGGCGCCTGTCACGGCCATCGTCATGTTGTGCGGCGGCATGGGGGTGTGCGGGTAGCCCTTGCGTTTTCCGACCATGAGCGCACAGGCGAGCGCCGCAATTCCGGCGTTGATGTGGACGACCGTTCCGCCGGCGTAGTCGAGCGCGCCCCAGGTGCTGCCGAGGTAAGAACCGTCGCCGCTCCACACCATATGACAGATCGGCGTATAGACGATCACGGACCACAGCGTCATGAACAGCAGCATGGCGCTGAACTTCATCCGTTCCGCGAACGCGCCGATGATCAGGGCGGGGGTGATGATCGCGAACGTCAACTGGTAGCAGAAGAAGACCGATTCCGGGATCGCGCTCGTATCGGCGGGAAGCGCGTATCCGCTCAGACTGTTGAGCGTGATGCCCCTGCCGAACACCTTCGCAAAGCTTCCAATGAAGGAGTGCAGATTCGTAACGCCCTTGGCCATGCCGGAGGCGTCGAAAGCGAGGCTGTACGTCCCCATCAACCACAAGATACTGACCACACAGGTAATCACAAAACACTGCATCAACACGGACAACACATTCTTCGTCCGCACGAGGCCGCCGTAGAATAGCGCCAGTCCGGGAATTGTCATGAACAAGACCAGCGCGGTCGATGTCGGCATCCATGCTGTATCGCCGGAGTCGATGGCCGCCGTGGGCGCCTGCGCCGCCGCCAGCCCTGAAAAGGCGAGAAACGGCAGGGCCGCCCACGCACTCCAAGGCGCGGCGTTGCGCGATCTAAAGGTTCGAGGTGATTGCATGTTCACTTCTCCTTTGTCCGTTAACGCTGGGGGCATGGATATCTCCATATGGACATAACGTCTTAACTCGTTCTATTAGATTCTGTTGATCAATAGCACATCGTGTCATTGAGGGTAGTTGCATAGCCCGTGCCAAGAGCTTCAGCGAGGGCCGCCTTATACGAAACGTCGAGGACGGCAAGGTCAAAGCGTTCCGCCATAATCGTCCGCTGCGGCGCGAGATCGCGTCACGAAACGATACTCAGTACCGAGGTGACGGGCGGCGAGAAGCGTTACGTGAGGTGCAACACGAGCGTAGCTTGGTGTTCTGTTTCCTACATGCGCGTATGTTGCGCTGACACGAGGAAAGACTGACGGCTATAGGTTATAACCCTGCTCGCCATGCTGGGTGATGTCGAGGCCCTCGGTCTCTTCTTGCGCGTTGACCCGCAAGCCGATAGTGGCATCGAGGACTTTCAGGATCGCGAAAGAGATCGCTCCGGACCAAATCATGGTGATCACGATGCCCTTGCACTGTGCGAAGAGTTGTTGTCCGATCGTGAGAGTATTCGGCGAGTAACCGCCCAGGGCTTTCGCGGCGAAGATGCCCGTCAGAAGCGCGCCCAGAGTCCCTCCCACTCCGTGCACGCCAAATGCATCCAGCGAATCATCGTAGCCGGCTGCGCGTTTCAACGTTGTGGCGGAGAAGAAGCACAACACACCGGCGGCAATACCTATGGCTATAGCGCCCATGGGGCCGACAAAACCCGAGGCCGGCGTAATAGTCGCCAGGCCCGCGACGGCCCCCGTGCAGATCCCGAGCACGCTCGGCTTTCCGTACTTGACCCACTCGATCGTCATCCAGGCAAGCCCGGCGGTCGCGGCCGCCAACTGGGTCACGAGCATCGCCATAGCCGCGGTCTTATTCGCGGCAATCGCGCTGCCGGCGTTGAACCCGAACCAGCCCACCCACAACATCCCAGTTCCGACCACGGCAAGAGTCAGACTGTGCGGCGGCATGGGCACGGTCGGATAACCGGCGCGTTTCCCGAGGACCAGCGCGTACACGAGCGCCGCGATCCCCGCGTTCAGGTGAACCACGATACCGCCTGCGAAATCCAGGACGTTGCGGTCGGCGAGGAACGCGCCCGCCCCGCCCCAAACCATGTGGCAGACCGGGTTGTAAACGAGCACCGCCCACAGCCCCATGAACCAGACCATGGCCGAGAACTTCATCCGTTCGGCGAACGCTCCGACGATGAGCGCGGGGGTAATGATGGCGAACGTCAGTTGATAGCTGAAGAAGAGGGTCTCCGGTATGGTCTGTGTACCGTAGACGCTGTCGGCGGTCAGGCCGCGACAGAACACGCGGTCCAGAGACCCGATGAAGCTGTGCAGCGTGGTCGATCCCTGCACCATGCCCACCGGACTGAATGCAACGCTGTATCCGAACAGCGCCCACAAGAGGGTGACAAGGCCTGTGATGACGAGGCACTGCATCAGCACCGACAAGACGTTCTTGGTGCGCACCAGCCCGCCGTAAAACAGGGCCAGCCCGGGAAGGGTCATGAACAGCACCAGAGCCATCGAAGTCAGCATCCAGGCGGTATCCCCGGAATTGAGGGCGCTCCCTTCCGCAAACGCTCCGGAAAAAGGGAAACCTACCAACAGGAAGCTTAGAAGCCACTTCATGTTCTTGGTTCGTCGTGTCTTGCTCAGGTCCGTCGTGAGACTGGTATTCGGCATACCATTACCTCCTCTGTTAAGCTCATCTGCCCAATTCCCACGAGAAAGACGCTACACGACCGCTCCCACTGAGGCCGCTTTTATGAATGGGAATAGCTCCGCCGTTAGCAGGAAAGGCAAGACGCATGCCTACCCAATCATCATACGGACCATCCGGAGCTTGGCGCACGTACGCGCCATGTATGACCTTCAAGAAGAGTGACTTAACAGTATTCCCACGGGTAGACCTGAAGCATCCTCCGACTTTCAGGGCGGAAACCGGGTGACGTGACCAAATCGACGTATCCGTAGGATCTGCCCCATTACCACGACGATTCAGTATGTTTAGAGGCAAGAAGAAGCGCGGTTTTTCCGACAACCAGCCGCGCATTGTCGGAAAACCACCAAGAAGTCGCGAGAAACCCCGCAATGAGTAGTTGATGCGACACTCTACGGACGCTACGGGGTCCGATTTCCTACCAAACGGTGTGGGACCTGGACGGGATCATACGCTTACGGATGTACTACCCGGACAGGCGGAAAGCCCGTTGCGAGATATCTTACTGGCTTGACGCAAGCGTGAACCGGCATATTTCGTCAGTAGCTGCCGCTTATGATTCCGCAATCGCAGCAAAGGCCATCGTGTGATGCCCCGAAGTGTGTCCTTGAATCGTTGGCACGCGGGTTGCTTTCCATCCTGGCAGTGTACTGAGTGCACCCACGGGCGCGAACAGGCATCTTGCTTACGTTCAGCTTGAGCGCCGACGAGCGCACTCGCAAATCCATTGCGGTACTAGGTGAGACTCGCTATACTCCGAAGATGTGCTCTTAACAACGGAGGCGGCTACCGTGAAAAAAGTGGAAGCGATCATCAAACCCTTCAAATTGGAGGAAGTGAAAGAAGCCTTGGCGAACGTCGGCATCCAGGGATTAACCGTGGCGGAAGTGAAGGGATTTGGACGGCAGAAGGGCCACAAAGAACTGTATCGCGGGGCGGAATACGTCGTCGAATTCCTCCCGAAGGTCAAGCTCGAGATCGTCATAACCGACGACAAGGTGCAGCCGGTGGTGGAAGCCATCGTGAAGGCCGCCTCGACGGGCCGCATCGGCGACGGCAAGATTTTCGTGACCAACGTGGAAGACGCGATCCGCATTCGCACGGGTGAGTCGGGCGATATAGCGATCTGTTGACAATATGCAAGGCAAGGAGGCGTGAGTCGCCGCAAGAAGTTCCGCCGACGGACGGCGCAACACGTATTCGAGATTGATGACTGAGTGAAACGGGCGCCAACATTTGCCCAAGTTGGGTCAGTAAACGGACGAGGAAGCGTACAATGAAGAGAGATCTTAATCCAAGAGACGTGGTGAAGATGTGCAAGGATGAGGCGTTCAAGTTCGTGGACCTGCGGTTCATGGACTTTCCGGGCCTGATGCAGCACTTCACCGTACCCGTGAGCGAACTGACGGAGAGTTCCTTCGAGGAAGGTTTCGGCTTCGACGGGTCAAGTATTCGCGGCTGGCAGGCCATTCATGAGAGCGACATGCTGGTGATGCCGGATCCCCGCACGGCCACGATGGACCCGTTCTGCGATCTCAAGACGCTGATTCTGTACTGCAACATCCTGGACCCGATCACGAAACAGCGCTATTCGCGCTGCCCGCGCTGCATCGCCCAGAAGGCCGAGAACTACATGATCTCGACGGGCATCGCCGACACGGCATACTTCGGTCCCGAAGCCGAGTTCTTCATTTTCGACGACATCCGCTTCGACCAGACCTCCCACTCCGGCTACTACTTCATCGACAGCGAAGAGGGTATCTGGAACAGCGGACGCGACGAGAAGCCGAACCTGGGTTATAAGCCGCGTTACAAGGAAGGCTACTTCCCGACGCCGCCGATGGACTCGCAGATGAACCTCCGCAACGAAATGGCCGATGTCATGATCAACTGCGGTCTCGATATCGAAGCCCAGCACCACGAAGTGGCCACGGCCGGCCAGGCGGAGATCGA
>CAZPMT010000185.1:0-7768 GCA_964587655.1 uncultured Nitrospiraceae bacterium
ACTTGGACGCCACTACAGTATTGTCGCGCCAGATCGTTGAGTTGGGCATCTACCCGGCCGTGGACCCGCTCGATTCCACAAGCCGCATCCTCGATCCGCGCATCGTCGGCGACGAGCACTATCGCGTCGCCCGCGGCGTGCAGCAGATCCTGCAGCGGTACAAGGACCTTCAGGACATCATCGCGATCCTCGGCATGGACGAGCTTTCCGAAGAGGACAAGGTGATCGTCGCGCGCGCGCGCAAGATCCAGCGTTTCCTGTCGCAGCCGAACTTCGTCGCCGAACAGTTCACCGGCCAGATCGGGAAGTACGTCGGCCTCGAAGACACCATACGCAGCTTCGCGCAGATCCTCGCGGGCGAGTGCGACCATCTGCCTGAAGGCGCGTTCCTGTACTGCGGCGCCGTCGAAGAAGTGTTTGAGAAGGCGAAAGCCATGGGAGTTATCTGAGCGTGGCGGATCAGGATCGGAAAACGCTCGCGTTGGAGATATGCGCCCTGGGCCGCGCGCCGGTCAAGCTCGACGTGACCGACGTGACGGCGCCCGGCGTGATGGGCATCTTCGTCGTGCTGCCCGGCCACGCGCCGCTGCTGTCCAATCTCGAGATCGGCCCGTTGACGGCCGTCATGCCCGACGGAGGAAAAGCAAGCTTCGCCCTCAACGGCGGCTTTGCTCAAGTTCTCGATGACCACGTGTTGATTCTCTCGAAGACCGCCGAGAGCGACAGCGACATCGATGTTGAACGTGCGGAACGCGCACTCCAACGCGCGGAAGAACGACTCAAGAAACCCAGCGAATCACTCGACGTCGCACGCGCGGAAGCCGCGATCAAACGAGCCCTCGCCCGCCTGACTGTAGCCGGAAAACTTTCTCGCAGCGAGGGCTAGGCGTCTCATCTTGATCGGCTGGCGCTGTTCTTTCTTTCCCAAGGTTTTCGCTTCCCGTTCGCTATGGACGCGGGCGATCCCTTAGAATAGTGACGGAATTTTCAGCGTGCGCGCACATCAAGGACGGAACGATGCGGGTTGCCTTCGTCGACCTCTTCTTCTCGTGGCCTCCGCATGGCGGGGCCGACGTTGACCTCTACAATGTAGCGCGCTGCCTTCATGATCTGGGCTATGACGTCCAGGTGTTCGTTGCGGCTTGCGAGGACTCGTGGGAGCGCGGGTCCGTCGACCCGGCGAAGTTGCCCTTTCCCGCGACGCGTTTGGATTTCACCAACCGACAGATAAACCGTCTTGAGATGCCGGATCGGTTCCGCGCCGCGGTGGATGCATGGAAGCCGGACGTAGTCTTCGTCTGCGACGGTTTCTTTCTGAAACCGTACGTGAGCGAGGCGCTCAGACATTACCCGACGGTGCTGCGCTACTTCGCATACGAGCTTGTGTGTCCGCGCGACTCGCGCCTGTTTCTGAACGGTGCAACGTGTCCGATGAACTACCTCCGTACCCCTGAGACGTGCCGGCCGTGCTCGATCTACGGCATGTCGGACGAGATCAAGCGCTGGCGTTTCTTGTCCTGGACGCAGGAGTACATCGCGGCGAGGGCATTCATGCCCGGGTACTATTCCTTCCTGATCGAGTCGATCAGGCATTCCAAAGCAGTCGTGGTCTCGAACCCTCTGCACGTGCGGCAGTTGGAGGGGTTCCATCCGGACGTTTGCATCATTCCGGGCGGCGTGAACGTCGAGGACTTCTCGTATTCGCAGCCGATTCCGAAGGGAGTGGGGGAGAGGAAGGTCATTCTCATGTCGGGCCGCGTCGAGGATACGGCCAAGGGCATGCAAACGCTTCGCGAAGCCGGAGAACTTCTTGCCCGGGAACGCAACGACTTCGAGATCCATCTGACGCACACGGACTTCAGCGTCAACAACGATTGGCTGAAGGCGATTGGGTGGCGCAAACACGCCGAGATTGTGGAGCTCTACAGAAAGTCCGACATCTGTGTCGTGCCGTCCGTATGGCAAGAGCCATTCGGCCTTGTCGCCGTTGAGGCCATGGCTTCAGGCCGTCCAGTCTGCGCGAGCCGTGTGGGCGGACTCCAGGACATCGTCCTGCACGGAGAGACCGGTTTTCTTTTCGAGGCCGGCGATAGCCGCGCGCTGGCGGAATGCCTCGCGAAACTTCTCGACAGTGCCGATCTCAGAACTCGAATGGGCGAGGCGGGGCGCAGGCGCGCCGAAGCGGAGTACGATTGGAAACGTCTCGTCGAAAGGTACTATCCCCCATTGCTGGAGAGGTGCGTGAGATGAATGAACCTCGGCGGATCGGCGTCTTCTACGGCAAAGGACGGACCTTTCTCGACGCGCTGAAGTCGATCAAGTCACACGATCCCGCCGCGCTCGTGTGCGCCATAGTCCCAGCGGCTTACCCCGTCTCGGAAGACGAGATTACCTTCGCCGATGAGATTCTCAAGACCGATAGGGCGCGGTACGGCGCGCGGGACATCGTCCCCTTATTGCTTCTCATTCGGCAGCTTCGTGGGGCGCGTTACGATGCATTCGTCATCCTCTTCGACAGTCCGCGGCAGCGAATCCTTGCTTCGCTTGTGAGAGCACGGCGGCGTTTACACTGCCGATTGGACGGTAAGGTGGTGGAGCTTGAATACACGATCCCAGGGGTGGTCGGGGATGCCGTGCTCCGCAACCTGTGGGGGAGGCTCGTCTACGCTTTCCTATGGGCCTTCGTGCGCCTATTCCGGGCGCCGCTCGTCGACCGGTGAGTGGCTAATGTCTTGTTGCCGGGAATATAAGGCAAGCACGTTGCTTCGATCGCCAAGAGACTCTTCGCTGACAAGTGACGTTCGCCCTCCCGGAAATCGCCCGCGTTTGACTGCTACCGCGTGATGAAGGGCTCGAGCATGTCGAGCGGAAGGACTTCCTGCTCCGGGAGACGCCCTGCTTTCACGGCCTTTGCGTATTGTTCAAGCCACGAGCGGGCGGCAGCGGCGTCCATCGCGCGCGCGATCGCGTCGAAAAACAGTCCGGGGTCGACGGGGAGGATCCTGAACGCCCGTCCGCCCCAGTCCCACTTTGCGCTGACAATGCGGTGGATCAGTTTTGCGGGCGTCATATAGGGCGTCATCCGGCGGCACGCGATGAGTTTGATGCGCGGACCTCCGCGGACCGGATCGGTTACGACGAAATCGCCGGAGGCAACCTGCGGCAACTCCATGCAGTCGCGCTTGGCCGGATCGAACGTACGGACAATGGTCTCGACTATCCGGGCCTTCAACTGCTCCGTCTGTGCGATGGTGAAGGTATGCGGCTTCTTCGTATTGATGAAGAACTGCAGGTCGCGGTTCACGCCCAGTTCGTGGCAGCCGCTCAGCCACTGCGTCACGTATGCGTAGATCTCGCGTCCGTGACTTACCCGCTTGTGGCGGTCCGGCAGGTACACGCGCCCGCCGCGGAACGGCTTGACCACGGCCATCGGCGCCCGCTGGTGCAAGACGTGCAGGTTTCCCAGTTCCGCCTGGGCCACGCGGCTGTATTCCTCGTGATGTTTGGCGGCCACAAACGCGAAGGTCGCTTCCTTGCGTTTCGCATTGGCGGCGTGCAGCCGGAAGATCAACTGGTACTTGCCCTCCTGGAAAAGTTCAAAGGCGAGCGACGTTACGGGCGCCGGTCCAAGCACCTGTTGAATGCTTGGGAGCAGAAAGCGGTCCTTGTCGGTCTGGATCATCCATTCGACGGCACTGGCGAGGGTTTCGAGCTGGTAGAAACGCTTGATCTCATTTCCCCAGAAATCGAACAGGGAACGCAGACCTTCCCAGCGCACGCGGGGCCCGCTCGTCGCGTCGCGGGAGACCTGCTCACGCAGCCCGCGCGACACGGGGCCCTTCGTTTGACGGCGTTGTGCGAACATGATTCCTTTTCCTGAACTGGAGTGCGGCAGGTGCAAGTATACGTGAAGCGCGGTTGTCAGGGAAATTCAGTCAGGCCCCTCGATTGACGGCCGGCGTCAAGGGGCCGCGAAGGTGCGCGCGACGTCTTTCTCGAGCGCGGCGTATGATCGGTTGTAGTTCCGCTGTACCGCCTCTTCGGGCTTGATGCCCTGGGCGATATCGGACATCATATTCACCATGCGGCGCTGGCCGAAGTTCTTCCACAAGTAGTCGACCGTCGCGTGCGCCTGCGCATAGGCCAGCCGAAGTGGCGCCGGATCCAGCCGCTTCAACTGGGACTCGCTCAGCTCTTTCAGCGTGAACAGTCCGTCCTGCGCCCCTTGCAGGAGGTCCGTTTCAGGGGCGCCGAACGATTTCGAGTAGGTTTCCGCCAAGCCCTCGTTCAACCACCAGGGTACCCGGTTTCCCGCGAGGAACCTTACCACGACGTGCGTGAACTCATGATAGAGACGCTGCTTCAGATCCTCGTCAGCGAGGGCGTTGCCCGCGGCATCGAAGAGAGGAATCCGGATCTTCCCGTCATACAATGCGCCAACATGCTCTCCGACTTGTGTCGCGTCGGTGAACTCCTTCGCGTTGTACACGATGACCTGGATGGGCGTCGGGGGATACACCCCGCCCAAGTTCCGCCCCACGTCGAGATAAGCGCGTTCGAGAAACTTGGTGACGTTCCGCAGAGATCGAGCAGCGATCTCCGGACTATGCGTGAGTTGAAAGTGACGCGACCCTGAAGGACGGAACGATGCTTCGACGGTTTCCTCGCGAGACGCCTTCTCGATCTTCTCGCGCAGTCCCGGGCGATTGGGCTGGGCTTCCAGCACCCATTTCCATTGGACTTGGGCCGAAGGCACGTCGTTGTCATCGTAGTAGGCATCGCCCAGCAGGTCGTGTGCGGCAACGCTGCGCGGGGCCAATTCAATGGCCTCTTCGAGCCGGGCAATCGCCTCGGCCACGTAGTCGAGCCGGAGATAGTACGAACCGAGTTGTATCAAGGGTGATTCGTTCTCGGGGTCGATGCCGGTGGCAAGTTCGAGATGCTTGACCGCGGCCGCGAAGTCGGCTTCCCTGGCGAGCCCGTTTGCCGCGGCCTGGTGAGCGTTGCACAGGTTCCGCCGCACCACGTTGTTATCGGGCACGAGCGAATAGGCGCGCTCGAACGTCTGGACCGCCTCCTCCCATTGACCGGCGTTATAGAGAGCGACACCTTGTGCGTTCAGGTCGGCGGCCGTCTGCACGCTGGCGGCGGCGGCGATACAGCACAGGATAAGCAACGCGCAAAAGAATCTCTTAATAAACATGAAGAAGGGTCTCGGCATGATTCATCGGTTAGGGAGTACGGCGACCGCCTCGATCTCGACTTGGATGTCAAAAGGGAGGCGTCCGGCCTGGATGCAGGTCCGCGCGGGGTAGTTCGACGTAAAGAACTCCTTATAGACCTCGTTGAATTCGGCGAAATGGTCCATGTCGGCCAGGTATACGTTGACCTTCGCGACGTGCTCAAGACCGGAACCGGCGTCCTCGAGGATGGCCTTGAGGTTCGACAACGTCAATCGCGCCTCTTGTTGAATCGTCCCCTTGCGCAGCCCGGTTTCGTCGGGCGCGACGGGACCTTGGCCCGAAACGAACAACAGGCCGCCCACGGCCACCGCGTGCGAGTAAGGCCCTTGGGCCGGCGGGCCATTTGGAGCGAACACGCAACGTTTTTCCATCATCTGCCTCCAAGTCTCGCTCCTAGACGGTATCACACTCTTCGCCAAGCGTCAAACGTCCGTAAGCACAGGCGCCGTCGTGCGGAGATTGTAGCTACACTGGGACGGCAATTGGAGAACGAATTCGGCCGGGGCTTCGGGGACAAGAATCTGCGCCGGACGGTCCAATTTGCCGAGGTCTTCCCTGACGGGCAACCGGTACTCGTCGTCGCCGCATACAGCGCTCTGCTGCTTGCCGCGCTGCTCACTTTTGGGCCACAAAGAACCGACGACTACGCCAAGCCGCCAAAGTGGAGACGAAAGGCCAAGAGACCCTCGTGTCTCGATCTCATGACACTGCTCAGAAAAGAAATGCACCAACATCCCGAAATGCTAATCCCGCTGGAAATCAACACTTCCCTAAGCCACTTGGCTCGCGCAACGGCGGCGTGATAATGTAGAAACTCCAGAGACAAGGGGTTGCGACCCCTTGTCCGGATGCGCGGAAGCTCTGCGCGCGCGATGAAGTGCGGCCGATAGGAATGGACGGACGGCCATGAGCATACGGGAACAGTTCCTCGAATTGCTGCGCTTTTCCGGGCGCGTCCCGCCGCCTCGCTACGAAAGCGAGTTCTCCGACGAAGTGATCCAGGCGTGGCGCTCGCAGGGGGTGCTGGATGAACGGACGCCGGAGGCATTCTTCGGACTTGACGCGCACGAGAGTCTGCCGGTCGAGTTCGGGCGGCGATCCAAGGAAAAACTCGTCGTTCAAAGCGAAGCGGATCTCCCGGCCTTCCGGCGCCGTTACGAGCCGTCGCGAAGCGACATCTTCCCCGCGGACTGGGACACGAGACTCGAAGCATGGCGTCGGCGCGACTTCCCCCTCGCGTTCGATCCCTGGAATGACGGCTTTTTTCAGATCCTCGGCATCCGCGACGGGGCAACACTGGGCCTCGCGCTGTCGTTGCTCTGCGAGCAGCCCGCGCTTGCCGAGGCGCAAATGGAGCATTACACCGGTTACCTCGAAACGCTTATAGATCGCGTGCTGGCCGGCGTCGTTCCTGACTACGCCCTTCTCTATGAACCCATCGCATCCAATCACGGCGCCGTGATCTCGCCGGAGATGTATCGGCGGTTCGTGTGGCGGCCCTTGCGCCGCATCGTCGACCGTCTCGAACGTCACGGCGTGGCGTTCCGCTTCATGTGGACGGCGGGGCGCGTGACGCCCATCATCCCGCTCTGGATGGACGCCGGCATCAACGGAATCGCGCTCAACCGAGGCGCCGAATGCGGGATCGGTTATGCGCGGCTTCGTGCCGAGTTCGGTTCGTCTCTCCGTCTGTTGGGCGGCATCGACTGGCGTTCCGTCATGGAAGGTCCTCGCTCCATCGATGCAATCCTCGAACGCGAGGTTCGCCCGCTCCTTGAACAGGGAGGTTACATTCCGCATCTCGACGATACGATTCGCGACTACATCCCCTTCGGCCATTTTTGGTACTATCGCGAGCGGCTTGACCATACGTTGAGGCAGGTTTTCGGATAACACGACCTTAGAATAAGGAGGCAACATGCCAATCGCGGATTTCAGTTTGACGGGAAAGGTGGCTATCGTAACCGGCGCGAGCCGTGGCATCGGCAAGGCCATCGCATGTGGAATGGCCGAGTGCGGCGCGAGCGTGGTGCTGGCCTCGCGCAAGCAGGACGCGCTCGATACGGTGGCGGCGGATATCAACGCGGCAGGCGGCAAGGCGCTTGGCATCGCCTGCAACACGGGCAAGCCCGAAGATATCGAGGCGCTCTACGCGCGGGTACAATCGGAATTCGGACGCGTGGACGTACTCGTCAACAACGCCGCCACGAACCAATATTTCGGCACGATCGCTGAAGCGCCGGAATCCGCCTTTGACAAGATCTTCAATGTCAACGTGAAGGGATACTTTCTGATGGCGCAACGCGCCGCCCGAATGATGCGGGCGCAGGGAAAGGGATCGATCATCAACATCGCGTCCATCGAGGGAGTCTCGCCTTCTTTAATGCTGGGCGTATACGCTATGACGAAAGCGGCGGTTATATCGATGACGAAAGCCTTCGCAAAGGAGCTTGGAGCGGAGGGCATCCGTTCGAACGTGATTTGTCCCGGATTGACGGATACAAAATTCGCGCGCATATTGATCG
>CAZPMT010000186.1:0-7745 GCA_964587655.1 uncultured Nitrospiraceae bacterium
TACTGGCCGCGATCAGCCGAATTCACGAAGTGGCCGCGCCCGAAATATGCACGGGCCTCAAATTCACGAAACCGCTCACCGCGCACTTCGGCTTTTCACTTGACCTTTCCGTGATGTCCGTGCAAGGCTCTTCACAAGACACAAGTGGAGGGAATCACCCATGGTAGTTGAGTCGGCGCGAGAGAACCGTGAGAAGCTGGCAAAGCTGAAGGCGAACCTTGGCGAGGTCATACGGGGCAAGGAGGAGGCAATCGATGTCCTTGTCGTTGCACTGATGGCGGGGGGTTCGGTGTTGATGGAGGACGTGCCGGGTATTGGGAAGACTACGCTCGCGAAGGCGCTGGCGAAATCGATCGATGCGGAGTTCAACCGTGTCCAGTTCACGCCGGATTTGTTGCCCGGCGATATCCTGGGCTCTTCGATCTACAATCCGGTGCAGGGGACGTTCTCTTTTCGTCCTGGGCCGGTGTTCTGCAACATCCTGCTGGCCGACGAGATCAACCGCGCGTCTCCTCGTACGCAGTCGGCGCTGCTCGAGGCTATGAACGAGGGGCAGGCGACTATCGAGGGTGTTCGGCGTCCGTTGGACGCTCCGTTTCTCGTTTTGGCGACGCAGAATCCGGTCGAGTTTCATGGGACGTACCCGTTGCCCGAGGCCCAGTTGGATCGGTTTCTTGTGCTGCTGGAGTTGGGGTATCCCGAACCGGACGTGGAGGTCGATATCCTTCACGCGCAAGCGGAATCGCATCCGCTGGACCACATCGGCGCGGTCTTGGCAAAACAGGACGTACTGGAAATGCAGCGCATGACCCGTGCCGTGCGGATGGATTCGAGCATATCCCGTTACATCGTGGGCATGGTGTCGGAGACTCGCCGCGACAAGCGGTTGAAGCTGGGCGCGAGCCCGCGCGGGTCGCTGATGCTGTTCCGCGCATCGCAGGCCGCCGCGTTTCTGGTGGGCCGCGACTATGTGCTTCCGGACGACGTCCAGCGGATGGCTGTGCCTGTCTTGGCGCACCGCGTCATTCTCACGGCGGAGTCCAAGTACGGCGGAACGGCGAAACGCGACATCATCCGGGAGATCGTCGAGCGCACAAAGGTTCCCGCATGAAGAGCGCCACGGTTGAGAGGCTCCGTTCCCTGCTGCGCTACTAGTGGTATTTCAGGACGACTGCCGCGGGGAAGGTCCTCGCCGCGTGCATCCTGTGCGTGGGGCCTCCCGCCATGACCTCGCTGGACATTCCAATCTACCAACTTCTGTTCGCCCTCGCCGTGTTTTCGGTGTTCGTTTACGCCACGGCGTTTCTGTTGCGCCCTCGAATCGAGGTCCAAGGATATCTACCGGAGAAAGCCGTGGCGGGGCAGCCCGTCGCCGCGAGGTTCACGCTGGTCAACCATTCGCGGATCTGTGCTCGAGATCTTGCCGTCGAAGGCCATGACCTGCCGCGTTCGTTGAAGCGAGTCGATGCGCCGGTGCCCATCGGCGGGCTTGTGCCGGGTTCTTCGGCCGACACGTCGTTCACAATCCTGCCGTTGAGGCGGGGCGTCTATGCGTGGCCCGGCTGGCGAGCCTTCACCACGTTTCCGTTCGGACTCTTCCGGACAAGTGTCCGTTCGGTTCCGAGAGGCGCCGTTGCGCGTTCCGGCGCTCTGCTCGTTTACCCAGCCTTTCATCCGCTGGTGGCCATTGACGTACCCATCAGCGCCCGTTACCAACCCGGAGGCATAGCGCTCTCATCGAACGTTGGAGAGTCCCCGGAGTACATCGGAAACCGCGAGTATCGTCCCGGCGATTCCACTCGGCATCTCGACTATCGCGCATGGGCCAGATTGGCGGCGCCGGTGGTGCGGGAGTTTCAGGAGGAATACTACTGCCGCGTCGCGCTCGTGCTCGACACGTTCGTTCCCGGGAGCGGGCGGCCCGGGCCGGACGGGTTCCCCAATCTCGAAGCCGCCGTGAGCCTGTCGGCCGCCATTGCGGACTCGCTTGCTCGCGGCGAATACATCATCGACATATTCGCCGCGGGGCCGGAACTATACGTATTCCGCGCGGGACGGCACACGGCGCATTTCGAGAGCGTACTCGAGATCCTCGCGTCCATTGACGCCTGTCGCGGAAACCCGTTCCGCAAGGTTACACCGGCGCTTTCCGATGAGTTGGCCAGCATATCAAGCGTGATCTGCGTGTTCCTGGATTGGGATCAGGATCGGGCGCAACTGGCGCGTGCCGCAGCCGAGGCTGGCTGCAGCGTCAAAGTCATCATTGTGCGTGAGGGAAACACAACCGTGTCGTGGGCCGCGGCGGAACTTCACGGCGCCGTCGCGCAATACACACCGCAGGCCGTCCGGGCGGGGAGCGTCGATACGCTATGAAGCCGGATCGTCTTCTAGCATTCGCGATGATCGCGATCGAAACGGCGATCGTCGAGTATATGCTCTTCTTGTATGAGTGGTACCCGGCCGTGATTGCCGCGCTGGCGCTCATTGCCACTCCGGGAATGATAGCGTTGCCTTTGGGCCGCACGGGCAAGATCATCGGCGCCCTGGGAATCGCGCTGTTCATCTACGCGGGCATGTATACAAATATGCTCACGTTTCTCGTTGCTCATCGCCTGCCTTTCGATCCGGTTCTCGGCGGCAGTGCGCTTGTGCTTGCCTGGTATCTTCTGACTCTTCAAGCAGCCATGCTGTTTCTGCGCATGAAGAACGGCCGGCTCCCGCTGTATTTCCCGGTGATGGGCGTGGTTGTCATGGGATGTGCAGGCGCCATCGGCCGGCACGGTTCCCTCGATCCCCTATTTCATGCGGCTTCACTCGCGTTCGTTGTGCTCATCGTGCTGTTCGTGTCGGGCGTCTCACCACGAACGCGCGCAGGCGCGCACTGGGCTGGGCAGACGCGAGGGCGGCTGATCAAGGCCGCTGTTCTCGTCGTATCGTTGGCTACCGCCTTCGTTTTCAGCAATATCATGGGATCATACCGCCGGGAGATCGACAACGCCTTCTTCGTACTGGTTCCTCAGTTGCTCACGGACGCGCCCGTCGGCTTCTCGACCCGTGCACGTCTCGACAGCATCACTCGTCTGCGGGACACCAATGCAAAAGCCGTAGCCCTGCGCGTGTTCTCTGAGAGATCTCCCGGCTACCTTCGCGGGCGGGCATACGACAGCTATGCGAATAAAGCCTGGGACGTGACCTTTCCGGCGCTCCCTATGTCACCATTGACTGATCGCCCGAACACGGTTGAGCCGCGCAAGGGAGAGCTTCTGTTTGGCGTGAGATCTGTACGCGAGCCTTACGACAAGCTCACGATTGCCCCCATGGTAAAGGCCGAAGGCTGTCTGTTTGTTCCGCTGAAGGCCGCCTATGTTGCCTTGCCAGGTGTCGCGCCATCGATTGATGGGAACGGCAACGTTAGCCTATCCGCCGCAACATCGGTGGAATACGACGTCTATGCTTCGGCGGCGCCTGTAACAGGGCTGCTTCCGGACGATGATCGGTCGAGGTTTCTAGCGCTGCCGGAGGACCTTGACCCAAGAATACGGGACCTTGCCAAGCGATTGTTCTCGCAGGCGGGCGGACCTCGCGAGAAGATGCTCGAGGTTGCCGGCTATTTCGGCGCAAACTACAAGTACCAAATGGGCATTGAGGTGCCGCCCGGCCAGGATCCGCTCACCTATTTCCTGATCGAGCAGCCGCCCGCCCATTGCGAGTACTTCGCCACGGGGGCAGCGGTTCTCTTGCGGTTGGGCGGCGTGCCGTGCCGTTACGTCACGGGATTCGTCGCCGGGGAACACAACAGCATTGGCGGCTACTGGATTGCCCGCAGCAGGGATGCACACGCGTGGGTCGAAGCATACGATGATGAGGCGAATGAGTGGTTGACCGTCGAGCCCACGGTTGCCGATGGACTGCCAAGCTCTCGCCAAGGCAATTGGAGGGATGTTTTTGCCCACTTGATGGACGCGATCCGCTACGTGGTCCAGCGCGTCAAGGCAGCCATACTGGTGGGCCACTGGCAGGAACTTATCCGTGAAGCCGCCGCGCGGCTGTTCAAGTGGTGCGTGTCTCCCGCGGGACTGTTCATCATCGTGACAGTGGCGGGATACACGTTCCTCCGAAGGCTCCGCAGAAGAGCGAAAGCAAAACCTGAGGCGCGCTTGGAGCCTTGCACGGCGGCCCTCATCAGGCTTCGCGGAAGCGTAGACCGCCGCGTGCGGCATCTCGGATTTGCGCGACGCCCCGAGGAGACCGTCAACGCATTTGCAGATCGCATTGGATCGGCCCTCGCCGCCGTTGATGCGGACGCCAAGGCGCCCGTATGTCGGTCCGTAATACGGGCGGATCGTCTGCGCCACGCCGCTGACTGGTACCGCACATACTGCGAGATCCGGTTTAGTGGCTCCATCACGCCCAAACAGGTTGAGGACCTTAGATCGGAATGGATAACGGGGGAAAAGCGCCGGGATAAACCGGCAAGGTGTAAGGAAGGAAAGGCCGGTAAGTTCTGTTAGACTCTACGGCGTTGTTCCGCGCTCGCAAGGCTTCCGCGCGGGCCGTTCTCAGGTTCAAACGCCACGTAAGAGGCGGTCGTGGGCGAGCAAGCCGGATCGAGCAACCCGCATCATAGAAAACAGGGCGGCGTGTGGGCTATTATATTGCACAAGTTTTCCGCCTGAGACCCACCACATGCGTGTTCCCCTCGCGAAAAGTGGTTCCTCCGGGACCGGTAGTTTGTTCGGCAAGGACCTGACGACGGGCAGCGTCGCCAGGAATCTGCTCTTCTTTTCGATTCCGATGTTGATGGGAAGTCTGGCGCATACGGCTTACAGCATCATCAACGCCGTGTGGGTCGGGAAGGGACTGGGGCCAACCGCGATGGCCGCGGTCACGGTCAGCTTCCCGATCATATTCGTCCTTATGGCCGTCGCGGGTGGCCTGACTCTCGCCACGAACGTGCTTGTTTCGCAGTCGTACGGCGCAAAGGATCTTGACCGCCTCGAGAAAGTGATCCGGAACTCGCTGGTCCTTACGCTTGCGTTCAGTGTCATCTGCGTGGTTGTCGGGCGCTTCTCGGCCGAGTTTTTTGTCCGCGCCATGGGCACGCCGCCGGAGGTCCTCCCTCTGGCCGTGTCATATCTGCGCCTGATGGTGTTGATGACGCCGTTCATGTTCGGCATTTTCCTTTTCGCGTCGGTGTTGCGCGGAGTGGGAGATTCGAAAACGCCGCTGTATTTTCAGGCGTCGTCGCTGGTGCTGACGGCGGTGCTTGATCCGCTGCTGATGTTCGGCTGGGCCGGGTTTCCACGTCTCGGTCTGAATGGGACTGCCATAGCGACCATCATTTCACAGGCGGCCGCGGTGGCTGCACTCGCGTTTTATCTGCACCGTTCGCGGCACATGGTGGCGCCTGATTGGCGGCGCTTGAGATTGGATATGGACGTTTCCCTCCTGACGCTGCGAATAGGGCTGCCGTCGATGCTACAGCAGGTGCTGGTCTCAGTCGGCATCATGTTCGTCGTGAGCATGGTGAACGGCTTCGGCACGCCCTGCGCGGCGGCGTACGGCATCGCGATGCGCATCGACCAACTGGCTTTCATGCCGGCGATGGCCATCGGCACGGCGACCTCGACGCTCGCGGGACAAAACATCGGCGCGCAGTTGTATGACCGCGTGAAACTGGTGTTCCGTTGGGGTGTTATCCTGGGTTGGGGGCTCACGCTGCCGGCGTCGGTCGTGTCCATCGGCATTCCATCGCTGATGATGCGGATGTTCACCGGGGATGCGGACGTGATCCAAACCGGCGCGCATTATCTTCGCATCGCCGGCGTCGGGTATCTGCTTGTCGCGGTGATGTTCGTGAGCAACGGCGTGATCAACGGGTCCGGTCACACGCTGGCGACCACTTTCTTCACGCTGATCGTGTTCTGGGCCGTCCGGATTCCCGTGGCGGCGTTCCTGTCGCAACTCATCGGCAGGGTGGAAGGCATATGGTATGCAATTCTCCTCAGCTACGCCATCGGCGCGGCCATGAGCGTGAGTTATTACCTATCCGGGCGCTGGAGGAAACCCATCAAGGGCCGCGCTCACCAACTGGCCGTTGCGGAAACGGATCCCTCGGCGGAGCTCGGTTGAGTACACGAATGTACAAATAGTGTCGCTCTCCTACGTTCTTGTCCAACGTTCGCCCTTGAATCATTGTTCCTTCTCGTCATAAGTCGTGTCAAATGAAGCAATTCTTAGCTGTTTCCCGCTTGGCATACCGCATGCTTAGTCACGATAGTCTCGCTTCGTACAGGAGGAGTTCCGGCGAGCCGGAAGATACAGGCTACAGGACAGAGTATGCCCGCACGAGCAGGCTGAAGCATTGGAAGCCATTTGATTTGAAGAGTTTACTGGTGTTACGATCCCGACGTTTCGGGCATGTCGGACGTCTGGGCATGGAAAAAACGCGCAAGCCTTGACTTCTTACGGATTATACGGTATAATTGGGAAGTACGTGGAGAAAGATAATGGTTTTGACGCCGAACATTGATAGATCAAACGCTGAAACGAAGCGCGCCATCAGCCTTATCGGGACTCCCAACGGCGGCACGTACCTGTGGAAAGAGGACAGCCTGTTCATTCCAGATGCGACCTTTTCCTCCTGCACTATTTCCTCGGTGGAAGATACGGGCGCCGGTTCCCGTGGTACCGAGATCTTCCGCGCAAACAAAGACCTCACAGCCCTCAATTCGGTCGTCCTGACCGTAGCCCAAGGCATACCCGTGACGACAGGGACAAGTGTCAGCCCCCTCAATGCCCTGCTTGCCCTCAGTGGACTTTCCCTCTCCCGAAAGCCATAAAGCCCAGCGACACGTGGACCACGTCACGGGTCCCCTCCCAAGGCCACCCGCCCCCCCGGGTGGCCTCTTTTCATTCTTGGCTCCTCCGGGAGTACGCCCGCTTCTGGATGGACGCTTCGAATTCCATCAGTCGCTGATCTGAGAACCCAGGCCGGAGTTAGCGGGGGGCGGGTTCGAACCGGCGACCTTAGCACAAAGCACGCGGCCAAGTACTCATCTGCCATAGGTTGACGCTCAGGACACACGCCAAGCAGTGCCGGATAGACTTTCGGAAATGGCAGGTCTTTCCTTGCGGGCTCTTGTGCGTGCAACCACAGTGGAGTAGACTATGGATCGATGAGCAAACACGAACAGATGCTGGCGCAAGTTCTGAACGGAACGTCGGATGCCAATATTGCATTTCACGATCTGCGCCAATTGATGTTGCGGCTCGGTTTCGTGGAACGTACCCACGGCGATCATCACATCTTCGCGAAGGAAGGCATTGTGGACATCATCAACCTGCAACCCAAGGGCGCGAAGGCCAAGCCCTACCAGGTAAAGCAGGTCCGCGGTCTCATCGTGAGATACAAGCTTGGAGGTCCTTCCCTTGATTAGGTACGAAGTCATCATCTATTGGAGTGATGAAGACGAAGCCTTCATCGCCGAAGTCCCGGAACTGCCGGGGTGCATGGCCGACGGAAAAACCTACCGCGAGGTCATCGAGAATCTCGAGGTTGTTATCGAAGAATGGATCGAAACCGCGCGCGGACTCGGACGCCCCATTCCGGAACCCAAGGGCCGGCTCATTTACGCGTAGCCCGCCTTGAGCAGTCCTGAAGCAGGTCTGCAGATGTCTTGCCGCGGATTAACCCGGACTTCTCACACCTACGGTAAGCGATGTCGTGTTGCCTCGTTTGGGGG
>CAZPMT010000187.1:0-7665 GCA_964587655.1 uncultured Nitrospiraceae bacterium
AAGATCCTTTCCCCTTGCTCCTCTCAAGATATCCCCCTCGTCACTGAATGGTTACGTTGACGTGATTTCCTCGGCTTGCTTTCTGGCCGGAGGTTGAGATCACCCTGCGTACGACATCAAGTAGTTGTCTAAGGCCGTAAGGCTTTTGGATGAAATCGGCGGGGCCGTCGCCAACGAATCGGCTTCTGGTGTATTGCTCATTGAAGCCGCTGGAAAGAATTACAGGGACATCATTCCGAATCTCCTGGAGCGCTTCAAACGTCTCGCGCCCGTCCATATTGGGCATGGTCATATCGAGCAGCACGAACCGGATCCGGTCCGCGTTGGCGCGATAGATCTCCACGGCTTCCCGTCCGTCTGCCGCGGTGAGCACCGTGAATCCGACATCCTGAAGCACGTCCCGGGCAAGTTCGCGGATCGTTATCTCATCGTCCGCGACCAGAGCGATCCCGGTGTCGCGCCACGCATCTGATTCTTCGGCGATGGGACGAGGCGTTTCATACGCCCGCTTCGATGCCGGAAACAGCACCCGGAACGTCGTACCGCGGTCCGGCTCGCTGTCTACTCTGAGCGTGCCCCTGTGTCCGCGCACGATACCCAACACGGCCGCCAGCCCTAACCCGCGGCCGGTAGGCTTCGTGGTGAAAAACGGCTCAAACAGTCGCGTGCGGGTTTCCGCAGTCATACCGCAGCCAGTGTCTTCCACCTCCAGATAGACATAGGCTCCTTCCAGCAGATTCTCATCGAGAAGCGTCTCGGACAAGTAGGATCGGTCGCATTCCGCCAAGCCGGTGCGGACGGCGATCACGCCACAGTTTGCCGCAATCGCGTCGGAGGCGTTCAGGATGAGGTTCATAATGACTTGCTGCAACTGGGCCACATCCGCCTCGATCGCAGGCAGGTTTGCGGCAAGGTCGTACCGCAGGGTGCATTTCTTGGGGATGGAGACTTCCAGGAGGTGGCCCATGTCACGGACCGATTCCGAAAGGAGGACGGGTTCGACGACGAACTTCCCCTTGCCGGAATAAGCCAGGAGTTCCCTGGTCAGGTCGGTGGCGCGCTGAGCCGTGACTATGATCTCCTGTATGCTCCTGCACGTCGGGGAGGAGGGGGGAATCTGCCTCATGGCGAGATCCGCATTGCCGAGGATGCCCATCAAGAGGTTATTGAAATCGTGGGCGATACCGCTGGCCAGCGTGCCCAGGCTCTCGAGTTTCTGCGCATGCTGAAACTGCGTCTCGAGCCGGCGCCGTTCCTCCTCGGCGCGCTTATGTTCCGTCACGTCCAGAAAGGAGGACATCATGCAAACGGGTTCCCCGCTTTCATCGCAGATCATGTTGGCACAGCAGAGCACGTGAAAGGGGGCGCCGCTTTTTTTCATTCCGATGAGTTCGCGAGTGTGACTTCCATCTTGCTTCGATGCGCGAGTAGTCTTGGCGGGCGCTTCGAGCGATTGCCAAAAATCCGTTGCGGGCCTGCCCAGGACTTCCGTCGGATCTTCGTATTCCCAAAGTCTGAGAAAGGAGTCGTTGACGTAGGTTAGGCGGCCGTGCGTATCGGCTAGCGCGACGGCGTTGATCGAAGAGGCGACGGCGCGGTCCCGCACTTTTAGCTCCAGTTCGCGCTGTTGCCGCTCCGTACTGTCGCGAATGACGGCCACCATGCCCATAGGCCGCCCAAGGGAGTCACTCAGGGCGGAACTCCTTTGTTCCAGATGCCGGATCTCGCCCTTGGAATCGACGTACCGGTACTCCACCGTGGCGGGAATTTTGGCTTTCGTGACGTGGAGGCGGTGCTCCTGAAACTTGTGACGGTCCTCCAGAAGGACGCCTGTCTCCCACGCGAACCCGTCCTTGGGCCAAGTCCCCGCTGCTACGCCGGTAATTTTCTCGACCGCCGGGTTGGCCCTGATTACGTGACCGTTCAGATCCAGGACAAGAATCGCATCGGCCACGTTTTCGGCTACAAGCCGATAGCGTGCTTCCGACTCCCGAAGCTTCTGCTGCAACAAGTGACTCGTCAAGAGGCGGCCTGCCCGGTCGGCCACGAAAGCCAAAGTCTTCTCGGTGTCCAAGGTAAAGAAGTTGGGTTGCGTATGGCTGAGATTGAGAACCCCGATGGTCTTTCGTCGAACCCGGATTGGGAAGCAAAGCAGGGAGCGGACTTCCGTCGGACTGCTGCCCACCCGTATGAAATCTTCGCAGAGGGTCACGTCATCAATGCGCGCCGCCTCACCGGTCTGGGCGACACGGCCGACGATACCCTCCCCCACGCGAAAGCTCTTCCCAAACCACTCGCCGGCCTTATAGTACTTCCCCCGGTCCTCGATCGGGCTCGAGGCCGCGCGCAACTCCAACTGCTGCCCTTGTTGGTCCACCAACATGAGGGAACAGTTCTCGGCGGCCAGTCCCTGCGACAGCGTCTCGACAAGCTTCTGGCAGATTTCGCTGAGGTCCAACTCCGGGTTGTCAAACTCGTCGATTTGCCGGAGAATCGACAGATCCCTAACCAGTTCCTCGTAACGAAGGGCCATTTCTCTTAACGCCTCCGCGTAGGAATGAACTTGGGGACATCCATGCGGGGAATTCATCCCTGGGACCTCACCTTAGTCTCACGTCACTTTTTGTTGCAGCGCGTCCAGGAACTGGAGCGTTTGTTCGCGAAACTGTTCCAGATCTTGCAGAATATTAACGATATCGTCCTCGGTAAGATGAAGCAAGGAAACGAGGTCCTCATGGACCGGCTGCTCCATGGGATCTCCGGCAAAGCCGTACCCGGCGGCGCCCGATAGGTCGTTGGCCAGGGCCACGGCGACGACCTCGCGCTTGTGCGGGCCCGAATAGTCGGAGGCATTGTACAGGTTGCCGATCGCGTCGATCATGGCGGAAGGAAACCTCCAGCGGCCGGCGATCCATTCGCCTACTTCGGCATGGGTGGTGTTGAGTTGCTCGGCCTCGACCTCGTTGAGAGGACGCTGAGACTGCATTGCCATTTCGAAAACGCGCTGATACTCCTCCTTTAAGGCCAGCGCCAGCACGTATTTTCCGATGTCATGCAGCAACCCCGAGGTGAAACAAGCGTGCTTCGATTGGGGCCAGCCGCATCGCTCGGACACGAGCTGGGCGGCTTTCGCGGCCCCCAACGAATGCGTCCAAAAGTCTCTGGGGTCGAGCGTGGACTGGCCACGGCGAGAAAAGGCGTCGAATACGGATGTCGCGAGGGCCAGCAAACGCACCGCGTCGAACCCGATGACCATCACGGCATGCTGAATCGAGTCAACCTTGTGGCGAAGACCGTAAAAGGCCGAGTTCGACATGCGCAACACCCGGGCCGAGATCGCGTGGTCACGTTCCAGAATGGCGGTGAGATCCGCCGCCGTGGAAGTGTCATCGCCGACCGTATCGAGAATTTGACCCATGACTTCGGGAAGGGTGGGGAGATCCTTGACCTGAAGCAACTTCCCCATTACTTGGCGATCAATCATTGGGTGACCCCCAACGCTCTTGCCGGAGAACAGTACCCCGGTCATCTTTCAGCGTGCATCCTTCCCCCCTGCGCGCCGTGGTACGGCCTTGGCTCTGCCACGCTCTTCCGCGAAACTACGAAAAACGCTATGGCCCGCCTGCGGGCATCCGCGCTCGTGCGTTGAGCACAAGCCTTCAGGCCGTATAGAAGCAAGACCGCTCGAAACTTTGAGCCCAAATCTTGTGACAGTATATCACATTTGTCCCTTGTTGTCAAGCCCAATCATTGACACATTAATGGTACACTGAATCATGCAGTGTCTCGGCTACACGATCCTGACAACGCTCGTCGCGTTTGCACCTGGAATCGTCTTTTCGCATCAGGGCTCAACAAGGAAAAGACGGCAAACCTCTGACACTGAGTGACCTTTGACGGCTCGTTACGATTTGCTCCGCCTATCTAACGGATGTAATCCCGACGTGATTGGGCGATTGCAACCGCGATGAAGCGGGACTAGCTCTGACCGCGCACGAGGTCGGCGATCCGGGCTCTGATTGAATGAAGCGCTTCTTCGTCGAGTTTCAGAGACTCCATTGCGAATCTGGCTGACGGCGAAATCTCAAAGTTCTCGGTATCGGTTCCACGATGTTCGAGCAAGTGGGCGGCCAAGGCCACAAGATAGACCAACGTAACGAACTCGGACGCCAGCGAGGGGTTGTGATGGAAACGAATCGCCTGAACAAATTGGGCCGGCAGGTTCCATGTCGCCGCGAGAATGTAACCCACTTCCGCGTGCGTCAGGAAGAATAGCTCGCGTTCCGCCGCCAGCAATTTCTCGCCGCACAGATTCGGATCGATTGTAACGTAACGGGTATTGGCGACCTGGGCAAGCGCCACCCTCCCTATATCGCTCATCAATCCTGCGCAAAAAGCTTCTCCGGTGCGGACATGTCCACAGGCGCGCGCAAGGACTTCGGACGCGACAGCGCAGAACACTGCCCGGTCCCAGAATTCCTCGTAGTCAAAACCAGAGGCGTTCCCAAACGTTTTCAGCGCGGCCAAGGACAACACCAGATGATACGTGTCTTGAAGCCCTATGATTTTGATCGCCAATTCGACGCTTGTAACTCGCCCGCCGTATCCGAGAGCGGCGGAATTTGCCAGGCTCAGAAGCTTCGCAACGATTGCCGTGTCGGTACTCACGACGTTTACTACGTCACGAATTGAGCTGTTGGGATCGTCGATAGCGGCGCGCACGCGTCCCACGGTATCCGGCATAGGCGGAAGCGACTCGATCTCCTTAACCAACGCGCCGACGAAACCGAGTTTGATCCCGTGTTCGGCGCGCTGAATCGAATCTGCGTCAGTCTCTTCGGCGGCGCCGCCTTCTCCTTGCTGCCCGGCGCCGTAGTAGGCCTTGATCGCGGATTCGAGATCGGCGGCATCGCACAGCAGCGCCCTAACCCGCAAGCCGGTGAGTTCTTGAATGCAATCGATCGTGGCGGCGTCCTGAGGGCATGCCATGGCGACCGTAAGAAGGTTTCCCATCTTGTCCAGGGGGATTACTTGGTGTCCGACCGCAAATTCCCGCGATATGAGCGATATGAGTGCGAGCGGCACCTCGTAGTTTCGCACGGCTATGCTTGCGTAGCGGCACTCCTTCGCAAGAAAAGCCCTGAAAGCCGGCAGGGTAAGATGTCCCAGCCGGATCAGGTTCTCGACTGTCTTGCCGCCCTGTTCCTTCTGAAGGCGAAGCGCGGCCTGAACCTGTTCATTCGTAACCACGCCTGCCTTCACGAGCAATTCGCCTATTCGCGGTCTCTCGGGGCAGGCGTCTTGCGTAAGGGCCGATTCGTTTGTGATGAGAGCGGAGTTTGCCGTTGTGGCCCCGCGCCCGGTCCCCGATTTCCCAACGACGGGGCTTGCCGCACGATCGTTGTCCGATGATCCCCTTCTCATATTACCCCCTCTGCGAAAACACCTCCTCTAACACTCCTCCTAATTGTTATGATAGCGCGTCTACTCGCGGGATTCAACGAAAGATGACACGGGTGTTGTCAAGGGGTGTCAAAGGGGGGACTGCAAGCGGCTCGTTTACGCTTTGCGCGGACCTCACTTCGCGTGTCCGCCAGGTCCGCTCAGGGATTATCCGCTTGCCATTTGCCGGGGATCGTGGCAACGCAAACGTTTGGATCTCCTAGCATCTCGGAGGTGAAGATGACGGCCTTGCCGGTCTGGTCCCATGCCTCGTTTGTCGTACCCCAATCCCAACCATTAGTACGACAAAGAACACAAGAGCAATCTTACTAACGACAGGCAGAACAGGATACTCAGGTACGCTGACCGAAACATGTTCGCCGGCAGAAGCTGTAAGTTGTTCTTCATGATGGTAAAAACTCCCGACCGGAGTCCAAATGTCCATTGTGTATACGAAGGGGCCATCACACAATGGAATGAATTCCAGGGCGCTTACTTCAATTGGCCACGGAACATAAATGTAGTTCGGGAAGGCGCCGTGGCCTCCGTATCGCGCGTTCGGGATTTCGTTGACATCCTCCGTGAACACACTTCCTGAATAAAGCGAGCCAACTCGGTTACCATGACTATCTGTTGCCAGAATATCGACAGAGCAGTTCTTCGCGTCGGCTGATTTTCCTTGAGGAGCGGAAGCCGTTATTAGTGTCCCTGAGGAGGAGTCACCGATCGAGCCAACCGGTATCGGAAGGCCGAAGAGGTATGGATACGACAGAGCCTCGAAGATGAACCATACCGGCGGCGGTCCCGTGAAATCCCACCCCGCCGACTCGAATGTCGCCCGCTGCTTCATTTGCGCCGTGGGAAGCCCGGTCCCAATGCCATTGTCCGGGCCGCCAACGGTCATGTCCCAGAGCGCGCCCGTCACCGTGCCAGACTCCAGAAATCCCACCAGACCACCAAGATTTGTATTGCCTGAAACCGCGCCTGTGGCGTAGCAGCACGTTACCGTGCCGCCGTTCCCGCCGACCAGCCCGCCGACGCTGTCGTTGCCCGCTACCGCACCTGTGGCGTAGCAGTTCCTCAACGTGCCGGAGTTCCAGTTCCAGCCGACCAGCCCGCCGACGTAATCGCGGCCCGTGACCGCGCCCGTGGCGTAGCTGCCCGTCACCGTGCCGTAGTTCCAGCCGGCCAGCCCCCCGATGTAGCCTTGACCCGTTACCGCGCCAGTCACCGCACCCGTGGCGTAGCAGGCCGTGACCGTTCCGCAGTTCCTGCTCGCGCCCACCAGCCCACCGACCGCCTTGTAGCCGTTCACCGCGCCCCTTACGGCACGCCCGCTCACCTTTCCGTAGTTCCAGCCCACCAGCGCACCGACGTAGGAGCCGTAGTAGCCGACGCCCGTCACCGTGCCCGTGGCGTAGCAGCCCGTCACCGTTCCATAGTTGTTCCAGCCAACCAGCCCCCCGACGAAGGCTCTTCCGTTTATGACTACATTCTCCATGCCAAAGTTGTGGATTTCGCCGCCCGAACCAAGCCTGCAGAAGACACCGACAACATCGCTATCCGGTTGTTCGATGGTCGTGTTCCTTACGACATGCCCGCCTCCGTGGAAGACGCCTGTGAATGGACCCAAGTCACCGATCGGGAAGAGCGTCACCCCGGCACAGTCCAGGTCCGCGATCAGCAGGATGTGCTTGTCCAGGAGGGCAACGTGCCAGCTCAGTAGTGCAAACTCCGCCGCCGCCCCTACTTGATAAGGGTCTGCTTCCGTGCCGCTGCCTGCAAGTGGAACGGGTTCTGGCGCAGGAATCGGGTCTGCGCCCGTACCTTCCCAGGCCAACCGGGGATACTGGCCGTCCGCCATCACCCAGTTGTACGCCCCCCAGCCCGCATTCCGGAAGATTGTCAGCGTCTTCATCTGGGCGGTGGTTAACCCTTTGCCGCCGGGGCTGCCTGCCTGCCTGGAAGTCTCCACGTCCCAGAACGATGCCGCCACCGTGTCCCGGTTCTCGCCGACCAGCCCGCCTACCGTGATATTGTCCGTCACCGCACCCGTGGCGTAGCAGGCCGTGACCGTTCCGCCAGTGTTGTAGCCGACCAGCCCGCCGACGCAGAAGTCTTTGCCTGTAACCGCGCCCGTGGCGTAACAGCCCATCACTGTGCCGCTAAGGATCCGTAAATAAATAAAGGTATCAAATGATTTGGGACTGTCGAGGCCGGATC
>CAZPMT010000188.1:0-7234 GCA_964587655.1 uncultured Nitrospiraceae bacterium
CAACACAGACAAGGGGTTACGAAAATTCAGAAGGGCCTATATTGAAGACTCAGGTCTAAACCGTGGGCAGGGTGCTGCCGCCCGTGTCCGTCGTGCCCGTCGTGGACGTGCTCCCGCCGATGGGGAACGGGGCTTTCCATGGCGACTGAAGTTGCGCCAGGGCCAAGCGGTCGAGTATTTGGATCACGCCGTTAAGTTTGATGGAAAGCGGCGAGACCCCGGTGGCCGCAGGGGCTGGAGAACGTGTGACTGTGCTCAAGTGTCTCATGCGCGTCTTCCTCTCTCTCGCCGGGTTACAACCCGGACGCCTTTTGCATGATAATCTTTATGATCCGATCCGTCAAGTCCACCAGGAATTGCATCTTGGCCTCAAGCGGAGACTGGGCCAGCCCTGGAATACCTCTAATGTCGCGGGGTTGCGCAACCGACTTGATATGCCTCATACCTCTTACCTCCACGTGAACCGTGTGCCACGGGTTTCCCAACTCTCCTGCTTCCCCTCTACTATACATCGATCACCGGGGTCCATTTCAAGCATTCTTTTGCCTTGGCGCCAGGGTTTCCGCTTTCCTGCTCGTGCGCGTAATCGTAATCGAAGAAACGAACACTCACAATCACGAAGACCATTCGAGTGATGCGCCGCTTTTCATCACAGTTTGTCGTGGTTTGACAAACTGTGACGAGAGCGCCTCATTCGCTCACCAGGCTTTCCCACTCGGCATACATGCCCTGGAGGTCCCCCTTAAGGCCCTCGTATTCCTCCTTGAGATCCCTGGCCGTGGCATAGTCCGCTGGATCCAGCGTGGGAAACCGGGCCTCGAGGTCTTGGATCATCTGCTCGATTGATTCGATGTTCTGTTCGATCTCCTCGATCTGTTTTCGTTTCTTACGCACCTCTTTTTCCTGCTCGCGAAACTCGCTCTTGCCGCGGGCCGCCTTCTTCTCGCGGATTCTGAGGACATCGGAAGTGGACTTTCCTCCCTTTTCGGAAGGCAACGCCAGCGACGCCACGCCCGGCTGACCCTCTGTGCGCTGCTTCCATCGATAGTGAGAGTAGTTCCCGAGATGCACCAGCGCGCGGCCCTTTTCGACGACGATCAGTTTGTCCACGAGCCTGTCGATGAGCTGCCGGTCATGCGATACGATCAGAATCGTTCCAGGAAACGCCGTCAACGCGGCCTCGATGGTCTCGCGGGAGGCGATATCGAGATGGTTGGTGGGTTCATCGAGCAAGAGTACGTTGGCGCCGCTCAGGATCAACTTCGCGATGGCGACCCGGCTCAATTCGCCCCCGCTCAGCGCGGATAGCGGCTTGAAGACGTCATCGCCCACGAAAAGAAAGCGTCCCATGAAGGTGCGCACTTGCTCCGGCGTCAGGTCCGGCCGGTAGTTGCGGATTTCGGCGAAGATGTCGTTGGCCACACAGTTTGTCGTTGTTTGACAAACTGTGTTGAGCCCCTCGAACAGCGCCTCGTGATGCTGCTCGTAGAAGCCGAGCGAGACCTTGTGCCCGACCGTCACCGCGCCGGACGCGCCCCGTTCGCCGTCGAGCTTTCCGGCGAGATGCCGCAGCAGCGTCGTCTTCCCCGAACCGTTCGGTCCGATAATGCCGACGCGCTCCCCGCGGGTTACTTGAACGGACAGGTCCTGATACAGTTTCAAGTCGTCATAGGCCATCGAGAGGTCGCGCGCTTCCACGACCCACTGTCCGCTCCGAACGACCTCTCCGAACGCGAAGTTCGCAGAGGACCCGTCGGGCGGCGGGGCCTCGAAGCGCTCGAGTTTTTCGAGGCGCTTGATGCGGCTTTGGACCTGGCTGGCCTTTGTGTTCTTGTAGCGGAACCGTTCGATCCAGCGCTGCTCCTTCTCGATGAACTCCCGCTGCTGATCGAAGGCGCGCTGCTGCTGATCGGTCAGGATGCTCTTCTGCCGCATGTACTCATCGTAGTTGCCCGTATAGCTGGCCAGTTTTCCGCGATCGAGATCGACAATGCGGTTCGCGACCGTGTTCAGCATCCGCCGATCGTGAGAGATCGCCACGATGGCCTTGGGACACGCAAGCAGGAACTCCTCGAGCCACTCCTGCGCCTCGATGTCAAGATGATTCTCAGGCTCGTCCAGCAACAGCAGGTCCGCATCCTCGAGCAGCACAAGCGCCAGCATCAGCCTCGTTCGCTGCCCGCCGCTCAGCGCAGTCAGCGGCAGATTGAAGTCGTCCATCGTGAAACCCAGCCCGTGCAAAACGCGCTTGACCGTCGTCCGGAACTCATACCCCCCGCGCGACGAGAACGATTGCTGCAAGTCGCTATATCGCTTCAACACGGACTCGTTCCCGTTGCTCAAGTCTTCGCCGAGACGGTTCAACTCGTGCTCCATCTCGATCAGATCGCGGAAGGTCGACATGACAGCGTCGAAAATGGTGAGAACCTGGCGATCTCCCGATATCTCTCCCACGTTTCGCATCTGGCCCAAATGGGCGATCCGCGCCCGCCGCATCCGCTCGATCACGCCCCCGTCAGGGTCCAGTTCCCCCGTGACGAGCCGAAAGATGGTCGTCTTGCCAGTCCCGTTGCGTCCGATAAGCCCGACCTTCTCGCCTTCCTCGATGCGAAGACTCACCGCATCGAGGACAGGACGCCCCCCGAACGATTTCGTGACATTCTCAAAACGTACAATACTCATGTCTGACTTCTAACGTATGACGCTAAGTGCTGACCTGCTTAGTCGTGGCCGAATCACACGAGAAGCCGACTAGTGCGTTCGCGCGCGATCACGACACTGTTTGTCGTCGTTTGACAAACTGTGGGCGGGCTCTCCAGACACGGTCACAGTTCCAGTGTGCGGCGCAGCGCTTCGTCGACTTCAGCCATCGGGAGCATGCCAATGGCATGATCGATGGCCGTCTCCGCTACGGTCGCAAGGTTGTCTGTCATCACAACCGAATCTGCAAGAAGGCCGGCGCCGTGTCCGATGGCGCCGTTCCGTGCAACGAGCACGCGGCTTGGATGGCCGGCGCGGGAAAGGTTGCTCGTAATCATGGCGACAATCGTCTGCGGCAATCCTGTATTGAGCTGATCTCCTTGGATAACGAGAGCAGGACGCGTCTTCGCCGTGCGAAGGTCTGAATGAGGAAAGAGCACGAGCACTACCTCGCCGCGGTTATAGCTTGGCTTTGGCTGCGTCATAGTTGTCGTATGCATTCATATCCGGACTATCCCAATCTTCAGCAAATGTTGACAGGCGGGCGCGGAGATCGGCGGCTTCGGCCTCACAAATCCCCCGCGAACGCAGATCCACCGCGGTTGACGAAAGAAACGTGACAATCACCGGCGTACTATCAGGTATGCCCGTGGGCTGTTCCGTCAACTGTACTGACCCATCGCGATATATCCCTTCACAAGACTCAAGCATCTCGCCATCCTCCATTTCTCAAGTTCATGAGTTATGATACCTCACCCCAAGTTGTATCGCAACGGGCGCACGCACAGGGGCAATACACAGGCCGGCTAACAGGTGTGTATTCTCGCAGGTAAGCACAGCATGGTAAGATGTCTACACAAATGGAGTCAGGAGCGCGTTCGTCCACTCGTCCGCCATTCGCGCCAGGAAAGGTCACTGCGATGAAACTGAGGGTAGTGCTTGAGCCAAGTGAAGACGGCGGTTTCACAGTCCGTGTTCCCAGTCTTCCGGGGTGTATTAGTGAAGGTGACACGCGCGAGGAAGCGCTGGTCAACATAAGGGAGGCCATCGCGCTTCACCAGGAACAGGTGGAATCTGACCAGACTGTCTCGCCGCGCGCCGAAACGACCACGCAAGCCTAAGAGAGGATCCTCCAATGAACGAGTCTTATTTCAGCGACCGCGAACGCGGAGCACCTTTGCCTCTCGTTAGAGAAGAGATAGATACGACCACCTGGGGCGGCGTTGTCGCATTGATTGAGCAGTACATCACAAAGCTTAACTTCAGTGAAGACTACGGGGCGTGTTGTCAAGACCAACAGCAGCAAATAGTGGGAACGCACTATTCCGCTCTTTCACGCGCGGCAAACGCCGAGGTCCGTGGTATTAAATGGCGCCAGTGGATGAACGGCTTAGATCCCGTCCCGGCTACCCCGTCCCTACTTGTACTACTTGTACCCTTGTTCTTGTTCTACTTGTTCTTGTTTGTCCCTACTTGTTTCAAGACACCGCGACTTGCAGCGGCAGATTGCCACTACCGTATTTCAAGGCGCTGATGCGCCCGCGTCGGTGAAGAACCCCGAACCTGTATCAGAGCGGAAGCTTGATCATTCCGGAGTAGCCCAGCAGCACGCGCGCGGTCGTGGCGCCGAAACGCACGGATGCCGGAGGTCCCATGGTCTCCGTCAGATCGCGGAAAACCTCTTCTTCCGCGAAATCGTATCGCGCGACGGCGTTGCCGATGCTCACGTATGCCGTGGTCCCGCTCGCGTCCAGCAGCGATGCCCAATTGTCAGTCACCTTGACTTCTTCTCCGAGGCTGAGGCTGCCGTCCGGTTCAAGTGACACGGCATAGATGCCGTAACCGCTGGTGTAAAAATAATCGACGTAGGTGTAAGCGTACGTGTCGAAGTAGATGCGGCTGCCGCGGGCCAGCATCGTACCTGCGCCGTCCGGCAGATCGAGTGAGTCCAAGAGCGCGACATCGTCTTGACCGTCCCACGATACCGTCTTGAGACTCAACAGGACGCCTCCGCCAGTACCCCATTGCCGGTCGCGCAAGGTGAGCAGGCCGGCGGCCGGATCGTATTGAACGAAGGTTCCCGGCACGTTCGCGGCCGGCCCGATCGAGGGCGTGCCAGTATCGATCTCCCTCAGGTAGAAGGCGCATATCGGTTGGCCGGCTTCGGTGCGCGAGTCAATGGTCTGTTCCGTTCCGAGATAGAGTTTGCCGCCTGCCGCGTCCAGCGACACGATGCCTGCATACCCTAATCCGATGGTTTTCACGGCCTGCGATGACAAGTCGACAAGGGCTATGCCTTCGGAAGGTGTCGCGTCGCCCAATACCACGTCGTAGGTCTCGCCGGAGCACCGCAATGCGAGCGAGCCGCCCAGCGGGAACACGGTTTGCTGCGGCTGCCACGACGGGTACCACCAGCGGCCGGGCATCATGTCGTAGCCCCACCAGTAATAGGATGTATAAGGCGTCACGTTCACCTTAAACGTGCTGGCCGTGGGACTCGCGGGCGTCGAACAGTCCACGATCGCCACGGTGTAGTAACCGTCATAGAACCACGTCCAGTCTTCAAGCCAGCCGCTGTTGAGCGTGCTGCCCACCAGGACGACCGACGGCCCGTGGGCAAAGGCCTTGGTGAAGTTGCCTATCTCGACTTCCACTTCGCCCAATGTTGCGTCGCCGGGACCGAGCGTTCTCACCAGCATACGGCCAACGTCGTAGCGCGTGATGATCTCCGCGTTGAGTTCCGCGTATGCCTCCGTGGGCGGCAATTCGACGAAGTCGGCCACGTACTCGGCGAGGGTCAATTGATGGATCACCTCCGGATGATCGAGGTCCGTGCCGTTGATGGTCGCAAGCTGTTCCGTGGTGACGCCGTAGTAGCGGTTGTCGTATTCGAACGAACGCAGCACCTGGCCGTCCACGTCCACATATCCGCGGGCCGTCAAGCCGTCGGGCGAATAAGATATGAACTGCAACCTTTCATACCCGCCAAAAGCGTTGTTCCACCCGCTGAACGGCACGATTAACAGATCATCGAGGACAGTAAACGCCTTGACGTCGCCGTACGCGCTCGACCAGGACCAGTCGTCTCCAAAGGTAACGCGCTCGCCGATCATGCTCGGATTCTCCGGATCACTAACGTCATACATGCTGACCGAGACGCGCCGTCCGGCCGTATCGTCGACACCCAGCGCAAGGAGATAGTTTCCGCGCGGCTCGATGTGTGTGGACCAGCCGGGGACGACCAATTCTCCGGCCACCGCCGGCTTGCTCGGGTCTGAGAAATCGACAACGAACAGCGGGTCCTTCGTGAGATACGTCACAATGTAGCCGCGCGGTCCGTCGAACCGGGTCGCGAACAACGTCTCGCCGACGGCGTTGTCGAGTTCCGTCGCGCCGAGGACCGTGAGGTTGTCCGGATCCGCGAGATCCACCGTCGTGATATGAACACGACGGACCCACGTGATCGGATCCCAACCGCCCGATACCACGCGGAGCACGCCGTTGTAAGCGTCCATCTTGAAACGGTCGACCACCTGTCCCGGGACGATAACCGCGTCGCGCACTCCGATGTCACCCTCGGGATCGCTGATGTCAACGTAAGTGATCGTCGTGGTGCTGTCGGTCCAGTAGTCCATGTCCGGCGCCGCCACGAAGATCGCGGAGTTCGTCGCCTGGATGATGTTGCCAAGTCCCGCGAACGAGACCTCGTCGACCTTGTGTATGTTGTCCGGGTCGGCGATGTTGATGCTGGTGACCCACGAGGACGAGGTCTGATCCTTCACGATTTCCGGCTTCGCTGACGCCCCCAACATCGGGCCGATCACGTACTGCCACTGATACTCCGCGCACACGGCGTACAAGACGCCGCCCACCATGCGGCTGTCAACGAAATCCCCATTCAGATCAAAGCTCGATAGGATATGCGCGTCCGATGGGTCGGCGATATCGATCACATAGACCCGGCCCGCGATCGTGTAACTGACCGTGTTCCCGTCCACCTTGTAGGTAGCCGCGTAGCCCACAAGGACGTACGCGCGGTCGCCCGAGATGTACAAGTCGCGAGGATAACCGTACGTCGGCACTTGCGCGAGAATGCGCGGGTTCGACGCCATCGGGCCGACGTTGCGCGGGTCGCCGAGGTCCACGAGCGTGAGACCCCGGTACTGGTTCAACACGTAGAGGATGTTCTCATCACGCCGTATGACATCCGGTTCTACAACCTCACGGGACGACGGGCGCCCTTCGCCCTCTCCTTCCCCTTCGCCTTCAGTTCCGTCCCATGCCGGAGGGTATTGATCGACCGCGGCGCTCGTGAACGTCGGCTCACCCTCGCCCTCGCCTTCACCCTCGCCTTCACCTTCACCCTCGCCTTCGCCTTCACCTTCACCCGTTACCACGATGAGGTCATCCCGGACGGTCGTTGCCCTTCCCAGGGCGTTCGTGACCCTCAGCGTGACCGAAAAGGTTCCTGCGTTTGCATAAGGTTCGGCGGGAGTGTGCAGCGCTCTCATTCCACCGTCGCCTAAAAGCCCAC
>CAZPMT010000189.1:0-6995 GCA_964587655.1 uncultured Nitrospiraceae bacterium
GGGCGCGATGACCCTTATCTTCTCTATCATCCAGGTGCTCACCAAGACCTTCGGCGAGGCCGATGTGTCCCTGGGCCTCTCGATTCAGAACCCCGGATTTCTGCTCGGCCTCATTACGGGCGGCGCGGTGATCTACTGGTTCACCGGCGCGGCCACCCAGGCCGTCACCACCGGCGCCTACATGGCGGTGGAATTCATCAAGAAGAACATCAAGCTGGAAGGCGGCGGTGACCGCGCCTCCGTCGAAGACTCCAAGAAGGTTGTCGCCATCTGCACCCAATACGCGCAGAAGGGCATGTTCAACATCTTCCTCGCCGTGTTCTTCTCCACGCTGGCCTTCGCCTGTCTAAACCACTACTTCTTCATCGGCTACCTGATCTCCATCGCGATATTCGGTCTGTACCAAGCCATTTTCATGGCGAACGGCGGCGGCGCCTGGGACAACGCGAAAAAGGTGGTGGAAACGGAACTCAAGATGAAAGGCACGGAACTCCACGACGCCACAATTGTCGGCGACACCGTGGGCGACCCGTTCAAAGACACCTCGTCGGTGGCCATGAATCCGGTCATCAAGTTCACGACGCTGTTCGGCCTGTTGGCGGTCGAGTTGGCCATCGAACTCGATCCGGCCGTAAGCAGAATAGCCGCCCTAGTTTTCTTCCTGGCCTCACTCGTTTTCGTGTGGCGTTCCTTCTACACGATGCGGATACCCGAACACGTCGGCGACAAGTAAGAGCACAGCATACAGAGTGATGCCACCCGGGGCTTTGCGGACACGTGGAGCCCCGGTTCACTTCGTAGCTGAGGAGTGATTCCGTACGTGGTTCGTCTCGGCCGACGAGAGATCGGCCATCTTGGTATCTTCATAAGCAACTCAAATATCAGTACTTATCTCTTGTGATCGAGTTGGGTCTCGGAGTCTCTATCTTCCCGGCGTACGACCCGGTTGACCGACACACCGATGTCCGTGTAGAATGGATTCAGAGTTACCGATTTACTGAATATCTGAGGAGTCTCGATCTTATGAAAGAGTCAGTCAGGATAGGTCGGCGGGGAACGATTGTTCTACCGGCTGCGGTGCGGCGTTCATACGGGCTGGAAGAAGGCGCTACGGCCTTGCTTGAGGAGCGCGACGACGGGATTCTCATTCGTCCAGCCGTGGTGTTGCCCGTTGAAATCTATACGCCCACACGCAAAGCCGCATTCTTGCTCTCTGGGGCCATGGATGCCGATGACTATACCGTGGTGTGTGGTGAAGTCCGCCGCATGGGCCTTGACCCGGAGAAGATTCCGCACAGCAAGCCATCGGACACCTGATTCGTGGATACTCTGTTCCTCGATGCAAACATCCTGTTTGCGGCGGCCTATCGTGAGAATGCAGGGCTGACTTGTCTATGGAAACTGAAAGATGTTGATTTGGTCACATCCGGCTATGCGTATGAAGAAGCACTCCGCAATCTCGCGGAAGCAGCACAGCATCGCCGGCTGAATCAGCTCATGAAACGCGTGACCAAGGTTACGGTGAGGGCCTCGTCTCTTCCTGCGGAGTTTCCTCTTGCCGAGAAGGATCGACCGATTCTCGATGCCGCCATCGGATCTGGAGCGACGCATCTGCTGACTCTCGACGAACGGCATTTCGGGCGCCTGTATGGCATCGTCTGCGATGGAGTGCTTATACTACATCCGCGAGAATACATGCGGGTCAGACAATGGACGCCGGACTGAAAGGGTCAAGTGCGTCCGCTTGAAGCTCGTGTCTGGCGTTGGGTTGAGCGGGCAAGATCTAGAAGCGACCGCAGCGCATCGTTTACCGCAGCCGAGTCCCGGAAGGCCTTTGCTACGTCGGGCTCGAGAACAATGACGTTAGCGCCCTCTTTGATGAGTCGCTTGTGATACTTTCCGCGGCAGGCCTTCGAATAGTCGAAATCGTACTCAGGGCGCAGGTCGTCCGAAGCTGAGTGCTTCTTCTTCAACTCGTTGCTTTTTCCCATTGATGACCTTACACGATCGCGAAGTGGCGCTACGGCAAAAGCGTCTGCTTTCATTGTAAACTTGCCAAGTATACAGGAACTTATATAATCTGTCTACGAATATGAAGCCTCTGAAATTCATAGGGTCAAGCTTGGAGGATCTCCGGAATTTCCCGGACGAGGCCCGGCGCGCGGCTGGTTTCGAACTGTACGCAGTTCAGTGCGGACTCGAGCCAACCGACTGGAGGCCGATGCAGGCGATTGGCTCGGGCGTGAATGAGATACGCATTCACGTGTTTGGCGAATGGCGAGTGATTTATGTCGCCAGGTTCCGTGAAACGGTGTACGTGCTTCACACTTTTCAGAAGAGAACTCGGAAGACGAGCCTACAAGATATCGAGCTGGCGCGTCGACGGTATAGACAGATCGGAGAATAACCCATGAAAAAACCTGTTACTGATTCATCCGGGAATGTGTTCATCGACCTGGGCTATCCCCCTGATGAGGCCGCCGTTCTTCAAATGCGCGCGGAACTCATGGCTGGCCTTCGGAAATTCATCAAAGCCAGGAAGCTTACACAAGCCAAGGCTGCGAAGATCCTCGGGGTTAGCCAGTCAAGGGTATCGGACCTCGTTAGGGGCAAGTGGGAGAAGTTCGGTCTTGAAATGCTTGTCACGCTTGCGACAAGGGCCGGGATGCATGTCACCGTGAAAACGGCGGCATAGGGATGAGGATCGACCGCTTCACTGGAGGGAGAGGGCATCCATGAAGAACAATGGAGGCACTATCTCGGATCCCATCCGTCTTTAGACACGCTGCTCCGCAAGAATGAGTTCCTGAGCTCCTCTGGCCGGACTCCGACAGATCAGATATCGGCAATCGCCGTGAGAAGGTGCTCGGCGGCTTGGAGTGGGTCTTCGTCGGGATTGAGAGTGAATGTCGCCGTGGGATGGTCCTGCCACGTGAACGAGACACGCCGTCCGAAGGTTTCCGCGAGGACGCCGCGGGCTTTCTTGCCGATGCGATGGGATGATTCGAACTCGATGCGGACGCCGCCCTTGCCAATGGCGATGGACTTGGCGCCGACGTCGGCGCCGAGCGCGCGAACGCGCATTACATCGAGCAGCCGACGCAGGGGGGCAGGCGGTTTGCCAAAACGGTCCGTGAGTTCCTCGGCCATTTCGCGCGCTTCTTCGGCGCGAAGGAGTCCCGCGATCCGTTTATAGAGCGTCATTTTTTGCGCCTCTGACGGCACGTATTCCGCGGGGATGTACGCGTCGATGGCGATGTCGCAGGGCGGCAGGGTCCGCTGCGCAAGCGGTTCGCCCTTGAGCTCTGCAACGGCCTCCTGCACCATCTGCATGTAGGTCTCGTAACCGACGGCGAGGATGTGGCCGTGTTGCTGCCCGCCGAGGATGTCGCCGCAGCCTCGAATCTCGAGGTCGCGCATGGCAATGCGGAAGCCGGAGCCGAGCGACGAGAACTCTTCGAGGGCTTTGAGCCGCTTCTGTGCATCTTCCGTGGGAACGCGGTCGCCGGGGACGAGCAGATAGGCGAAGGCGCGGTGCTTGTACCGGCCCACTCGACCGCGCAGTTGATACAGGTCCGCGAGCCCGAACCGATCCGCGCGATCGATGATGATGGTGTTTGCGTTGGGTATGTCGAGGCCGGAGCCGATTATGCTCGTGCAGACGAGCACGTCGATCTCCTTGCGGATGAACGCGGACATCACCTTCTCGAGGTGATGCTCAGGCATCTGGCCGTGGGCGATGCCCATGCGCAGGCTCGGGATCAGTTTCCTTATGCGCTCGGCGACGGACATGATCGTTTGGACGCGGTTGTGCAGGTAGAACACCTGGCCCTCACGGCGGAGTTCGCGGAGGATCGCCTCCTGGATTAGGGCGTCGTCATATGCTTCGATCGAGGTATGTATTGGGAGGCGATCGTTTGGCGCGGTGTTGATGACGCTCATGTCGCGAATGCCGCTCAGCGAGAGATGCAGCGTGCGCGGGATCGGCGTCGCCGTGAGCGTCAAAACGTCCACATGGATTCGGAGTTGCTTGAGCTTCTCCTTCTGCGCCACGCCGAACCGATGCTCCTCATCGATGATCACCAGCCCCAGGTTCTTGAACTGGATGTCCTTCGACGTAAGCCGGTGGGTGCCGATAACGATGTCCACTTCTCCCGACTTGAGCCGCTCGATGGTCTGCTTCTGCTCGGCCGGGCTGCGAAAACGGCTGAGCATCTCGACCTTGACGGGATAGTCGGCCAGGCGTTCTGAAAACGTCGTGAAATGTTGTTGCGCCAGGATCGTCGTAGGCACCAGCACGGCCACTTGACGCGCATCCATCACCGCTTTGAACGCCGCTCGCAGCGCCACCTCGGTCTTTCCGTAACCCACGTCGCCGCAGACGAGACGGTCCGTGATCTTCGGCAACTCCATATCGGCCTTGACCTCGTCGATGGCGCGCGCCTGGTCGGGCGTTTCGTCATACTCGAAGGCGTCTTCGAACTCGCGCTGCCACGGCGTGTCGGGACTGAATGCGTGGCCCTGCTGGGATTCGCGGGCGGCGTAAAGCTTGACGAGTTCTTCCGTCATGTCCCGGATCGCTTTCTTGACTCGCTTCTTCGTGCGCGCCCAGGTGGCGCCGCCGAGCCGGTCCACCTTCGGGACTGCTCCCTCGCCGCCGATGTACTTCTGGATCATGTCAATGCTGGTCACGGGGACGTAGAGCATGTCGCCGCCGGCGTACTGGAGGGCGAGGAAATCACCGGCCTTGCCGGCGAAACGGCGGAGACCGGTGTAGCGCCCGACGCCGTGAACGGAGTGAACGACGTAACCTCCGGCACGGAGCTCATTGAAGGATGAAACGTTTATTCCGGCTTCGAAGCGGCGGCGCGCGCGCCGCACATAGTGCCGTCCGAATATCTCGCGCTCACTGAGAATCGCGAGCTGGTCAGAAGTGGAAACGAATCCCGCGTGCAGCCGCCCGATCTCGACGCGAAGATCGAAGCGTCCCTGGCCGGGCTTGTAGCCTTGTTCTTCAAGTAGTTCGAGTAGCCGCCTCCGCTCCCCGGCGTTGTTGCATAACAGCAAGACGGAGCATCCGGACGAATCCCACGTCTGGAGCTGTCTCCAAAAGCCGGCGATGTTGCCCGCCCAGCCGGAAATAGCGTGGAACGAGTCGGAGATGCGGCACGCGCCAGCCGGTTTGTCGTGGGCGATCTGCGCGAGCGAAAGGCGCGTGAAGCATGCCAGGTGCGCGACCGCGTCGTCCCACTTCATGAAGTACGGACTCTCGCCGAACTGACGTTGCAGCGCGAACGCCTCTTGCGCGGCGGCGAGGGGTTCGTCAATCACAACGAGGGTCTTCTCGGGAAAGTACGCCGTGAAGGGCACGAGGCCGCCGGGCAAATTGGCGTGACGCGAGATCAGGCCCTTCTCCGAGCGGGGCAGGACCTGAACGGCATCGACGCTGTTGATGCTGCGCTGCGACTCCGGATCGAATCGCCGTATGGACTCGATCTCGTCGCCAAAGAACTCGATGCGATAGGGCAGTTCGCTCGAAATGGGGAACACATCGAGGATCCCGCCGCGTACGCTGATCTCGCCGCGGTTCTCGACCATCAGTTCGCGCTCGTACCCCATCTGCACGAGCTTGGCGACCAGATCTTCGAGGTCGTGCTCCTCGCCCACGGCCAGGTTCAGGATCTGCTCTTGCAGGCGGTCCTTGTCGATGACGTACTGGAGCAGCGAGTCCACCGGCACCACAACATACATGGGTTCGCCCCGCTGAAACGCGGCGGTGAGACGTTTGAGGGTGTTCATGCGCTCGGCGACGATGTCGTCGGCGGGGCCCATGATGTCCGTGGGCAGGACTTCCCACGCGGGGAGCAGCGCGCAACGTTCCTCGCCGGCGAACGTACACAGGTCCTCGAAAGCGTTCTCCGCTTCGATTCGGCCCGATGTGACCAGGACAAGCGAGTGTTCGATGGCGACGGCGGCCTGGATGGCAATCACGCTCTTCGCCGAACCCCACGGCCCCACGATATCCAGAGCCCGCGCGGTCCCGCCATCAAGCGCGGCACGGATCCTTTTCACGATGTCCAACCGAGGAAGGTCGACCGGCATCTCTACGGACCCCTGTGCTCCGCGAGCGCGAAATGCCTTCCCGCGAAGGCATGAAAAAGCGGGCCGTTCTATGCGGCCCGCATAGCTTGTTCCGTCTTGGACGAACTACCGCGAGTAGAAACCGATGACGCCGGACGTTTCCGCCTTGAAGGGAATCGTCTCGAGGTTCGGCGCGGCGGTCATCTTTCCCTCGAAGGATTTCGGGGAGCGCTCGAGATAACCCGGTAGCGCGACCGGCGGGTTCTCCGCCCCATCGGCAATGGTCGGAATCTTGCGGCTGCGTTCGCGGATGCTGACCGCGTTCCCCGCCTTGACTTGAAACGACGGGCGGTCCACGCACTTTCCATCAACGAGAATGTGGCCGTGGACAACCAACTGGCGGGCCGCCGGAATTGTCGACGCGAAGCCCAGCCGATACACGACGGAGTCCAACCGTGATTCGAGCAGCATCAGGAGATTCGTGCCCGTGACGCCCCCCATCCGCTGGGCTCTTTCAAACGTCTTGCGCATCTGGCGTTCGAGCAAGCCATAATGCATGCGGATCCTCTGCTTGTCCAAGAGCTGCTGGCCATACACGGACATCTTCCGACGCGAGGCCTGTCCATGCTGCCCGGGCGCGAAAGGCCGTTTCAGCGACGGGCACTTCGGGCTGCCCCAGATGCACGAGCCCAAACGACGGCACAGCTTATGTTTCGGACCGAGATACTTGCTCATATGCTCCTTTTCTGTTGCGCGAACCGCGCGAGGGTCATTCTTCTCCTCATGGAGGGAGGAGAACATCCACCCCTTCTCCAAAACCGGCACGCCGCGAAGAGGGCGGACTTTACACCAAAAAGCGTTGTAGTTTAGCGCATTCCCGCCGGGTGTGTCAAATGGACTTGGAGTTGCCTGGG
>CAZPMT010000190.1:0-6756 GCA_964587655.1 uncultured Nitrospiraceae bacterium
CAACAGGGTCGCGCCAGTACCCTTCCGACGGGGCCGGGGGCAAACGAAAACATCATGAAGCGGGAGAACGAACCCATTACCCCCGGTGAATCCACGCTGAACAAGGCCCTCGATATCCCCAGGCTGTCGGATCGCGTCGCGTCCGAAGTGATCGAACGCGAACATGCCCTGACCCCGGATACGGACGCCATGGCAAAGGTCGACGCGAAGATCATCGAGATCTCGCAGAACACCGCCCGTCAGGGAATCGAGACGCCGCGCCGCCTCGTAAGCCCAAGTCCCGACCGCATCGTCGCCGAGAACGAATTCCCGACCCTGCGCGCTCCTTCCGACACTGAGGGCGAATCCTTGGCGTTGAGCGGCCTGCCCGCGAGGAGCACGCTGGGCGACGCCGTCCAGCCGCCGGGCACAGGCCTGCAAGGGGCCGAAGGGACCCCGGCGCCTCCCTATGAAGAGAACGTGCTGTTGCCGGAACGCGTCATGCCGGAGGAACCCCTTCTCCCCGAGATCCAGGTGCTTGCCCGCGCCCCCGTCGTCGAGCAGGTCCGCAAGGAAAACCCTTATCAGTTCATGGACAACCTCGTTGACATCAATCTCGACACCTATGTCGTGCCCGGCGAAAAGGAAGGCTATTTCCGCCTCCAGATCGCGCCAAAGAAAGGGGAGAACATCCCAGCCCTTCCGAAAGACGTCACGTTCGTCATCGACGCATCGGGCAGCATCCTCCAGCGCAAACTGGACGTTACCGCCAAGGGCGTCAAGAGCATGGTCGCTCTTCTGAGAGCGGAGGACCGGTTCAACATTGTGGTCTTCAGAGACAACCCCACCTTCTTCCAGCCCAGCGCTGTTCCGGGAACGCCTGAGAACAAGAGCGCGGCCCTACAGTTCCTTACGGGTCTCGAGTCCGGCGGCCAAACGGACGTTTACAATGCGCTTCGCCCCGTAATCATGTCGCCGCCCCGGAAAGGCGTGCCCGGCATTGTCGTCGTCATGACCGACGGACGCCCGACCGTCGGCCTGCGCGATGCCCGCGCGCTGATCAACCAGATTTCGGAAGAGAACACCGCCGGCAATACGATCTTCACCTTGGGCGGCGGCAACACCGTGAACCGCTACCTTCTTGACCTCCTCGCGTATCGCAACAGAGGCGAAGCGCAGGTACTCCCTTCCTTCGACAACCTGGCCAGCGACCTGCCGAACTTCTTCACCCGGCTCAACGATCCCATCTTGGCCGGGCTTCGCGCCAACTACGGCCAGATCAGCGACGAGGATAGCGTCGTTCCAAAGGCCATACCGGATTTCTTCAAAGGCCGCGCCATCACCGTCTACGGACGCTTCACCCCCGCGAAAGACAACGAGTTCTTCATGAGGCTCGTCGGCGCCGCCGAGTCGGACAAGAAAGAAGTCATCTTCAAGGCCGACCTCCGCAAAGCCGCGACCGGCGACGAAAAAATCGCCCGAAATTGGGCCTTCGAGCGCATCTACTACCTCATCGGCGAGATCTGCCGCCTCGGCGACAAACCCGAACTCGTCAGCGAACTCCAGCAACTCAGCCAGAAATACAACATCCGCACAAGCTACAGCAACTAGCAGTATCCCGCCCCAGGCAACAATCGTTTGTGATTGACCGGAGCAATGGGTATCATCTTTCAAGTGCACGAACCAGGGAGAAACGTCATGGAAACGACACCGTTATCGCGAAGAAGCTTCTTGGCGGCATCAGGTCTTGCCGTGGGCGCCGGGATGGTGCTGGAGCGTTCGGCCTTCGGCGCGAACGACCGCATTTCCGTGGGCATGATCGGCACGGGAGATCGGTGCGGCTCGCACATTCAGGAACTCGGCAAGCTGCGCGAATCGAACAAGGTCGAGATCACGGCCGTGTGCGACGTGTGGCGCCGCAATCGCGAAGCCGCCGCCGCGCGCGTCGAGAAACTCTTCGGCAAGAAACCGTTCCAGACCTCGCGGTTTGGCGAGTTGATTGCGCGAGACGATATTGACGCGGTTGTCATCGCCACGCCGGATTTCGCGCATACGCCCATCATGATCGAAGCGCTGAAGAACAAGAAGGACGTCTACGTCGAGAAGCCCATGTCGATCACGATCGAAGAGGCGAACGAGGCTATGGACCTCGCCCGCAAGAACGAGCGCGTGGTTCAGGCTGGCACCCAGCGCCGGAGCGAGGGCTGCTGGAAAGCCGCGCGCAAGTTCCTCGCCTCGGGCCAACTCGGCCAGGTCACCCGGGTATCCGCCGCAAACTGCTTCAATGAGCCGCGGTGGGCCCGCGATTTCAGCGACTGCAAACAAGAAGACGTGGACTGGGACGCCTACCTGTTCAACCGCCCGAAGGTCGCGTTCGACGCGCGCCTGCTGCGCCGCTGGCACCTATACAAGATGTGCACGAATGGCATCTCCGGCCTCTGGATGAGCCACTTGGTCGATGCCGCCGCGAACGTCATGAACGTTTCATATCCCAACAGCGCGGTCGCGCTCGGCGGCATCTACATGTGGAAAGACGGCCGCGAACACACCGACGTGTTCCACGCGCTGCTTGACTATCCCGAAGCGTTCCTCTTCGACTGGTGCATGGGCCTCACCAACTCCGCCGGCACCCACTTCACCATCCACGGCCGCTACGGCACGCTCGAGCCAGAGAAACTCGCCTATACCGGCGAAGGCGGCGAAAAAGACAAACAGATCGCCGACGGCAAACTCGATCCCGTCCCCGACGAAAACCACATGGCCAATTGGCTCGAATGCATCCGCACGCGCCAACGCCCCAACGCCGACATCGAGTTCGGCCACCAACATTCCGCGGCCACCATCATGGCGGCCAACGCCCTGGAAACCGGCCAGCGCATGCGGTACGACCGCGACCAACGCAAGATCCTTCCCGGCTGACCCGAGGTCCCGCCAAGACGGTCAGCCTTCGGCCTCGGTTGGCAGGAAAGATTTGACATTAAGCGCTGTTTTAAGATAGAATGGTAAGAAGCGACGGGTATCTTTTGGCGCTGATCTAAGTGCGGTGAGTTTTTGTGCCCGCTTGGGCGGTAACACTGAAGTTGTGAGGGTCGGGGTCTTGAAGGCGGTTTCTTTTCTTCACAGTGTACCGTCATCTTCGCGGGGGCAAGTCTTCTCGCATCCGCGCCATTGATAAAGACGCGCATTTTTGGGGCGCGCCAGGCGTAACTACTAGGGAAAAGAAAGGTCTTGCCATGAGAGCGTCGTACGCGATCCTGGGTCTTGTTGCCGTTTGTGTACTTGCGGCCGCGCTGCCTTGCGAGGGCCAGATGTGGGCCGAGGGGATGCCGGATGGGCGTGTGGCAGAGGTGCAGGCCTTGTTGAGCTCGGTCACGGCCCCTCCCGGCGCCAAGGCAGGCTCCGAAGAGGCGCGAATCTCGGTGACAGAAGATAGGTATGTGATGTTTGTGGGCGCTCCCGCAGGGGCGTTTTTTGCGGGGTACGCGGCGGCGGGCGGAACGCCGGAGGCGACGGCGCTCGCGTTCCTGGACAAACACCGCGCCCTCTTCGTAGGCCCAAGCGCCGCGCTGGATTTTGGTCCGGTTCGAGTGAGTCAGGACGAGGATCGATCGTACGTGCATTTTCAGGAAACGTATGCCGGGTTGCCCGTCTATGGGACGGATATCATGGTGCAGGTGCAGGGGGGCGACGGAGTGGCTTGCGCCTTGGCCAGTCTGATGCGCGAGGCGGAGCCCCTGGACTCCGGAAATCTTTCCATCCAGCCGATGCTTGATTCCTCTAAGGCGGAGACGGCGGCTACGGCGTGGTTGGCGGCGCAATTCCCAGGAGTGGCGTTGCAGGCGACACCGGCGGAACTCCTGATCTTTGATCCTGAAGTAGTTGGTACCGAGGGCCCCATACGGCTCGTGTGGCAGACGACCGTCAGGAGCGTGGGCGAACTCGTCGTGGATGAGTTCGTGCTGGTTGATGCGCACACCGGCGAGATTGCGTTCCATTACACGCGCCTGCAGGAAGCCCGCGTCCGTCAGATTTACGACTCGAACAATACCACCGCGGATCCGGGGACCTTGGTTCGTTCGGAAGGGCAAGGCCCCTGCGGCATCGTGGACGCGGACGACGCGTATGTGTACTTCGGTAACGTCTACGACTTCTACTTTGCGCACGAAGCGCGGGATAGCATCGATGGGGCTGGCATGACCTTGAGCGCCACGGTGCGGTACTGCTATCCCGGTTACCCGTGTCCGTACCAGAACGCGTTCTGGGATTCGGGCGGGGAACGCATGTATTTCGGGCAGGGATTCGCGTCCGCGCTGGACGTCGTCGGGCACGAACTGACCCACGGTGTGACAAGTCATGAATCCAACCTCATTTATTCCGGCCAGTCGGGCGCCATGAATGAGTCGTTTTCGGATATGTGGGGCGAATGGATCGAGATTGAGAATGGTGAGCCACCCAGCGAGCGGTGGCTCATGGGCGAGAACCTTCCGATTGGGGCGATCCGGTCGATGTCGAACCCTCCCGCGTTCGGCGATCCGGACCGGATGGGAAGTCCCTACTACTACTACGGCAGCGGGGACAACGGCGGCGTGCACACCAACAGCGGCGTCGGCAACAAGTTGTGTTACCTGCTCACTGACGGCGACAGCTTCAATGGTTACACGATCTCGGGCATGGGCCTGACGACAACGGAGAGCATATTCTACGAATGTAACGTCAACCTGCTGGGGCCGAGTTCGAATTATGCGGCACTCGCGGATGCATTGGCGCAGGCGGCAATCAACAAGGGGCTATCGACGGCAGATCGCACCAACGTCGATCAGGCGTGCCTGGCGGTCGAGATCAAGGTCTTCCAGGTGCCGCTGTGCGATGCGTTGGACAATTGCAGTCTGACTTGGGCGACGAGTGGGAACGCGAATTGGTTTGGGCAGACGACCTATAGCCACGACGGGGTTGACGCGGCGCAAAGCGGCGCCATGGGCGACAGCCAGTCGTGCAGCCTCACTACCCAAGTGACCGGGCCGAGCCCGCTCACGTTCTGGTGGTCCGTGTCTTCGGAATCGGGTTATGACTACCTGAGATTCTACATTGACGACGTCCAACAGGGCAGCGGTATTTCGGGTCAAGTCGGATGGGCCCAAAAGTCATTCGCGATTGCGACGGGGACACACACGCTCCGGTGGACGTACTCGAAAGATGTGTCCTTGAGCGTCGGATCGGATGCGGGGTGGGTCGACCAGGTGGTGTTCACCGGTCCGCCCGCCATCAGCCGCCTTCCGATTTCCCTCGCGCCAATGTGCAGTCAGGGCAGTAATGCGGGGAGCCAGACGTTCGAGGTCTGGAATTCGGGCGGGGGGACGCTGAGCTATACGATCACGGACAACGCGACGTGGCTGGCCGTCAGCCCGGCAAGCGGGACCTCGACCGGCGAGCACGACACTATAGCGGTGAGCTACAGCACGTCGGGTCTCTCGGCCGGTGCGTACAGCGCGACAATTACCATCAGCGCGTCCGGCGCGACGAACACGCCTCAGACGGTCGGCGTGTCCCTGACAGTGAACCCGTCGAGTACGATCGGGAACACGACGGCGTTCGGCCAGTCGGTGACCTCGAGCTACCGGCGGGCGGTGCCGTTCACGATGTCCGAGGATGGCACGCTCGAGAGCGTGAGTATGTACCATGGTAGCGGCAGTGGGAACATGATTTTGAGCGTGTACGGGACGGGTGCTAACGGGCTGCCGGGTCCGCGTCTGGGCGTGACGGCCTCGACGGCGGTGAATGGTGTGGCGGGCTGGCAGACGATACCGCTGACGAGCCCGGTGCCCGTGCAGGCGGGAACGACGATCTGGCTTGCGTGGGTTTATCAAAACACGGTGAGGATCTACTATCAAACGGGTACGCCGGGCCGGGCGGATTCGGGAGTCGGTTGGTCTGGTGGTATGCCGGACCCGTTCGGGAGCAGTACGCAAGCGAACACTGTCTATTCGATTTACGCCACGTATGTGCCGGCTCCTACGACAGTGCGGTTTAGCCAGGCAAGTTCGTCCGGTTCGGAAGGAACGACACCTGCGAACTTGCAGGTGACGCTATCGTCGGCCTCAACACAGACGGTGACGGTGAACTATGCGGTGACGGGCGGGACGGCCACGGGCGGCGGCGTGGACTATACGTTGGCGAACGGGCAACTCAGTTTCTCGCCCGGCCAGACCAGCCAGCCCATCCCGGTGACGATTGTGAACGACAGTGTCGTGGAGAGCAACGAGACGATCATCGTGGGTCTTTCCTCGCCGGTCAATGCGACGCTGGGCAGTCCGTCGTCGCACACTTACACGATTCTGGATAACGACTTGCCGACGGTTCAGTTCAGCCAGTCGAGTTCGGCCGGACCGGAGTCGACGACACCTGCGAACTTGCAGGTGACGCTGTCGTCGGCCTCAACGCAGACGGTGACGGTGAACTATGCGGTGACGGGCGGGACGGCCACGGGCGGCGGCGTGGACTATACGTTGGCGAACGGGCAACTGAGCTTCTCCGCCGGCCAAACGAGCCAGCCTATCGCGATAGCGATCGTGAACGATAGCGTCCCCGAGCCGGATGAAACGATTATCGTAACCCTTTCCTCGCCGGTCAATGCGACATTGGGCAGTCCGGTTTCGCATACCTACACGATTCAAGATGACGACACTAGCGCGTCGAGGACGATCGGGAACACGACGGCGTTCGGGCAGTCGGTGACCTCGAGCTACCGGCGGGCGGTGCCGTTCACGATGTCCGAGGATG
>CAZPMT010000191.1:0-6215 GCA_964587655.1 uncultured Nitrospiraceae bacterium
GAGAGGGCGAAGGTGAAGGAGAGGGAGAGGGCGAAGGTGAAGGAGAGGGAGAGGGTGAAGGTGAAGGAGAGGGAGAGGGCGAAGGTGAGGGCGAAGGAGAGGGTGAAGGCGATGTCTTGTCGAAGTTTTCGCTTGAAGTTGACAAGGGTGTCGAGCCGCCGGATGCGACACTTCCCGGACTGTCCGATTCGGACCCGCCACGCCCGCTTGCGGCGGTTATTGATGAACGCGGGAAGGTCGCACAATTCGTCGAGGATGAATTGCTGCTGGTGACAAGTGACACCCGCGCGCTCGCCGATTTTGTTTCCCGCTGGCAGGGCGAGGTACTTGCATCCATCGATGCGGGCGAGTCCGGCCTGGAAATCCCGCCGATGCACCTAGTGCGAATCAATACGGCGCTGGGCGACCCGTCGCAACTCGAGAAGGACATACTCGCGTTGGACCCGCAGAGCCGCGGGGCAAGCCGAGTATCAAGCGACGCAGGTCTGCGTCTTATCTCGGCGGGGGCACATGAAGCGGCTGCCGGGCTTCAGGTCGGCATGAACTGGGTGGGACAGGGCGCATCGCTGGCCAACCGGATGACCAATGAGGCGGCAGGCGGACCCACTGGCTTCAGTTCGGCGGGGCCGGAGATCTGGTCACGAAATGCGTTCTTCTGGAACTATCTCGATGCCGGCAGCACGCAAGACATCGGCGTGACGGAAGCCTGGTATCTGCTGGCGAACACGGGCCGGCTCGAAAATAAGGTCAAGATTGCCATTCTCGATATGGGCTTCTCGGTCATCGACAACCTCGATATCCCCGCGGGATGGGATGCGGTCTCCAATGTGCTATACGTGAGCCCGACTGAAACGGAGAACCTGCTCGGGTGCACCGGCGGCAGCGGCTGTCCGTGGCACGGGACGAATGTTCTTGCGGCGGCGATGGCGGTCCCCGACAATGGCTTTGGCGCGGCGGGACCGGCGGGTCCGGTTGCGGAGCCGCTCATGGTGTTCACGTTGTATGATTTCTTCACGGGCATCGCGGCCATCGCTATCGCCGCGGGAGAAGGGGCCCAAGTGGTCAATATGAGCTACGGCGCGCCGGTTCCGGCCGCCTTGTCGTGGTCCGTAGCTCCGTTTGATGTCGCCACCTTGGCGGCGCGGACCGCAGGCATGCTGCTGTTTGCCGCGGCGGGCAACGACGGACAAGACGTCGACGACACGGACTGTTTTATCGCTTGCTGGGAGGAAACGTGGTGGACCCCCTGCGAAAACGGCGGTGTGATCTGCGTCGGGGGGCTCTCCCGGGATTCACAGAACCGCAACTCCAATTCCAACTATGGCGCTGAAGAGGTCGACATCTTCGGTCCCTACAGCGTAATCGTTGGGCCGGACCCCACGACCGATACCGACGCGCAACGGAAAAACGGCACGAGCTTTTCGTCGCCGTTTGTAGCGGGCGTCGCGGCACTGATATGGGCTGCCGATCCTTCGTTGGACGCGGGCGAAGTAACCAGCATTCTTTACTCGACGGCCCACACAAGCGCCGACGGGACCGTCGGCCGCTACGTAGATGCGGGCGAGGCGGTGCGTACGGCGTTGGGCAGCGTTGTCCATATCAACCAGCCGGCGAACGGCGCCGTCATCCATGCGGGAGTTTCGACGCCGCTCTCAGCCTTCGTGGCTGAAGGCGACAGAGGCGCTGCGACGGTGACGTGGACCAGCAATCGGGACGGCGTTCTGGGAACCGGCGCGTCGATTTCCCGAAACGACTTGTCGATTGGGGCGCATACCATCACGGCCACGGCCCTGTTCGGAGACGCATTCTCCACGAGCGACAGCGTGACCATCTCCGTGATCAACGATCCGCCGGAAGTCACCATCACCTCACCTGCAAACGGGTCATCGTTCTACCAAGGGCAGCCCGTGGGACTTGCGGGCACGAGCTACGACGCAAACATCCTTCCCACGCACGAATTGAGCAACAAGCAGCTCTCGTGGTTCGTTGACGATGTGCTCGCAGGACATGGCAGCACACACACGATCTCCGCTGGGACACTCAGTATCGGCGGCCACACTATTCGATTCGACGGCACGGACGGCCTGGCCACCGATTCGGAGAGCATCAGCATCACCACGCTGCCGAATCCCTCGGACTTGCCGCCGGATTCAGTGAACATAACGAATCCAGCCCAGGGCGCCAGGTTCATCGCCGACCAATCGGACGAGGAGGGGTGGTACAAACAGGTTACGCTTCAAGGGAATGCACACGATCCGGAGGACGGAACACTCACCGGGACCTCGCTGGAATGGCGCACGAGCATCAACAGCGGTCCGCAACAACTTCTTGGCACCGGAACGTCCCTTGCGGTGAGACTGCGCGCCCCCGCGGGGTTCGACAACCTGCATGACATTACGTTGACCGCCCGGGACAGTAACGAGAACACCACCCCAGCCAGCATCCGCGTTACGGTCGTCCTGATCGTCAAGTGATCCCCGCTCACGAAGCGGGACGACCGTGTTCGACGGCTCGGGTTTATCCGTGTCGACGATACCGGCGCGTGCCTCATGATGGATTGGCGGCGCGGGGAGTAAAGTGCGGGGCCAAAACGTCGTGCCCGGGCACGACGTTTGAATCGCCAAACTGGAATAAGCGCGCAGATCTGGTATACTTATGTTGAATCCTCGCCCTTAAGTGGTTCGAAGGGAGAGGCGCTCATCCCTGCGATGAGATTCGGACCAACTGCTGTTTCGGTGGAAGTACCCTTAAGAAATTGGAGAAGTGCTGACAAACACTACGGGAGGAACATCTGATGAGAACCAACCGAGTAGTGAGCGTTGCCGTTCTGGGCATTCTGGCGCTTGTGGGATGCACGAAGGTTACCGTCGATCCTCTAACGCTCGCCCTTCACGTGGGTGAGACGGCCACGTTGAAGGCGAGTTCCACGTCGACTCAGGACACGTCGTTCGCCTGGAGTTCTTCCAACGATTCCGTGGCGACAGTGGATACGTCCGGCGTTGTGACAGCCGATGGCGAGGGTGGTGCGACTATCACTGCCGAGGGATCCTCGAGCGGCGCGAAGGGAACGGCTTCGGTCATTGTTACGCGTCCGGTTGGCGCCTTGTCGGAGCTTTCGCTTGAAGTTGACAAGAGTATAGTACCGCCGGATGCGACACTTCCCGGACTGTCCGATTCGGCTCCGCCGCGCCCGCTTGCAGCGATCGTCGATGAACGTGGAAGACTCGCGCAATTCGTCGAGGATGAATTGCTGCTGGTAACGAATGACGCCGGCGCGCTCGCCGATTTTATTTCGCGCTGGCAGGGCGAGGAACTTGCATCCATCGATGCCGGCGGGTCCGGCCTGGATATGCCGCCTATGCACCTGGTGCGAATCAATACGGCCCTCGGCGACCCGTCGCATCTCGAGGAAGACATATTGAAGTTGGATCCGGATAGCCGCGGTGCAAGCCGAGTATCAAGCGACGCAGGTCTGGGTCTTATCTCCGCGGGTGCGCATGAAGCGGCTGCCGGACTTCAGGTAGGCATGAACTGGGTTGGGCAGGGTTCATCGCTGGCCAGCCGATCGACCACTGAGGCGGCAGGCGGCCCCACTGGGTTCAGTTCGGCGGGGCCGGGGATCTGGTCGCGCGATGCGTTCCTCTGGAATTACCTCGACGCGGGCAGCACGCAAGACATCGGCGTGACGGAAGCCTGGTATCTGCTGGCGAACACGGGGCGTCTTGCGAACAAGGTCAGGATTGCCATTCTCGATATGGGGTTCGCTGTCGGCGGCAACCTTGATATCCCCGCGGGATGGGATGCGATCTCTAATGTGCCGTTCACGAGCCCGACGGGAACAACGAACCTGCTTAGTTGCAGCGGCGGCGGCAGTTGTCCGTGGCACGGGACGAACGTTCTCGAAGCGGCGATGGCGGTCCCCGACAATAGCTTTGGCGCGGCGGGACCTGCTGGACCGGTTGCAGACCCGATCATGGTTTTCACCCTGTACGATTTCTTCACGGGCATCGGCGCCATCGTTCTAGCGGCGTCGGAAGGGGCTCAAGTAGTCAATATGAGCTACGGCGCGCCGGTTCCGGCCATCTTGTCGTGGTCCGTGATTCCGTTTGATATAGCCACCCTGTCAGCCCGGTCCTTAGGCATGCTGCTGTTTGCCTCGGCGGGCAACGATGGACAAGACGTCGACGCCACTGACTGTTTCATCGTCTGCTGGGAGGAGACGTGGTGGACGCCTTGCGAGAACGGCGGTGTGATCTGCGTCGGGGGCATCGCACGGAATTCAAAGAACCGCAGTTCCGCTTCCAACTACGGCGGTGAAGGAGTCGACATCTTCGGCCCCTACAGCGTAGTCGTTGGGCCGGATCCCACGACGGATATCAACGCCCAGCAAAAGAACGGCACTAGCTTCTCGTCGCCGTTCGTAGCGGGCGTCGCCGCGCTGATATGGGCTGCCAATCCTTCGTTAAACGCGAACCAAGTGACAAACATCCTTTACTCGACGGCCCACGCGAGCCCCGACGGGACCGTCCGCCGCTATGTAAATGCGGGAGATGCGGTGCGTATGGCGTTGGGCAGCGTTATCCACATCAGCCAGCCGTCGCCTGGCGCCGTTTTCCATGGTGGAGGTGCGACGCCGCTCGCAGCTTTCGTGGCTGAAGGCGGCAGAGGCACCGCAACGGTGACGTGGACCAGCAATCGGGACGGCGTTCTGGGAACCGGCGCGTCGATCTCGCGAAACGACTTGTCAGTTGGGACGCACACCATCACCGGCACGGCCCTGTTTGGAGACGCATTCTCCACGAGCGACAGCGTGACCATCTCCGTGATTAACGATCCGCCGACAGTCACCATCACCTCGCCTGCGAACGGGGCATCGTTCTTCCAAGGGCAACCCGTGGCACTCGCGGGCACGAGCTTCGACGCGAACAACGGCCCCACGTATCAACTAAGCGACGCGCAACTGTCGTGGTTCATTGACGGCGTTCTCGCAGGCCACGGCAAGATCCACACGATCTCCGCCGGGACGCTCAGCATCGGCAGCCACACGATTCGATTCGACGGCACGGACGGCCTGGCCACCGATTCGGAGAGCATCAGCATCACCACGCAGCCGAATCCCGCGGACCTGCCGCCGGATTCAGTGAATATAACGAATCCGGCCCATGGCGCCAGCTTCACCGCCGACCTATCGGACGCTTTGGGCTGGTACAAACAGGTTACGCTTCAAGGGAACGCACACGATCCGGAGGACGGAACCCTGACCGGCGCCTCGCTGGAATGGCGCACGAGCATCAACGGCGGCTCGCAGCAACTCCTTGGCACAGGAACGTCCCTCTCGGTGAAACTGCGCGCCCCCGAACCGTTTGGCAACTCCCATGACATTACGTTGACCGCCCGGGACAGTCACGGAAACGCGACCTCCACCAGCATCCGCGTTACGGTCATCCAGTTCAGCAAGTGATTGCAGGTCACGAAGCGGGACGACCATGTTCGACGGCTCGGGTTTATCCGTACCGGCGATATTGGTGTGTCCATCATTATGGAACGGCGGCCCGAGGAGCAAAGTACGGGGCCGAAGCCCCATGCCCGAGCACGACATTTAGGTCGCCGAACCTGTATGTCAGCCCATAATACGGGTGCTGGAATCGGCGCGCAGATCTGGTATACTTATGTCGAATTCTCGCCCTTGAGTGGTTCGAAGGGAGAGGCACTCATCCTTGCGATGAGATTCGGACCAACTGCTGTTTCGGTGGAAGTACCCCTAAGTAAAGAGGAGAAGTGCTAACTAACGTTACGGGAGAAGCATCTAATGAAAACCAACCGAGTAGTGAGCTTTGCCGTTGTTCTGATCGCGGTTGCCATGTCGTTTGCATTTGGTGGATGCCCTATCGGTCTTGTCACAGTGCCCAATCTGACGGGACTGACGGAAAGCCAGGCAGAGAACGCGTTGACGGCCGTCAACCTTGTGCTTGGCTCGGTCATTGAGGAAAACAGCAACACTGATCCCATCGGCGAGATCATAGATCAGAATCCGGAGGCTTTTACGGAGGTCCACCAGGGGACTTGGGTGGATGTCCATGTTTCCATTGGCCCGGCTGGCGGCGAGGGTGAAGGCGAGGGCGAGGGCGAAGGCGAACTTGTCACAGTGCCTAATCTGATTGGACTGACGGAAAGCCAGGCAGAGAACGCGTTGACGGCCGTCAACCTTGTGCTTG
>CAZPMT010000192.1:0-6132 GCA_964587655.1 uncultured Nitrospiraceae bacterium
TATCTATAAATGTCAAGCCTTTTCTCGCGCCGGGCATTTTTTCACAGGCTCTCACTCCTTGTCGGACCTGAAGGAAACATAGACGCACGGCGTAAGGGCGAAAAACCCGGCGTCCTGGTGTGCGACGTGGACCTTGCGCGGGCGAAGGACGACAATCACATCCGGGATCGCCGTCCGGAACTTTACGGGATCATCACGGCCCCGAAGAATATCGGGAAATGATTCCATTTTCGCGTTTGAACAAGCTCAAGCAGGTGTTTAGTTGGGAACCGTGAAATAGGTAAGCTCGGGGCGCATGTGGGCGAGAGACGATACTGATGGATAGGACACCGGAAATCCCCGCAGAATTGCGTGATGTGTATCGCAGCATTCACGACAGGGAGCGGTTTGCCATCCGGTCGCGGACGGCGCGGGAGGTTCTGGGCGCATCAGTGATCCGCGTATTCGCCCGAGGTACGAGGGCGCAGCTGCTCAAGCGACTGGAATCCGTGGCCGTAGACACGCTTCCCGCGTTGGCGGATGAAAAGGCGTTTCGGGAATGGTTTGTGATGGAATTGAGCGTGCTAGCGCGGATCATAAAGCGCTGTAACCCGGACCGCCCCTCGATCTATCCCGGTTACAAGTGGGGACATGCGACCAAAGTACTGACACTTTATTGCCGCGATATGATCTTGCGGACGCGCTACTTCGCTGAACGCGATGAGCAACGCCTTGTTGCCTGGCTCTACGTGCCTCTGGATGGCATCGTTATCCGCAAACTTCGTGAGTGCGGCGTGAAGCTGCCCTTCCGGCAGATTCGAGAGATTGATACTGAGTGGAAATTCTTCAATACCCAAGCCCTGTTGGGCACTGCCGCCGCACAAGTCGGTGTTCACAGAGTGCTTTTTGACGATGTATGGATGGACCGATGATGTCCAAGAAGACTGTAGAATGAGCTTTGTCGCTGGCAGATGTGGATAGCGAAGGGATGAACGAGATGAGCGGAATGTTGTCAGCGGGCTATTCAACAGAGAATCTCGCGGAGATGAAGCAGCGGTTTCATGCGCTTTTCGAGCCGTCGGGCGTGGCGATAGTGGGCGCTTCATCGTCTCCGCTGAAGTGGGGTTTTCGGATCCTCTTCAACACGATCCTTGGCGGCTACAAGGGCGCGCTCTGCGGCGTCAACCCCAATCACACGGAGATCGCCGACGTGCCGTGCTACCCGAGCATATCGGCCTTGCCCAAATCGGTGGACCTTGCCCTTATCGTGCTGCCGCCGAAGTACGTCCTCGACGCGATTCGCGAGTGCGCGAGGTGCGGTGTGAAGGCCGTGGTGGTGATTACCGCGGGCTTCGGCGAGCTGAATGATCCGGCCGCTCAAAGTGCGCAGGCGGAGATGGCGAAGATCGCGGAGGAATCGGGCATCCTGCTGGTGGGCCCGAACTGCGCCGGCATCGCGAGTCCAAATCCCGACAGTCTCTATACCGGGATGATCTACCGCTATCCAGGCGGAGGCGGCATGTCCGTGGTGTCGCAGAGCGGCAACGTGGGCATGACGATCCTGACTTGGGCGCAGCTCCATCAGGTGGGCATCGCGCGGTTTGTCAGCAGCGGCAACGAGGCGGCCACGCGCTCGGAAGACTATCTCCATTTCTTCGCGCATGATGCGAAAACAAAGGCGATCCTTGCCTATATCGAGGGAACGCGCGACGGGCGAAGATTCTTCGAGACGCTGCGGGACACCGCCGCGCGGAAGCCGGTTGTGGTCGTGAAGGGCGGACGGACCGACGCCGGCCAGCGCGCCGCCGCCTCGCACACCGGCTCGCTGGCGGGCGCGACGGCCCTGTTCGAAGCGGCGTGCCGGCAGGCGGGCGCTTCGGTAGTCGACGACATCTATCAGGCCATGGAACTCACGTCTGCGTTTGTGAACCAGCCCCTGCCGCGCGGACGGCGCGTGGTGATCGTTTCAGAAGGCGGCGGCTGGGGTGTCATGGGCGCCGACGCGTGCGCGGCGGCCGGTTTGGACGTGATCGAGCTGCCTCCGGATCTGATGCGTGAGCTCGACAGCTTCATGCCGGGCTGGTGGAGCCATGGGAATCCAGTCGACCTCGTGGCGGGAAACGACCGCACGCTTATGTCGCGGTGCATCGAGATTATACTCAAGTGCCGGGACGTGGACGCCGTCATGGTGCTCGGGGTCGGCTACATGTGCAGTCAGAGTGCCCGCCTCAAGGAGTCGAAGGAAGTCGAGCGCCTTGGCCTCGCGAAACTGATCGATATAGCCAGAAACATGGAACTGCACGACATCCGCCGGATCACCGGGATGATCGATCTGTACGAGAAGCCCATTATCACCGCCTCCGACACGGCCATGATGGCCTACGGCCCGATCCCCAACGAGGCCATCAGCGAAATGGAGCGGCTCGGGCTGCATGCGTATGCAAGCCCGATCAACGCGGCGAAGACCCTCGCGCACATGGTCGAGCGCTACGAATTCGTGAACCGTATACCGCGCGCGGCGCGCGGCGCGCGGCGCGAAGAGGGGCATGATGGCGGGCGCTCGCGCTTGATGTGCGTCTGAACCTGCGAAAGGAAGCGTTCAGGGCGAACCAGAGAGGAAGAACATGGGATACGCGATAGAGTTGTCCATCGCCGACAGTCAAGCAGGGCCAATCCGCAGGGCGTTCCTGGAAATCGGCTCCATCATGTCGTCCATTGGGGCTTCACCCCACGTCAGCTTGGCCGTGTTTGACGATCTTGATGTGGAGTCCGCCAGTGCGATTGTGGGGTCATACTCGCGTCAAGTTGCCCAGTTCCGGCTTCGGTTTTCCTCGATCGGACTATTCCCAGGGATCGAGAACGTGCTGTTTCTTGCGCCTGTGGTAACTGTGGAACTGCTCCGGCTCCATGAGGCACTCCACCTGTTGCTTGACGCCAACGGAATTCATGGAGATCCGAAGTATCATCCGGGAAGTTGGGTGCCGCATTGCACCATCGACTTGGATCGGCCTCTTCAAGAGACTCTGGAAAGCATGAAACACATCCACGGACAAGGCTTGTTCGGAGAGTACCTTGTAGATCGCATTCATGTCATTCAATTCCGGCCAGTGATAAGCCTTGCCGAATTTGCCCTTGCCGAGTGAGCCTTCACCGCTGACGTTCCGACCTCCTTTGAAGAGTTCCGCGTTGCCCGAGAGCTTACGGCTGCGGTCGAGATGATGTCTCTTCTTGCTGGTCCGGCGCCTTCCGCTGCGGGGCGATCTCTTTGCGGAACTGCCTGACCGCCTTCAGGTGATCCGCCTCGTTTGAACTGAACGTGTGGCTTTTCCCGTCGGCATTGGAAACGAAGTACAGATAGCCGGCGTCGGTCGGCCTCAGCGCGGCCTTGAGGGCGTCGGCGCCCGGACTCGATATGGGTCCCGGCGGCAGGCCAGTTTTCTTGTACGTGTTGTAGGGGGAGTCCGTCTCGCGGTCGCTGTAAAGCATCCGCTGCCCGTACTTGTCGAGCGCATATTGGAGGGTCGAGTCCAATTGCAGGGGCATTCCCTTTTCCAACCGATTGTAGATAACGGCGGCGACCTTCGGGCGCTCCTCCGAAATCCTTGCCTCCTCTTCAACGAGGGAAGCAACCGTGACGATGTTCAGCACACGGTTTGTCGGGGTTTGACAAACTGTGTCGTAGCGGGCGCGTGGTGGATATTCGCGAGTAAGTCCGGAGTATGTCTTCTCGAATTCGGCTAACATCCTTTCGACAACTTGGCGCTCGGTGGGTTTCTCGTCGAAAAAATACGTGTTCGGCATTAGAAAGCCTTCGAGGGTCTTGGCCTTGATGCCCAGCCGCGCGATCAGGGCGGGGTCAGACGCAGCTTCAATGAAAGCCTCGGGTTTCGCGAACTGCCGGGCCATCTGTGCGATGGAAAGCCCTTCCGGGATGGTGATCTTGAGTTCGTCCGCGACCTCGGATGGTTCATGAGTCCGGTTCGAGCCTTGCTGGAGGATATGCAACAGTTCCATCGGTGACAAACCGCGCGGAAGCGCATACCACCCTTGCTTCACCGCCTTTCCCGACTTGTCCAAGCGCATGGCGATGAGAAGGAAGATCTCATGCTCGACAAGGCCCTGCGCGGCGAGGATTCGGGCGGCGTCCTTGCCCGTGGCGCCCTCGGGGATCGTGATGCGAACCGACTCGCCAGGCACTCCAGGCTGGGTTATATGCTGATACGCCAGGAACGCAAGCAGTCCCGCGCCAACGGAGAGAAGAATCAGAACCACGAGCGCGCAAAATGCCGCCCTGAAAAGAAGACGCGTAATTCCGCGTCTCTCTCGATGCGTTTCCGATTCCGTTTCGTCGCTCAAGGGTGCGTACACGCTCCCGCCCGTATGTCGATCCATAATACGGGCTGGATCACGCCTTCTTCGCGCGATCCAAGTGGATTTGCAGGATGTGGTGGGCCGCGATCTTATCCACTACCTTCTTCCGGTTCTTGCGGCTCACGTTCGCGGCGATCAGCATGCGCTCCGCGGCGACCGTCGTGAAACGTTCGTCCTGAGTAACGATCTCCACGCTGGAGGCGGCGCGCAACTGCTCAATGAACTGAAGCACCTTCTCAGCCTGGGGACCCGTCTTGCCCTCGCGGTTCAGGGGCAGGCCCACTACGACGCGAACGGCCTCCGCCTGCTCGATGACGCCGCAAACCGCGGCAATGTCCCTTTCCGGCGTCGAGCGCGTAATGACGGAATGCGGCTGTGCGATAATTCTCAGCGGATCGCTCACCGCCACGCCGATGCGTACATCGCCGACATCGAGTCCAACAATGCGTCCAAGGGATGTCATAAGGATTCCCACGATTTTCTCGCAGCCTTATTCAACCACACGCGAGTACAGCAACGCAATCGAGAGCAACATCCGCACGTAAGATTCGAGAGTGCACCGGAGCACTCGCGCCGATTGGCACCGTGGCCGCGGCGTCCTCGCCGCGTTCTTATCAAGAACCGCAGAAACGCGGCGAGGACGCCGCGGCCACGGAACTGCACGAATGCCAAGGAATATCCGGTTCATCCCTTGATTGCGCCCGCCGTTATGCCCTGGATGAAGTGTCTTCTGAAGAAAAGGAAGGCGATTACCAGCGGCAGCGTGGCGATGAGGCTGGCGGCCATGATGGTTTCGTAGGAAGTGATCCCGTCTCGTCCCATTTTGCCCAAAGCGCGTGGCCACGACGGTACAGCGCGTTTCCCGACCCCGCAAAGTATCCCGTTGAAGAAGCCCGGTATCCCGAATCTTGGTCGTGCACCTACTCTCGCGCGCCTGTCACTGACTGGCCCAGCAGGATCGCGATTATGCGCCCGTACGTGCCTTCGGGGAAGCCTCGCGGTTCCAGTCTTCTTTGCATCATCAGCCCGATGCGCAAGGCAATCATCGCGGCACTGAGCTCCTCAGGGGACAAAGGGAGCGGCTTCCCGCGGAGTTGGGCCGAACGCTGCAGGAACCTACCCAGTCGCCCGCGAAGCCGACGAAACAGGTCCCTCAGGCGTGTTCTGGCTTCTGAACTCCTTTGGGTGAGAAGCCAGGACTCGATGGCCAGAACGAACCACGTCCCGAATCGGGGGAACACCGCGAACCAGGCTTTCGCTTCCTGTTCCGGATCAAGTTCCTCAATTCTCTCCATGTGCTCCCGAAAAACCTGCTCGGTTGCCGAGAGCAGGATATCCTCCTTGCTCTCAAAGTTTGCGTAAAACGCTCCGCGGGTATATCCCGCTGCTTCAGCAATGCCGTCCAGAGACGTCTCTCCGCAGCCCTTTGCGGCGAAGAGATTCTCCGCCGACGCCATCAGGTGCGACCTTGTGGTCTGCTGTTTCTGCGCGCGACTGCATCTCATCTTCGGGGACCTCCTGCTATGTCCTGATTTGTTCTTCGTAAGACTTAAGTATCGGCGCCAGAAAGTCGGCGTCCTGGAATCCCCATCCCCAGAGCGGCGACTGGGATGCCTGCCTCACGATAACAAGGTTGAGCAAGGGGACGATGTACATTTTCTGTCCACCATGGCCTGCGGCCTTGATGATGGGACCGCGCGTATGGATTGTGCGCAATGCCTCTGCGCTTCTAGCCCGGATTTCTCACCACTTGTAACAAATCGGGCCGTCAGATGTAGTATA
>CAZPMT010000193.1:0-6131 GCA_964587655.1 uncultured Nitrospiraceae bacterium
TTATAGAAGCAAAACGAATCGGAGGTTACAGGCGGCGGCTGCTCTATGCGCCAATGGCCGAAAGCAGGTATTGAAATTCTTCGTCCATACTTTCGCCTTCGGCGAGTGTCTGGGCTATTTCATCGAGCAGCACGTCGCGATAACGGCGTCGCAGCCGGTGTACGGCAACCTTGACGGCTCCTTCCGACAGGCCCACCTCCGCGCCCAGTTCGCGATACGATACGCGGTCCTTCCCCCCCGTCAGCGTTCCCTTAAGTCGATCGAAAAGGACCGCTTTTCCTGACTCATCGTACTCACGCCGCAGGCGCGCGAGGGCCGATTCGAGCAGCGTCAGCGCCCAAGCCCGGTCAAATAGTCTCTCTGGGGATAGATCCTGGGCCGATCCCCTGATATGCCGCTCCTCCGCCGTCGCGAAGTCGAGGGGAAGAAACGTAATGCCGCCACCGCGCTTCAGGGTTCTCGCGTGGTCCCGCTCATTCGACAGGAAGTGGCTCACCGAAGCCAACAGAAACGAACGGAACTTTCCCTTGGCAGGGTCCACGTCCTTCAGATAACCCTTTTCGAGGAAGCGGACAAAGAACTCCTGGATGAGGTCCTTGGCGTCCTCGGCGGAATTGCCTCGGTAGCGGATGTAGGCGTAGAGCGGGTACCAGTAGGTGGAACAGAGTATTTCGAGAGCTTGCCGGGCCTGAGATGGCTGAGTTGACGCGGCCGCCCGCACCACGCTCCAGCGCGTGGTCTCGAAGTGCGTCATGGCTGCTGGCTCCACTCTCGCCGCGGCTACGGCAACGGGACGAGTTCGATGCGGCGGAAGAAGATCTCGGCCCCTTCGGATTGAATCTGAATGCGGCCCTTGTGCGGTCTAACGTCGAAACACTGGTTGACAACCACGCCGTTGAGCATCAACGTGAGGCGCGAACCTTCCGAGATGCATTCGTAACGGTTCCACTCGCCGGCGGGTTTCTCGATGTCCTGCTTGCCTCGGAAGCCCTTAACGTCTTTCCAGCCAGGGTCCCGCCCAAACCAGTTCGCCCGCCCCGTATTCAAACTGACGGCCTTGCCTCCGGGTTGGTAGACCGGGCATCCCTCCACCATCTCCGGCGCGGCGGGAACGGTCATGGAAAACCCGTCACTGCCGTCGCCCACAACAATGAAATCCCCCGTGCCGCCCTCGATGAGTTGGCACTCGATCGAGTGCATCCACACGCCGCCATAGGCGCCGTCCGCCCCGATCGAGTGCAGCAGGATGCCGCTGTCGCGCGCTTTATCTTCACGCGGCGCGCACGTTCGTTCACCCCATTTGAACTCCGCAACGAGACGATAGTTCTCGTATTCCGCGGTCGTGGTGACGCAGCCAAATTCCTCGCCCGAGACGTGCAGAAGTCCATCGTGGACCGTGAAGACCTTCAACGGGTCCTGGTCGCGTCCGCGATCTTTGATGAACGTATACCATCCGGCCAGATCCTTTCCGTTGAACAATTGGATCGCGGCCGGCGCGGCATTGCCGTGTGCTACCGGTTCCGCCGCCGCGGGCAGCGTGTTCAAGACAACAAGCAACAACAAGATCATGCGCGTCCTCTCCTGGTTTTCGTGACCTTCACGAACAGCTCGATAATACCGGGTTCACGAGCCGCATTTCCATGTTCGGAACCGGATGCCTGCAGAAATGAGGCCCTTCCGGTTCCTGTGCACTTTCTTAGCGCTCGGATTTCAGCTTTCGTGCTCGTTATCGTAATCGTAATCGAAGAAACGAACAGTCGCAATCACAACCTCGTTGCCTAGCGACAAGAGGATACACAGATTTGAGCACCGGGGGTTGTTCGAGTAGACTGCCTGGGACTCAGCGGGAAAACGATTCCGCATCAGATAAGGATAAGGCGACGATGAGTGTTTTCAGGATGATCTGTTGTTTGGTTGTGGTGGTCGGTGCTTTGCCGGCCGAGGCTGAGAGTTATGAACTGCAAGTCTTGCCGCCGGAACAGAAGCGGATTGATGATCCGGTCACGGGCGCGGAGCTCACGTTCCTGACGACGGCGCCGGGTAGGGACGCGAGCGCGTACATCTATCAGCAGGCATGGCTGTCGGACGGATCGGCTATCCTTTTCAACTCCGACCGAAATGACGGTGGCGCGATGGCGTACATCACACGGACAGGTGAACTGGTTCGTCTCGCGACGCCCACGGGGCCGCTGCGGCAGCCGGTTGCGTCGATGAAGCGGCCCGTGCTCTTCGCGCGCAGGGGCCGCGACGTCGTGGAGGTCCGGCTGTCGCTGGCGGTGTCGGACGATCCTAAGATCAGGCCTTCCGGCGTCCGTGCCGAGGAGCGGGTCATTTGCCTCATGCCGGAGGGCGCGCACTCGTCCCATCTGACCGAGAACCCCGACGGCACGAAGCTGACCATGGGCATCGGCGGCATCAAGGACGAGCAGCGTTCGGCCATATTCGTGATCGATATCGCGAGCGGCGAGGTCAAGGAGGTCTGTAGTTTTCCTGACCCGCCGGGGTTCGCATGGCACGTTCAATGGAGTTGGACCGATCCAAACCTGATCAGCTTCGCTGGGCGTCCGCAACGCCTGATGGTAGTCGATATCCGTGACGGAAAACCTCGCAACGTCTATAGGGCGCTCGACGACGAGTTGGTCACCCACGAGACCTCGTGGGTGAACGGGCAGATCCTGTTCTGCGGCGGCACGCATCCAAAACCGGCGGAAGACGCCCACTTGAAAGTCCTCGACCTCGCCACCGGCGTCGTCCGCATCATCGGCGCAGGGGCTTGGTGGCCGGCCGCGAGCGCCGCGGACCTCGCGAAGGTCAACTGGTGGCACGCGTCCGGCAGCCGCGACGGCCGCTGGGTGGCCGCCGACAACTGGCACGGAGACATCATGCTGTGGGAGGCCAAGACCACGCGACCCCACCTGCTCACCTCCGGTCATCGCACCTATGGTCACGGAGAACACCCTCACGTGGCATGGGACCAGGCGAGCAAGGCCGTCATCTTCACCTCCGAGATGTTTGGAGATCCAAACGTTTGCGTAGCCACAATCCCCGGCAAATGGCAAGCGGAGAATCCCTGAGCGGACCGGCGGACACGCGAAGTGACGTCCGCGCGCAAAGCGTAAACGAGCCGCGTAAAGAATCAAAACCACCCGTAGAACGGGTGGTATTTCGTGCTCGTAATCGTAATCGAAGACACGAATGATCAGAGTCATACAGCAGAGATCAGCGGATATTTCATTTGCTCGATTACGATTACGATTACGAGCACGAGCACGAGCACGAAAGCTGCGCTGGAACGGCAGAGCCTTATGAGTTCTCACTGGCAAAGCCGGTGGATTAGCTTTGATTCAGTCATGGGGAGATACGGTAGGCTGGCCGCTGCGGCAGACATCTCTCCTATGTTCTTGGTGAAGAGGAACACCGCGCGTTTGTTATTACCGTCTACCAGCCGGATCCGGTAAAATGGATTGACTTCAAGACAAGGAGGACGACATGAAATGCCTCATCTGCCATAGCGAGGACATTCAACTCAAAGCCGTCTATGAGGAATTTGACCGGGGAGACGACATCATCCGGTTCCCGTTCGAGGTCCCGGTATGCATGAACTGCGGCGAGCGCTACTACGACCGGCAAACCATGCGCAAACTCGAACATATTCGCGAGCAACTCGACGATAAATCCCTACCCCTGAAAGAAGTCGGCAAGGTGCTCGCCGGTTACGCATAGAAGATCAGCCGCGCGAATTGCTATCCGCAAGGAGGAATGGAGGAAACAATGACATTTATATTGGTTTCCGAAGTAAAGCAGGCTGTTGACATCTTGCTGCGCAACGGCGCGCGTGAGGTGTATGTGTTCGGTTCACGCGCGCGAGGTGATGCCGCTCCAGGCTCCGATCTTGATCTGGCCGTTCGCGGCATGCCGCCGGAGCGTTTCTTCCGCGCCGTGGGCGAAACCTGTTCCGCCCTGTCCATCCCGGTGGACATCGTGGACCTCGACGAATCAAGTCCCGCACTCGATTATCTCAAAGAGCATGGAGACTTGCTGCGTGTCGCATGACCTGGATAGGTTGATTGCCGCTGAATTGCAGCAACTCCGAATGCTCATCGAGTCGCCATAGAGCGATGGGAGAGTGTTGGAAAGCATGCGTGGGAAGGACTGAGCGTGTATAATGCATGCAGAGGATAGCTCGGAACGGGAACTGGACGAGGACAGAAAGATGATGAAACTCGAAGACGCGAGCGCCCTATCCATGGAGGACAAGGGGCTTTTGGCAGAGGTGAAGGGAGTTGTCCGGCGGTTCTTGCCCGCTGCCGAGGTGTATCTCTATGGCAGCGTGGCCCGGGGAACGCACGGAGCCGAATCCGACTATGATTTCCTGGTTGTGACCGGCGAACCTTTGACCACCGGAGATGAAGAGATAATATGGGATGCGGTTTTCGATGTCGAGATGGCGCACGGGGTGCCCATATCCGTCCACTTCTGTGCCAAAGACGAATGGCAACGACACGAGAGTATGCCGTTCTACGTAGAAGTGCGCCGCGACGGGATTGCATTGTGAAATCCGACAAGACACAGTACATCCAGTATCGTGTCGCCAGAGCCCGCGAAACCCTCAATGACGCCAGGCTTCTCCTTGCCGACGGAAGTCTGCACAGCGCCGTCAACAGGTTGTACTATGCCTGCTTCTATGTTGTTTCCGCTTTGCTGCTGACCAAGGAGCTTTCCTCTTCACGACATGGCGGCGTACGGTCCCTGTTTGTCAAGCACTGGGTGAATACGGGGGTCTTCCCGAAGGAGATGGGGCGCTTCTATCTTCGCCTGTTTGAGCGCAGGCAGATAAGCGACTACAAAGATCTGGTAGTCTTTACTCGCGAAGATGTGGACGCGTGGCTGCGACAGGCGGACGATTTCGTGTCACGAATTTCCACAGAAATCGAGAAAGCTTCATGTTCGTAAGGGACTTGGCGTTTACTGAAACACCCTTTATGAACAGGCGACGATCGGTTATGGATAAGAGGTTGCAGCCCCTTGTCACTGCGATGCCGGTATATCGGGAAATGCCGGGATCCAAAGAGGACGATGGGCCAAAATCCAACGCAGCGACGCGGAGGGCGCAAAGAATCACGCTGGAATCTCTCGTGTTAGACGCAGAGACCTCAGAACAAGAAGGGCATTTCCGCTCTTGAGTGCGGCGTTTTGAAATCGTTCGGGCCTTACAGGCAGGCTCCTTTGAACAACTATTCGTCAGAATCTTGTTTTTCTGAGATTTTTTGTGTTCTCTGAGTTCTTTGTGGTTAAGATCATACGGACTTGTCCGTTTGGCTGCGGCTATGCTGCGCTGTGTACCTCTGCGTTGGAGTTATCTTGGACAGCAGTGGTTCACAATGCGTAATGGAGAAGACGATGACATCCGCCTTGGTTTCTGAAATGCGGCGGGCTGTTGACATCTTGCCGCGCAATGGCGCGCGCATGGAGATTTGATGCGTGTCGCATGACCTCGATAGTCTGATTGCCTCACACTTGAAAAAGGGGAACCGACATGAACGCATCACGTCGCCGTCCAAGATGGTCATCGGTCCTGCTGTGTGTAGTCGCAGTCTGTTGCATGGCCGCGCCGGTGCATGCCGCCACGTATTCCGGCGGCAGCGGCACGGAGGGGGATCCGTATCTCATCTCCATCCCGCAGGACCTCGTCACCCTCGCCAACACCGCCAGTTCCGCCGACTGGGCTAGTCAATTCCTCATGACGCAGGATATAGACATGAGCGGCGTCACCGGCTTCACGCCCATCGGCAACTCCACCACCTCATTCACCGGTGTCTTCGACGGTGGCAGGCATGCTGTCCAGAACCTTACCATTGACCTGCCCGCGCAGAGCAATGTTGGCTTTTTCGGGTACATTTCCGGTACCTCATGCCAAGTCAGGAACGTCGGAATGCAGGGTGGCGCGGTGACGGGCGGCGGAAGTGTCGGCGGGCTGGTCGGCGTGAACTGGGGCGGCACGGTGACGGGCTGCTACGCCACGGGCGCGGTGACGGGCGTCGGCGACTACGTCGGCGGGCTGGTCGGCTATAACCTTAGTATGCGTAAATAAATAAAGGTTGCAAATTGGACTTGGAGCGTGTACAATAGTG
>CAZPMT010000194.1:0-6115 GCA_964587655.1 uncultured Nitrospiraceae bacterium
CCGCCAGTTGGCCAATCAATTCCGGGCCGCCTGGGCCACCGATCTGGCCGACGCACTCGTCGAGAAGGGCATGGCGTTTCGTGACGCCCACGGGATTGTGGGAAAGATCGTCTTGTATTGTTCGCGGCATGGCAGACGGCTGTCAGAACTGACCCTCGACGAGTTCCAGGCCTTCTCGCCGCTGTTTGACGGTGATGTCCTGTCCGTCTTGGACGCGGGGGCCATCGTTAGACGGCGCGGCACCCCAGGCGGCACAGCTCCAAAGCAGGTGGCCGCCGCTCTGAAACGTGCCGGACGCGCGGTCAAGTAACCGGATCAACAATGCTGTCATGCCCAAGATTCGGGCTTGAATAATATGGTATAGTCTCTTGTGCTCGGAGATAGGACCTCATAAGATGGCTGAAGACACGAAGATCCTGGTTGTCGACGATGAAATCGTGATCCGCGCCTTGCTGGTCGATATCCTGACTGAGGAAGGCTATCAGGTCGATACGGCCTCCAATGCGCGCGCGGCCCTCGAGTTGCTTAAGAACCCCGGCGACTTCGTGATCCTTTTCACCGACATCATGATGCCGGAGATGAACGGGATCGAGCTTGTCCGCGAGGCGCGCAAGGTGGCGCCGTCGGTGATCCCGATCGTGATGACGGCCTTTGCGACCCTCGAAACGGCCCGGGCGGCGGTCAAAGAGGGCGCGTACGATTACGTGCTCAAGCCCTTCAGCCTCAGCGAAATCAAACTCTCGGTCACCAACGCCATCGAGCGGCATCGGCTCGAGCAGGACAACGCGCGCCTTCGCGAGATAACGGAACTGTTCAACATCAGCGAGTCCATCGCGGCCGTCCGCGACGAGCGGCAACTGCTGGACTTCGTGCTTCACGCGGCGCTCGAGCGGGTCGGCGCGGAGCGCGGCTCACTGATGATCATGACGCCGGACGGGCGCGCGCTCGAAGTCGCCGTCAGCGTCGGAATCGCCGAGGAAGACGCCAAGACGGTCGTGGAAGTCGGCACCGGCATTTCCGGATGGGTCGCACAGCACGCCCGCCCGTTGCTGATCGAGAACATCCACGAAAACCCGGGCGTGGTCGAGATGAGCCGCCGACTGCAGGACCCGTCCTTCATTTGCGTCCCGCTGGAACGCAAGCAGCCCCCGGTGTACGAGGCGCTTTCTTCCGGCATCGAGTTCCCCAATGTCTTGGGCGTGCTAAACGTCAACAGGAAGAAAGCGGGCCGCCAGTTCACGGAAAGCGACCTCAAGATCCTGAGTATCATCGCCAACCACGCCGCCGCGGCTCTCGAAAACGTCCGGCTCATCAAGAACGTCGAGGACGCGCACCTCGCCACCCTCCAATCCATGGCGCTGCTCCTCGAAGCGAAGGATGCCTACACACACGGCCACAGCGAGCGCGTCCGGAGCTATTCTCTGATGGCCGCGCGGAAGATGGGCATGCCCGAACAGGACATCGATGTCCTGCGAGTGGCCGCGCCGCTGCACGACCTCGGCAAGATTGGAATCACGGACAACTTGCTCAACAAGGACGGAGCGCCAACCTCCGACGAATGGGACATGATAAAGAAGCATCCCATTCTAGGTTATGACGTCCTCGTGCCCGTTCGGCTCCTGACCAAGGAGCACCTGAACCTCGTCCGGGGCCATCATGAAAGAATGGACGGCACCGGATACCCGGACGGTCTCAAAGGCGATCAGATTCCTCCCGCCACCCACGTTATCATCGTAGCGGATGCATATGACGCCATGTCCAGCGACCGCGCCTACCGTCCTGCCCTCTCCCCTGAGAAGATCATCGCGCAGCTCCGGCGTTTCTCCGGCAGCCAATTCAGTCCGGATGTCGCCGAGACTTTCGTCAATATGATCGAGAACGGCGAAGTCCCGCAGCAGACAAAAGGCTGAAGGCTGTAGGAAAACAACATACCTACAGCCTACAGCCCTCAACCTACAGCCTTTACGTGCGTCCTGCACTTGCGACAGGTTTTCAGCCCAGGACTAAAGCCCGTATGCTGAAATGCCGATAAACTAGGTAGAAAAAGGTCCAGGAACTGAGATTTAGGAGAACGATTATGGTTGGCTTAAGAGAGATCGGTGGAATCGCCGAATCCGCCAACCCTACGCCGGTTGTCGAGCGCAAGAGCCCGCCTCCAGACAAGGTCGCGACCGTCCGCGACGGCGTCAAACTCAGTCGCGACGCCACGGAACTGGCGGCCCTAGTAGGGAAGATTCGCGAGTCCGAACAGCAGGACAAGGTCCATGCTGATCGCGTCGCGGGCATACGCAAGGCGCTCGAAAAGGGGACGTACCGGCTGCAAGAGGTTGTGCTCAGGGTGGCGGCGCGGATTAACAGGTACATCAACACCGATCCGAAACAGGCGGCACAGCAGCCGCGCACGCCTTAGCGACAAGCATTTCGGACCGTTCGAGGCGCACTGACACTGCGTCCGCCCAATCCCCATTCGTTGCAGAAACCAGCAGCTTGAGTCGCGAGCGCCACTTGATCCGGTTGCTGGCCAACACGTATCGTCAATCACTCAGCGTATCAGCGGTGTCGATTGCTTCGTGGGTAGACGCCGGGTGTCACAGAACGACGAGGTGCCTTCATGCAGACCAGAACGACACGGCGCGGGTTCATCCTCGCTGGCGCGCATGGGGCCTATGCGGACCGGCTGGCGCTGAAGGACCTGTTTGGCGGCGTCCCGCGGCGGGCGAGCGACAAACGGAACGCGTGCATTGCACACGCCTATCTTGAGCACGGCTACACCATGAAACAGATAGCCGCCTTCCTTGGTTTGCACTATAGCAGCGTGAGCGTTATTATACATAAGGCCGAGCGAGAAACCTGATAATTCAAGACCTGACCCCATATGACCACATGCCCACACAACATGAAAGGAACATCAACATGAAGACATCAACTGGATTGATCGTGGCGCTCCTGGTGTGCGCACTGGTAGGCATCGGTGCGCTCGGATGCAACACCGTTAGAGGCGCGGGAAAGGACATCGAAAAAGGCGGCAAAGGCATTCAACACGCAGCCGAGAACGCCCAAAAGGGAAACGAGCATCAAAGGCCGCACACGATTACGGCGTCGGCGGAGTCGGGCGGCTCGATTAGTCCGTCGGGCAGCACCAGCGTGTCTTACGGGTCGAGCCGGACGTTCACGGTCAAGGCGAACAGGGGCTACCATGTGGCGGACGTGCTGGTTGACGGCAAGTCCGTGGGCGCGGTTAGCCGTCATACGTTCGACAACGTGACCGCAAATCACACGATTTCAGCGTTGTTTACCGTGAATCCGAGGCGATGAGAACGCGGTCGACGACACCTAAGGGAAATGGACGGCGCAGTTCTCTGGTTACATGGACAACGGCTCTGTTGAGCCCAGCTCCAGTAGCAGAGAAACTGCTCCGGAATAGACGAACTGGAGTATAGGAGAAGAGCAATGCTCGAGACATTAGTGGTCATCCTGATCGTCCTGTGGCTACTCGGCTTGGTCACGTCGTATACGATGGGCGGGTTAATTCACGCGCTCTTGGTCATCGCGGTCATCGTGATACTGCTTCGCGTCATTCGAGGCCGAAGGGCCCTGTAGCGATCGAGGAATGGTTCCTCGTAGCGGGGCGCTGACCGGAGCGTTCCCGCGGTTTGCAGTACCGGTTGTGCTGGTTGTTCTCTGTCGCGCCGCCCGCGGCGGGGATTCGCGTGTTTCTTAACGGGAGAAGAAGAGATGAATGCATACATGATGGTGGCGATCGTGCTGATCGTGGCCGGCATCCTGGGTCTGGTGTATGGCCAGTTCAGCTACACCAAGGAGTCGCAAGGCGCCAAGCTGGGCCCGATCGAACTGACGATTAAGGAGAAGCAGACGGTCAACGTTCCCATCTGGGCCGGTGCGGGATCCATAGTCGTGGGCGCTGGGATGTTGGTGTTTGCGCTCAAGAAGACACAAGCGTAGATAGACGCGGCGCCTTCGCCCCGTCGAAAAAGCAGTTGAAAACCGCTTCGGCCTCCCCTGGTAAGAGTGATATTGATGATGAGGTCCTTGATCAACGCAAGAGGAGAATTGACTGTGAAAAAGGCAAGCTGGTTTCACGCGAGCGGCGCCGTGTGCGCGCTTATGGTCTTGTGCCTGTCGGCCACGTTCAGCTACGGGGCGGTCACGGCAGATCCCACGAAAGCAACCTTCACGTCGCCGCAACAGTCGGCCACCATCAAGCTGACGAAAGATGGGGCGCCAATTCCTGCAAAGGACATCCGCGGTTGGCAGTTCCTTGCCAGCGGTCACGACTACAAGCACATGCTGGCCGTGGAAAAGATGGACGGGGCGCTCAAGATTGCGCCGAGCAAGACTCTCGAGGTGGGCAGTTACGATCTGAACATCGAGACCGCGCAAGGTTCCGTGATCGTGCAGGTGTTTGCCCCGCTCAGCGACCTGCCCGATATCGTCGAGAAGACTGCGGCACTCACGGGGCAGTCCGAGAAAGAGATCGAGAAGAAAATGGGGGTGGCGAGTGCCGCCGGGCGCGAGGAAACCCAGATCGACATGGTGCCCCCAGTATATTATGAGGGCCAGACGCTCAAACTCACCATGGCGGCTAATCCGGTTCCCGGACACACTTATACGTTGTTCATGAACGGAGATCTGGTGGCGGAGGGGCCGGAACAGAACGCGCTCACTTACACTTTCAAGGAGCCGGGCGAGTACGTCCTCACCTACATTGAGACAGAGAAGGCAGACGGAAAGACGGTTGCCGTGGCGCGCGCCAGGGCGCACACCAGGGTCGTGCCCGTGCCTGGGGTGCCGGCCGAAGTCGCCGTCAACACCGAAATGGAGTTTGCGCCGCCTCCCGGTTACCAGAAACATACCTGGCGCATCGATGGCCAGGAAGTCTCCACGGAACCCGCCCTGAAACACTCATTCAAGAAGCCGGGCGTCCATACAGTCGAGTGTCTGGCATCATCCCCCAACGAGGGACCCGCGCAAAGCTTCCTGCGTATCCGGTACAACACGACTGTCAATCAGAAATAGCGCGAAACAGATGAGGGATTGAGAGTTGAGAGCGGAACAATTAGAAACCTCTTGGAGCATTCCAGCCTCCGAAGTGCTTGAGCAGGTTCAAACGAAGCCACAGGGGCTGGCCAAGAGCGAGGTGGCCGCGCGGCAAAAACGCTATGGTTCCGACCTCGTGTTGCGATCTCAAGATATCCGGTTTTATGTGTGATCCCGGGCTTAACGATATGTTTGGGTTCCTATATTCGCAGGCGCACGTTGCGCTGACGGTTCGTATAGATGGCGACAAAGCAAGAAAAGGAGAGAAGAAATGAGACACGTAAAGCCTGTCACTGTGGCGAAAGCCAACTCATGGAATGACTTCTGGAACGACTTTGGACATAGTTGGGACGATTTCTGGGGCAAGAACGACGGTAAGTAAGGGTTCTGAAACGGGCCTGCCGTCTGCGCACTGCCATTGAATAAGCGGAAGGTTTTGCAGTTTTTCGCTAGGTGGCAGGTCCGTTCTTACAATCAGAAGACAGCCGACATACATAGATGTTAGCGAGCCGCGATTCTGCATGTTTGCTCGCAGTTGCGGGCAAATATGCGAACAAGGATTCCAAAGGCTGGACATTGCAGGAATTACTTGCCGAAGCTTCAGGTGGAGGTAAACCATGTCTACGAAAACCCTCGATTCCGCCGCTTTCGTCGAGGACGCCGGCACGGAGGATGTCATCGCCGAAGTCCGACACGAAGAGGCTCTGCTCAAAACCGGGGCCTTGCAAAACGCGATCCTCAACAGCGCCAACTTCTCGAGTATCGCCACCGATGAGAAAGGCGTCATTCAATTGTTCAATGTCGGGGCCGAGCGCATGCTGGGTTACGCAGCCGTCGATGTGGTGAATAAGATCACCCCAGCCGACATTTCTGATCCGCAGGAAGTAATCGCGCGCGCCAAGGCGTTGAGCCTCGAGCTCGCCAGCCCGATTACGCCGGGCTTCGAGGCATTGGTGTTCAAGGCCTCGCGCGGGATCGAGGACATTTACGAGCTGACCTACGTCCGCAAGGATGGCAGCCGCTTTCCGGCAGTCGTGTCGGTCACGGCGCTGCGCGA
>CAZPMT010000195.1:0-5864 GCA_964587655.1 uncultured Nitrospiraceae bacterium
ACTTATACTACATCTGACGGCCCGATTTGTTACAAGTGGTGAGAAATCCGGGTTAACTGGCGTACGGCTCTTGCCGCATGGAGCCGGGGGGCGCACGACAGGTTCTTGGCTGCATCGATGACCCGGCGTCTGAGCTCGGTAGCCTGCCGTCACCCTCTGTAAATCCGGAATCGTTGATATGAACGAGGGAGGTTCGGTGGCCGGGCATCATCGAACGCGGAGGCACATCGAACTATTGGCTTGAAACGGTGTCCAAGGGAGCGGATAGTAGAGGAACTCTTGGCTCGCGCCAAGGCAGACGAGGGAGGGTTCGTTATGTCGCGCGGCAAAGTGTTGGGGGTGATAATCATTGTGGGCGTCGTGCTGGTTATGCTGGCGGGTGTGACGACAACAAGGACTCTTGGAGGAGGAGGCCGCCTGCTAACTTCGTCTATGAAGAGCGCCGAGCCAGACGTAATGCGGGAGCAGGTGCAGCGGTTGGGCCAGCTTGCACCGGCCGCCTTGGCTCCCCGGGCGTTTGGCATGCAGCCTCCGGCTACGAAAGGGATGGAAGCGAAGCCGGACGGCGCAGCGCCTGACCTCGACCTCGGTCTCCTCTCGAACTCGAATCAGGAGAACCTGTATCTCATCAAGACCGCCACTCTTCATATCGAGGTGACGGACACCAAAGCGGCGCAGCAGCAATTGGTGGATGCGATCCAAGGCGCGGGCGGGTACATAGGGAACCTGCAAGAGAGTGTGGGCCCGCTGGGCCTGCGTTCAGTCACGATACAGATCCGCGTGCCCGCGGAAAGGTTCGACGAGGCATTGCTCGGCATCGAGCCGCTGGGGAAAGTCCTGACAAAGCAGGTAAACACGCAGGACGTTTCCGAAGAATACGTCGATACGGACTCGCGCGCGCGGAATCTCAAGAAGACCGAGGAGCGGCTTCTGGATCATCTGAACAAATCGGCGCGGCTCGAGGACACGTTGCGGCTCGAGCAGGAGCTTTCGCGCGTGCGGCAGGAGATCGAACGTCTGGAAGGCCGCCTTCGTTTCCTCGGCAACCGCGTACAGTTCTCGTCCGTACAAGTCGTGCTTACGGAAGCACCGAAGGCGGAACCGGTAATTCCATCTCAGACCTTCAGTTCGGCGAAGGTTGCCTCCCAAGCCACTCGCTCGCTAGTGGAGTTCTCGCAGCACGTGTGGGCGAAAGCCATATGGCTTGGGGTGTGGAGCCCGGTGTGGGTTTCACTGGCGATCGTCGTGTGGGTGGTGTATCGCCGCATGCGCAGGCTCGCGTTTGACAAGCCTGCGAAATGACGAACGCGCACGGTGTGGACCCAACACGGATCCTGTCCGCGTGAACAGGCCGCTTGACACAATACAGCCTAAATCCTAGAATCGCTGTAGTCATGGTTTCTATATGGCGCACATGGCGCCTTGGAGACTCGCTGCATGCATAGGGACGACGTTCGGACCCGCTTACAAAGCCTGAGTGCGCAGATCGAGGAGGAATTCCAGGCCGACATTGAAGGCTTCTTCGGCTCGCGCGCGAGAGGCGATGAGCGCGAGGACAGCGATCTGGATGTGCTCGTCCGTTTTGGAGAAGAAGCCACGCTATACGACTTGGTCGGGCTTGGCGATTTCCTTGAGAGCGTTTTCAACTGCAAAGTGGACATCGTTTCGACGCGCGCGCTTCCAGAAGAGCTTGAGCCGCGGATCTACGAAGACCTCGTGAAGGTATGAGAGACTCCACGCTTTGCCTGAAGGACATACCCCGCACAATGGAAGCGATAGAATTCTTCATTGCGGGCATGGATTTCGACATCTTCAACCAGGACCTCAAGACAAAGAGTGCAGTCCTCGCACAATTGGCCATCATGGGGGAAGCCGCCAAGTTGCTTCCGGAATCGATCCGAACCGCCAACGCTGATGTCGAGTGGAAGAGGATGTCGGGCATGCGAGACCGCTTGATCCATGGCTACTTCCGCGTCGATTATGCCTTGGTATGGCACACCATATCGCGTATCCTCCCGATCGAGAAGTGCGTCATCGAAGGCATGCTTGTACGTCCGCAATAGGCCAAGTCCCTTTCGCCTCGCGCGTTCGGCGCCAGCGGCCATAGCACATTCCGGATTGCTCAAGATCACGTTTGGCGTCTCCCAAAGTTCCTGACGACTCGTTTGACAGGAACTGGCCGCAGCACCATAATACCATGCGTTATTTGCCCCTTGTGTCGACAGATTGGATCATGCCATGAGAAACTTCGTGCTTGTTTCTGTGCTGCTAGTCCTCTGTATTGGGAATGCGGCGCCTGCGGAGGAATCTTATTATCGCGACCTGTTTCCCGACACGTGGGTTGCCACCGATGCGCTTGGCCGGACCATGCCTGACTTTTCGGCGGTGGGACCGGTTAAGAATGATCAGCGGCGCGTGGTGGGCATCTTCTATATCACTTGGCACAGTGACTCGCTGGCCGGCATGAAAAGCCCGTATTTGGCGGACGTGTCGAAGGTGCTTGCGGGCGATCCGAATGCGCGATTGGACGCGAAGAATCCGCTTTGGACGGAGGGCTCGTATCATTGGGGCGAACCGGAGGCGGGCTATTTCCTGAGCAAGGACGAGTACGTCATTCGCAAGGACATGTCGATGCTCTCCGACGCGGGAGTGGATGTCTTGGTGATGGATGTCACCAATGCGGTCCGTTACTGGGACGAGTGGGACGTCGTGTTCCCGGTTATGCAGAAGATGAAAGCCGAGGGCAACAAGGTGCCGCAGTTCTGCTTCTGGGCGTTCAACGGGCCCGCGATCACGGTTGTGCAGGATCTCTACGACAAGATCTACAAGACGGACAAGTACAAAGACCTCTGGTTCTACTGGGACGGTAAGCCGCTGTTGCTGTACAACGGCATGCCGAACGTTGATTCCAATGGCCAGGTCGGGCAGCATCCCAATCCGCACTATGATCCCGCCGCCAAGACCGACACCAACAACCCGCATTACGGCGACCCGGATTACACGGAGGAGTTCTACAAGGACTACACCAAAGAGGTGAAGAACTTCTTCACGCTGAGGACAATGTGGTGGGGATACTACGAATGGGCCGGGAAGCGCTTCATCGGGACTGAAGACAACTGGAGCTTCGGCTATGACATGGGCGATGACAAGGTCAAGGCGATGTCGCCGGATGACCTCATCTCGAAGCACAACGGCGCAAAGGAAGAAGCGGCCGTCACGCCCGCGCAACATCCGTCGAGCTTGACCGGAAAATCCTGGACGCGGGAACACGGCGAACCGGAGTTGAACGAGTACGATATGCCGAAGCCGGCCCTCGTGCCGTGGCTGGGCAAGACCGTGGAGCACCCCGAGGGATACGGGATCTACTTCCAAGAGCGATGGGACGACGCGATCAAGGCCAATCCGCAGTTCCTCTATATCAACGACTGGAACGAATGGACCGCCGGCAAGTACCAGCCCGAGGCGGGACAAACCCTTCCGTTCATGCGCCGGGAAGCCACCTACCGTTTTATCGACCAGTATAATGCCGAGTTCAACCGCTGCCTCCAGCCGATGAAGGACGGGTACACCGACAATTACTACATGCAAATGGCCCAGAACATCCGGCGTTACAAGGGCATTCGGCCCATACCCGAACACAAAGATCCTCGTGAGATGAAAATCGATGGCGATTTCTCCGACTGGGCGGAGATCTCGATCGAATACCGCGACACCGTCGGCGACACCTTCCACCGCGACTACAAAGGCTACGGCGGCCTGCAATACAAGAACGATTCGGGCCGCAACGACATCGTAACCGGCAAAGTTGGCTTTGAAGCGGGTCACGTTTACTTCTATGCCGAAACGAAAGAGCCGCTCACCTCGCACACCGGCAACAACTGGATGCTCCTGCTCATCGACGCCGACCGAAACCACGACACCGGATGGTGCGGCTACGATTACCTTGTCAACAAGAAGGTCATCGACGAAAAGACCACTACCCTAATGCGCTACGCGCCGGAGGCGCCGGAAGGTCCCTGGGTCGAACAGGCACAACTGGACTATCGCTGGGCCGGCAACAAGCTTGAGGTGGCCGTGCCAGTCGCAGTCTTCCATTTCGAGAACGATGGCCTTACCTTCGATTTCCACTGGTGCGACAACCCGGCCGACCTCAAAGACCCGATCTCACTCTGCGTCAACGGCGACAGCGCCCCGAACCGGCGATTCAACTACCGCTGCATTTGGAAGAAGTGAGCGGAGAGCTTGTGAAGAAACCGAAGGCGAGCAATTGCATAGGTCCCGTTTCCAAATGGGATCGTCGTTTATTCACGATCCGAATTGGAATTCGGACCTACGAGTTGCATGTATTGGATTTCCTCACAGGCTCTGAGATCGCCCGGCAGGCCGGTGCTCCGTAGAGGCTCACACGTTGTGGCCGAGCGTGGTGATCTCCGCGAAGGCGCGTGTAACGGGGAACTCCTTGCCGCCTTCGGTGTATCTGATGAACGCGACGTGGCCGTCCATGTACAGGACGTTGCTGCCGCCGGGAATGTGGTTGAAAATCTCTGCCTGCGTCGCCACTACATCCCAGGTCAACGCCAATTCCGATTGGGCTTTGCTGCTGGCCGCCGGGTTATTGATATCGGTTATGAAGAACCGTTCGATCCCCTCACGGAAACGATAGGCCGTGACGTGGGTGCCGGCCGGGATCACGTCGTTGCCGGCGTGGTCGAACTCAAATTCCGAGTCAAGCCTGGCCGGGTCAATCGCGGCCTCTTGCATCCTGATTAGGTAGGCGTCCAGAAGCGGCCCAATAGGATCAATCCAATCGTTCGAGGGTATAGCCCAGCTCAGATACACGTACGACACGTCGCCGGTCCGCGCAGGACCGCTCGACGGCGGAGTCCACGTAGTGGGCGTATTCGGCAGTTCGATCCCGTCGATGTTGTCCAGGTTGATCGTGCCGTCTGGCGCCAGCCACAGCCCATTGGGCGGATCCAGATACTCGCCCGGCGATTCGGTATCGGAGGGACAGAACAACACGTTGAGATCGGTCAGATACTCGGGGTAAACCGACTGAATGCCGAATTGAAACGTGCCGATGGCCATGGACTTGACCGGATACTTCTGTCCGCGCGATTCGTTGGAGTACATCTTCATCATGAGCCCCAACTGCTTGAGGTTGTTCTGGCACGACGCGCGGCGTGCCGACTCCCGCGCCCGCGCCAGCGCCGGCAATAGGATGGCGGCGAGGATTCCGATAATGGCAATCACGACCAGCAACTCGATCAGCGTAAATCCCAGCTTCTTCCTTACGTCCATTTGCTGTTCCTCCAAAAAAGAGTACCACGCTTCGGTTACCAACACGCGACTTCGCCCGACATCAGACTCCGTCATTATAGCACGGACTTCGTGCAAGCTTGCCATGGGCGGCAGGGCGTGGGACCGGCATTACTTGGTCCAGAGTTATCCCGCATTGTTCCCAGCCCGGCTACGCCGGGCTGGGAACAATGCGGGATACCAGCGTCATGATTCCCGCTCCTTGACCTCAAAGGTGTTCTTGTCCGTTCGGATGAAACGGTCGCCGCGTATTACCTTCTTTGTTAGCGAAGACACAAGGCTTTCACGATCCACCGCAACCTCGAAGGACTTCTCAATCCGTTCCAAGAGTTCTGTCATGTGAAGGGGCTTTCGAGCCTTGATAAGTACGTCATATGCCATGTCCACCTGTGAAACATGTTTCTTGCAACGCGGGGGCGGCGGCTCCAGTCCCGTCTTTCTCAAACGTCGCACGGCCCGCAGTTGCGCATCCAGGCATTCTTCGACCGCTTCTAGCCCGGACTTCTCACACCTACGGTAAGCGATGTCGTGTTGCCTCGTTTGGG
>CAZPMT010000196.1:0-5600 GCA_964587655.1 uncultured Nitrospiraceae bacterium
ACTTCAAGCCCAAAGCCGGATCCATAAGCCACGCTGAAGCGCGCTAAACTCTCAGGGCAGTTCCAAGCCCCACCCCGGTTGAAACCGGGTGCAAAGAGGAGCCTGCTAAAGCCAGGCTGATAAGACCTTCGCGCACGAGTGGTTATACCCAATTCGAACGCCATTCCGCAGGTACGCCGGTACCTTATCTTAGTGCCATTCCTGTCTGTCTCGACAGTGTATGGCCCACAGCCTTGTTTAATCGTCAATGTTTCAGTGAGGATGGTTACATGCAGTCGAACAATGTCTTGACACCCGCCTCCAGTCAAATAAACGGCCCTGCCTAAACCTTCAAACCGGTCAGGTCAGGTTCTAGCTTCACGTTCTCCTTGATGACTTCTTCCATTGTCAGCTTCTCTCCTCGGGCAGCGGCTTCCCGGCCCAGGATGGCCGTGAGCGTTCCGTCCACGGCGCGTTGGACGGTTAGGTTGTCGAATTTGCCGTCCACGATGGAGCGGTAGAACTCCGCGATGTTGCGGATCGCTCCCTGGTCGTACAGGCTGACGACCTCGCCGCCGCCGCAGTGTTTTGGCCCGCCCCGGAGGAACGACTTGCCCCAGTAGCTGATCTGGGCGCTGGCAAGCTGGCCGTGAACGTTACAGACGAGGCTCCGCCCGTGGTCGGGAATCTGGAAGGTGTGGTGGTTCCAGAGAAGCCCGTCGGCGCATTCGTACGTCACGAAGTAGAGGTCGCGGAAATCGCTTTGAGGATTCGGCCTGCGGAGGCTCGAGCAGCCGACGGCGCTGACGGGGCGCTGACGGATGATCCAGATGGCGGCGTCAATGGCATGGATATCGTAGTTGACGATCATGTCTCCGCCGAGCGGAATATCGTTGTTCCAGATCAGCCCGCGCAAACGGCTCTCAATGGTCTTTTCTTTGGGCGGATCGGCTCGCATGGCTTCCGCGCCGCCGCCGCCGAGCGTCGTGACGGCAAACTGCATGCCCAGCCCGCCTTCCCATATGCGTTTGGCGATCTCGATGTTTACGGGGTCGGTGGGCATCTGGTAATCGACAAGGAAACAACGTTTCATCTCGGCGGCCAGTTTCCCGGAGGCCAGGATGGACATGCAGCCCGGCACGTCTATGGCGACCGGCTTCGCCATGTAGATGTGGCATCCGGCATCCACGGCGGCCTTCGCCTGTTCTGGGTAGAAATAACAGACGTCTTCGATGGCCACAGCCTCAATCCCGGTATCCAGGAGTTTCTTGTACCCCGACAGACCGGTGAATCGACGCGCCTTGTCCACGCCGATGGCTTCACCGCAAGTATCCACGGCATCCTGGAAGTAGTCTGCCAGGGCATGCACCTCATAGCCGCCGTGTTCCTTGAATAACCCGGCCAGCCAGGCTCCCCGGCCTCCGCACCCAATAATCCCCAGCTTGATCTTGCGTTCCGGCGCCTTCCGCGCGGTTTCACGCTGATCTGCCGCCGTGGCTGCCGCCGAACCAAGCAGCGAGGCCGACGCGGCGGCGGAAACCACGTTGCCCACGAAACGTCGGCGGGTCATGGAACTCTGAGATGCTTGTTCTTGCGGGTATGTCTCGTGCGCATCCATGATCTTCTGCTCCTCTCTTGATGACAGCCAATTGTGCTATGTGTTACCCACGTCTTCGCGTGCGCCGATTCTTGCCGGTTGATCTTACAGGTCCCGGCATCGACACGCCACTCATACCGGTGATCGGACAAGCTCCCGGTTCAGCGGGAATTGGACAATCGCCGAACTAACTAACCCAATCTACTCCGGGTTAACACCGGGTTTTCGGAGGTTGCTGAGGATGAGGAATGACATCAGGACAACGGCTATGCCAAGTGCGGCCCAGATTAGCCAACGGTGGCGTTCGGTCCACGGGGGAAGCTCGGGGGCGCGCTCGTATCGAACCACAGGTCCTAACACGGCCGGTGTAAGTTGCGTCTCGGGCAGATTCGGAAGTGATCGCGCCATGTCGAAGCTGGGAGCGCCCGCCTTTGGGTTTCCGCCAATGAGGTTGCAGTTCGAGTCCTTGATGCCCTCGAACACAAGACTGATCTCGCGGCGCTCGACGGAAACACCGCTCAAGGTCAACGGCGGATTGTCGGCGTTGAAGATGCGGAGTTGGAGGTAACGATATGGCGCGTTCAAATGCTCAATTGCGGTCAATTCCGAGGTCTTGTCTTTCTCGATCACACGGTACAGCACGCCGTTGCACACTGATTGCCACGGGACGTCGCGTTCGACAGGCGTCTTTCCAGTCTCGGTGGCGCGCTCGACTCTTTCCGTGATGGCGTTTCGCCCGATGAGTTGGTAGCCGCGGTAGAAATGCGGGTCGGACACATCGAGCGCAATGCCCGTGATCGGCAGATTCCGATAGCCGACGTCGACATTATAGGCAAGGTAGGTCTTCTTTTCGTCAGGAATCGGCCCTGTCATGGAGACGACGGGAACAGGTGTCGGGCCGGGCGCGGGAACGGTTTCATGCATGGCCGCCTGCACCGATTGAACGGAAATCCGGCGCGGGTCATCGGACATGTTGTACACGGTAAGGCGGAGATATCGAAAATCGTTCTTAGGAAAACAGACCGTGTCGATCTTGAACTCCTGGCCCGGGATGCTGACGTCGAAGAGCCATTGATCCTCCGCGACGACCTTCCAATCCTTTTCGTCGGCGCTTCCTTCCAGCAAGATCCGCCGGCGGTAGTTGGATTCGCTGAGGGTCAGCTTCATCTCGTTCTTCAAGGTGGGTTTCCCGAAATCCAGCGTGACACAGGCGTGCCGTTCCGGGAGAAAAATGCTGTTGATGATCGATACATCGCGCCATTCGACGCGCTCCTGTTTCTCCGTCTGCTCGTGCCGGATGATGAAAGGAACGAACTCGCCCGATGCGTCCAGCAGGCGAAGGTCGTTCAACGAAGGAAGCGATTGGTCAAGGACTTCGGGCGGGAGCTTCACGCTCCAGAACTGTGACGCTGCCGGCGGAGCGCTGACCACGCAATGCCATGACCAGTCTTTGGTGTCGACCGCGGCGAAGGCATTGATCGTCGATAATAGAGCCAGCGCAAGAAAGCCGTATCGCATCATGTCGGTTTTCCTCCGGATTCACGAAGCAGCATCGCACTGTAGCGGTGATAAGAGTATCCCGCGGCCAGCGAGAAGAGGCCCGTGGCCATCCAGGAGACAATGCGGTACACCTCTTCAAGCTGGCTCGTATCCACAAGCACGACCTTGCCCATGGCAAGGGCATAGATGGCGAAGCCGACAATCCGCAACGTCTGGTCGCGCGACGCCAAGCCCATCCACACAAGTATGAACGCCTGTAGCGCCCATGCCGCCGAAATGAGGCTGATGCTCATGCGGTGCGATATCAGCGCGCCGGATTGTCCCCAGCGGTCGAGTTCAAGAGCAACGAGCACGAGCAGCAGGCCATGCCCAACCACACGGAATGTTGGCTTCGGCGGGGACTCGAGCCACCACGTGCGCGACATCCACCACAAGGCAACAATGAAAGTCAGTCGAGGCAGGAAAGCAGCATTGGCCAGAAAGAGCTTCGACTCCAGTGCGTACTCATGGAAACCCGACGCGAAGACAACAAGACCAACGATCCATGCTAACAACGCGATAGGGGCGCACTTGACCGATTCGATGCGTGCGATGACGAGCGTCACGATGACGGGGATGATCGTCCAGAGGACGATGAGCGAACTGGTCTGGTACGTCCCGCGATGATCAATGTCGACGAACCGCCAATAGTGCCACACCTCGAGAGAAGGAAGCACGCAAGCCAGCACCGTGGCAAGCACAAAGGCCGGCCAGTAGAGATAGGGTTCGTCCGTACCCCGTCCCGCGTTTCGCAACAGGACGAATCCCACGATGGCCGCACCGGCGATGACGACAAGCCACGAGCCGAAAGGTACGTTGAACACCGGGAGAAATTCAGCCAGGTGAAGCGGCAGCCGGTCCACGAGATACGCCGCGGCGAGGAACAGCGCCGCCACGCCCGCGATGCGCCCCGTCATCTGCTGCATCCTAATCCCCATCAGGGTGAATACGACGCCTTCCATGGCCCACACGATGGGAACGCCATAGAACTGCAGTTGGATCGGCACGGCGATAGTAACGAGCGCCATAGCGAGTATGAGCAGGCTCTGGGCTGTGTACGCGTCCTTTCCGAGCCGTGATGAGTACACGACGAAGAGGAGAAGAACCAACGCGGCCTGCCCAATAACGACAAAGCCCAATGTCTGCCGGTAACTTTGGAACAGGAGATCGTAATACCAGAAAAGGGAATACGCGGCGTTGGCCGCGAGAAGCGCCAGGCTTTCGTAGCGCTCGGGCAGCCGCTTCACGATCCCATGCAGGGTCGGTATCAGCAGGAACATGACGTAGAAAAGCGAGTTGAAGATGATCGCGGGCGTAAGCTGATCCGGCTTGTAGAAACGCTCATGCCACCCGTAGTAGAGCAGCGCGGTCCCCGCGAAGCACAACAGGTCGAGCGCCCGCCAACGCCGGAAGTACGCCGCGCCCAACGCAACGAGATCGAGGACGGCGACGTAGATGAACAGCGCGTATGGATGGTTCTCGCCCGTGGACAACAGCACGGGACTCAAGAAACCGCCTATCAACCCCAAGATGGCGATGGCCACGGCCTCGTGAAAAACGGCCATGGCCACGGAGAACATCGTGACGAGCACGGCCAGTCCCATAGCCGCTGTCGCGCCCGACAAGTGATAGACCTGGAAAGAAAAGAAGACGCAGATGTAGAACAGGGCAATGCCGGCGCCGGTCAGCGCCTGGAACATAACGGGCCACTTGTTTCGACGAAACCGTTCGCCGAGTCCCAGCGCGACACACCCCACGGCAACACCGATAGCAAGACGGCCCTCGGGACCAATCCAGTTGTTGTCGTACGCGTACTTCATGAACAAGGCCATGCCGACGAGGAACATGAACGCGCCAACCCACCCCAGCGCCTTCATGCCCAGCACTTGATCGAAGGACGCCAGAGAGGTCAGCCACTCCGGTGTGCCAAAGGGCTTGTCAGGCTCTCTTTCAGCAACTTCAGTGTAAGCCACAGTTTGTCGGGGCTTGACAAACTGTGGAGAGTGGATTGCCTCCTCGCGTGCCGGCGGCGCCTCGACGTAAACGGGGGCGGGCTTCGGGGGCGGTTCCTCGCTCGTGATTGGCAGCGCGGGCTGAGGAACGGCGGGCGCGGTTGCTTCCCTGGGCGGAGGCGCCCGTCTCAGGTCCCGCTCAAGCCTCGATAGGTCTCGTCTAAGAAACTCGACCTCGGAACTGATGCGCTTTAGCCGGAAGGCGGACCAGATGCCGCATGAGGCCCCGAAGATGACACCGAGCACAATAAGAACGACGAGAATTGCGGCTCCCATAGCGCTGTCCCCTTAGTTGTCCATTGCACCATACCCCATAGCGGTTCTTAGGTGCGGGCATTATCGCACAGAGAGGATTCCAAGTACATGCAAACTTCGGGCATTCTCGTGTAGGTCCGGCATTGCTCCGGCCCTGTCGCGTCCCAGGCAACTCCAAGTCCATTTGACACACCCGGCGGGAATGCGCTAAACTACAA
>CAZPMT010000197.1:0-5417 GCA_964587655.1 uncultured Nitrospiraceae bacterium
TGGGTTTGTCCAAGCAGTGGACAAAGTGGACGTTGTGGACAAAGTGGACGCAACCCTGCAGGCGATCCTTTTCGGCGTCCATGTCGTCCACAAAGTCCACGCCGTCCACCATTTCAGGAAGCACCTTCAATCTTGACTGGCGGATCCAGGTGTATATGGGAGAAACGTAAGACAAGCGACAAGGGGCAATTGGGAAACGGCTTCCCCCTTGCTACAGTACCGCCCCGGCATGGACCCGCTCGTCCAGGACGCGCCGGACTTCCTGCGCAAGCGTCGACGGACGGAACGGTTTCAGCAGGAAACTCGTGAACTTGTCATCGAGCACCGTCTCCGTCACGATCTCCTGATCGAGTCCCGTGCACACAATCACCCGGGCCTCCGGGAGCGCTTCTCTGAGAAGCGGATACGCCTCCGCGCCCCCCATCACGGGCATGAGCATGTCCAACAGGACAAGATCGATGGCTCCGTTGTGAGTCCGCGCCACCCCCACCGCCTCAAGACCATTGTGAGCCGTCAGCGTCTTATAGCCAAGCTGGCTCAACGTCTCCTGCGCAATCTCGACTATCATGCGCTCATCATCAACAATCAGAACCGTCTCGGTACCTTGCGGCAGGTCCTCAAACGGAGACGGAGCAGTGGCGTCACGTCCTTCGGTCGCGGGCAGATATACGCGAAACGCGGCGCCTTCCCCCTCCACGCTATTGACCGTAATCCGTCCGCCGAAACCGGCGACAATATCATGCACGCGCGCCAGGCCCATCCCCCGTCGTCCGGCCTTCGTCGTGAATCCCGGCTCGAACACGCGTGCCCGGGTTTCAGGACTCATCCCGCAGCCGTTGTCCTCGACCGACAAGGCCACGTAGCGCCCGCCGCGAATATCCGCCCCCAGAGGCGGCGGCTCCTTGCTAAAATCCACGTTCCGCGTACCGATGTACACCCGGCCCTTGCCGCTGATGGATTCAACCGCGTTCGTCACGAGTTCCAGCGCTGCCTCGGAGGTCTGAGCATGATCCGCCGCGGCCCGCCACAAGTCCGGGTTGATGTAACGCACAAGACGCACACGCGGCGCCAGTTGCTGCTCCTCGACCAGCAGAACATGATAGACAATCGTATTCAGGTTGACCGGTTCCACAGCAACCCGCCGCCCCTGTGCCTGTTCCGCCGCGCGCAAAGCCAGCGCCGCTGCCCGCTCAGCCGCCTTCTCAATGGCCGCAAGCTTCCCGATACCGGGATGATTGCCTGGAAGCGCGTTTCGAAGCAGTGCGGCATTCCCGACGACTGTCGTCATCAAGTTGCTGATCTCGTGCGACAACCCGTCCGCAAGCATCCGGCCCATACCGGAACGGGCGTCCTCCGAAAGGCGAGGCAGAGCCGCGATTCCACACCCGAATGAGGCCGGTCCGCCTGAATCCTCAGACCTGCACATCTCTTTCTGACCAACCATAACTGCCCCCTTTCAGCAGATCGCTCAACATAACTGCCTATCGAGACATCCGCCAAACGGTCCTGCACGGTAAAACGATTATTCTTTAGCTGTATTTTATCGTAAATCTTCATTTTAGTCAAGTAAATCATTTCGAGCGGTTCGCTACCTCACTGCAATCAGCAGACGCCGTCAGTTCCCAGGGCTATTCTTCAGGCGGGGTAAAGCTGATCCCAGCCGACTCGTATTGCTTCATCAAGTCCCCCCTGTCCACGGCCGTTCGCCAGGCGTCTCCAGGCTCGACAAGATCCTCTTTCACAAGCCGGGCCAGTTCCTGATTCAGGATCGCCATGCCTTCCTTCTTGGCGGTCTGCATGATGCTCATGATCTGAGACACCTTGGCTTCGCGGATCAGCGAGGACACGGCCGGGTTGACTATGAGGACCTCGATAGCCGCCACGCGCCCTCCCCCCTTCCGTTTCAGGAGGTTCTGTGCGATGATGCCCTTCAGCGAACTCGAAAGCATCATCCGGATCTGCTGCTGCTCGTCGGCGGGAAACTGTTCGATCAACCGGTCAATGGTCGAGATGGCCGTGCAAGTGTGGAGCGTTCCGAACACCAGGTGGCCCGTCTCCGCCGTCTCGAGCGCGATGCGAGTGGTCTCGAGGTCCCGCATCTCCCCCACAAGCACAATGTCCGGGTCCTCTCGCAGGGCCGCCCGCAACGCCGACTTGAAGCTGTCCGTGTGCAGGTGGACCTGCCGCTGATTGACCAGACAGCGATGATTGGGATGGACGAACTCGATCGGGTCTTCAATCGTGACGATATGGTCGCTGCGCGACTTGTTAATGTGATCGATTATCGCGGCCAGCGTCGTTGACTTGCCGCTCCCCGTCGGGCCCGTCACCAGGACCAGACCCTTGCCCAGCGTGCAGAATTTCTCTATGGATTTAGGCAATCGCAGTTGCTCCATCGTCAGGATCTCCGAGGGGATGAGACGGAACGATCCGCACATGCCCTTCCGATCCATGTAGTAGTTGACACGGAACCGTCCGCAATCCGCAAGCGCATACGCAAAGTCCGTGTCATGCGTCGTGTTGAATTCCTGCTCGTTGCGCTGCGGCAGGATCTCATAGAGGATCGTCTTCACGCGCTGTCCATCCATCTCGTCCTCGCGCAGCCGAACCAGGGAACCGTCTTTCCGGAAGATCGGTTTGGAATCAGTGCACAAATGAAGATCCGACGCCCCATGCTCCGCCATCAATCGCAAGTACCTGTCGATTTCCGCCATGGTTCCCACTCCTATCTCAGGTTACACGAGACCCGCTTTTTCCATAACGACATTCTCCCCACAAACCGTTACGTTTTCAAGGCTCCTCATTCCGCACCCCCGCGCGCTTCGCTCGTAGATTGTTTGTTTGACATAGCCGCTCCAAGCTGATAAGATTTACACACCTTTGAAGCGATGCCCGGCGCAGGGTGGTTGGGCATTCGGATCGATGGCCGTTGGCGTGGATCCTAGCGGATGTACGCCCCTATGTTTGGTCTATCTTCGGCGTCCCCATCGTCTAGCCCGGTTAGGACACAGCCCTTTCAAGGCTGCGGCACGAGTTCAAATCTCGTTGGGGACGCCACTTTTTCTCTCCTCGCCGAATTGCGTAAGATATCCCCAGATTAGTCAGATTAGCTGACGCACACCCATCCGTACCAAAATCCGCACGTAGCGAAGAGCGTTTTCGAGTGGGCGCGGCTTGCGACCCGGTAAACACGGGAGATTTCAATAGTGCATGAAAACAAAGGGCATCAAGGGTGACTTGACGGAACGTGAACAGGGACGAAACGGCCGCGAGGCCGTGAAATCGGTCTGATCTGAATATCTTGCGCAAGGCACTGATCCTTACCTGCGGATTTTGGTCCGTATGAAACCGATTGAATTCGCCGGGCCTTTGTACGATGATGACGGCAAAAGGGTGGCCGTTGTGGCGGCCCGCCCATTGGCGCGAAGCTCATGCGAGCGAGGGAGTAAACGCAATGAATTCCAAACCCATCAGCCTGAAAGACACGCGGCGCGGTTTTCTGAAGACCGCGGGCGCACTGGGCGCGGGCTTGTATCTGGCCGATGTCGCAAAGGTCAAACAAGTGGCATCCGCCCAGGCCAAGACGGAAACCCTGGCACTCAACGGCGGTCCGAAGGCGGTTACGCATCCCGCCGGCGATGGACAGAAATGGCCGCTCTACGGCGATGAGGAGATACAGGCCGTCACGGAGTTGTTGAAGAACCCGAACTACACGCCGGTCGCTCAATTCGAGGACGCGTGGAAAGAGCATTTCCAATGCGCCTACACGAAGGCCCACTGCAACGGAACCAGCGCGCTGACCTCGATGTTGTTCGCGCTCGACCTGCCGCCGGGCAGCGAGGTCTTGGTGCCCAACTACAGCACGTGGTTCCCGGTCGTGCCGATGCGCTTCTTCGACATGGTTCCCGTGTTCGTGGACGTCAATCCGCGGACAATGAACCTCGACGTGGCCGACTGCAAGCGCCGTCTCACGGGCAAGACGCGCGCCATTATGCCCGTCCACTGGTATGGCCTGCCCTGCGAGATGGACGACATCTGCGCGTTCGCCAAGGAGCACGGCCTCGACGTCGTCGAGGATCCCAGCCACGCGCACGGTGCGAAGGTCAAGGATACCTGGATCGGCAATTGGGGCCGCATGGCCGGCTTCAGTCTGCAAACCACTAAACCCCTTCCGGCCATCGAGGGCGGCATCGGCGTATACAAAGAACGGTCAGATTTCGAGCGCGCGACCACCTACGGAAACTATGACCTGCCCAATACATTCCCTGAAGACAGCCCATACCGGAAGTATCAAGGCACGGCCCTCGGTTCCAAACTGCGGATCCATCCCATATCCGCGATCCTCGCCCGTATCCAACTCAAATCGCTTTACCAGCGAAACGCCGACGGCGTTGCGCAAATCCGCCGCCTCAACGATCGTCTTACGCAACTCCCCGGACTGGCCGAGCAGTATGCACGGCCCGACATGCAGCGCGTGTACTACGCGAAGAACATCATGTTCATCGACGAGAAGAAAGCGGGCATGTCGCGCGCCGCGGCGGTCAAGGCGCTCCAGGCCGAAGGCGTCGAGGTCAGCGAATACGGTTTGAAGCTGCTCCACACCTATCCCGTCTTCGCCGAAGACAAGTGGTGGCGTCGCATGCCAGTCCTGCCCGCGCCCGACTCCATCCCCGGCTGCGACGAGGCCAACCGCACGGCCATCCTGATGCCCTACTGGACCTCCGGCCAGCCGGAAGTGGTCGAGCAATACGTCAAGGCCTTCGAAAAAGTATGGGCACACCGCGAGGAATTGGCCAAGGCATAGTGCGAGAGCTTGTGAACGGCCTGCAAACGTATTGCCTACGAAGGGCCTATCCGTGCCTGTCCGTGTCTGTCCGTGTTAGTCCGTGGTTCAACTGCCGTTTCGAGGACTGACTCAAGGGCTTTTTCGATCTGATCGAGATGCGCGTTGCGATGCAGGGCGCGCCTCAGCACCCTCTCGTGCCCACCTTGCTCTATCGCCGCCGCGAGGTCCGCGGGAAGCCTCTCGATTTTCGCGTCGACTGCTTCGGCCGCCGTCAATGCGAGGCCTACCGCCGCCCGTGGCGGCACGCTGGCGGAGACGGCGCACACAGCCTCGTTGACGCTGTCAAAATCCATAGGAGAGGGACTGACGCCCGTCTCCTCCCATCTCTTCAGGAGCGCGAGCTGCCTAAAGTCCCAGAAGGCCAAATGGACGAACACGTCCGCCACGGTCCATCCGTTCGGCAAACGCCGTCGCAAGTCCGGATCGCCCATCGAAGCCGCCAAGGACTCGAGTCGTTGCCGCGCATGTGCGTTTTCGTTGACGTAACTTTGCTCCATGGATTCACTCCCTCTGTGCGTTAGCCCGGACTTCTCACACCTACGGTAAGCGATGTCGTGTTGCCTCGTTTGGG
>CAZPMT010000198.1:0-5152 GCA_964587655.1 uncultured Nitrospiraceae bacterium
GGAAGGTTTCGGAGTGTAGCGGAGGACCGCCGACGGCAGGGACGCGCGCCGTTTGACCGACCCCGGAGGAAGCAAGGAATCCCCGGGCTGGTGGCCCGATTCGCGCCACGTCATCTTCGCATCGACCCGCTCCGGTCCGTATGAAGTCTGGGCCGTCAACGTCAAGCCGCCATGCGAGCAGCATCGCATCGGCCCGGGACAGGGACCGTATTGGGGTCCGCGACGTTAACCAAGCCCGCCACTTGGGCGGCGAAGGTTCCCTGTATGGGTGAGAAGACGATTGTCCAGAACCGGCGCGCCCGGCACGAATACCACATCCTCGAACGGCACGAGGCCGGCATCGAGTTGGTCGGAACCGAGGTCAAATCCCTCCGCGAAGGCCACATCACGCTCAAGGACAGCTACGCCGGCGTCGAGGACGGCCAGATGTTCCTCGTAGGCGCCCACATCAACCCCTACGAACAAGGCAACATCTACAACCACGACCCCGAACGCAGGCGCAAGCTCCTAATGCACAAGCGCGAGATCCTCAAACTCGGCGCACGAGTCGCCGAAAAGGGCCTCACCATCGTTCCGCTCCGCGTCTACTTCAAAGAAGGCCGCGTCAAAGTCGAAATCGCGCTCTGCCAAGGAAAACATACCGTCGACAAACGCGACACCATCCGCGAGCGCGAAATCAAACGCGAAGTCGACCGCGAAATCAAACGCGCCCCGCGGAAGGAAAACGCCTGACCTTTACTTCTCCGGTGGCAGAAATTGCAGTTCCCAGAGGGTGGGGCCTTCGGTGGCTTCGAGGATATTGAGGCGGAATTGGTGGGCTTTGACTGAGGGGAATTTCGCTTCGAAATGCTCGCCGACGGTCTTGCCCGTGAAGAACGGTTTCCATTCTTCGCCGACCTTTCGTTCGAGTGCGAATTTCTGGATGCGGTCCCCACAGGCTTCGGAAATCCGGACGCGCCCGACTTTGCTTGGCTTCTCGAACTCGGCCTCGAACTGGGCCTCGATCCATGCCTGATGCGTGCCGCCGTCGGTGGCCCAGCGTGTGCTGCTATCGCCGTCGAATGCCTTTTTCGGGGCGTATTCCGCGTCGTTCTGGTGGAAGTTGGAGGCGCGCGCCGCGGCCGCCTTGAACGGCGTCTCCGACGGCATAGCCAGCGGCGGGATGTCGACGGCGGACGCGTCAAGCTTCAGGACGGCGATGGTGTCGATCTCCTGTCGCGCCGACTCGGGGATTGTGAGTTCGATGCCCTTGCGGGTTTGTTTGAACTTGGCGTCGCCTCCGGTGAGCAATGAACAACTCAGGACCTTCGCTTTGAGCGCCGGGAGCACGAGCTTCTCGCGGGCGATTCTCCAGTCGAGGACGTGGACGTAGATCGTGTTGTCGCGGCACGTGCTCACGCCCCATGCGGTTGGACGGAACGGTCCGCCGCGCGTGCCGTAGATACTTTCGCCGTACTTGTCGAGCCATACGCCCATCTCCGCGAGACGCGCGACCTGCCGGTCCTCGATCTGGCCGGTGGGCATGGGGCCGACGTTGAACAGGAGGTTGCCGTCGCCCCCGGCGCACTTGATCAACACATCGAGGCATTGTTTCAAGGACTTGACCTTGTCATTCGGCTTCCACGCCCACTGGTCGCCAATCGTCATGCAGGTTTCCCATGGGCGTTCGCGCTGGAACGCGCCGACCGTTTGTTCGGGCGTGTCAAGGTCTTCGCGCAGCCCGGCGCGGTTGTTGACGATGATTCCGGGCTGGAGTTCGCGGATCATCTTGATCAGCTTCTCCGAATCCCAGTCCTTTGCTGTGCCCCCGAGCCCGTCGAACCAAAAGATGTCCAGTTTGCCGTATTTCGTGCAGAGCTCGCGGACCTGTCCGTGGAGGTACTCGAGGAATTTCGCGTGATTCTCGGTGCGGTAATCCGGGTGATGCCAGTCCGGTGGCGAATAGTAGAACCCGAGCCGCAGCCGGGCCTCATGGCATGCCTCCGCGAGTTCCGCCACCACGTCGCGCCTAAACGGCGAATTCGTGATCTTGTAATCGGATTGCGCCGTGTCGAACATCGAGAATCCGTCGTGATGGCGCGAAGTGAACACGAGATACTTCATACCCGCTTTCTTCGCAATTGCCACCCACTCGCGCGCGTTGAATTCCGTCGGATTGAACTCCTTGTAGAGGTTGTCGTAGACCTCGACCGGGATTTCTCCCGTGCCGCCCGTGCCCCGGCGTTCTCCCCCGCGCGACCAGCCGATCTCGGTGCCCTTGATGCTGACCGGTCCCCAGTGGATGAACATGCCGAATCGCGCCTCGCGCCACCACTGCATCCGGTCCGTCGCATTCGCGGCCTGGGCGAACGCCGGCAGACCTGACACGCAGACAAGCGCGGCAAGCACAACGCCGATCCAACGCCAAACCTTCATGATTTCACACATGCCCGACTCCTCCTTTTCACGCCCGTGGGTTTCTACAATGTCCAAAACGATTATCGCGCAAGATCAGTGTCGTGCGCCACTCCATGACGCCGTCAAAGAGCGCCGCCCGCCCTCACCCACTCCTCGTTCATCGTGCAGTGCCGGATTGTTTTGTCGTTCCCTATGCTCGTCGAGTAAGTGACATTGACAAGGCCGTCGCGCGTCTGGATTACGGACGGATACGCGAAGGAACCCTGGCCCGGCGCAGCGGATTCTATGGCGCGTCTCCATTTCCACGTCGCGCCCTCATCCTCCGATAGTGCGGCGGAGAGACGATGCCGGCCATCTTCGGTGTCGTTGTGAACCATTAGCCACGCGCCGTCTTGAAGGCGGATCGCTTCGAGGCTCGAATCCGGGTTCGGGATCTCGGTGTCTATCGCGGCAGACCACGTTTCGCCGTCATCGCGCGACGTGCTGATCTGCACGCGGGAAGGGGCGTCGCCCGTGTCGCGAAGGTAGGCCAAGAGGGATCCGTCCTGTTTTCTCAACAATGTCGGCTGCGTCGGCCCGCGTCCCACGATCGGCCCGCTTGCGCGCCAGTGATCGCCGTCATCGTCGGAAATCGCCACGAGCGAGATATTGAAACCGTCGGAATACAGCGGCAACAGGATGCGGCCAGTCGGCAATACCAGCGGATGAATGCGGGTCATCCATCCCGTCTGGCGTTTGTACGGGTCGCGCGCGGCCTCGATGATCATCTTCCGGTACGGAGGCGCATACTCGCCCCACATGCCTTCGCCGAAACCTATCTCGTCGAATCCCTTTTCGATAGCTTTCGGAAAAGTGTCGCCGGGATCGAGAATGATGACGTCCTGCCAACTCCATTTCGGCGCGTCTTTCTTCTGGTAATCCTCCGCGCGCCGGTACTTCAGTTGACAGCACTCCCATCGATGCGCGAGCACCGGAACCCAAAACAGCCACAACCGCTCGCGGCGATCCACGAACAGCACCGGGTTGCAATCGGGGAAGCCCGGCGTGTCCGCCATGAGAAACACCTGCGACCACGCCTTCGCGCCCTTCTTCAACCGCGCGCCGTTCACTACCACGTCGTCCGCCGTCCGCTCGCCCGAACCCTGAAACCAGCACGCGAGCAGATCCCCGTTCTTACATTCGACCACGCTGCTTCCATGCACGTGCTTCTCGATCGGCGCGAAGATGTCTTCCTTCTGAAAGACCTCCGCTCCCCAGGCCGTCCCCGCCGCCGCAATGAGGCTCAAAATTGCCAGCCATGTCCATCCCATCTCAGTTCCTCCATAGTAGCGCGTTCTCGAAATAACGTTACGGGTTCTGTATGACATCCCGAAGGGATGCAATGTGAATAGCCGTGGGTGAAACCCACGGAACCCGTGTCCATGATACACAACCCTGAAGGGGTTGAACACGCAGTATTGACGCCCGTTTCCATGCGGTTCGACCCCGTCAGGGTCGTCCGTCCGCGGAACCTGTCTCCGTGGGTTTCACCCACGGCTATTCACATTGTACCCCTTCGGGGTATTGCAGCGCTATTTCGGAAACGTTCTGCGAGGTCTCGATGCCACGCATCCGTTCCTGCGCTGTATTGACAGAGTAAACCCTCCGAGCGTACAGGGCAAGTCGGCTCATCTCCAAGCGGCCGCCGTTTCGACAAAGCTCGGCATTCGTGTAGAATGGCGGCATGTCACGGCCAAGCGTATTCCATACCGAGGAGATGTCCATGTGCGACAAATCGGCGTTCCCCATAAGACCGCTCTCCCTAATCCTCTTCCTGACGTGCACGGTGCTGAGCCGCGCGGCCTTTCCGGCCCCGGACGCGAAACCGCCCGAGAAACCCAAGGCGGATGCGGCCCCGGTCCTCAGCGGCTTCACTCTCAAGCACAACCTCGCTGAGGACGGCAAGCCTCAAGACGGAAAAACGACCGACGCGGCGGGGTGGGCCACCTCGGATTTCACGGGCAAGGGAAACGTGCGCATCGAAAACGCCATCGCCTACCTGGAACACGGCGACGATATGACGGGGATCCGGTGGACAGGTCCCTTGGCGAAGATGAACTACGAGATCTCGCTCGAAGCGATGCGCACTGAAGGCAGCGACTTCTTCTGCGGCCTGACGTTTCCCTACCGCGATGACCCGTGCTCGTTCATCGTCGGCGGCTGGGGCGGGTCCGTGATCGGCATATCAAGCCTCGATTACCAGGACGCGGCCAACAACGAGACATGCCGCACCAAGGATTTCCAGAGCAACCGCTGGTACAAGATACGCATCCGCATTACCGAAAAACGCATCCAGGCGTGGATCGACGACGAACGCATGGTCAACGTCGAGACCACGGGAAAAAAGATCGGCATCCGCTGGGAAGTCGAGCCCTCGCGCCCGCTGGGCATCGCAACCTGGCGCACCACCGGCGCCATACGCAACGTCGCCCTCAACGCCTTCACAACGCCACCGCCGGAATCAGACAAAGACAACGAGGAGAAGTGGCGGTAGTGTACTGAATCATAATTGCAGGATCTTAACGAAGCAGTGGTTGCGGAGCATTTGAGAAGTGCGAGCATGGAAGGAGGACCATTCCCTCTTTCATTCCCCCTTTGAAGGGGGCTAGGGGGATGTTCTTCCAGCACATGGGAAATCTATAGCGTAGGCTTAACATCCCCCTAGCCCCCTTCAAAGGGGGAATGGAAAGGCTTCGACACAATGAGCAAATGGGCT
>CAZPMT010000199.1:0-4784 GCA_964587655.1 uncultured Nitrospiraceae bacterium
AAGTAGGCCGGCACGGTCACAACGGCCTGCGTCACCTCCTCTCCGATATACGCCTCGGCCGTTTCTCTGAGCTTCTGCAGGATCATCGCCGAGATCTCAGGCGGGCGGTAAGCCTTGCCCTGCACCATGACCTGGCAATCGCCAGTCGGCGCCGATACGACCTTGTACGGAACCAGTTTCTCCTCCGTGGCGACTTCATTGTGGCGGCGCCCCATGAATCGCTTGATCGAGAAGACCGTGTTCTCCGGGTTCGTTACCGCCTGCCGCTTCGCCACCATCCCGACGAGGCGTTCGCCGTCTTTCGTGAAGGCCACGACTGACGGCGTTGTGCGATTCCCTTCCGTGTTCGCAATCACGACCGGTTCGCCGCCCTCCATGATGGCCACGCACGAGTTTGTCGTTCCCAAGTCAATCCCGATGACCTTACCCATGTCTGTATATCCTCCAACGCTTCGCTAGGGCTGAATATCGCCCGGCTACTTTGATTCCTCTTCGTTGCTGGGGTTTGCCGGTTCTCCGGAGTCGATCTCCGCCGACGCCGCGCTAACGACCACTTTCGCCGGGCGCAGAACATGCTCGCCCAACCGGTACCCTTTCTGAAACTCCTGAACCACATGGTTCGGAGGCACTTCCTCTGACGGCACGCACGCTATCGCCTCATGCACGTTCGGATCGAACGGCCGGCCCGCGGCCGGAATCGTATCGAGTCCATGCCGCACAAGCGCGTCGACGAACTGGTTGCGGATCATGTCCACGCCTTGCGCCAGCCCGCCCGACTCGTCGTCCGCGTGCGCGAGGGCGCGATCGAGGTTGTCCAGCACGGGAAGGAGGTCGCGGACGATTCCCTCCGCGGCCGTCTTCCGCAAGCGCGCGTCATCTCGAGCGACGCGCTTGCGGTAATTGTCGAAATCCGCTCTCGCCCGGAGAAGCTGATCCTTCAGGGAATCCCGCTCCGCCGTGAGCGCCTGTACGTCCAGCTCCGGCAGTACCTGGAGATTCGGAAGATCCTCGCCCTCTTCTTCCTCGGCGTCATTTTCAGCTTCTGCCGCATCCGTGGCGGCCATCTTCTCGGCGACTTCCGCCGCGAGCCGCTTCTCTAACTCCGTCTTTTCGAGCGTCCTTTTCTTCATGGCTCCGATCTTGATTTTTCCCGCAAGTGCATCAAACAAAGGGCTAGCCCGCCAACCGCGTCAACAGCTTGCCAAGTATTCCCGCGGTGTAATCCACAATCGATGTCAGCTTCGAGTATTGCATCCGCCGCGGTCCCAAGATGCCGAGGAACCCGACCGTTTCATCACCCACACGATACGGAGACGCCACTACGCTTATCTCCTTCAACCCGGGATCGTGGCTCTCCGAGCCAATGACGACCGAGGCGCCGGCGGACTCGTTTTCGCGGATCTGGGCGCGCATCAACTCGACGAGCTTCCCGCGCTCATCGAGCACGCCGAACACCTCCCGCACTCTATCAACGTCGCGGAATTCGGGCTGCTCGAACAACTGCGAAGCCCCTTCCAAGTAAAGCTGTCCCGGCCGACTCGCCGGAAGCAGGTCCAGCAGGTGCAGCGCCGATTCCGCAAGCCGCCGCCGCTCGTCCAGGAAAGAGCACATTGCCGCATGGATCTTCGCCGGAAGCTGATCGAATGGTGCGCCGCGCATGCTCTCGTTCAAGAAGTTCGTCACCTTAGGCAGTTCATCCAGCCGCAACGTCTCGTCCAGCGGAGCCATGACCGTGTGGACGCGCCCGAAGCTGTCCACGAGCAGGACCGCCGCGCGGTTCGGCGAAATGGCCGTAACCTCGACGTGTTGCAGCCGCGCGTTGCCGTCGTCCGGGGCCTGAACCATACCCGTCTGGTGCGTTACCAACGCAAGCAACTGGCTCGTCTGCCGCATCGCACCATCCGCGTCATTCAACCGGGCCGAAAGCTCCCCGTCGATCCGCTCCCGTTCGGCCAGCGTCAGCTCCTGCACCCGCATCAAATAGTCGACATAGTAACGATAACCCCGATCCGTCGGCACCCGCCCGGAGCTTGTGTGCAACTGCTGCAGGTAACCGGCCTCCTCGAGGTCCGCCATCACGTTGCGCACCGTCGCCGGGCTCAAGTCCAGCCCGAATCGCTTCACAATCACGCGCGAACCAACCGGTTCGGCGGTCGTGACATAGCAATGTACAACGGCCTGGAGGATGAGTTCCTCCCGGGGGTTTAGGCTTCCTGGCTGGTCCATACCGCCACTCCACTGTTAGCACTCGTCAAAACAGAGTGCTAATAGCTCCGCGAAGTCTACCACACCCAACCCGCACTGTCAAGTTAGCATAACCTGATCTGCGCGACTGAAATGCGCGTAAGACATTGTCATATACTGGCTTACCACCAACACACCGATCCCCTGCCGTCCCCAGAGCTTGTCTTCAGGACCATTCCCTTAGGAGCCGTGTTCATTCTGAACCCTGTGTCGAGTAGACGGGCGCCTCGCGGCACCCGCCTACTTGACAGCACGGAAGCGGAAATCCGGGCGCCAAAGAAGTACGCAAGAACCGGAAGAGCCAAACAAGGGATCGAACTCCGTACGGGGGCAACGCCGCCAAAATGAAGTAGAATCACCCTGTACAAGAGAGTAGAATGCCGCGAATGATCGAGTGAACTCCGGCAACGGGCAACAGGAGGTAGAGGACGCAAGTTGAAGACGTTAAGGGTGTGCCTTATCGGGATGGGCCCCATCGGCAATCTGCACGCCGACATGTACAAGAGTTCGCCTCACGCCGAGCTTGTAGGCGTGTGCGACATCATTCGGGAACGCGCGGACGCGGCCGCACGCCGCCTCGATGTTCAGGCTTTTTATGATGCGGCCGATATGTTGAAGCAGCTCCGGCCCGACGTCTGCGGAGTAACCACGGGCGGAGTCGAGTACGGCGGCGACCACTACGCGCCAACCATGCAGGCGCTCGAAGCGGGTTGCCACGTCCTCGGCGAGAAGCCGATATCGAACGACATCGAGCAGGCCGGGGAAATGGTCGCGCTGGCCCGGCGCAAGAATCTCTGTTACGGGATCGATTTCAACCATCGGTTTACGCCCCTGGCGCAGAAGGCCAAGCAGTGGATACTGGAAGGACGCCTTGGCCATCTGCTCTTCGCCAATATGGCGATGTGGATCAAGAATCCCGCCGAGAGTTCGCCGTGGTTTCACATGAAGGCGCTGCATCCGCACACAATCGATATCATGCGGTATTTCTGCGGCGACATCACGCACGTCCAGTGCTTCGCCGTCAAGGCGCCCGGACGCACGATATGGTCCACCGCGCACTTCAACATGAAGTTCGCGAATGGCGTCGTCGGGGGCCTGACCGGAAGTTACGACATCGAGCGCGGCCATCCGATGGAACGGTGCGAAGTCGCGGGCACCGGCGGGCGGTTCGTGTTGGACGATATGTTCGACGAACTGACTTTATATCCGGCCGGCACGATCGAGAAGACCGTCATAACGAACACGGTTTTCGGCACAATGACGGAGAAGTCTTTCACGGACACGTTCCGAAACAGAATTCATCGTTACGTGCAGCAAGTGGCCGAGGGCTGCGCTCCCGGCGAGATCGATGGCTCCGGGGCCGATGGGCTTGCTGCGCAGAAGGTGATTGCCGCGGCCATCGAATCCATCGAGCAAGGAACGGTCGTCGAAATCAAGTGAGCGCGCCCTCATCGCGACTAAGCAATCGTAGCGCGCTTTCCGCCAATTCCGCTTCCGTGGTCTGATCGGAAACCGGCATCCAATGAATTCGCGGGTCGCCCCGGAACCAGGTAAGCTGCCGCTTGGCGTAGCGCCGCGTGTTTTGTTTCATCAATTCGATTGCGGCGTCGAGCGTGCACTCGCCCCGCAAATGTGCCGCGATTTCGCGGTACCCCAGCGAGCGGAGCCGCTCGATGTGCCCGGCGTACCCGCGCGCGATGAGGCCTTGCACCTCATCGAGCAGCCCTTGTTCCAGCATCCGGTCCACGCGGGCGTTGATCCGCGCGTAAAGCGCGTCACGGGGATAATCGAGAGCAAGCTGGACGGCATCGAGCGATCTTGTGTTCTCGCGATGCTCGCGGTGCAAGGCCGACAATGGCGCGCCCCTCAACTCGAATACCTCGAGCGCGCGCACGATCCGTCGCAGGTCGTTGTGATTGATGACGCGTGCATAATCAGGGTCCGCTTGCTGCAAACGCGCGTACAGCCCGGGCACACCGAGATCTTCCGCCTCGTCCTGCAGGCGATTTCGGATGCTTTCATCCTTTCCCGGCCCCTGGAAGAGTCCGTCGATCAGAGCGCTGATGTACAGACCCGATCCGCCGGCAACAACCGCGATCTTGCCGCGTGCATTGATTCCCGCGACGACTTCGCGCGCCATCTCTTCATAGGCCCCGGCGGAGAAGTCCTCGGACGGATCGAGAAAGCTCACGAAATGATGCTTGACACGGTTCAGTTCCCCCGCCGTCGGCGCGCCGGCGCCAATCTCCATGCCCTTGTAGAACTGCATCGAGTCCGCGGAGACGATCTCCGTGTCCAGGCGTTCAGCGATCCGGATGGCAAGCGATGTCTTCCCCGACGCCGTTGGCCCGACGACCGCGAGCAGATTCGGTAGCTCTCTCGTTCCGTTCTTCCCCGAAACGCGAAACCCGAAACCCAAAACCCGAGGCGTCACTTCTTCCTCAGGAAGCACTTCGCCATTTGGGTCTCCGTGAGCTCCAGTCTGATGGGACGCCCAGTTGGAACCGTGTCTGGCGGGCTGGAACCGGACGACGCAGCCC
>CAZPMT010000200.1:0-4315 GCA_964587655.1 uncultured Nitrospiraceae bacterium
CTATAAATGTCAAGCCTTTTCTCGCGCCGGGCATTTTTTCACAGGCTCTCAGACGTGATGCGGTTCCGTCAAACTCCCCCATGGTCTTATTCCCGGCCTCGGCGCCCCCCTCGATATAGGCATTGGCCATCTTCTTGCCCACGCTATAGTAGTCACCGACGGTGGTCTCGATATCTTTGACCGTCTGAAGACCGGCAGTGTCGTTTTCTCTTTCGTACATAGTTCTGAACTCGGCCAGGCCGGCCATAAGCGACTGATAGCTCTTTTCGGCCTCATCGAAACCGTCAGCAAGACCATCCTTTGCGCGGGTCGCGGAAATGTCCGTCAGCCACTGCTGAATCTGGACAACATCCAGCCTCATCTGCTGCGCTATGCCTGCAAAGACGAGACTCTCATCTTTGGCTTGTGCTGCATGACGTTGCAGACTGTTGGAAATTACAAAAACGATTGCGGCAGTGAGCACGACGGGAACTGCGAGACAGGCGGTGATCCTCAGGGAAAGCGGTATCTTGTTGAACACAGATAGTTTCTCCTTTCCGTTCTTGCCTCCGACTTCTCGGTCGGGGCATTCCATACGGCCTCAGGTCGGTTTGTCCTGCCGCTTGACGGCTTCGGTGCTGAGCACAGGACTAATATCTGCCGATACGGTCTCCTCCGATAGCATTATGCATATTTCAAGGCTTTATGTCAATAATAATCCTGCGGGATGTCAACTCTTTGATGATATCGCCTTGGGGATTCGCTGGAAACATCACCATTGCACCCGGAAAAGGCGACATGTTCACACGCTTAGTATACCATGCGTTCGGAATTAGGGGGGACGAGTAGATTAAGGACGGAGCACGAGGGCGGGCGAGAGGTGTTCACCGTGTGTCAAAGGCTGGAGGCGTTTCGCCATGAAAGTTGAGCCTCGCGGGCGATAATCCGGCGCGGAATGGGCCATCGGCGGTTTCGGAATCATCCAATTGGATCGCGTTACGACTGATGTCGGCGGTCCGCCAGAGATCGGGGAGTGCGTCGAGTTCCGCTGGGGATGCGCCCTTGATCAGTTCGAGCGCGCCTCCGCGGGCAAGGCTTTGCGTAACGGATTCGAACCCCTTTGCGGGGTAGACCAACACTCGCTTCCCTTGGGCCAGGGCGCAACGGGCCGTGCGGACGCTGCCGCCTGTCTTCTTAGGTTCGATAACGCACAGGAGCTTCGACAAGGCGCTGATGGTGGCATTCCGGGTTACGGCGGCGTGCGTCTCCCAGTGCATGTCCGGCGCGAATTCGCTCAGAAGGGCGGCGTATCCGTCCTGAACCGCCTCGAAGATCATCGCGGGCGCACGATAGGTCAGCAGGCCCTGTGGCAGAACAACCACGGTTTTACCGCCGCTGCGAAGGGCCGATTCGTGCGCCGCAGAGTCGACGCCTCGCGCTCCGCCGCTGACGATTACCGCCTTGTCGCGACTGAGGATCTCGGCGCACGCGGCGGCAAGCCGTTTTCCTTGCGGCGACGGGTCGCGCGCGCCCACCACGGCCGCCGCCGGCGTGCGGAGCAGCGCCAGGTCGCCAGCCACGAAAAGGAGGGGCGGCGCGGCATTTCCGAGCGCGTCTCGAAGTAACGGCGGGTAGTCTTCCTGAACGATGGAAATCGTTTGCACGCCCGCCTCGGCCGCGCGTTCAAGGAGAAGCCGCGCGCGGTCCTGAACCTCGGCGGTGCATCGCGTGAAATCGTCCGCTGTCACGTGCAATCCCGGAGGCAGAAGCTTTGAGGCGTCGCGCCATGGGAGCGACAACAGAGCGGACAGCGGCATCTTCGCGGCATCGGATGCGGCCAGCGCACGGCGTACGGCGGCGATGCCAAGACCTGGCGACAACGAAAGGGCCAATATCGAGCATGTGTCGGCGGTCATGATAAACCTCTTTCAGGCGCGTCATCGCCCATGATACGATAACCGTGAGAAAAGTGGTAAGCGCACGCGCGCAGGTTTCCGCGCTAGCGTTGGGATAGCCTAATAAAGAGACGAAACAGAAGCGGGTTTTCGTGCAACGGTTAGACAAGGGGTTGCAACCCCTTGTCTAACCGCTTGTCTAACCCGCTTACTCGTCACCTTACAGTTTGTCGCCGTTAGACAAACTGTAAGGGTGAACGGGTCTGCTTGACGTAAGACTTACAGGAACGTTGTGTTGTCGTCGTAATAAGAATCGAATTGCCGATCTGGGATGAAGCGGTCCATCACGCGCCCTGCTTCGTCAAGGAAGGTCCCGACGCGCGCCAGCGGCGCCGTGGCTACGATGCACACCCCGCGCGCGAGTTCGGATTCGCGCACGGCGCACGCCCATCGAGGGCCCGCAGCATAGTACGCCTCGACGACCCATTGTCCGAACGAACCGGACGCAAGCAACTTGTCGCGCAACACGCGAAAGCCGTCGAGAAGAGCGGGGTTGTTGTTAAACAGCGTCGTGAGGAAACAGCCCGTCGTCTTCTCGCGGCAATCGTCCTGTCCCTCCTCCGTGGAGGGCGTCGAAGTGTCGATATATTTGCTTATCTGCGGATAGAAATCCCGAAAGGATCCGAAGAAATCGACATTGCCCGACCGGTTGCTTCCGCAGGTGTGCTGGGGCCCCAGGCTCAGTGCGCCAGCGATGCGATTGTTGTCGCCAAGCAGGAGAGGCGCGCCGGAGGACCCCGCTTCCGTCACACCCTCGTCCCAGCGCGTCTTGACGAGCATCTCGCGTCCGCTCTGCTGGATATTCGTCGCGCGTATCGTCCCTTTCGTGATCCGCATCTGCGTTATGTCCGGATAATGGATCGTAAACACGCTCTCATCCGCGTGCAGTTCCCGCGTGTCCCACCCCACGTACGTCCGCCCATGTGCGCCGGTGGACACGCTGTCGAGGCGAATCAACGTCGTATCGAGTTTGGAACTCGTCGCCAACAGCGCCGTTCCCCGGCTGCGCGGCAAGCTGTCCATCTCCGGCGGATCGTTCGCGTCGCACGATGACGTACGATAGTCCCAGTAGGCCTCCGTGTCGCGCGCGTTCTGTCCCGTGCACACGCAATGGTTCGCCGTCAGGAAGAACGGCTCGTGCTCGGCGGTCAACTCGTTGTTCACGAGCGTCCCGGAACAATACCATCCGCCGGCGACCATGATGATCGCCGTGCCCGTGGCCACACTGAGAATCTCCTGATCCGTCTCGCAATCGATGTTCACGTTGCACGACAGATTCTTGGCGGCCTCTTTGAAACTGAGGAAGATATGAGCATACTCGACGACCCGGATATCCGGGACCTCCGGGGAATGCGTGCGCACCAACAAGACACCCTCTTCGCCGAAGATCGTCGCGAGCCATCGCTGTTCCGCGCCGTTGTCGCCGGACGAGTACGGACCGAAGGCCTGAAGCTGCGCGGGATCAATGACCCACACCTGCGCGTCCGCCGGCAGCTTCGAGAGATCCACGTGAAAACGGATCGCCTCCGCATCAATCGAACTGATGCCTGCCGCCCACAGGAAAGCGCCGCCATCGTCCGCCGCCGGCCCTAACAGCGCATCGCCGGCAAGGTCGACCGGCGCCACTTCCCCACCTTGAAGCGCGCCTTGGCGTCCCCCGTCCACCCACGATTGGAGATGCTCCGCACGCAGGGCCTCGGTTTCCCCTTCAAACGTAGTGAACACGTGGAATCGTTTGACAGACCCGAGATACCGCGAGACTTCCTCCGGGGATAACGCGGACGAAGGCGCGTACGATGAACTCTTCACAGGTTGCGGCGGCACGAAGTCGGCGTCGGCAAAAGGCGGTCCATCTGAACGTGCGGTCACGCAGCACATGAGCAACGCAACAGCAAAGAGGCCCGACCTCTTGAGAAATCCACGATGATGACTCGAGTTCGCCATGGGCCATAACTGTAGCCCATATTCCCTATGCACGCAAAATCCTCGTTCCGACTTCCCCAGTTCCAAGAGCCACGCACGGACCACGGTCCGGGAAAGTCCAATTCCAACGCGGGCGGGACAAGGCGGATTTCAAGACCGTTTGGCTCGCGTGGATGGAATTGGGCCATGGCGTCACTCGCCCGGAGATTCTGGTCAAGATCGATGTCCTGGGCTGAAGAGAGGAAACCCTCCAAGAGCGTGTACGGAAAGTCCGTGGAGCGGGCTGTCAGCCTGCTCAGTCTGGCTGAATCGTCCGGTTTTGTCCGGGCAGACTGACAGTCCGCCCCACAAGTTCGCACGGCAGGGCAACTGTCCGTACGCGCTATAAGAGCAATTAGGAATGACTCAGAGCTTGTGAAACAATCCCAAAATGGCGTCATTCCAGGGCCGCTGAGTGA
>CAZPMT010000201.1:0-3838 GCA_964587655.1 uncultured Nitrospiraceae bacterium
TCATTTTATGAACGTTTCAACGCAAGAAACTGAAAAGTTCACAGGCTCTGAGTTGATCCATGACGATACAAGCAAGTTACTCGAAGGCACGCGCGAATCTAGCGGCGCTCATTGACCAAGTCACCGCCCCCTCGTGCACCGCACAAAATACGGTGTTCTTCAGCAGGATCTGATCGCGAGACCTTACCCCCTTTCGCCCAGGTCGAGAGGCTGCGGGATATCGAAGGTGAACTGCGCCCATTTCCCGTGCTCGGAGTCTGCGCGGATCTGTCCTTTGTGCGTCTGGATGATCTTCCACGTCGTGTAGAGGCCGATGCCGGTACCCTTGCGTTTCATTAGTTCCGGCGTTTGCAGACGGGAGAACTTGCGGAAGAGCTTGGGGCGCTCTTCTTCTGGGAATCCTGGGCCTTCATTCCAGACAGAAACCGTGAACCGGCCATTCTGCAGCCGGAGGCGGACGCGGATCTCACCTTTCTCGTCGCCGTACTTTACCGCGTTCGAGAGCAGGTTTACGGTGACGATCTTGAGCAGGTCCGGCGCGCATTGCACGGGGAACGCGGCGCTGTCCCAGTCGCGCGTCAAAGTCATGCCTTTCTCTTCGATCTGCGCCGCGACGATGTCGATTGCGGGATTCACGACCTCGCCCAGCAAGTCCACCTCGGGCAGGAACCCCGGCTGAAGCTGGCCACCTTCGAGCCGCGCGAGGTCTAGGTACTCGGCCACGAGGTCGAGAAGGTAGCGGCACTTGAAATCGATCCGCTCGACCTTCTGGCGTTGCAGCGGTTCGAGAGGACCAAGAAAGTCGTGGATGAGCACGGTGCAGTCCATCACGGCCGAGGCCAGTGGACTCTTGATCTCGTGGCTCACGAACCCAAGCATCTCGAAATACGCCTGATTAGCCGTCGTGAGCTGCTCGATCCGATACGCCTTCTCGACCGCTTGCGTCAGCCGCTCCGCAATGGCTAGATGCAGTTGTACTTGGTGTTCGTCGAACGCATTCGGGTGCCGGGAACTGCGAAAGAGGAACCCCAGTGGTCGCCCGTCTACAATCAACGGACACGTCATGCTCGAACGGATGCCTTCACGCAGAATCAGCTTCGTTGAGACACTGTCGGGGTGATCCTTCAGATGCCACTCGAGGTCATTGATGACACGAGGCTGGCCGTTCTCGAAAACCGCCGCGAGCGAGCTCCCTTGTAAGTCCGCGGCGTAGTCTTTAGTTATGCATAGTTTTTCGTAGTCGGCGCGAGCCCAGTGCAGCACGACGCGTTGCCCTTCTTCCTCTATGAACGCCAGGCTCAGCCGGTCGCACGCGCCCACCCGCCGCATGGAGTCGAACAGGAAGTTCATGATGGCGCCCAGTGAACTCGCGCTGGCCACTTCCCGGTTCACGGCATCGAGGATCAGCCGCTCCTCGGGCGAGCACTCTTCGTATAGCCGCCGTTGTCCCGAAACGTCAACGTAGCGCAAGGTCGCCGCCAAACTGTGGGAATCGTGACGCATCCGTCGGCTCATGAACGCGAGCATGGCCATGGCCAGATGCGCGTTTCCCTCGACGAGACGCTGGAACGTATCGTGTCTCAAGGTCCACAGTTCCACGGGACCCCGAGCCAGGAGAGTCGCCGAACGCGGTTCCGCTTCGAACAGGCTCATTATCCCGCCAAAATCGCCCGCTCCCAAGGCCGCCACGTGTATCGGAACACCATCCTCCGACGCCCGGACGATCGACACTTCTCCACTCCCGACAATGAACATCCAATCGCCGGGCTCGCCTTCGCGGCAAATCACCTCCCCTGGCGGATAGTGGACCGCGCGGACATTTTCCTCGATAAGCCCCAGCTCGGCTTTGTCCAGCGAGGCGAAACAATCGATGGATCGAAGAAGAGGGCGCAACCGTGCCAAGTCTTTTCCGGCAATCGTATCCATCAGATGTGATTATCCGCAATCCACCGTCGTGCCGCTGCCTGCGTTTGCGGCAGCGGCCTAGAATGGCAAACCGGTCAACGAGAATGCAAGCGGCGCGGCTCAACGTGTCGGCTCAACGACAGGACGCCAGCGGTGCGGGGCTGCCTTGACGGGACACGCCCGAGTATGTACGGTAGCATTGTACGAGTTGTTGATGGAGAGAGTTGAGTTGATCTATGACGATACAAACAAGCTATTCGAAGGCACGCGCGAATTTGGCGGCGCTCCTTGACCAAGTCACCGCCAACCGTGGGATTGTGATTATCAACCGGCGCGGGCACTTTTGTACACGCTCTCCTGCTCGACCGCCCGGTCGCGGAGGACCGCGACCCTACCGGCCCTGCGAATCTGATGCCGGATCCCGCGTGACGCGAGAAGACCGCTATTTCCGCAGCGCCTGCAAGGTATAGGACGGCAGCTTCTTCTCCGCGAAGATGGGCCTGAAACGCGCGAACCGCTGCCGCCCGTTAACCAGGGGAACGCTGGCCCAGTCCTCGCCCACAAGCGGTTTCGCGTACCGGATGAAGTCGTCGGTCACGTCGATCTTGTTCGGCGCTATCCATTCTTTCGGGAACGTGCGCTCGGAGTTCGCGACTGTTTCGAGCGGGACCTTGTCGTATTCCACGCTGTAGATGACGCCGGGCTTGCGGAGGATCGTCGCCATCCATCCGTTCTCGCCGTCCCGGGCGATGAGCACGGCCTTCTGGCCCACCTTATATGCCTCGTCGAGGTCCACGACGGAGGCGTATGCGCACGTATCGCGCTGATCCGTGCCGGAGACCTGGCCCCGCGCCGCGCCCGGGACCGGCAGCTTGCGGTCGTTCAGCATATTGACCACTTGCTGTGCCACAGTCGTCTTTGAGGCGCTGTATTGTGCGTGACCGAAGCTGTCCTTGGTGAAGCCGAGGTCGCCCAGATCGAATCCCTCGCTCACGACGATGATGCACCGCCCACTGCGCTTCAGTTCGTCATTGATGTTGTCGCACATTTCCTCCGCCGTAACGCCGGCCTCGGCCATGTAGATCTGTATGGGCATTTCGCGTTTCGGGTCGGCCAGACGCGCGGCAGCGGGTATATAGCCGATCTTGCGGCCCATCGCCTGGAGCACCAGCACGGGGTCGGCGGGGGACGACCCGGCGTTTTCCTCGTTGGCGTTCTGGACGATGCCCATCCAGTATCGCGCCACGCTGCCGTAACCCGGCGTGTGGTCGATGAGCTTGAACTCGGAGTCGCCGACGTCATTGTCGATGGTCTTCGGGATGCCCACGGCGATGAGGTCAAGCCCCTGCTCGTTGGCGAGGACGCTAACCTTGTGTGCCGTATCCATCGAGTCGTTCCCGCCGTTGTAAAAGAAGTATCCGACGTCGTGCGCCTTCATCACGTCGATGACGCGCTTGAAATCCTCGGACTGATTCTTTTTCAGCTTGTAGCGGCAGGTGCCGATCGATCCCGCGGCGGGCGTGTAGCGCAGAAGTGCGACTTCATCCTCGTCCTGCGCCGACAGATCGAGCAACTCCTCCTTGAGCACTCCCTCGATCCCATGCCACCCGGCGTAAACGGCGCCGAACGTTTCCGGGAACATCCTGCACGTCTCGATGACGCCCCGCAGCGAGCTGTTGATGACGGGACTCGGCCCGCCGGACTGGGCGACGATGACGTTTCTGGGCATTAGCATTTCTCCTTGCCGGAATTGCGACATCAGGGACTTCGGAACGAATATCGTGCGGAAGCCCAAAAGGATATTGGCAAAAAGCCAGCGGGTAAGGCAACCCCTGCGAGGGGTCCCTTAGTACTGCTCAACACAAATGAGTATACGAAATCACTGCTGTCCGGTTATAAGTCAAATAATTCCAGTTGGTTAACGCCGGAACAT
>CAZPMT010000202.1:0-3429 GCA_964587655.1 uncultured Nitrospiraceae bacterium
GTCTTTGCCTTCATCTGGGACGCGACCCATGGCATGCAGGACCTCGGCACGCTTCAGTTGTGCACGCTCCCGGGCTCCACAACCTTCTATGACGTCACTGGTATCAATAATAACGGCCAAGTTATCGGTAGCATTAAGTGCATGACACCTACTACTTTTTATTCGCAGAGTCCCTTCATCTGGGACGCGACTCATGGCATGCAAGAACTGGCCGCGCCTACAGGCTCCGCCAATCCTTCGCCTGCGGGCTTCAACGACAAGGGTCAGATTGTAGGGTCCATCACTACAAGCTCCCAACATGCATATGTGTGGGAACCTTGGTAATAATGTGCCGCAATTTTAACCCGCTCCAAATTGGAACGTAGAGAAGTATGGCGTACAACGGTCTGTTACGGCGCGTCATGGACCTGGAACAGCCCGATGTGCAAGCTTCTCTATCAGGCTGATCCACTTCTACCCGTTGACTCTCCTTCCTAATCCAAGAAACACATAACATATGTATGTTACAACCTTCATAAATGGCGTATTATACGTATTTGCGGGATATCGTGTGGGCTTATACGTATTTGGTGTGTCGTTGTACACCCACAAGTAGTTCTGCCTACACATTCGTCGCCACCTGTCCATCCAGCCGAACCTACCCCTAGTGGAGCCGTGTTCAGGTCCGCCCACTTGCCGGATAGCGAGACTTTCTGGAAATCACAAATCCGGCGCAGTCCACCTGCTGGCATGATTCAGGCCTGCTGAACTGTCCTTCTGCAAGTGCAGGTTCTCTCCTACCATATCTTGTGCTTTTTTTCTCACGCCCACAAAATGTATTGCATTCGAACCTCAACTATGCTATATTATACCCAAGGTCAATAGAGACAAATTCTCACTTTTAACATAAGGAGTATGGATACCGTGGCCCGCAAACTCGCAACCAGCGTTACGTTCGACCCCGAGGTTATCGACTATCTCGACGCCGTCGCCCGCGAGCAGGAACGAACGCGCAGCCAAGTCATCAACCGCATCGTCAAGGAGCACGCTTCCCAAAATGGTAAGACCATCGAATCTGAAACCACGACCGTTCGCAAGGCTAGCTAATTCTTGACACCTGTTCCGGCCTGTTCCGGGGACACCCTGTTCCGGGACCCGTTCCGGGGCCCGTTCCGGGGACACCATACTTAATTGGTCTTGCCTGAGCCTTTCGGCCCAGGCTTGCGTTCGCGGAGAAAGCCGGGGAGATTGAATCAGGTCTTGAATTATCACGTCGCACGCCAGGCTGTATGATTCGAGACCTTACAGACATTTCCCGAGAGACTTGACCCCATTCCCATTTCCATTCCGCACTCGTGAAACCCTTACTTGACCACTATACTCGCAAGTTTGCCCGGAACGAAAACCTCTTTCACGATGGTCTTGCCCTCGAGGTGTTGGGCGACCTTTTGGTCGGCCTTGGCAGCGGCGAGGATTGTGTCCTTGCCTGCGCCGGCCGGGACCGTTATCACGGCGCGTAACTTTCCGTTGACCTGGACGGGGATCTCGATTGTGTCCTGGACGAGCATCGCCTCGTCGTATTGAGGCCACGGCTTATAGGCTAGAGTGTCGCCATGGCCGAGGCGCGCCCAGAGTTCCTCGCCCATATGCGGCGCGAATGGAGAAAGCACTAGCGCGAACTTCTCCGTGACGTCCTTGTCAACCTTCTCGGCTTTCAATGCGGCGTTGACGAATTCCATCATGCGCGCGATCGCCGTGTTGAATTGCAGGCTTTCGATGTTGTTCGTCACTTCCTTGATCGTGTGGTGGAGCACTCGCACGATCGACGCGTCGCCGCCGTTCGCGGAAATACGCGGATGCAACTCGCCGCTCTCGGCGACAAACAACGACCAGACGCGCTTGAGGAACCGGTGAACGCCTTGAATGCCTTCATCGGTCCAGGGTTTGTCGCGGTCGAGCGGCCCCATGAACATCTCGTAAAGGCGCATCGAGTCAGCGCCGTAATCCTGAACGACTGTATCGGGATTGATGACGTTGTAACGCGACTTGCTCATCTTCTCGATCTGGACGTTGACGCGCTTTTCCGTGCCTTTGACGAACCACTCTTCACCGCGTTTCTCGACGTCGTCCGGGTAGTGGTACTTCCCTCGATCATCCTGATACGAATGGGCGAGGATCATCCCCTGATTGAAAAGTTTCGTGAACGGCTCTTTGGTCGAGACGTGTCCGGCGTCGTACAACACCTTGTGCCAGAAGCGCGAATACAGCAAGTGGAGCACGGCGTGTTCCGCGCCGCCGATGTACAAATCCACCGGCATCCAATACGATTCCGATTCCTTGGACCAGGCCTCATTGTCGTTGCGCGGATCGCAGAAGCGGATGAAATACCAGCAGGAACCGGCCCACTGCGGCATCGTGTTCGTTTCGCGCATGGCCGGCTTGCCGCTCACCGGGTCCGTCGTATGCACCCAGTCGGTTGCGCGCGCTAACGGCGGCTGTCCGTCCCGCGTGGGCTTGTACTCGTCCAACTCCGGCAAGACGACCGGAAGATCCTTCAACGGCGTCGCGCGCACCGTGCCGTCTTCGAGCGTCACGAGCGGGAACGGTTCGCCCCAGTAACGTTGCCGCGAAAAGAGCCAGTCGCGGAGACGGTAATTCACCGTACCCTTGCCGAGTCCTCGCTCGTCGAGCCATGCCGAAATCTTCTTCTTGGCATCGGGGACGTCGAGCCCGTCGAGGAATGAGGAGTTCACGAGGATACCGTCGCCCGTGAATGCTTCCTTCGAGATGTCGCCGCCGCTAATGACCTCGATGATCGGGAGGTCGAACTTCTTCGCGAACTCATAGTCGCGCGTATCGTGCGCCGGCACCGCCATGATCGCCCCGTAGCCGTACTCGGCAAGCACGTAATCAGCGATCCAGATCGGGATCTTCTTGCCGTTGACGGGATTGACCGCGTAGCCGCCGGTGAACACGCCCGTCTTGTCCCGCTCTTCCTTCATGCGGTCCTGCGCGCTGCGCTTCGAGGCGGCCTCGACGTACGCCTGCACCTCGGCGCGCCGTTCCGGCGTGGCGACCTCCATCGTGAGCGGATGCTCGGGCGCAAGCACGCAGTACGTCGCTCCGAAAAGCGTGTCCGGGCGCGTCGTGAAGATCATGAACTCCTTGTTCGAGCCCGCAACCTTGAACACGGCGTCGGCGCCTTCGCTGCGTCCGATCCACTCGCGCTGCATCGCCTTGATGCCCTCGGGCCAATCGAGCTCATCGAGATCCTCGAGGAGCCGCTCCGCGTACGCCGTGATCTTGAGCATCCACTGCCGCATGAGACGCTTCTCGACGGGATCGCCCGTCTCGACGTACCGGCCGTCTTTCACTTCTTCATTGGCCAGCACCGTTGACAGCGCGGGACACCAATTCACGGCGGCTTCGGTCTCGTACGCCAGTCCGCGC
>CAZPMT010000203.1:0-3347 GCA_964587655.1 uncultured Nitrospiraceae bacterium
CACGTTCCTCACCCCTCCCTCAAAACCATCCCTCAAAAGTTACTCAACTTCCGTTTCAAGATGATCCCTTCGACAATGACAATAACTTGCAACCGCTTTCGCGCGGAAGTTCATTGCCCGGAAAAACAAGAGGGGCAAGCGCCTTTTCAGACGATTGCCCCAGAGATCAGGCCGCTCAAGCGAGCCATGTTGGGTCTAACCCGGCTGTGCTATTCCGACCGGCGCCAATGCCAAGCCGTATCTTCCACATGCTTCGGGTGCGTAAGTATCCGGCCAAGCTCCTTGTTACCGTCCGGGACCTTGGATAAGTAGGGACAGTAACCAGTTTTGTAATTTATCCGGACGAATTGCTGCTATCTCATAACGGCCATGCAACCTACACATTGAGACACGTGGGACGCTTCGATACACGTGTTGACGAAGACGCGGAATGGGTCCGACGGGGCCATCATCAAGGCCCACACGGACGGTGGGCAACGCCGACTTTGCGTTCGACAACGTGCGTATCCTGGCCGACAACTTGAACACGGCGACAACGTACAGTTACGATAACGCCAATATCGAAATTGCCGATCACCAGGGAGGAGATGCCATGTCGACCCAGGACTCGAATGAGAACCACGGCGTAACGCGCAGGACGTTTATCCGGAACACGGCCTCGGCCGTGGCTGCCGCAACGGCGGTTTCGGGCGTGACCCGCCGGGCATCCGCGAAGACGCTCGGCGCAAACGAACGCCTCGGCGTCGGTGTGATCGGCGTCGGAGGGCGCGGCAATGGCCATCTCGAAGCCCTCAGGTGGATCAAGGAGCACGACAAGACGATCGATATCGTCGCGGTATGCGACGTGTACCGTCCCCGGCTGAAGGCGGCCTCTGAAAACTACAAAGCCAAAGCGTACATGGACCACCGCGAGCTGCTCGCCGATCGCAAGGTGGACGCCGTTACTATCGCGACGCCGGATCACCAGCACGCGTATCAGGCCATCGACGCCGTCCGCGCCGGGAAGGACGTTTACTCCGAGAAGCCCGTCACGCATTGGCGGCAATTCGAGTTGACGAAGCAACTGGCCGAGGAAGTGAAGAAATCGGGCCGCGTGTTTCTCCTTGGCACGCAGGGCATGTCCGACTCCGCGTGGCATCAGATGAAGAAGCTTATCCAGGATGGTTTGATCGGCCAGCCCATCCATGCGGAATGCGGATATTTCCGCGTGGGCGACTGGGGTGAGCGCGGAATGCCCATCGACGATCCGAATGCACAGCCGGGGCGCGACCTCAACTGGGAAGCGTTTCTAGGCGACTCGCCCAAGCGGCCCTTCGACGTAAGCCGATTCTTCCGCTGGCGGATGTACGAGGATTACGCAGGCGGGCCATCGACGGACTTGTTCCCGCACAGCCTCACGCCGACCGTATATATGCTCGGACTGAAAATGCCGGACAAGGCAGTGGCCGTTGGCGGCAAGTTCCGCTACCAGGAACGGGAAGTCCCCGACACGTTCAATATGCTGATTGATTATCCCGAGAAGGTCACGGTCGCGGTCCTGGGAACCCAGGGGAACGACGACCAGGGAGCGGGATCCCGCGGCTCGCCGGGACGAGTGCCGGTGATACGCGGCTGGGACGGCTCGCTCACCCTGGACAAGAATGAGATCGTCTTCAAGCCCGCGGAAGGTTCCAACAAGAAAGAGCAACGCTTTCCTATCGAACAAGGCGAGGACTTCGTTCGCTATATGCAGCACTTTATCGAGTCCTGCCGCACTCATAACGTTGAAACGAAGAGTCCGGTTGATCTCGCGTTCTACGTGCAGACGGCGCTTCAGATGGGCACGCTGGCGTTGCGGGAGGACAAGGTAGCCCGGTTCGACAACGCAAACCAGAAGATCATCCTGTAGCCTCTCCGCCCGTATTATGGACAACATACGGGCGGCTGGCGACTGAGAGACCGTTTCCCGCCAGAGCCGCTGCAACCCATGTTCTTACAAGGGTTTATACCCAGACAACGACACATGTCTTCCCAGAAAACCTCCTCCGATCTCTTCACTGAATCCATTTCTTGGGAACCAGATGGCAAGTTTATGGTATAATTATTAGCGAGAGTTAGAGGGCGGGTTGGCATCCAGTCTCCCGCGGGGAGTTCGGGGTGCGAAACGGTGAAGGGAGACGGTCATGCGAAGAAGCCTGATCACGCTCGCGGTGCTGGCGACGGGGGCGTCGCTAGTGGCATCCGCCGACTCTATAAAGGTCGGCGACAAGGTCTACGAGGACGTCTACATCTCGGAAGGCGGCAACGGGTACTATGTAAGCATTCCTTCCGACGGCTCGATTGTGAACGTGTCAAAGTCAGAGGTGGATGAGAAAGACATCTCCTTCACTCAAGACCGCGAAGCGAGGAAAGCCCTCTACAAGGAGTGGCTTGACAAGCGGAGAGAACTGAGGGGCGAAGTTTCTTCAGAGACCACCGACTCCGAACTCGTAAATGTCGTGGAGCCTCAAAACACCGAGGCCGCTTCGGAGGACAACAAGCCGCGCACGAAGACGATTTCAGGGACGGGGTCGTCAAGCGGCGGTGTGTACGATCCCCGATCCGCCGGGTACGGCGTCGTGCAGCAGTACGGCGATCAAGCGAGAGCCCGCCGGGAAGCGCAACTTGACGCGCGCCGACGTCAACGGGAGGGCGAAAAGTACCGCGCGCTTACCCAGCGAAGGGTCATCACCTCCGAAGACGCCCGCGGTTCGGGCGGCGGCTACGGTGGTGCTGGCGGCTACGGCGGCGGTGGCGGCGGCGGTTACGGTGGCAGCGGTGGTGGCGGTTACGGTGGCGGCTCTGGCTCCTTCGGACGTCGCTGAGCCTCACAGTTTGTCAAACCGCGACAAACTGTGGAAGTGATGCCGCGCGCACGAATCGAGTCGCGACAAAAAGGGATCCTCTCGTACATTGGCGTTGGCAATTCTTTCCGCAAATGAACGAAAGGAGCTAAACCGACGCACTTGCCCGTACTATGGCCCGCGCCATGGCGCGGGCGATGAAGCGGTGAGATCGTACGCCGGCCTTGCACACGCATCCCGCGCACGCGGTCGTTGGGCTCAGTGCTTCAGCCGAAGAAGAAGCAGCCTTTCTTCCAGCAATCGATCAGCAGACCGATCAATCCGATCAGCATCATCAACGGGCCTACGACGGGACCCCAATCCGAGAAGTCTTTCATGCCATTTTCCTCCTGGTTCAGACTTGACACTAATCACGTGACTAACTGTCGAGACGATAGCATGTTTTGCCCACTACGTCAAGCGAGCAAGAAGCCCCCAAAATCCGCACGTAAGGATTCATCTCGCACGCGGCGCGCCCCTGGTGCA
>CAZPMT010000204.1:0-2688 GCA_964587655.1 uncultured Nitrospiraceae bacterium
TCTATAAATGTCAAGCCTTTTCTCGCGCCGGGCATTTTTTCACAGGCTCTCAGTAAAGCCTCTGCTTGAGGATCTCGCTGGCGAGTTGCTTAACGGGTTTGTGCTGCCTCCTGGCGTTGTCACGCAGGGCCAGGAAACTTTCCTCATCCACCTCAATCTCGAAGTGCCGCCTCTTGATGTCCGCCTCGACTTCGACGGGCTCCAGGAATTCCTCGTAGTCGGTTATGCTATGAGTATCCCAGAACTCTGCCGCCTCGTCTTCCGACCTGAACTCGTGTGGCAGCGGGTCAAGCTGTTCATTTGTGCCGCGCATAGTATTCCCTCTCCGCAGACCTCCGGTTCTGCCTTATCAGGATACACCCGTCGGACGGCGCCGGCAAGTCAAAGGAAACTCACGTGGAGTGGGCGACAGTATGCCGTTTTCGCCGAAAGCGGCAGGGCCGCGTCCCTGGCTGTCACCTTCGCCGAAAGTGACATACGGGTGGCAATCATCCTAGATTCGGCAATTGGGTTTCTCCAAGTAGCGGACAAGGTGGACGTTGTGGACAAGGTGGACGCTAGCCTGCCGGTGATCCTTTTCGGCGTCCACATCGTCCACAAAGTCCACGCCGTCCACCATTTCGGAAAGCACCTCCAATCTTGACTGCCGAATCTAGGATCATGCTTCATACAAGCGCGAGCACAAACGGATGTTGGAATGAGTTTGTGTGCATGTGCTACGTTTGCGGACGGAATTCGGAACGCGTATAGCGACACTTCTTGGAGGTCCTCGGTCATGTCGAGAACTATCGCCCTCTTTCTTGTTGTAATGTGGGCAAATGCAGCCATCGCGGCAACCACGTACTATGTGGCCCCCGGAGGAAGCGACACAAATCCCGGGACGGAAGCGCAGCCCTTCAAAAGCCTCGTCAAGGCGCGCGATGCGGTTCGCGTCGTGAACGCATTGATGACGGAGGACATCGTCGTCAACCTTCGCGGAGGCGCCTATTCCTTGCAGGAGCCGTTGCGCTTCGACGCGCGGGACTCAGGCAATGGTGGTCACAAGGTTGTGTACAAGGCCGTCGAAGGCGAAATGCCGGTCATCAGCGGCGGCAAGCCGATCACCGGTTGGACGGGGGACGGCGATAAGCGGTGGAAGGCCAAGGCCGGCGCCGCCGATCTCCGCCAGTTGTACGTCAACGGCGTACGCGCGCAACGCGCGCGGGGTCCGGCCCCCGAAGGCATGGGCCGCTATGGCGACCTCGCCTTCTTCGATGTCGACGCGGGCCACACGGCGCCCGGCGAGGCCATGGCGGATTGGCGCAACCAGGGCGGCATCGAATTCGGCTACTACAACTCGTGGGGACACATGATCTGTAAGGTCAAGAGCATCGCGCGCGACGGCGCCAGCGGCGTGAAGATCTCGATGCTGCAGCCGTGGTTCATGCTCTGCTCGCGCAAGGAAGGCGTGCGGATAAAGCTTCCCGACTACATCGAGAACGCGTTCGAGTTGCTCGACGACCCCGGCGAATGGTATCTCGATAAGCCCGCGAAGACGCTCTATTACATCCCGCGCGATGGTGAGGATATGGCGACGGCGGCCGCCGTAGCACCGGTGTTGGAGACACTGGTCGATCTGCGGGGAACGCTCGACGAGCCGGTGCATGACATACGCTTCGAAGGGATCACGTTCGCCGACGCGACCTGGCTGGCGCCGAACCGCATCGGCCACGCGGACGAACAGGCGAACTTCACGTTCGCGGCTACGAGCATCTTCGGGCGCGACAATAACCTCGTCAACGTTCATAACGAATATCTGAAAAGCCCGGCCAACGTCGTGCTTCACGCGGCCAAGGCGATCCGCTTCGAGCGGTGCACGTTCACGCGCCTGGGCGGCGCGGGGCTCGACATCGAGACCGGCTCGCAAGACAACGTTGTGGCCGGGTGCCGTTTCAACGACATCTCCGGCAGCGCAATCCAGATTGGCGACGTCCAGTCCCCGGACCATCATCCGGAGGATCCGCGACTCGTCGTTCAGGCAAACCAAGTGACGAACTGCTTGATCGAGCACATCGGCGTCGAGTTCCAGGACAGCATCGGCGTCTTCGGTGGCTACGTGCGTGACACGGTGATCGCGCATAACGAGATCCGCGACCTGCCATACTCCGGCGTGTCCGTCGGCTGGGGTTGGGGCGAGGAAGACGCCGGCGGCGGCGCGTATCAGGTCATCCCGTACCTGTATTCGACGCCGACGCCCTCCGGCAACAACCGAATCGAGAACAATCACATCCACGAGGTCATGCTCCTTCGCAACGACGGCGGCGGGATCTACACCCTCGGCAACCAGGTAGGCACAATAATCCGAGGCAACCACATCCACGACAACAACAAAGGCGGCGGCCCCGGCGGCATTTACCTCGACGAAGGAAGCGGCTTCATCGAAATCACCGGCAACGCGGTCTACAACGTCGATACACCCATGAACTACAACAACAAAGCACAAAACCGCATCGCCACCTGCAAAGAACACGACAACTCGTTCGGCGCAAAGCCCGGCGAAGCAAACTTCCCGCAGTCGGTAGCCGATGCAGCCGGCCTGGAAGAGGCGTATCGAGATCTTCTCAAGTAGGGACAAGAAGCGCAGAGAGCTTGTGACGGAAGTTGAGTAACTTTTGAGGGATGGTTTTGAGGGAGGGGTGAGGAACGTGT